>NZ_JBEZFV010000028.1:0-1447 GCF_040649655.1 Micromonospora sp. NPDC048905 | reverse complement strand
GGAGTTTCAATGACCAAGTCAAGCCGTAGACGCGGTCAGCGGTGGTGTGGGTTGGAACTCGCGGCCGTCGCGCAGCAGTGCCCAGACGACGTCGATCAGGCGGCGGGCCAGGGCGATCAGGGCTTGGGTGTGGATTTTGCCCTCGGCGCGTTTACGCCGGTAGAAGACTTGCGATGGGCCTTCGGGTCTGATCGCCGACAATGCGGCGAGGTAGAACACGCGGCGCAGGCCGCGGTGGTAGCGCTTGGGCCGGTGCAGGTTTCCGCGTACGCGTCCGGAGTCACGGGATACCGGGGCAAGTCCGGCGTAGGCGGCCAGCCGCGACGAGCTGCCGAACGTGGCTCGCAGGTCTCCGCCGGTGTCGGCGAGCAGTTGGGCGCCGAGGATCGGCCCGAATCCGTTCACGCTGGTGATCCGGGCCGCGTGTGGGTGCTGTTCGAACGTGATGGTGATCTGCTTGTCCAGGTTCTTGATCTCGCGGTCCAGGTCGAGCAACTGCGCGGCGAGACGAGCGATCAGCGGAGCCACCGCAGCCTCGGTGGGCAACGCGATCGTCTGGGCGGCCGCTGCGGCCAAGGCCTTGTCGACCATGGCCGGGATGCCTTTGGCCCAGGCGCCACCCGCCAACAGATGCTCGGCCACCCTGTCGGCGCCGGCATCGCGGATACCGGCGGCGGTCTGGAAACCGGTCAGCAGCACCAGAGCCGAGCGGGTCGAGTAGTCGAACGCTGCTTCCAGCGCGGGGAAGATCGACGCGAGCAGGTCCCGCAGCCGGTTGACGCCGCGCACCCAGTCACCCATCAGGTCCTCCCGCCGGGCGGTCAGGACCTGCAGTTCGGCGATGGCCTGGTCCGGGCTGGTGACCTCGGTCAGGTCGTGGCGCAGCCGGGCCGTCTCGGCGATGGTGAAGGCGTCTTTAGCGTCGCTCTTACCTTCCCCGGCGAACGCGCCGGCCATCCGGTTGACCAGCCGGCCGGGCACATACATCACCGTCGCACCGGCCCGGCGCAGCACCGCGAGCAGCAGACCCGCAGTCCCCGAGGTCATATCCAAGGCCCACCGCACCTGCCCGGCAGCCTTGCCCGCCCGGGCGATCAACGCCTCGATCTCGGCCTGGCCGTTGGCCAACCGCTTACTGAACACCACCTTCCCGGTCCCGTCGACCGCACACGCATGGTGATGCGCCTTGCCGACATCGATACCGATCCAGATCTGCTCCCGGACCTTCACCGGCCCGAACCTCCCCATCGAGCGTGACCCCGTCGACGGCACTGCCGGCAGCTCCATAAACAGCGACCAACACGCAGATTTCAATCAGCAGCCAGGCCATCGCAGAACGACAGGGCGGCTACTCCTTCGGAACCACCACGGGCAAGCAGCCATCAGCCACACCCCACCGCTCCGGGCATCCGAGACATCGATCCCGGACATCAACAATCTTATGGAG
>NZ_JBEZFV010000027.1:0-4030 GCF_040649655.1 Micromonospora sp. NPDC048905 | reverse complement strand
GTAGAGGTGGAGCGAATCCCAAAAAGCCGGTCTCAGTTCGGATCGGGGTCTGCAACTCGACCCCGTGAAGTCGGAGTCGCTAGTAATCGCAGATCAGCAACGCTGCGGTGAATACGTTCCCGGGCCTTGTACACACCGCCCGTCACGTCACGAAAGTCGGCAACACCCGAAGCCGGTGGCCCAACCCCTTGTGGGAGGGAGCCGTCGAAGGTGGGGCTGGCGATTGGGACGAAGTCGTAACAAGGTAGCCGTACCGGAAGGTGCGGCTGGATCACCTCCTTTCTAAGGAGCACCTTCCGACGAAAGTCGGTAAGGAGCCCGCACCGCCCGACTGTGGTGGTGGGGTGCTCAGATGGCGGAGACACTGGCAAGTTTTTCCTCGGCAACGGCCGGGTTCCTTCTAGTACAGCTGCCTTTCGGGGTGGTGGGAACGAAGTCCCTGGTGCGGCTGAGGAGGAATGTAAGCACCCTGTTGGGTCCTGAAGGAACAACCGTTGGTTGTTGTTTCAGAGACTTGGCCAGCCCTCCGGTGTGGGGGCTGGGAGTCTGCCAGGCATGGCCTGGCCTCGCATACCGCTGACCGTTGGGTTGGGTTTGGTGTGGGGCGGATCGGGTTGTGGGTTGGTCGTTTGTTGAGAATTGCACAGTGGACGCGAGCATCTTTGTGGTCAAGTTGTCAAGGGCGAACGGTGAATGCCTTGGCACCAGGAGCCGATGAAGGACGTGGGAGGCCGCGATAGGCCTGGGGGAGCTGTCAACCAAGCTGTGATCCCAGGGTGTCCGAATGGGGAAACCTGGCACCAGTCATGTGGTGTCACCCACACCTGAACACATAGGGTGTGTGGAGGGAACGCGGGGAAGTGAAACATCTCAGTACCCGCAGGAAGAGAAAACAATTTAGTGATTCCGTGAGTAGTGGCGAGCGAAAGCGGATCGAGGCTAAACCGGCTGCGTGTGATACCTGTCAGGGGTTGCGTGGTCGGGGTTGTGGGACCCCGCTGAACAAGCTGACACTTGTTCGAGGAGTTACAAAGTTAGTGGCTAGTCGAACAGTCTGGAATGGCTGACCGTAGACGGTGAGAGTCCGGTAGGTGAAAGTTGCTGACCTTCTGTGGGTGTTCCCGAGTAGCGGCGGACCCCTGAAATCTGCCGTGAATCTGCCAGGACCACCTGGTAAGCCTAAATACTTCCTGGTGACCGATAGCGGACAAGTACCGTGAGGGAATGGTGAAAAGTACCCCGGGAGGGGAGTGAAATAGTACCTGAAACCGTTCGCCTACAATCCGTCGGAGCCTTGCGGGGTGACGGCGTGCCTTTTGAAGAATGAGCCTGCGAGTTAGTGGCATGTGGCGAGGTTAACCCGTGTGGGGGAGCCGTAGCGAAAGCGAGTCTGAATAGGGCGATTCAGTCGCGTGTCCTAGACCCGAAGCGGAGTGATCTAGCCATGGGCAGGCTGAAGCGCGGGTAAGACCGCGTGGAGGGCCGAACCCACCAATGTTGAAAAATTGGGGGATGACCTGTGGTTAGGGGTGAAAGGCCAATCAAACTCCGTGATAGCTGGTTCTCCCCGAAATGCATTTAGGTGCAGCGTCGCGTGTTTCTTGCCGGAGGTAGAGCACTGGATGGTCTAGGGGGCCCACAAGCTTACCGAAATCAGCCAAACTCCGAATGCCGGTAAGTGAGAGCGCGGCAGTGAGACTGCGGGGGATAAGCTTCGTAGTCGAGAGGGAAACAGCCCAGATCACCAGCTAAGGCCCCTAAGCGTGTGCTAAGTGGAAAAGGATGTGGGGTCGCATAGACAACCAGGAGGTTGGCTTAGAAGCAGCCACCCTTTAAAGAGTGCGTAATAGCTCACTGGTCAAGTGGTTCCGCGCCGACAATGTAGCGGGGCTCAAGCACACCGCCGAAGCTGTGGCATTCACATTTTATCCTCGCTTGGACTTGATTCCTTGTGCAGGTGTGTGGATGGGTAGGGGAGCGTCGTGCCGCGAGTGAAGCAGCGGGGTGACCCAGTTGTGGACGCGGCACGAGTGAGAATGCAGGCATGAGTAGCGAAAGAAGGGTGAGAAACCCTTCCGCCGGATGACCAAGGGTTCCAGGGCCAGGCTAATCCGCCCTGGGTGAGTCGGGACCTAAGGCGAGGCCGAGAGGCGTAGTCGATGGACAACGGGTTGATATTCCCGTACCCGCGAAAGAGCGTCCCTGATGAACCTCGTTGTGCTAACCACCCAAACCGTTCAAGACCTTCGGGTTGCGAATGGGGAGCGTGGGAACCTGATGGGTAGTAGTCAAGCGATGGGGTGACGCAGGAAGGTAGCTGAGCCCGGCCGGTGGTTGTGCCGGGGTAAGCGTGTAGGCCGTGTTGTAGGCAAATCCGCAACACATATAAGGCTGAGACGTGATGCCGAGCCGATTCAGGTGAAGTCAGTGATCCTATGCTGCCGAGAAAAGCCTCTAGCGAGTTCTTAGCGGCCCGTACCCCAAACCGACACAGGTGGTCAGGTAGAGAATACCGAGGCGATCGGGCGAACTGTGGTTAAGGAACTCGGCAAATTGCCCCCGTAACTTAGGGAGAAGGGGGGCCGGAGACGTGAAGCCCCGCGCGGGTGGAGCGTTGTATGGCCGCAGAGAGCAGGGGGAAGCGACTGTTTACTAAAAACACAGGTCCATGCGAAGAAGTAATTCGATGTATATGGACTGACGCCTGCCCGGTGCTGGAACGTTAAGGGGACCTGTTAGCTCTTTCGGGGGCGAAGCGGAGAACTTAAGCGCCAGTAAACGGCGGTGGTAACTATAACCATCCTAAGGTAGCGAAATTCCTTGTCGGGTAAGTTCCGACCTGCACGAATGGCGTAACGACTTCCCCACTGTCTCAACCACAGGCCCGGCGAAATTGCAGTACGAGTAAAGATGCTCGTTACGCGCGGCAGGACGGAAAGACCCCGGGACCTTTACTATAGCTTGACATTGGTACTCGAATTAGCTTGTGTAGGATAGGTGGGAGCCGGTGAAGTCCATACGCCAGTATGGGTGGAGGCAATCTTGAAATACCACTCTGGTTGATTTGGGTATCTAACTTCGGACCGTTATCCGGTTCAGGGACAGTGTCTGGTGGGTAGTTTAACTGGGGCGGTTGCCTCCTAAAAGGTAACGGAGGCGCCCAAAGGTTCCCTCAGCCTGGTTGGCAATCAGGTGTTGAGTGCAAGTACACAAGGGAGCTTGACTGTGAGACTGACAGGTCGAGCAGGGACGAAAGTCGGGACTAGTGATCCGGCACTTGCGAGTGGAAGCGGTGTCGCTCAACGGATAAAAGGTACCCCGGGGATAACAGGCTGATCTTCCCCAAGAGTCCATATCGACGGGATGGTTTGGCACCTCGATGTCGGCTCGTCGCATCCTGGGGCTGTAGCAGGTCCCAAGGGTTGGGCTGTTCGCCCATTAAAGCGGTACGCGAGCTGGGTTTAGAACGTCGTGAGACAGTTCGGTCCCTATCCGCCGTGCGCGTAGGATACTTGAGAAGGGCTGTCCCTAGTACGAGAGGACCGGGACGGACGAACCTCTGGTGTGCCAGTTGTCCTGCCAAGGGCACGGCTGGTTAGCTACGTTCGGAAGGGATAACCGCTGAAAGCATCTAAGCGGGAAGCCTGCTTCAAGATGAGGTATCCCACCCACCTTGGTGGGGTAAGGCCCCCAGCTAGACGACTGGGTTGATAGGCCGGAAATGTAAGCCCGGTAACGGGTTCAGTTGACCGGTACTAATAGGCCGAGGACTTGACTACTAAGCTGCTACGCGTCCACTGTGCAACTCTGAACAAGCGAACACCCGCGTGTGTGTGCCCGGGGTTGTTTGATATGTTCATAGAGTTACGGCGGTCATGGCGGAGGGGAAACGCCCGGTTACATTCCGAACCCGGAAGCTAAGCCCTCCAGCGCCGATGGTACTGCACTCGTGAGGGTGTGGGAGAGTAGGACGCCGCCGGACAATCTTCCAGAAAAGGCCACCCCATCACGGGGTGGCCTTTTCTGCGTC
>NZ_JBEZFV010000026.1:0-24333 GCF_040649655.1 Micromonospora sp. NPDC048905 | reverse complement strand
TATAAATCATAATTGGCACTGGCTTTACAAGCACCCTGTTGAGTTCTCAAAGAACAACCACACACCGACCAGAAGCCCCACCTCAGTGGAACCCCGTTTCGGGGCAACCGCTCAAACCTACTTGGTCGAACTTTCATTGTCAACCTCATGTTCGAGGCGATCAATGTGGTTCGTCCGGACCCACGATGACGCACGCCGAACCCGGCGGTCGTTGCTGTCGTGGGAAGCCGCAGACCGGCCGATCGCCGCTTCGCGGCCATCCGCCCGGCTCCTGCCGGCTTCAGAACCTTACCCGGTCGGCTTCGCGTTCGCAACCCCGTTTCCGGGATGTTCCGCACCGCCCGATCCTCAGTCTCGCTCGGCGTCTCCGCCACGAGCCTGGCGCCCGTTCTCGGCCGGTTTGTCCGGCCTCCCCCGTGCAGAGAGAAAGTTACGCGGACGGCCCGGAGAAGGCAAATCAGGGTTCATCACTGGTTCGGATCGGCTGGTTCGCAACGGTCCCGGTACAGGCGGAGACGCGGGCCGTCCCGCCGTGCCAGAGTGTCTGACATGGATGAGTCCGGGCTCGGCACCACTGTGCTCGCCGAGGAGTCGCTGCTCGGCGTCCTCCTGCCGTTCTGGCAGGTGGTGATCGGTGCGGTCGTGCTCGTCGTACTGGTGCTCTCCGTGGGACGACTGGCCCGACGGGGCAAGTCCCGAATGACCACCGCGCTGCTGATAACCGCCGCGGCCATCGCCGGGTTCGCGGTCATCGGCGTCCTGCTGGAGGGCTGAGGCTCAGAGCCGCCGGTTGGCCAGGCTGGGCAGCTCGGCCCGGATCGCGGCGAGCCGGCCGAGGTCCAGGTCGACCACTGACACACCCGGGCCGTCCGGCACCTGGCTGAGGACCGTCCCCCACGGATCGACCACCATGCTGCGTCCGAAGCAGGTGCGGCCCGGGTCGTGGTCGCCGGTCTGGCCGGCCGCCGCCACGAAGCACTGGTTCTCGATGGCGCGGGCTCGCAACAGAACCTCCCAGTGGTCCCGGCCGGTGTGCATCATGAATGCCGCCGGGACCACCAGCAGCTGTGCCCCACCATCGGTGGCGAGCAGCCGGTACAGCTCCGGGAAGCGCAGGTCGTAGCAGATCGACAGGCCGACCCGCAGACCCTCGACATCCACCACCACCGGCTGAACCCCGGGTGCGACAGTCGCCGACTCCCGGTAGGAGACCCGGCCAGGGATCTCCACGTCGTACAGATGGATCTTGCGGTAGCTCGCGGCCAGACTGCCGGAGCGGTCGAAGACCAGAGACGTGTTCCAGGTGTGTTCCGGGTCCGGGCCGGCCTCGTGGAAGGAGCCGGCCACCAGCCAGATGCCGAGCCGCTGGGCGACCTCGGCGAAGAAGCTGCCGACCTCGCCGTCCACCGGCTCCGGCTCGGGCATCCCAGCGGCCGGGCCTATGTACTCGACGTACTCCGGCAGGACGGCGAGGTCCGCGCCGCCGGCGGCCGCGCGGCTCAGCAGGGCCTCCGCGGTGGCCAGGTTGGCCTTACGGTCGTCCCGGGCGTTGAGTTGGCAGACCGCGACGCGCATGAGCACAGGGTACGGCGGGGAGGGCGGCGCGGACAGCGTCACAGGCTGGCCAGCACCAACGCACCGGCCGCGAAGCCGAGCCCGGTGATCTGGACGGCGCGCAACCGTTCCCGGTCGACGGCCAACGCCAGCAGCACGGTGCTCGCCGGGTAGAGCGCGGCGAGCGCCGCGACGATGCTCAGGTGGCCACGGGCAGCGGCGGCCAGGAACAGCGCGTTGGCACCACTGTCGAGCAGACCGGCGACCGCCGCCCAGCCCCACTCCCGCCGCCCGAGGCGCAGCGGCGTCCGGGTGCCGACGGCCAGCGCGAGGCCAAGCGCGATCGAGCTTGCCCGAACCGCCGCCACCGGCCACATCCCCGCGCTCTCGTCGGCCTGGCCCAGGAGGGTGAAGAAGACACCGAACAGCGCCCCGGCGGCGGCGGCGAGCCCGACGAGCCGGGCCGGGATTGCCCGCCTGCCGCCGCTCTCCCCCAGGCTGACCAGGGCGATGGCCACCACCGCGAGGCCGGCGCCGGTGAGCGCCAGGGCACCCGGGAAGGACGCCGTGAAGAGACCGGCGACGATCGGCACCACTGCCGCGGTGATCGCGGTGATCGGTGCCACCACCGCCATCATCCCGCCCGCGAGAGCCCGGTAGAGCAGCATGATGCCGCCCCCGCCGGCCACCCCGGCGAGCAGCCCCCAGCCGAGGTCACCGATGTGCGGTGTTCCGGGTACGGCAAGCGCCAACACGACCAGCAGCGGGACGCTCAGCAGTTGGGAGATCACGGTTACGGCGATCGGTGCGGCGTGCCGGGACGCCTTACCGCCGGAGAAGTCGGCCGTGCCGAACGCGAGGGCGGACAACGCGGCCAGGACAATGGGTATCATGCATGTGTCGTACCACAATAGTGACCGTGAGGGATAGTTTAATGACCGAGTCGAGTCCGGATCGGGTGGGCGCGGTTACCGCTGCGGTAGCCCGACAGGTACGCGACCTACGGGCCGCCCGAGGGTGGTCCTTCGACGAGTTGGCCGGTCGGTCCGGGGTGAGCAAGGGCATGCTCGTGCAGATCGAGGGCGCGCGTACCAACCCGAGCGTCGGCACGCTGTGCCGGGTCGCCGACGCGTTCGGCGTCAACATCGCCCAACTACTCGAACCAGCCGAGGAACGGGCCGTGAAGATCAGTTCAGCCGGGGAGGCGCCCGTGCTCTGGCAGGGCGAGCACGGCGGCACGGCCCGCCTGCTGAGCGGGTTGGGCGAGCCGGATCTCGTCGAGCTGTGGGACTGGCGGCTACTCCCCGGGGAGTCCCACCGTTCCCTCGACCACCCGCGTGGCACCCGCGAGGTGCTGCACATCCTGGACGGCACGGTGATCGTCCGGGTCGACGGGCAGGACCATCCCGTCCGCGCCGGTGAGACCATCGAGATTCACGCCGATCGGGAGCACGGCTACCGCAACGACGGCGATGCCCCGGCCCGGCTGATGATGGTGACCGTCACCCCGTCGGGCGAATGGGACCGCCGGACGCGATCACGCCGGCCGCGTCAGGAGTAGAGCGGCCGGCGTGATGTCCGGTGGGATCAGGCCGACTTCTCCTCGCGGTCCCGCCGGGCCCGACGCCCGGTGAACTCGCGCGGAACGATTGTCGGGTTGACGTTCTCCAGGACCACCTCACGGGTGATCAACACTCGGGCGGCATCGGGGTTGCTCGGCACCTCGTACATCGCGGAGAGCAGCACCTCCTCGATGATCGCCCGCAGGCCACGGGCACCGGTGCCCCGCAGCATCGCCTGGTCGGCAATCGCCTCCAGCGCCGGCTCGTCGAACTCCAACTCGACACCGTCCAGCTCGAACAAGCGCTGGTACTGCCGGACCAGGGCGTTACGCGGCTCGGTGAGGATCCGCACCAGGGCGCTGCGGTCCAGGCTGCGCACGTTGGTGATCACCGGCAACCGGCCCACGAACTCGGGGATCAACCCGAACTTGAGCATGTCTTCCGGCATGACCTGGCTGAAGATGTCGTCGGTCGAGCGCTCGGAGACCGAACGGAGCCGGGCACCGAAACCGGTGCCGCCCTGCCCGGTGCGGGACTCGATGATCTGATCCAGACCAGCGAAGGCGCCACCACAGATGAACAGCACATTCGTGGTGTCGATCTGGATGAACTCCTGATGCGGGTGCTTACGCCCACCCTGCGGCGGCACGTTCGCCACCGTGCCCTCGAGCATCTTGAGCAGAGCCTGCTGCACACCCTCGCCGGAGACGTCCCGCGTGATCGACGGATTCTCCGACTTGCGGGCGATCTTGTCGACCTCGTCGATGTAGATGATGCCGGTCTCGGCACGCTTGATGTCGTAGTCCGCGGCCTGGATCAGCTTGAGGAGGATGTTCTCCACGTCCTCGCCGACGTAGCCCGCCTCGGTCAGCGCGGTGGCGTCGGCGATGGCGAACGGGACGTTCAGCATGCGGGCGAGGGTCTGCGCCAGGTGGGTCTTGCCGCACCCGGTGGGGCCGAGCAGCAGGATGTTGGACTTCGCCAGCTCGACGGCATCGCTGCCGGAGCCCGGCGCGTTGGCCGCCTCAGCCTGGATCCGCTTGTAGTGGTTGTAGACCGCGACCGCGAGCGCCTTCTTGGCCTGATCCTGCCCCACGACGTAGTTGTCGAGGAACTGGCAGATCTCCATCGGCTTGGGAAGCTCTTCCCACTTCACCTCGCCGGACTCGGCCAACTCCTCTTCGATGATCTCGTTACAGAGATCGATGCACTCGTCGCAGATGTAGACCCCTGGGCCCGCGATGAGCTTCTTGACCTGCTTCTGCGACTTACCGCAGAAGGAGCATTTCAGTAGGTCGCCGCCGTCACCGATCCGTGCCACCTACGTTCTCCCTGCACTCGTCGGCCGGAGACCCGGCCCTGACCTGCGGACGCTGCGCGCCGCCCGGTTTGGTTCACCCCACCGGCCCAACCGGCGAAGCGGTACGGACCCGACGTTACCCGCTGGCGGGGCATTCTCCGACCCCCAAAAAGGGTGTGTCAGAGGTCGGCCGGGAACTGCACGCCCCGGCCAACCTCTGACCCGGTACTGCTCAGCTGGCGGAGTGGGTCGCCAGCAGACCCTTCTTGCGGCTGGTCAGGATCGTGTCGACCAGCCCGTACTCCTTGGACTCCTCGGCCGTCATGATCTTGTCACGGTCGATGTCCTTGCGAACCTGCTCGATCGGGCGGTTGCAGTGGCGGGACAGCATGTCCTCCAACTGCGTCCGCATCCGCAGGATCTCCCGGGCCTGGATCTCGATGTCCGAGCCCTGCCCGTAGCCGCCCTCGGTGGCCGGCTGGTGGATGATGATCCGCGAGTTCGGAAGAGCCATCCGCTTACCCGCGGTGCCCGCCGACAGCAGCACCGCTGCCGCGCTGGCGGCCTGCCCGAGGCAGACCGTCTGGATGTCCGGACGGACGTACTGCATGGTGTCGTAGATCGCCGTCATCGCGGTGAACGAGCCACCCGGCGAGTTGATGTACATGATGATGTCGCGGTCCGGATCGGTGCCCTCGAGCGTCAGCAGCTGGGCCATCACGTCGTTGGCCGACGCGTCGTCCACCTGGACGCCGAGGAAGATGATCCGGTCCTCGAAGAGCTTGTTGTACGGGTTCGACTCCTTGACCCCGTACGACGTGCGCTCGACGAACGACGGCAACACGTAGCGGTTGTGCACGGCCGCGAACTGGGGCGGCAAGCTCAGATCGGTCATCGTCAGCTCCTCAGCTCAGGGTCCCGGCGCCATCCGGAACCTGTGCGGCCCCGATGATCACCTTGTCGATGAAGCCGTAGTCCATGGCCTCCTGGGCGGTGAACCAACGGTCCCGGTCCGAGTCCGCCTCGATCTGCGACTGACTCTGGCCGGTGTGGTGCGCGACCCGCTCCTGGAACATCCGCTTCGTGTAGAGCATCTGCTCCGCCTGGATGGCGATGTCGGACGCCGTGCCGCCCAGACCACCGGACGGCTGGTGCATCATGATCCGGGCGTGGGGCAGGGCGTACCGCTTGCCCTTGGTGCCCGCGCAGAGCAGCAGCTGGCCCATCGAGGCCGCCATGCCCATCGCCACGGTCGACACATCGTTGTCGATGAACTGCATGGTGTCGTAGATCGCCATGCCGGAGTAGACCGAGCCACCCGGCGAGTTGATCCACAGGTTGATGTCGCGGTCCGGGTCCTCCGCGGCGAGCAGCAGCAGCTGCGCGCAGATGCGGTTGGCGACCTGGTCGGTCACCTCACTGCCCAGGAAGATGATGCGTTCCTTGAGCAACCGGTTGTAGACCGAGTCGTCGAGGTTGCCAATGGAGTCGCCACCGCGCGCGTCAATCGCCCGGAGCGACTTCTTGGGGATGTGCATGTCGGTCATGGCAGCCCTTCGCTCTCCGTACCGTCTTTCCCGACACTAACCGCTGTGCGGGGCGGCAGAGTCCCGGTCGGGGCACTGTTCGCTCTCAGCGCAGCTGTGTCGAGGGCACCCGCGGCGCGGGCTTCCGGGCGTACCCGGCAACGCTGACTTCCGGGCGTACCCGGCAACGCTGACTTCCGGGCGTACCCAGAAATGGATTCGGCCGCCGTCCACCGCACAGCGGCGGACGGCGGCCGCACCCGACGATCAGTGGTCGTGGTTGTGCTCCGCCTCGTTGGCGGCACGGAGGGCGTCGAGGGTGACCTCGTTGCCGGCCGAGTCCTTGATCGTGATCCGCTCCATGACGGCGGCGAGCGCCTTGCCCCGCCGCACGTCGCCGAAGACCGCGGCGGCCGCGCCGGAGCGCACCAGCTGGTCGTAGTACTGCTGCGGAGCCATGCCGGCGCGCTGCGCCCGGTGCACGATCTCGTGCCCGAACTCGTCGTCGGAGACCTGCACGTCCTCCGCGTCGGCAAGCGTGTCCAGCAGGAGCTGGACCTTGACGCCCTCGGTCGCCGCCTCGGTCAGCTCGGCGTCGATCTGCTCCTCGGTCTTGTCCTCGGCCGCGAGGTATTCCTCCATCGAGGCGCCGATCCGCTCCAGCTGGTCGACCATCGCCTGCTTGCGGCTCTCGACCTCCTCGCGGACGACACCCTCCGGGGCCGGAATCTCGGCGGCCTCGACCAGCTGCGCGAGCGCCTTGTCGCGAGCCGCGTAGATCTGCTCGACCTGCTTGCCCTGGTTGACCCGGGCACGCAGGTCGCCGCGCAGTTCCTCGATCGTGTCGAACTCGCTCGCCATCTGGGCGAACTCGTCGTTCAGCTCGGGCAGCTCCTTCTCCTTGACCGTGCGCACGGTCACCGCCACCTCGGCGTCCCGGCCGGCGAAGTCGCCGCCGACGAGCTGGGTGGTGAAGGTGGTGTCGTCGCCGGCGGCAAGCCCGACGACGGCCTCGTCCAGACCGGGCAGGAGCTGCTTGCTGCCAACCTCGTGGGAGATGTTGCTCGCCTGGCCGCCCGGCACGTCCTCGCCGTCGACGGTGGCGTTCAGGTCGATCTGGACGTAGTCGCCCTCGGCGGCGGCCCGCTCGACGGTCTTGAGGGTCGCGAAACGCTCCCGCAGGTTCTTCACCTGCTCGTCGATCTCGCTCTCGTCGATCTGCAGCTCGTCGACGGTCACCTCGATGGAGGACGCGTCCGGGATGGTGATCTCCGGACGGACGTCGACCTCGGCGGTGAAGTTGAGCGAGTCACCGTCGTTGAACTCGGTGATCTCGACCTCGGGGCGCCCCAGCGTCTTGAGGTCGTGCTCGCGCACCGCGGCGAGGATGTTCTCCGGGATGGCCTCCTGCACCGCCTCGTTGAGGACGGTGCCGCGGCCGACCCGCTGGTCGATCACCGCGGTCGGCACCTTGCCCCGGCGGAAGCCCGGAACCTGGACCTGCGAACCGATCTCCCGGTACGCCTTCTTGAGGCTCGGCTCGAGCTCGACGAACGGCACCTCGATGGCGAGCCGCACGCGCGTCGGGCTCAGAGTCTCGACGGTGCTCTTCACAGGCGTACTCCTTGACGGATCTCAGTTGAGTCTGGGCGTGATTCAGCCCATCGAGTGTAGGCGAGCCGGCCTGACGCTCCGGCATCGCCCGGGAACCGCGGTGGCGGCACCCGGGGCGGCCCGGCCGCGGACGACAGTCGGGGTGGCGGGA
Organism: Micromonospora sp. NPDC048905; assembly: GCF_040649655.1. Lineage (NCBI taxonomy): Bacteria > Bacillati > Actinomycetota > Actinomycetes > Micromonosporales > Micromonosporaceae > Micromonospora > Micromonospora sp. NPDC048905. The sequence continues at coordinate 16,626 of NZ_JBEZFV010000026.1, read as the reverse complement.
TTTGAACCCACGGCCCCTCGCTCCCAAAGCGAGTGCGCTACCAAGCTGCGCCACACCCCGTGGCGACGTGCAGTCTATGCCGTCGGCACGACTCAGGCGGTGCCGGGGCACCCACCACCCGGACACATCTTCCCAAACCGCCCGTATCACCCATGTAGCACGGCGCCGGGGCGGCCTCGGGGGCCTCGGCGGCCTCGGCGGTGGAGATCCACACGACGTCATGAATCTCGCGGGCACCCGGAGGCCGGAGAGACCACGACATCCGTGCCGCGGAGTGGATCTTCGGGCTGCGGCGGGGCGCGCACGCACAGCCCGGTGCCGCCGGGCGGTGACGTGGCTTCGCGGCCGGCAGAGACATTGGGTAAGCTGTCTGCGCGCCCCGTTTCGGCGGGGTGCACGCGGGCGTAGCTCAATGGTAGAGCTTCAGTCTTCCAAACTGACTACGCGAGTTCGATTCTCGTCGCCCGCTCGGCAATGGTGGCCCAGGTCAGGGACGGTTTCCGACCTGGGCCACATTCATGCCCATCGTGAATCCGTCCTGCTTCGCGAATCCGTCCCGGGACCGGCGCGACAGCCGGCCTCGACGGCACGACCAGCCCGCTGGCGATGGGTGACAGCCGCGCTCGGCACCCGGGACGCGGAGACGCCGTCCCGGATCACCTCGGACGTGTCACGACACGCGCGGCAACGCGAGCCAGTCCTGCCAGCTGATGTCCCGGCCCAGGTAACGGGGCTGCCGGAAGGGCCACTCGGTGGCGATCCACTGCGGCACCAGCGCGTCGAGCGCCCGCTCCGCCGCGCTGCCGACCAGGTCGTCCACCACCCACCAGGAAATCTCGCCGTCGGCGCCGACGCGCTCAGGCGGGTCGATGTAGACACATCCGAGGAGCGCCGTCTCCGCCTCGTCGAACAGCGCGTAGTTGAACGACTGGTGCGCGGCGATCTCCTTCTCGTGCCGCAGCAGGTCGGCGCGGTCCTCGTCATAGGTCATCGTCTCCGGGGGCCAGGCCCAGGCCGGGCCGAAGATCTCCCACAGGCGCTCTCGGGAGCCCATCACGGCGGGGTAGTCGAGCGCGGTGTCCGCCTCCCTGATCGGCCGCAGGTGCAGCGAGCTGTCGGGCACGGGCACGTGCACGGGGTGGACGAAGTCATCGGGCAACCAGCTCATGGGCCGAACTATCGCCGGTGGGTGCGGGGTGGTCCAGGGGTTTACGCGCCGCGGCGGACCACAGAAGATCAGCAGGAGCTGGAGATCCTGGTGACGTGGGGGCGGACGGCCAGGCACCGGTGGCGCAGGTTGAGCTGGGCGATGGCCTCCGCGTACCTGCCGTGGTGGACGTCGGTCAGGACCACCATCGGGTAATGGGCGTCCGCAGCGGTGAGTGCGCTGATCGGCAGGGAGAGGTGGAACAGTTTGCGGATCTCCACCAGTGCCCTCACCCCGGGACGGTGGGTGACCAGGACGTCGATCGGCCCGGTCGACGCTGCCGTATCCCCGAGATCTTCGGCGGAGTCGATCGACCGGAAGCCGTCCGCCGCCAGGAGCGACAACTGACCGGCAGGTGTGCCGTCGACGGTGCCCACCGCTCCGAGGCCGATGAGGACGACCTCGGGATCGCTGTCGTTCCGCGCGACGAAGAGGCCGGCGCCGCCGCCGTCGTCCCCGATCAGCAACAGGTCAGGTGCGTAGTCCGGGATCTCGTACGTGCGGTTGCGTTCGGCGATTTCGTCCGGACCGTAGACGGACACGTCGGCTGCGGCGTCCACCGGCCGCTCACCCGTCCACACGTCGAGCAGCGCCTCCGGCGGCCGGACGCCAACCTGCGCCTCGACCTGCTTGGCGAGCGACTCCCGATCGTCGTCCACGAAACGCTCCCCGGTCCCGACGGCCCAAACGGCGCCGATGCTGTTGAAGTGAACCATTCTCATCGCGATCAGGGGTCGCCACGACCCGACCGGACCACGATCACGGACGACTCATCGACCCGGTCCATCGGGCCGGGTCAAGCCCAGGCATCCCCGAACCGCGGGCCGGGCGACGGCGCACGTGGTAGGCGCAGGCCAGGGCGAGCACTATCGGGCCCCAGAGCGCTATCGGGCTGATGCACACCATGGCCAGCGCCTGCCACCAGCCGTTCTCGTACGCCACGCCGTCGGACACACCGACCCAGGTGAGCGCCATCCAGCCCGAGAGCGTGGTCAGAAGCAGTCCCCCGACCACGGCCGGGACAACCGTCGCCATGGACGGCACACGTCGGCCACCGATGACCGGGATCCAGCTCGGGACCACCTCGCCCCAGCCGCGCACCAGACCGATGCTGAGCAGCGCCAGCAACTCGGTGAGCACACTGAGTCCGAAGACGTACGGAATGGCGATCCACAACGGTGACACGGGTGCGTCGTCGAGCTGACCCATGTCGAAGTTGAAGGCAAACGGCAACCTCCACAGGCAGGAGGGAAGCAGCAACCAGGGAAGCGCGTAGGCGGCACGGAGCGCCCAGCGTGGCACGGGCTGTTCGGTGTCGCTGCTGGCCGGGGCCGCGTGCAACAGGGTGATCGCCATATGCCAAATCCTTCACCGGCGTCGACGACAGCTGATCCCCGGTGAGGACCAGTCACCTCCCCCGCGCGAGCTAGGGCGCGGCGCCGGCCGGGCATCCCCGAGCCGGTACCGCACGGGTCAGCGCAGGTGGAATCGTTCGTCGACCGCGAGGGCCGCCAGTTGCGGCACGGAGAACGGCAAGGTGGTCAACCCCGGCCGACTCTCGTCGAGCTTCGCGCCCTGCGCCACGTAGACCACCACGCCGTCCGGGTGCCGGTAGGCAGACCACTGGTCGAGCCGGTCGTCGTTGCCCGGTCGGACCACCACGCCGACCTGCGCCGCCCCGACCGTTTCGAGCTGGCATTCGCCCTGCATGCCCCAGAAGTCGCGGGCCAGGGCGCACGGGTCGGTCGGCAACTGGGTGCCGGCGTCGTGCACCTCGACGATCACGCGCCCGGTGCGGTTGCCCTTGGCCACGGCGACCGAGGACAGGTAACTCCACCTGTCGACGCCGTCCACCTTCTCCTCGAACTGCGCCTGGTGGGTCCGCAACGTCCGCTGGTCGGCGGGCTGGCTCGCCGGATCCTCCGGCGCGGTGTAGCCGGTGGGCACCACGGCGACGACCTCGTTGAGCAGGTGGACGCCCCGGTCGTGCTGGGATCCGGCCCGCGCCGTCCGGTCCTCCTGCGGTTTGCCGTCCGGTCCGGTCGGCCACGGCTCCTTGGTGTCCCCCGTCGCGTCCAGAGACACCAGTGGCCCCCGGCCCGCCGGTTGGTAGACGAGGTCGTCCGGAGTGGTGACGACCGCGAAACCGGTGACCGCCAGCACGACGGCCGCCGATCCGAGCGACGTCCACAACGCGCGGCGGCGGAACTGTGCCCGACGTGCGGCGGCGAGCGCGGCACCCGTACTCAATGGTGGTGGCGGGGTGGTGTTCGCCATCTCGCCGCGCAACGCGTCACGCAACTCTTGTCCGTTCATCGCTCCCCCATCTCGATCCCGCTGTAAGTGGGTGCCAGGAGGCCGCGCAGCGTGTCGAGCCCGCGTGCCGCCTGGCTCTTCACCGTCCCTGGAGAGCAGTCCAACAGCCCCGCGACGTCCTCGATCGACTGGTCCTCCCAGTAGCGGAGAACCAGCACCGCCCGTTGGCGCGGTGCGACGCGGGCCAGGGCCTCAAGCAGCACCAGCCGACTCTCCGGCGAGTCGGGAGCGATCACCTGTTCGGCGTCTTCGCCCCCCACCCGTTCGCGCCGCCACCAGCCGCGACGCCGCTCGTCGAGGAACGTCCGGACCAGGATCTGCCGGACGTAGCTGTCGAGCACCTCGTGCCGCGAGATCCGGTGCCAGACCCGGTAGAGCTTGACGAACGTGGTCTGCACCAGGTCTTCCGCCCGGTGCCAGTCGCCGCACAGCAGGTACGCCGTGGCGCGCATGGCAGCGGAGCGTGCCGCGAAGTACTCGGCGAACGCCTCGTCGCGATCGCTCATTCAGGCCTCCGATTCCCGTTTCGAGATAGACACGCGGGGTCTCACCCGGGGGGTTGCCTCGCAACTCGTGCGTGTCTCGGAGGGATCAACGCCGAACGGGCCGCCGAGGCGACAAACCCCGACGACGGGCGTCACTCACCAGCACCCGATCGCGCGGGCGGCGCTGTCGGCTCAGGCGAAGTCGCGGCGCTTCAACTTGGCCCGCCGGCCGTCCGGGTGGTGCCAGACGATCCCCTCGTACCGGGGGTGCGCCAGCAGCCAGTCACGCAGACCGTCCAGGTCACGCGGCACGTCGAACTGTTCGGCGTCGGCGTGGGGCACGAGTTCGTGGCCCCGTACCCCCTCGGGGTTGCCGTTGATCTTCGGGCCGATCAGTTCGTAGGTGCCGGGAGGCCGCCGTTCCGGCCCGGCGGCGGCCAGGGCCTCGGCGTGGTACCTGGCGTACGGCGACTGCTCGACCGGCTCCCAGCCCATGGTCTTGCCCGTCACGTCGTCGGTCATCACCGGGCGGTAGCCCGACGGCTGCGGCCGGCCCGGCCGCACCTCGCGCCGCGCCCACCACACGCCGTCCTCGTCGAGCAGCACGCAGGTGCCGTCGTACTTTCGCGTCGACGTCCCCTCCCCGTCGAGGACCCACTGGCAGGTGGGGTTGACCTCGGGCAGGACGTGCCTGCGGTCGTCGGGGTCGCGGAGAAAGAGGGTGGGAATCTTCTTCACCCGAGCATGGTCCCATCGGCCCGAAGCGATTTATCGCGGGAACTGGGGTCCTGGACGCGAGACGGACCGGTCCCCGCACGGATGAACCGTGGCCAGCGGGGTATGCGGCGGCCCTGTCTGGTGGAGGAGACGACCGGCCTCGCGGCGTGCCGCGAGGCCGACGCCCGGGCGGGCGGCGCTCGCCGGCCGCCTGGGCGTTTCCCCGATCCTCAGTTCGAGGAGATCCAGTTCCAGGCCGAGACGACCCACTCGGTCTGCTGGAGCCACGCCACACCCAGGCCGACGAGGAACACCGCCGTCGCCAGGTGGGCACCGCGGGCGCTGCGCCGCACCCGTCCGAGCTGCCGCTCCCACACCACCCGGCCGACCAGCCGGGACAGGGCGAACAGGCCGACCGCCACCAGCAGGCTGAGCACCAGCACCAACACCGGACCAGTCAGGTCACCCTGGCCGGAGAGCGCCCAGATCCCCCAGCAGACGAACGCGAACAACCCCGCCGCCGCGCTCCACTCACCGCCGCGGCGCAGTTGCGCCATCCGCCAGCTCAGGGGCCGACGCGGGGCCGGCTCACCGGGCCAGCCGGTGCCGGTCGGCTCCTGCTCGACCACCGGGAACGGCTCGGTCCGCGGGGTGCGCGCCTGACCTACCGGGGCCACGCCCCGGCGGAACGCGTCACGCTGCGGCGGCACCCCGACGCCGGCCTGCGGTGGCACCTCCACGGTCCGCTCCGCCCACGGCTGCGTCTGGTCTGCCATCTCGTCCTCCCCCTGACCGACGGCATCACCGCCGCCTGAATCCGAGGGTAACCAGCCGGCAACCAGGTCGCCGACCCCGCCCGGGACGCGCAGCGGCACGACAGTGCCGAATCGCACGCCGGGCAGGGTACGGTCGGCGGATGGGTGACCCCGACCGACGACGGCGACGGCTACGCCACCACCCCGACCCGGAGCCGGCCGGTCGGAGCACCGACACCCCGACGGCCAGCACCGCAGGGGTGCACGACGGCGACAACCCGCCCCCGCGCCGCCGCAACTACGGCGGCGACGAGCGCGACGGCGAGCGGGGCCTGCGCGGGTTGGTCGGTTCCGGTTCGTCCCAGGTGGGGCTCAGCGCCGCGCTCCGGGCCCGGGACGCCGCCCGACCCAGCGACGACGACCTGGCCGAGGCGGAGGCCCGGGTGGTGGTCGTCCGACGCAACTGGGTGCCCCGCGAGGAGTTGCCCCGCTCGCCGCGCTGACTGCCGCCCCGGGCCGGGACGCCGGTGCCGGTGCCGGAGCCGGAAGCGCCGGCCGGTCAGGGCAGGTCGGGCAGCTGCCGGGTCTTCTCGTAGTCGGCCACCTGGGTGATCCGGCGGGCATGCCGCTCGTTGCCGGAGAACGGCGTGTTGAGGAACGCCTCGACGATGCCCGTGGCGTCGTCCAGCGTGTGCTGGCGGGCGCCGATCGCGACCACGTTCGCGTCGTTGTGCTGACGGGCAAGTTGGGCGGTCTCCACGCTCCACGCCAGCGCGGCGCGGACCCCGGCGACCTTGTTCGCGGCGATCTGCTCACCGTTGCCGGACCCACCGATGACCACACCGAGGCCCGTCTCGTCGGCCACCACCTGGTCGCCGGTGTGCAGGCAGAACGTCGGGTAGTCGTCGTCCGGGTCGTAGCTGTGCGGGCCGACGTCGACCACGTCGTACCCCTGTTTGGCCAGGTGGTTGGCCAGGTGCACCTTCAACTCGAAACCGGCGTGATCGGATCCCAGGTAGACGCGCATACCGCGCAGTCTCTCAGGCCGTGCTCTCCGACGACGCGCGGGCGGCGTCGGAGAGCCGGGTTCGTCACACGGTCGGGTGCGGGACCGCTCAGCGCGGCAGCTCGGCGACGACCAGACCGCCGCGCGCCTTCGGGGTGAACCAGGTGCTCTTGCGGGGCATCTTCTCCCGGGCGAGGTTTACCGCGACGAAGTCCGCCACGGTCACCGGCGCGATCAGGACCGCCAACTCGGCCCGTCCGGCATCGACCTCACCGGTGAGCCAGCTCGCCGGGTAGTCGCCGCCGACGTAGGTGATCCGCTTGTCGCCCGGGTCCAGACCGAGCGCGTCGCGCAGCAGCAGCCGCTCGACCAGGGCGTGGTCCAGGTTCTCCAGGTCGCCGGCCGCCGTGGCGGGCAGGCGCACCGCGTACCCCTGGTCGCCGAGGCGGAGGTGCACGGTGCCGCCGGCCGCCGGGACCTCGACCGGGCCGTCGATCGGCGCGACCTCGGCGCCCGCCGCCCGCAGCCGGTCGAGCAGCTCGGCCGGTGTGGTGGTCAGCTCGCTGACCAGCCGGTTGTAGGGCTGGATGGCGACCGACGCGGGCGTGGTGACCACGGCCAGGAAGCGCGGCAGCCCGCCGGTCTGTGCGGCCAGGCTGCGGTGGTTACCGTCGGCGACGACCAGCTCCCCACCACCGGCGAGAGCGGTGAGCGTGGCCTGCTCCGGGCCGGGGCCGAGCAGCCAGATGGCATGGGTGCGGCCCGCCTGGTCGGTGTCCGTCGCGGCGGGCGCGCCGGCCGTCTCGGTCGCCGCCGCGAGCGCGGCGTGCAGCTCGTCGCCGCGCCCGGTCTGCAACAGGAGTACGGGTGAGAGCAGGTGACCAAGCGCCTCGGCCAACGCCACCCGCTCGCGCACCTTGGCGATGAAGACGTCCTCGTTGCGGATGACCAGACCGGGCTCGTCGGCCCGGGTGGAGATCTGGTCGGTGTCCACCATCGCGAACAGCCCGTACGCCGACTCCTCGCCGGGCGCGCTGATCCGGTAGAGCACGACCACCTGCTCGGCGGGTGTGTAGCTGCCGTCGGCCTTCGCCTCGGCGAGGCGGGCCACCGCGTCCGGCAGCGCGTCGAGGAACGACGTGCCCAGGCTCTGTGGGGCGCGATGCGGCATCTCGATGCCGAGAGCACTGTGCGGGTTCGCCTCGATGATCGCGGTGATCTCCGCGTCGTCGGCGAACTCGTCGTAGTTTTGCGCGCCGGTGCCACCAGTGGTGACCCACGCCCGGGAGATCGGATGCACGACGGTCATGCCCACTGACGCTACCGGCGGCGGTGTCGCCACCGACGGGGACCCGCGCGGGGGTCCACCAGATGAAAGCGCCGAGCCGGTCAGCTGGCGCGGTCGGAGGCGCCCCGGCGGTGCCTGCCTGCCGCCGGTCCGGCGTTGCCCCGTCGACCGATCGCGGCCGGCCCGGTGTTCACGGCGCGGCGGGGCGACGCGGGCGGCCCCGGTACCGGACGGTCGGGAGGCGGGGACGGCACGGGACGCGGGCTCAACGGCGGCGTCGGCACCGGACGCGGAGCGGTGGGTGCCGGCGGGGGCGGCGCGGGTTCGGCCGGTGCGGCAGCCGACGGCAGGACCGGAGCCGACGCCACGGCGGCAGCCACCGCCGCGACCGGCGGTAGCGGCGCAACCGGCGGTAGCGGCTCGAGCGCCGGTGCCACCGGTGGCGCGGAACCGGCAAGCGGTGCCGCGGGCTCGACCGGGGTCAGCCGTGAGGTCACCGGAACCCGGGCCACGCCGACCACGATGGGCGGCGCGAGCAGATCCACCATGTGGGCGGGAAGGTCGGGGCGGACCGCCGGCCAGCGGGAGTCGTCGACCGACCAGTAGGCCGCGCCGGGAGTCTCGATCACCCCCGGTCGGGTCAGTTGATCGTCACCGGACGCACGGTGCTTGGCCATCGGGAATGCCTCCACGAACTGCGGGGTGCGGCCCTGCGGGTCGCTGCGGCGGACATGCAGGCCAACGACGCGGGCAGTCTCCCGGTGACGGGGCGGGCACCGCCGACCCACGACACGCCGAGCGAACGTGCGTGGCGCCGTGCCGTCGGGACGACCGCCCTGCCAACGCCGGGCGTTGACAGGGCAGCCCTCCGCAGCTCAGTCGAAGATCGGGCTCTGCTCGCGGGTGCGCTTGAGCTCGTAGAAGCCCGGGGTGCCGGCGACCAGCAGGACGCCGTCCCAGAGTCGCCCGGCGGCCTCCCCCTTCGGGGCCGGGGTGATCACCGGGCCGAAGAACGCGACCGGCGTGCCGTCCGGGCCGGGCGCGTGGACGACCGGAGTGCCGACGTCCTGCCCGACCGGGCGCATGCCGGCCTCGTGGCTGGCCCGCAGCGCCTCGTCGTAGTCGGTGCTCTCGGCGGCCGCCGCCAGCGCCGGGTCCAGGCCGGCCTCGGTCAGCGCGGCGACGTAGAGCTCGTGGCGCCGCTCCTCCTTGCCGAGGTGGATCCGGGTGCCGAGCGCGGTGTAGAGCGGACGCAGGGCGTCGTTGCCGTACCGCTGCTCGGCGGCGATGCAGACCCGCACCGGCCCCCAGGCGGTCTTCAGGAACTCCTTGTAGTCCTCGGACAGCTCGTCCCGGCCGTCGTTGAGCACGGACAGGCTCATCACGTGGAAGCGGATGTCCACGGCACGGATCTGCTCGACCTCGAGCAGCCAGCGGGACGTGATCCAGGCCCACGGGCAGGCCGGGTCGAACCACATGTCGGCGGTGACACGTTCGGTCACGGTGAGATCCCTTCGCAACGGGGGCGCCGGCGGCGGTCGGCGTCTCAGGAGAATCTTCACCCCGAAGCGCATCGACCGGCACTCGAATGAGAGCGTGACCTCGGCCACCGGGACGGGGCCTTCATGGAAGACTCGAATCGAGCCGGCCGTCACGAGCGGTAGGCGAACGGGCGCCGCCGGGCGTACGGCGAGATGTGGGATGGAGAGAAACAGTGCCGGGAGTGCGCAACCTGACGCAGGTCGAGGCGACCGAGCGGGCCCGCCTGCTCAACGTGACGGGGTACGACATCAGTCTGGACCTGTCGAGCGCCGTGCTGGCGGCCGACGGCCGCACGTTCCGGTCGACGACCGAGGTCCGGTTCCGTTGCAGCGAGCCCGGCGCGAGCACGTTCATCGAGCTGGCGGCCGAGTCGGTGCGGTCCGCGACGCTGAACGGCACGCCCGTCGACCTCTCCGACTGGTCGGCCGAGAAGGGTCTGGTCCTGTCCGCGCTGGCCAGCGACAACACCCTGGTCGTCGAGGCCGACTTCAGTTACTCCAACAGCGGGCAGGGACTGCACCGGACGGTCGACCCGGTGGACGGCGAGACGTACCTGTACAGCCAGTTCGAGACGGCCGACGCGCAGCGGGTGTTCGCCTGCTTCGACCAGCCCGACCTGAAGAGCGTCTACACCTGGCACGCCACCGTGCCGGCGCACTGGCGGGCGGTGTCCAACATGCCGGTGCAGCGCGAGGAGCCCGCGGGTGAAGGGCTCAAGACGCTGCACTTCGCCGAGTCGCCCCGGATGAGCGCCTACATCACGGCCCTGTGCGCCGGGCCGTACCACGAGGTGCGCGACAGTCACGACGGCATCGACCTGGGGGCGTTCTGCCGGGCGTCGATGGCGCAGTACCTGGACACCGACGACCTGTTCCTGATCACCAAGCAGGGCTTCGACTTCTTCCACGAGAAGTTCGGCGTGCGCTACCCGCTGCCGAAGTACGACCAGCTCTGGGTGCCCGACTTCAACGCCGGCGCGATGGAGAACTTCGGCTGCGTGACGCACGCCGAGTCGCACTACCTGTTCCGCTCGCAGGTCACCGACTTCGAATACGAGCAGCGGGCCAACACGATCCTGCACGAGCTGGCCCACATGTGGTTCGGCGACCTGGTCACCATGCGCTGGTGGAACGACCTGTGGCTCAACGAGTCCTTCGCCGAGTGGGCCAGCCACTGGTGCAACACCAACGCCACCCGGTTCACCGAGGCGTGGACGACGTTCCTGTCCATCCGGAAGAACTGGGGCTACCGGCAGGACCAGCTCTCCTCCACGCACCCGGTCTACACCGAGATGCCGGACATGGAGGCCGTCGAGGTCAACTTCGACGGCATCACCTACGCCAAGGGCGCGAGCGTGCTCAAGCAGCTCGTCGCGTACGTGGGTGAGGAGCCGTTCGTCGCCGGCCTGCGGGCCTACTTCGGCAAGCACGCCTGGGGCAACGCCACCTTCGACGACCTGCTCACCGAGTTGGAGGCCGCGTCCGGCCGGGAGCTGCGCAAGTTCGCCGCGCAGTGGTTGGAGACCGCGCAGGTCAACACGCTGCGACCGGAGGTGACCATCGGCGCGGACGGCACCTACGAGCAGGTGGCGGTCCTGCAGGAGGCACCGACCGCGTACCCGACGCTGCGCACGCACCGGATCGGCGTGGGCCTGTACGACCTGGCCGACGGGCGGCTGGTGCGCCGCGAGCGGTACGAGGTGGACGTGACCGGCGAGCGGACGGACCTCGCCGAGCTGCGCGGCGTCCGGGCCGCCGACGTGCTGCTGCTCAACGACGACGACCTGAGCTACACCAAGCTGCGCCTCGACGATCGCTCGATGGCGACCGTGGTGCAGCACATCGGTGGCTTCGAGTCGTCGCTGGCGCGGGCGCTCTGCTGGACCGCGGCCTGGGACATGATCCGCGACGCGGAGCTGTCCGCCCGCGACTACGTGGCGCTCGCGCTGAGTGGGCTGCCCGCCGAGACCGACATCAACCTGGTCACCGCGACCCTGCGGCAGGCGACCACCGCGCTCACCCTCTACGCCGACCCGGCCTGGGCGCCGACCGGCTGGGCCGATCTGGCCCGTACCGCCCGGGACGCGCTCGCCGCCGCCGAACCCGGCAGCGGGTTCCAGCTGGCCTGGGCCCGTGCGTTCACCTCGGCGGCCCGCTCCGACGAGGACCTGGCCACGCTGCGCGGCTGGCTGGACGGCACGGGTGCGCCGGCCGGGTTGACCGTGGACACCGAGCTGCGCTGGTCGGTCCTCGCCGCGCTGGTGGCCAACGGCGCCGCCGGCGCCGCCGAGATCGAGGCGGAACTGGCCGGTGACCGCACCGCCAGTGGCGAACGGGAGGCGGCGTACGCGCACGCGCTGGTGCCGACGGAGGAGAACAAGGCAGCCGTGTGGGCGCTGCTGACCGGCCCCGACGCGCTGCCCAACTGGCGGCACCGGGCGCTGTTGCAGGGCCTCGCCCACCCGGCGCAGGTGGAGCTGATCACCCCGTACCGGGAGAAGTACTTCGCGGCGATCGGCCAGGTGTGGGCCACCCGGGACAGCGAGCCGGCGCAGGAGTTCGTGCAGCTGGCGTACCCGGTCTACCTGGTGGAGGACGAGACGGTGGCGGCCACCGACGCGTGGCTGGCCGGCGACGGGCATCCCGGCCCGCTGCGCCGGCTGGTCGCCGAGGGCCGCGACGGCGTGGTGCGGGCACTCAAGGCCCGCGCGAAGGACGCGCCACAGAGCTGACCAGGGAGTACGCGGCCCGGTGCCGGCGTGGACGCGAGTCCTCGCCAGCACCGGGCCATCACCTCGGAAGATCGTGCTCGAACACGGAAACAGGGGCCTCAGCCGCAGCCGAGGCCCCTGTTTCCTGGATCGAGCACGATCTAGCTAGCGGGCGTGCGCGTCGTACCTACGTGGGAGGGCTCAGCCCTTGCCGGCGTGGCTGGCGAGCTGGTCGAGGCCGTTGATGATGCCGCCGGCCAGGTCGCCGCCGCTGAACGCACCCGCCATGGAGAGCGCGGCCAGTTTGGCGTACGTGTCGGGGATGCGCTTGCGCGCGTAGCGCCCGGTGATGATCTCCAGCTGGCGCTGGTTGGGCGACACCGCGATCAGCACCGACTTGTCGGGGTCGGCGAGCTGGCGGTGCAGCCGCTGGGCGTGCTCCCGGATCGGCTCGTCGAGACCGCCGACGAAGACCGAGAAGACCAGGCCGGTGCCCCTGTCGGCCAAGCGCAGCGCCTCGTCGATGCGCAGCAGCTGGCGGGTCGAGAAGGGCCCGTCCAGCACCTCGGGCGGATTTTCCGTCCCGGTCTGCTTCTCACCAACGGTCACTTGCGCCTCCGGTTCCACCGGCCGGCGCGTCGACGCTGGCCTGCTCAAGCTTGTGGCTGGTCAGCGCGGGCGCCTGCGCCCCCGCCGTCAGCGCGGTGCCGGCCGAGTCGGCCAGCTGCTCCGGACGGCCCAGGAACCAGACCGGAGTGAAGTCGAAGGGCCGGCCCGGCCGGTAGCGCTTCGCGCCACCGCCACCGCCGGTGGCACCCCCACGGCTACCGGCGTACGACAGGCCGGCGATGACCAGGACCGCGGCCAACGGGATGCCGACGAAGACCAGCAACGTCTCGGTAACAGACAATCCCAACGCCCCCAGGCGGAAGAAGGACGACCTCGAACAACCGGGTCGGATGGACGATCATGATGCCGACCACCCGACTCCGTCACCATTCACGTTAGCGGAGTCGACGGCCCGCCAGATTGCGGGGTGCCGATCCCATCCGTCACTGGAGTTCTCCAGTTGCGCAGCCGTCGCGATGAGCCGCGCGTCGTCGCCGTACCGGCCGGTCAACAGCACCCCGACGGGCAGGCCGTCGGTCGTGGTGCCCACCGGCAGGGACACGGAGGGATCGCCGGTGACGTTGAAGATGGCACAGTACGGCGAGAAGCGGCGTTGCCTGTCGAAATCGGCCGCCGGGTCACCGTCGGCGGTGAACCAGCCGACGGGTGCCTGCGGGGCCGCGAGGGTGGGGCAGAGCAGCAGGTCGCAGCCGGCGGTGCGACGGGCACCCAGCCGGACCTGTGCCTGCAACTCCCCGAGGGTTGCGGCCAGGGTGCCGGCGGAGATCTCGGCGCCACGGGCCCGCAGCAACCGGGTCAGCGGCAGCAGCTCCGCCTCCCGCTGGGGCGGCACCGGAGTGAGCGCCAGCACGTACCAGAGGATCTCGAACAGCGGCCACGCCGCCGGCCCGAGCGGCGGTGCCACCTCGACCACCTCGTGGCCGGCCGCGGTGAGCAGCGCGGTGGCCTGGTCCACGGCGGCCACGCAGTCGGGGTGCACCGGCTCGTCGGCGAGCATCGGCGTGGTGAACCGGCCGATTCGCAGCGGACCGGGATCGGCACGGCGCGCGGCGGCCAGGTAGCCGCCCGGCGGCGCGGTTGGCGGCAGGTAGGGCTCGCCGGGGACCGGCACCGCCATGACGTCGAGCAGCGCGGCGACGTCGGTGACGGTCCGCCCGAGCGGGCCGCTGGTGGGCAGGCCGAACGCGCCGGAGCCGATTGGCCCGCCGGAGACGAGGCCACGGCTCGGCTTGTAGCCGACGAGGCCGCAGAGCGCGGCCGGGATGCGCAGCGAGCCGCCGCCGTCGGACCCCTGGGCGACCGGGACCAGCCCGGCCGCGACCGCCGCCGCCGCGCCACCGCTGGACCCACCGGCGGTGTACGCCAGTTGCCACGGATTGCGGGCCGGTGGCGCGACCCGGCCCTCCGAGTAGAGCGAGCAGCCCAACTCGGAGGTGGTGGTCTTGCCGAGGCTGACCAGGCCGGCGGCCTTGATGAACCGGACCACGTCGGCGTCGACCGGCGGCACGAAGTCGACGAACGCGGCCGAACCGAAGGTGGTACGGATCCCGGCGGTGAGGGTCAGGTCCTTGATCGCGGTCGGCACACCGTGCAGCGGGCCACGCGCCTCGGTCGGCACGGCGTCGGCGGCGCGTGCGGCCTGCCGGGCGAGCTCCGGTGTGACGGTGACGAACGCGCCCACGGTGTCGCCGAGCGCCGCCACCCGGCTCAGGGCATGCTCGACCAGGTCGACGCTGGACAGCTCGCCGCGGGTGATCGCGGCGGCCTGCTCCAGCGCGGTCAGGTCGTGCGGCTCGGCCATCCCGTCATCCTGCCCTGCTCGGACCAGCGATGACGCTCCGACACGGCGTCGGCGTCCCTCCCGCTCGGGCCGTCGGTGCCAGAGACGTTCAGCCGTGCAGGAAGCGCAGCGCGTTGCCGCCGAGGAGTTTGTCGCGTTGGTCGTCGGTGAGGAAGTCGGCCGCGTGGACCACCGCGCCGGCCGGGCGTTCGCCCAACGGGTACGGGTAGTCGCTGCCGACCAGCACCCGGTCCTCCCCCATCGTGTCGACAAGCAGCCGCAGGGCGGGCGGCGCGAAGACCACCGAGTCGACGCTGAACCGGTCGACGTAGCTGCTGGGCGGCGCGGCGGACGCGCCACGGACGAGGTCGCCCCGGCGGTGCCAGGCGTTGTCGGCGCGGCCGAGCCAGAACGGGAAGCTGCCACCACCGTGCGCGAAGCAGATCCGCAACGTCTCCGGTACCCGGTCGAAGACACCGCCCAGGATCATCGCCAGCACGGACAGGTGCGTCTCGGCGGGCATCCCGGTGAGCCAGCGGGCCATCCAGCGGTCCAGGCGGGGACCGCCCGGCATGTCCCACGGGTGGACGAAGACGGGCGCGCCCACCTCGGCGCAGTGTTGCAGGAAGGTGACCACCCCCGCGTCGTCCAGGTCCCGGTCTCCGACGTGGTTGCCGATCTCCACGCCCACGTGCCCGGCGGCGAGGCTGCGGTCCAACTCGGCGCAGGCGGCGTCCGGGTCCTGGAGCGGCACCTGGCAGAATGGCACCAGTCGGTCGCCTCCGGCCGCGGTGACCTCCAGGGTCAGGTCGTTGAAGATCCGGGCGACCTTCACCGCCTGGTCGGCCGGACGGTCGTAGCTGAAGAAGACCGGCGTCGGCGAGACCACCTGCACGGCCACGCCGTCGGCGTCCATGTCGGCCAGTCGGCGTGCCGCGTCCCAGCACTCGGCGCCGACCGGGCGAAACTCCGTCTCGCCCACCATGACCATGGCGGCGCGTTCGGAGTCGACCCGCAACCAGGGCCAATCGGACCCGCCGCACGCCGCGCCGAGGTCCGGCCAACCCTTCGGTACGACGTGCGTGTGCACGTCGACGACGCCTGCGGGCATCAGCCCTTGCCCGGGTGCAGGGTGCCGCAGTCGGCGCAGGTGCGGGCCCGCTCGTCGGCGTAGAACGCCTGGAACACCGGCGGCAGGTCGGCGGCGATGTCGCGGACCTGCAACTCCACCTCGTGCACCTTGTTGCCGCACTCCGGGCAGTACCACTGGAAGGTCTCCAGGGTGCCCTCCTCGCGGACCCGTTCCACGACCATGCCGATCGAGCCGGCCTCCGGCCGCTGCGGCGAGTGCGGGGTGTTGCGCGGCAACATCCACATCTGCCCCTCGCGCACGTGCACCGTACGCGGCCCCTGCGGGGTCATCAGGTTGATGTGCATGTTGCCCTTGACCTGGTAGAAGAACTCCTCGTACGGGTCCACGTGGAAGTCGGTGCGCTGGTTGGGCCCGCCCACCACCATCACGATGAAGTCGTCCCCGCCGGGGAACATCTCCTTGTTGCCCACCGGCGGCTTCAGCAGGTGCTGGTTGTCAGCGATCCACCCGGGAAAGCTGAACGGTTCGGCGATCTCACTCACGACTGACCTCCCGAGGGAAGAAGGGCCACGGCCTGGATCTCGATGAGCAGGTGCGGGTGGGGCAACTGGTGCACGGCCACCGTGGTGCGGGTCGGCCCGGACGCGTCGAAGAACTCCGCCCACACCTCGTTGTAGCCACCGAAGTCGTTCATGTTGACCAGGTACGACGTCACCTGGACGAGGTCGGTGAGGTCCGCGCCGACCGAGCGCAGCAGGTCCCGCACGTTCTCGATGACGGCCCGGGTCTGCACCCGGATGTCGAGGTTGGTCGTGCCGAACTCGTCCACCGACACACCGGCGAAGCTGTTGTCCGGCCGTCGCGACGACGTACCGGAGACGAAGACGAACCCACCCGCCACCTTGACGTGCGGAAAAGCCCCCCGCGGCACAGCCTTTCCGGCCACCACCCGCGCGACGCCGCTCATGACCACCCACCCCCAGGCACCGCCGCGCGGACCCCAACCAGGTCAGGGGTTCCGGGCAGCCCGACCGGCGCAGGGATCAAGCCTGACCGCCCGGAGCCGGGCGGGGGGACCCGGCCCCCCCCCGCCGCCC
>NZ_JBEZFV010000025.1:0-42421 GCF_040649655.1 Micromonospora sp. NPDC048905 | reverse complement strand
GGCGCGGCTCGGGGCGGGGCGCGGCACGGGGCGGGGCGCGGCACGGGGCGCGGCACGGCACGGGGCGCGGCACGGCACGGGGCGCGGCACGGCACGGGGCGCGGCACGGCGCGGGGCGCGGCACGGCGCGGGGCGGGGTGCGGGGCGCCGACGCCCGCCAGGCGGTCGGTCGGGCGGTGGCCGGCGGGGCCGGGGCGCGCAGGGTGGTCAGGCGGTGGCTGCGACCGGAGGTGCGGTGTCCGCCGGAGCGGTCGCGGCGGCCGGGGTGACCGGGCGGCGTTCGCGGGTCGACCACTGCGCCGACAGCGCGGCCAGCAGCACCAGGCAGGAGCCGAGCATGTGTGCGCCGACCAGGATCGCGGGCACGTGGGTGAAGTACTGCACGAAGCCGATCAGGCCCTGACCCAGCTCGACGGCTACCAGGACGATCGCGGCCCGGGTGGCCCGTCGCGCGCCGACTGCGCGGAACGCGAAGATCAGCGCCACCGAGAGGCCGATCAGCAGGAAGACGGCGTCCGCGTGCACCTGCGAGATCGTCTCCGGGTCGAGCCCGTTGCGGGCGGCGCCGTGGTCGCCGGCGTGCGGGCCGCTGCCGGTGACCCAGGTGCCGATGACCAGCACCGCGACCGCCACGCCGGTGGTGACCCGGGCCAGCGCGCGCAGCGGCGTGGGCACCACGGCCACGGTCGGGCCGTCCGGGTCGCCGATGCGCCGCCAGAGGGCGTACGCGGCGGCGATCACCGCCATCGACGCGAGGAAGTGCAGGCCGACCACCCAGGGGTTGAGGTTGGTCAGCACGGTGATGCCACCGATCACCGCCTGGGCGGGGATGCCCAGGAAGACCGCCACGGCCAGGGCGAGGAGCCCGGGTCGACGGGGCCGGTGCAGCAGTACGGCCAGCAGGGTGGCCAGCGCGATCAGGCCCACCGCGAAGGTGAGCATGCGGTTGCTGAACTCGATCACCCCGTACACACCCATCTCGGGGGTGGTGACGTACGAGTCGTCGGTGCACCGCGGCCAGGTGGGGCAGCCGAGGCCCGAGGCGGTCAACCGGACGGCCCCGCCGGTGAGGACGATGCCCACGTTCGCGATGATCGAGGCGAGCGCGAGGCGGCGCAGCAGGATGCCGGGGACCGGACGGGCGATTCGGTTCACGGCGCAAATCCTACGCACTGTAGTGATCGAGGTTCGTCCGACTCCGTCGGCTCGGTGGTTCGGATCACCGGGGCCCGGGTTTGCGACCCTCCGGGTAATTACGTAACGTTGGCGTTGTGAAAAACGCGGCGGCGCTCCCCGAGCACCAGCCGACGGCTGTCCCGGCCGTCGGCGCGTCCGCGTCCGCGTCGGTCGTGGCCACGTCGGGGATGCCCGGCGGGGTCACCGCGGCGGAGATCTCCACCCGCGACCGGGTCACCCAACTGCTGCTGGAGCAGGGTGCCACCACCGCCGCGCAGCTCGGCGTCGCCCTCGGGCTCAGCCCGGCGGCGATCCGCCGGCACCTCGACGCGATGCTCGCCGACGGCGATGTGTACGCCCGCGAGCAGGCCGTGCGGGGCAGTCGCGGTCGGGGGCGTCCGGCCAAGGTGTTCATGCTGACCGAGGCCGGCCGGGTCCGCTGTGGCACCCATCACTACGACAACATGGCCACCGCGGCGCTGCGGTGGATCGTCCGCAACGGCGGATCGGAGGCGGTCGAGGCGTTCGCCACCGAGCAGGTGTCCGCCCTGGAGTCGCGCTGCCGGACGGCCATGGAGGACGCCGGCGACGATCCCCTCGCCCGAGCCGAGGCACTCGCCGCGGCGCTCACCGCCGAGGGTTACGCTGCCAACGCGACCACGATCGCCTCCGGCGGTCAGCTCTGCCAGCACCATTGCCCGGTGGCGCACGTGGCCGCCGAGTTCCCTCAGCTGTGCGAGGCCGAGACCGCGGTGATCTCCCGTCTGGTCGGCACCCACGTACAGCGCCTTGCCACCATCGCGCACGGCGACGGGGTGTGCACCACGCACATTCCGACCCAGCCGGGGCGTGCTCAATCCGGTAATCCCGTCACCACTGTGAGGACAGATAGATGACCGAGCAGATTGTCCAGCCCCTGACCCAGGAAGAGCAGCTTGCCGCCCTGGGTCGGTACGAGTACGGCTGGTCCGACCCGGACGCCGCCGGGGCGGTCGCCCAGCGCGGCATCAACGAGGCGGTGGTGCGGGACATCTCGGCCAAGAAGAACGAGCCGGCGTGGATGCTCGACCTGCGGCTGAAGGGTCTGCGGCTGTTCGGCCGCAAGCCGATGCCGGCCTGGGGCGCGGACCTCACCGGCATCGACTTCGACAACATCAAGTACTTCGTGCGGTCCACCGAGAAGCAGGCCACCAGCTGGGAGGACCTGCCCGAGGACATCAAGAACACCTACGACCGGCTGGGCATCCCGGAGGCGGAGAAGCAGCGGCTGGTCGCCGGTGTCGCGGCGCAGTACGAGTCCGAGGTCGTCTACCACAAGATCCGTGAGGACCTTGAGGAGCAGGGCGTCCTCTTCCTGGACACCGACACCGCGCTGCGCGAGCACGAGGACGTCTTCAAGGAGTACTTCGGCACGGTGATCCCGGTCGGCGACAACAAGTTCGCCGCGCTGAACACCTCCGTGTGGTCCGGTGGCTCGTTCATCTACGTGCCGAAGGGTGTGCAGGTCGAGATCCCGTTGCAGGCCTACTTCCGGATCAACACGGAGAACATGGGCCAGTTCGAGCGGACGCTGATCATCGTCGACGAGGGCGCGTACGTGCACTACGTCGAGGGCTGCACCGCGCCGCTCTACTCCTCCGACTCGCTGCACAGCGCGGTCGTGGAGATCATCGTGAAGAAGAACGCGCGCTGCCGCTACACGACCATCCAGAACTGGTCGAACAACGTCTACAACCTGGTCACCAAGCGCGCCGTCTGCCACGAGGGCGCGACCATGGAGTGGGTCGACGGCAACATCGGCTCCAAGGTGACCATGAAGTACCCGGCGGTCTACATGACCGGCGAGCACGCCAAGGGCGAGGTGCTCTCGGTGGCGATGGCCGGCGAGGGTCAGCACCAGGACGCCGGCGCCAAGATGGTGCACGCCGCCCCGCACACCTCCTCGACCATCATCTCCAAGTCGATCGCCCGTGGCGGCGGCCGCACCTCGTACCGGGGTCTGGTGCAGGTCCTGGAGGGTTCGCACCACAGCCGGAGCACGGTCAAGTGCGACGCCCTGCTGGTCGACACCATCTCCCGCTCGGACACCTACCCGTACGTCGACATCCGCGAGGACGACGTGTCGATGGGGCACGAGGCGACCGTCTCCAAGATCAGTGATGACCAGCTCTTCTACCTGATGAGCCGGGGTCTGAGCGAGGACGAGGCGATGGCCATGATCGTGCGCGGCTTCATCGAGCCGATCGCCAAGGAGCTCCCGATGGAGTACGCCCTGGAGCTCAACCGCCTGATCGAGCTTCAGATGGAGGGCGCGGTCGGCTGACGCCGCCGCTCCCGCGGGGCGGGCCGGAACCTCGGCCCGCCCGCACCCCGCCCCACCCTCGTCGTCACGGAACAGACAGACCAAGGAAGACATGACTACCCAGGCTTCCGCGCCGCCCAGCACCAAGTCGCAGGCGCTGCGCTCGTACGACGTCGCTGACTTCCCGGCCCTCACCGGCCTGGAGGAGGAGTGGCGTTTCACCCCGCTCAAGCGCCTGCGCGGCCTGGCCACGGCGGACACCTCGGCCGCCACCGGCCGGGGCGTCACCGTCGAGCACCCGGACCTGCCGGCCGGGGTGTCGGTGCGGCTCGTCGAGCCGACCGATCCCAGCGTCGTGTCCGCGTCGGTGCCGACCGACCGGGTCAGCGCGCTGGCCCACGGCGGGGCGGCGCGCGTCGCGCTTGTCGAGGTGGCGGCCGAGGCCGTCGTGTCCGACGCGGTGATCGTCCGGCTGCTGGGCGCGTACCCCGAGGAGTTGGCCTTCGCCCGGACCCAGGTCCAGGTGGGTCGGTTCGCGGAGGCCACCGTCGTCTTCTCCCAGGAGGGCTCGACCACGCTCGCCGACAACGTCGAGGTGTTCGTCGCCGACGGCGCGAAGCTGACCCTGGTCACGGTCGCCGACTGGGCCGAGGACGCGGTCCAGGCGCAGCACGTCAACATCAAGCTGGGCCGCGACGCCCGGGTCGTCCACATCCAGGTCTCCCTCGGTGGTGACCTGGTCCGGCAGTTCACGAGCGTGGAATACACCGATCGGGGTGGCGAGGCCGAGCTGTACGGCGTCTACTTCGCCGACTCCGGGCAGCACCTGGAGCACCGGCAGCTGGTCGACCACTCCGTGTCGGACTGCCGCAGCTACGTCGGTTACCGGGGCGCGCTGCAGGGCGAGGACGCGCACACCGTCTGGGTCGGCGACGTGCTGATCCGGGCCGAGGCGACCGGCACCGACACGTACGAGATCAACCGGAACCTGCTGCTCACCGACGGCGCGCGGGCGGACTCCGTACCCAATCTGGAGATCGAGACCGGCGAGATCGCCGGCGCCGGCCACGCCAGCGCGACCGGCCGCTTCGACGACGAGCAGCTCTTCTACCTGATGGCCCGGGGTATCCCGGAGAGCGAGGCCCGCCGCCTGGTGGTCCGCGGCTTCTTCGCCGAGCTGATCAACAAGATCCCGGTGGAGTCGCTGCGCGAGCGCCTGGGCGACGCGATCGAGGCCCGGCTCACCAAGGCGGGCGCCTGATGATCCGCATCTGCTCCGCCGAGGACGTGCCGAAGGGCACCGCGATCAGCGCGGACGTCGACGGCACCCCGATCGCGCTGGTGCACGGCGAGGACGGCGAGTTCTACGCCGCCTACGACGAGTGCTCGCACGCCGCCGTCGCGCTCTCCGAGGGCGAGGTCGACGGCTGCACGTTGGAGTGCTGGCTGCACGGCTCGCGCTTCGACCTGCGCACCGGCGCGCCGAGTGGCCTGCCGGCCACCGAACCCGTCCCCGTCTACCCCGTCGAAGTCCGCGACGGCGACATCTACCTCAGCCTGACGCCGAGTAATGGAGTGACCCGATAATGAGCACCCTGGAGATCCGCGACCTGAAGGTGTCGGTCAAGCTGCCCGAGGGTGAGCTCAAGCCGATCCTGGCCGGCGTCGACCTGACCGTGAAGTCCGGTGAGACCCACGCGATCATGGGTCCGAACGGTTCCGGCAAGTCCACCCTGGCGTACTCGATCGCCGGTCACCCCAAGTACGAGATCACCGGCGGCACGGTGACCCTCGACGGCGAGGACGTGCTCGCCATGACCGTCGACGAGCGGGCCCGCGCCGGCCTCTTCCTGGCCATGCAGTACCCGGTCGAGGTGCCCGGCGTCTCGGTGGCCAACTTCCTGCGCACCGCGAAGACCGCCATCGACGGCGAGGCGCCGAAGCTGCGCACCTGGGGTGGCGAGCTGCGCGGCGCGATGGAGCGCCTGCAGATGGACCCGGCGTTCGCCCAGCGCAACGTCAACGAGGGCTTCTCCGGCGGTGAGAAGAAGCGGCACGAGATCGTCCAGCTGGAGCTGCTCAAGCCGAAGATCGCCATCCTCGACGAGACCGACTCGGGCCTCGACGTGGACGCGCTGCGCGTGGTCAGCGAGGGCGTCAACCGGGTCCGCGACAACGGCGACACCGGCATGCTGCTGATCACCCACTACACGCGGATCCTGCGCTACATCAAGCCGGACTTCGTGCACGTCTTCGTGGCCGGCCGGATCGTCGAGCAGGGCGGCCCGGAGCTGGCCGACAAGCTTGAGGCCGAGGGCTACGAGCGGTACGCCGCCGGGGCCGGCACGGCCAAGGCCTGAGCAGGAGAGGCGCTGCCGAGATGACCAGCATCGCGATCCCCGCGGGGATGCCGCAGTACGACGACGTGCCACGTTTCGACGTGGCCCGGGTGCGCGCCGACTTCCCGATCCTGTCCCGGGAGATCAACGGGCACCCGCTGGTCTACCTCGACAGCGCCAACACCTCG
The DNA here is from genome assembly GCF_040649655.1 of Micromonospora sp. NPDC048905. Classification (NCBI taxonomy): domain Bacteria; kingdom Bacillati; phylum Actinomycetota; class Actinomycetes; order Micromonosporales; family Micromonosporaceae; genus Micromonospora; species Micromonospora sp. NPDC048905. The sequence continues at coordinate 36,416 of NZ_JBEZFV010000025.1, read as the reverse complement.
CACAAGCCCCGGCAGGTGCTCGACGTGCTCGACGAGCACTACGCGCGGCACAACGCCAACGTGTCGCGGTCGGTGCACACCCTGGGCACCGAGGCCACCGAGGCGTACGAGGGGGCGCGGGCGAAGATCGCCGCGTTCATCTCCGCGCCGAGCGTCGACGAGGTGGTGTTCACCAAGAACTCCACCGAGGCGATCAACATCGTGGCGTACGCCTTCTCGAACGCCTCGCTGCGCCCGGACGCCGACCCGCGGTTCCGGCTTGGGCCGGGCGACGAGGTGGTGATCTCCGAGATGGAGCACCACTCGAACATCGTCCCGTGGCAGTTGCTCTGCGAACGGACCGGCGCGACCCTGCGCTGGTTCCCGGTCACCGAGCAGGGGCGGCTGGACGAGTCGGGTCTGGAGGACCTGGTCACCGAACGGACGAAGATCGTCTCGTTGGTGCACATGTCCAACATCCTCGGCACGGTCAACGCCACCTCCCGCATCACCGCGCGGGTCCGTGAGGTGGGCGCGCTGCTGCTGCTGGACTGCTCGCAGTCGGTGCCACACCTGCCGATCGACGTGGTCGACCTGGACGCCGACTACATCGTCTTCACCGGCCACAAGATGCTCGGCCCGACCGGCATCGGTGTGCTCTGGGGTCGGGGCGAGCTGCTGGCGGCCATGCCGCCGGTGTTCGGCGGCGGGTCGATGATCGAGACGGTCACCATGGCCCGTTCGACGTTCGCCGCGCCACCGGCCCGGTTCGAGGCGGGCACGCCGCCGATCGCCGAGGCGGTCGCGCTCGGCGCGGCGGTGGACTACCTCACCGGGATCGGGATGCCGGCGATCCAGTGGCACGAGAAGGAGCTGACGGCGTACGCGCTGGACGCCCTCGGTGCGGTGCCCGACCTGCGGATCTTCGGTCCGACCGTGCCGGTCGGCCGGGGCGGCACCATCTCGTTCGCGCTGGGTGACGTGCACCCGCACGACGTGGGTCAGGTGCTCGACTCGCTCGGCGTGCAGGTGCGGGTGGGCCACCACTGCGCCAAGCCGGTGTGCAGCCGGTTCGGTGTCCCGGCGATGACCCGGGCCTCGTTCTACCTCTACACCACCACCGAGGAGATCGACGCTCTGGTGGCCGGTCTGGAGCAGGTGCGGAAGGTGTTCGACTGATGCAGCTCGACCAGCTCTACCAGGAGATCATCCTGGACCACTACAAGCGCCCGCACGGGCGCGGCCTGCGCGACGCCGACGACCCGGGTGACCAGGTCGCGGAGGCGCACCACGTCAACCCGACCTGCGGCGACGAGGTCACCGTCCGGGTGGCCACCGACGGCACGGTCCTGCACGACATCTCGTACGACGGGATGGGCTGCTCGATCAGCCAGGCGTCGGCGAGCGTGCTGCACGAGTTGCTGCGCGGTCGGGGCGCCGGGGAAGCTTTCGAGGTGCACGAGGCGTTCGTGGAGTTGATGTCCGGACGTGGCCAGGTCACGCCGGACGAGGACGTGCTCGGTGACGGGGTTGCTTTCGCGGGTGTGGCCCGCTACCCCGCCCGGGTCAAGTGCGCGCTGCTGCCGTGGATGGCGTTCAAGGACGCCGCGGCACGCGCCGGTGTGGGCGCGAGCCCGGAGGTGAAGGCGTGAGCGAGCGTCAGCGAGCGAATGACACCGTGGTGCCTGGTGGCATCACGAAGCGATGCGGAGGGACGGCATGAGCAGCGAGAACACCGCTACCGCGGCGACGCCGGAGGCCGGTGACGCCGTCGCGGCGTCGCAGACCGACGCCCTGACGACCGACGCCGTGACGACCGACGGTGCCGTGGCCCCGGCGGCCGGCGACGCCGTCGCCTCGACGGGCGGCGACGCGGTCGCCCCGGCTGCCGGCGACGCGGTCGCCCCGGCGGGCGGCGTCAGCAAGGCCATGATCGCCGACATCGAGGAGGCGATGAAGGACGTCGTCGACCCGGAGTTGGGCATCAACGTGGTCGACCTGGGCCTCGTGTACGGCGTACACGTCGACGACGAGAACGTCGCCACCCTCGACATGACGCTCACCTCGGCGGCCTGCCCGCTGACCGACGTGATCGAGGACCAGACCCGGCAGGCGCTGACCACCGGCCCCGGCGGCGGCCTGGTCAACGACATCCGGATCAACTGGGTGTGGCTCCCGCCGTGGGGCCCGGACAAGATCACCGACGAGGGTCGGGACCAGCTCCGATCCCTCGGCTTCAACGTCTGAGCCGACTCCGGTCGGCTCTGCCCGTCGAGCGCGACACCCCGCGGGGTGTCGCGCTCGATGCGTTACGCCCCCGCCCCGCGCGCGTAGGGAGTGCGCCAGGGCCGCGGGTCACCTGCGCCGTGCGCGGGTGCGTCCCGCGCCCGCGTCCTTGCGCGGTGTCTGCGCCCGCGTCCTCGCGCCGTGCGCCCGCGTCCTCGCGCCGTGCGCCCGCGTCCTCGCGCCGTGCGCCCGCGTCCTCGCGCCGTGCGCCCGCGTCCTCGCGCCGCGCGCCCGCGTCCTCGCGCCCTGCGCCCGCGTTGCGTGTCCTTGCGCGGTGCGCCCGCGTTGCGTGTCCTTGCGCGGTGCGCCCGCGTTGCGTGTCCTTGCGCGGTGCGCCCGCGTTGCGTTTCCTTGCGCGGTGCGCCCGCGTTGCGTGTCCTTGCGCGGTGCGCCCGCGTTGCGTGTCCTTGCGCGGTGCGCCCGCGTTGCGTGTCCTTGCGCGGTGCGCGCGTTGCGTGTCCTTGCGCCCTGCGCCCGCGTTGCGTGTCCTTGCGCCCTGCGCCCGCGTTGCGTGTCCTTGCGCGGTGCGCCCGCGTCGCGCCGTCGCGCCGTCGCGCCGTCCCACCCTGCAAGATCGCGCAATATCGTGGTTGTAGTGGTGTCGGCACGTCAGTGAGGCCACTAAAACCAGGATCAAGCACGATCTCTCGTTAGAGAGCCTCAAGCCCCACCGAAGATCCGCGCAACATCAGCGATAGTGCTGCCTCTGGCGCCTCTGAGGCAGCACCATCCCGGAAGTTGCACGGATCTTGGTCACCGCCCCGGGGGAGGGGCGAGGGATGACGCCGGCACGGCGGGGGGCGCAGGCACGGGGGTGCATGGCGCGGGGACGCATGGCGCCGGCGCGGGGCACGGGGGCCGCGGGGCGTGCGGGCGTTCGGCGCGGGCGCTCGGCGCGGGGCACGGGGGCCGCGGGGGCGTGCGGGCGTGCGGGCGTTCGGCGCGGGCGCTCGGCGCGGGGCACGGGGGCGTGCGGGCGTTCGGCGCGGGTGCACGGCTCGGGGCCGGAAATGCGGTGGCGCGGGCGTGGCTTCGGCGCGCAGGATGCGCGTGTGATTGAGGCGTACCCGATGCAGGTCCCTGTCCGTGCGGCCACTGCCGGGCGTCGACAGCGGCCGATCCGGGGACGAGCCTCGATCCGGCACCGACGATCGTGAGCGGGGCGTTCCTGGCCGGTCTGGTGGCCGGCTACGGCGTCGCCATCCCCGTCGGCGCGATCGCGATCCTGATCCTGGGGCTGAGTGCGCGTACCTCGTTTCGGGTCGGTGCGGCGGCGGCGCTCGCGGTGGCGACGGCCGACGGGTTGTACGCGGCGGTCGCCGCGCTCGGTGGCGCCGGCCTGGCCGGATTCATCGAGCCGGTCGCCGGGCCGCTGCGGGTGGTTGCCGCCGTCGTCCTGCTGGGTCTCGCCGGGCACGGTCTGTGGCGGACCTGGTCCGCCCACCGCTCGCGGCAGACGCCGACGGCACCGGTCGGGCGTGGTTTGAGCACGCCCGGGCGGGCCTACGCGGCGTTGCTCGGGCTGACCCTGCTGAACCCGGCGACGGTGCTGTACTTCACCGCGCTGGTGCTCGGTCGTCGGGACACCGCCGACGCGGACCCGGGCGCGGTGGTGCTCTTCGTGGCGGGTGTGTTCCTTGCGTCGGCGAGTTGGCAGCTGGTCATCGCCGGCGGCGGCACCGTGGTCGGCCGGGCGCTGAGCAGCCCGCGCGGACGACTGGTCACCGGACTGGTCTCCAGTGCGTTGATCGCCGCGCTGGCAGTGGTCGCGCTGTTGCCGCGCTGAGCGGCCCCGCCCGAGGGCCCGCTCGCGTCCGTCGTGCCGTACGGTCGGGCGGTGAGCAGTCGACCAGCAGCCGGGGGCGGTCGGTGGGTCGAGGTCGACCCGGCCCGAATCGGCCGCTGGGTCGAGGGCTTCGCCGGCCGGCACGGCCCGCCCGACACGACCGTGCGGGAGTACGGCCTGCTGCTCACCGCCCCCGACGGATCGACCGCCGAGTTGTACGCCCCACCCGGTGCGCCGGCCGGCGACGACGTCCCCGGGTTCGTGGCCCACGCCGTCGCGCCCCGCCGGATCGGTCTGTTGCTGGCCCGCAAGGGCGCGGTGGCCGTCGGTGTGGCCGAGGGCGCCGATCTTGTCGTCTCCAAGGTGGACACCCGGTACGTGCAGGGGCGCACCGCGGCGGGGGGATGGTCGCAGCACCGGTTCGCCCGGCGGCGCGACAACCAGGCGAAGGCGGCGCTGGGTGACGCGGCGGACCTGGCCGTACGGCTGCTGTTGCCGGAGGTGGCGGCGCTGACCGCGGTGGTCTGCGGCGGTGACCGGAAGGCGGTGGACACGGTGCTGACCGACCGGCGGTTGGCCCCGCTCGTGCCGCTGCGGGCCGAGCGGTTGCTCGACGTGCCGGAACCGCGCCACGCGGTGCTTGTCGCGGCGGTGGGTGCGGCCCGTGCGGTGTGGATCCGGTTGCGCGACCCGGCTCCCGAGTGACCTCGGCGCTCGACCGAGGGGAAACCGGCGTTCCTGGTGTGCTGCCGTGCGGCCGGTCCGAGGATGGGCGCATCGACGCGGTAACCCGTGACCGCAACACTCCCAGGGAGATCATCATGTCCGAGGCGCAGATCCTGCGTACCGTCCTCGACCGCTGGAAGTCCGCGGTCGACGCCCACGAGCCGGACCGGGTCGCGTCGTACTTCACCGAAGACGCGATCTTTCAGGGGCTGCGTCCGTACGCCGTGGGCCGTGTCGGGGTCGCCGCGTACTACGCCGGCCAGCCGCTCGGCCTGACCGCCGCCTACGAGATCCGGGAGACCCGGCGTCCCGCCGACGACCTGGTCCTCGGTTATCTGGAGGTCGAGTTCGGCTTCACCGACCGCCGGCCGCTGACGGTCCACCTCGGCGTGCTGCTGCGCCGGATCGGCGACGACTGGCTGATCAGTCACTACCAGGTGTCCCAGCTGAACTGACACGCCCGCGCCGCCCGCGCCGATCAGGGAGTTGTGGTGGACCCCATCCCGGGCACCACAACCGACTGATCGACGCGGACAGCGACCGGAGCGCGGGTCAGAGCTGGTCGGTGCCGAAGGTGTCGCAGGTCTTCGGGTCGCCGCTGTCGAAGCCCTGCTGGAACCAGCGTTGCCGCTGCTCAGAGGTGCCGTGGGTGAACGAGTCCGGGTTGACCTTCCCGCCGGAGCGTTCCTGGATGCTGTCGTCGCCGATCGTCTCGGCGGCCTTCAGCGCCTCGGTGATGTCGCCCGGGGTGATCGAGGTGAAGAGCGGTTCCTGGCCGGTCTTGTCCTTGGTCTCGGTGGCGTGCTTGGCCCAGGAGCCGGCGTAGCAGTCGGCCTGCAACTCCAGCCGCACGGAGGCGGAGCGGGGGCCGCTCTGGTCGCCCTGGCCGGCCTTGGCGTTGGTGCCGAGCAGGTTCTGGATGTGGTGTCCGTACTCGTGGGCGAGCACGTAGGGCTGGGCGAACTCGCCCTTCGCGCCGAACCGGGAGGCCAGCTCCTCGTAGAAGCTCAGGTCGATGTAGACCTGCCGGTCGGCGGGGCAGTAGAACGGGCCGACGCCCGAGTCGGCCTGGCCGCAGCCGGTGCTCACGGCGGCCTGGAAGTAGTTGGTGTCGGTGGGCTCGTACTTTCCGTTGCCCAGCTCCGGGTACGCCGTCTGCCAGTAGGCCTGGATGCTGTTGACGAAGGCCAGGTTGCGGCAGCGGAGGTCGTCGAAGCGCTGCGGGTTGTCACGCGAGCACAGCTGCGACAGGTCGGTGCCGCCGGCCTGCCCCCCGCCCTCGTCGCCGTTGGTCATCGCGTTCAGGCCGAACCCGCCGCCGAGCAGCGCGACGAGCACCGCCACCACGATGCCGATGATGCCGCCCCGGCCGCCGCCCCCGGGGATCGGGATGCCGAAGCCACCGCCCCCGCCGCCCCGACCCCGGTCGTTGACCTGGGAGGTGTCGAGTTCGGCCCGCTCGTTGAGTTCCATACTGACCCCGATCGCCGTATGCGCTGAATGTCGTGTGAAAGTCGTTGTGTCGGTTGCGTGCCGGACGGGGTCCGGACAGCGCTTTCGGTACCCGATGATCTTGATCGGTAATCCGGGCGGACCCTCCGGCGGCGCCCGGTACACTTGTCGGGTGCTGCGCTGCGAAGGCTGAACCGCCCCGCGCCGTCGGGCCCCTTGAGCCCGCCGGCCGTTTCGCGTGCCCCGAGTCAGCCTTCCAGACCCCGAGAGCGAGCCCGAAAACATGATCACAGCCACCGGCCTGGAACTGCGTGCCGGTTCCCGGATCCTGCTGTCCGACACCACCCTGCGCGTGCAGCCGGGAGACCGGATCGGCCTGGTCGGTCGCAACGGCGCCGGCAAGACCACCACGCTCAAGGTGCTCGCCGGCGAGGGGCAGCCGTACTCCGGCCAGATCGACGCGCGCAGCGCCATCGGCTACCTCCCGCAGGACCCGCGCACCGGCGACCTGGAGGTCACCGGCCGCGACCGGGTGCTCTCCGCGCGCGGCCTGGACGTCCTGATGTCCCAGATGCAGGAGATCGAGGCACGCCTCGCCGACGACGCCAGCGACAAACTGGTCCGCCGCTACGGCGCGCTGGAGGACCAGTTCGCCGCGCTCGGCGGGTACGCGGCCGAGGCCGAGGCCGCCCGCATCTGCGCCAACCTCGGGCTGCCCGACCGGGCGCTCGCGCAGACCATCGGCACCCTCTCCGGCGGTCAGCGCCGCCGCATCGAGTTGGCCCGGATCCTGTTCCGCGACGCGGGCGAGAACGGCGGCGGCATCCTGCTGCTCGACGAGCCGACGAACCACCTCGACGCCGACTCGATCACCTGGTTGCGCGGCTTCCTCGCCAACCACAAGGGCGGCCTGATCGTGATCTCCCACGACGGCGCGCTGCTGGAGTCGGTGGTCAACAAGGTCTGGTTCCTCGACGCCACCCGATCCGTGGTCGACGTCTACAACCTGGGCTGGAAGGCGTACCTGGAGGCGCGCGAGACCGACGAGCGGCGTCGCCGTCGGGAGCGGGCCAACGCGGAGAAGAAGGCCGGCGCGTTGATGGCGCAGGCCGACAAGATGCGGGCCAAGGCCACCAAGACCGTGGCCGCGCAGAACATGGCCCGCCGTGCCGAGAAGCTGATCTCCGGCCTGGAGGAGGTGCGGGTCGCCGACCGGGTGGCCAAGGTGCGTTTCCCCAACCCCGCGCCGTGCGGCAAGACCCCCCTCACCGCGACCGGCCTGTCCAAGTCGTACGGCTCGCTGGAGATCTTCACCGACGTCAACGTCGCGGTGGACCGGGGCTCCCGGGTGGCCATCCTCGGGCTCAACGGCGCCGGCAAGACCACCCTGCTGCGGATGCTCGGCGGGCTGCTCACCCCGGACACCGGCGAGGTGCACGCGGGTCACGGCCTGCGGCTGGGCTACTACGCCCAGGAGCACGAGACCCTCGACGTGGAGCGGACCGTGCTGGAGAACATGCGCGCCGCCGCCGTCGAGCAGTCCGACACCGACCTGCGCAAGATCCTCGGCGCGTTCCTCTTCTCCGGTGACGACGTGAACAAGCCGGCCGGGGTGCTCTCCGGTGGTGAGAAGACCCGGCTGGCCCTGTCCACCCTGGTCTGTTCCGGTGCCAACGTGCTGCTGCTCGACGAGCCGACGAACAACCTCGACCCGGTCAGCCGGGAGCAGGTGCTCGACGCCATCGCCAACTATCCGGGCGCGATCGTCCTGGTCACCCACGACCCGGGCGCGGTGCTCGCGCTCAAGCCGGACCGCGCGATCCTGCTGCCCGACGGCGACGAGGACGCCTGGAGCGACGACCTGCTCGAGCTGGTCGAGCTGGCCTGACCGGCGTCGCCTCCGGGCGCGCCGCAGCCGAGCAGGTCGAGGTCCGCAACCGGGCGCGGCGAGGTTCTCAGCCGAGTAGGTCGACCAGCCGGCCCAGCACGCCGGAGCTGACCAGGATCACCACCCCGACGCCGACGAAGATCGCCGGCACCAGCCAGTGGCCCGCGCGTTCGACCAGCCGGACCACGCGGGGGTGCCCGCCCAGCCACGCGCCGGCGGCGCACCACAGGGCGACCAGCAGCACGAACACCAGCAGGAAGATCGCGCTGTCGGCCAGGCCGAGGGCACGGAAGACGGGTACGTAGACGGCCACGTTGTCGGCGCCGTTGGCGATCGTCACCCCGGCCACCCCGAGCAGGCCGGTGACGACGGTGGGGGTCTCGTCGTCGTCGGAACCCCGTAGCGCGCGTACGCCCAGCGCGATCGGCAGCAACCCGAGCAGCCCCGTCCACGGGTCCGGCACCACCAGCAGGCCCGCCGCGACCACCGCGCTGGCCAGCGCGAGCGCGCCGATGCCCAGGTATTGGCCGGCGACAATCTGCCAGGGTCGGGGCCGACCGGTGGTGCGGGCCGCGACGAAGAACAGAGTCAGGATGACGATGTCGTCGATGTCGGTGGCGGCGAAGACCACTGCCGCTCCGGCCGCGGTGCCCAACAGGTCGATCACGACCGAAGGCTACGGGTCGCCGGCGGCCGCCGGCACACGGCATTGGTACGCCCGGACACCACGCCGCGTCGATTGCCAGGATCACTCTATCGGGAAGCTGACATTGCATAGCGTGTCGGTTGGCGAAGAGTTGATATCTGGCGCATGATCGTTCGAGGCGGTCTAATAGGTGGGACCGTATCCGAACCGCACAGTCTGGGACGTGAGGACACAGCATGGCAGCCACTGGCACAGCCACCAGCACTGAGAAGGGTCGCCGGATCGTCGGAGCCGAGCGTCAGACGCTCGCCAAGGACCTGGTAAAGCGGTACACGTCGGGGGAGAGCATCCGCGCGTTGGCGGCCTCGACCGGCCGTTCCTACGGGTTCATCCACCGAGTGCTCACCGAGTCAGGGGTGCAGCTGCGTCAGCGCGGCGGTGCCCGGCGCCGCAAGAAGGCGTGACCCGCCTCCCCGCGTCGTCGACAAGCGCCACGCCCCGGACCGCCCGGTGACCACCGAGGCGACCGGGGTTCGGTTGACCTGCGACGGGCCGGTCGCCACGGTGACGTTGTGCCGGCCCGACGTGCTCAATGCGCAGACGCCTGCCATGTGGCGGGCGATGAGCGACTTCTCCCGTGAGCTGCCCGGTGACGTGCGGGTGGTGGTGGTCCGGGGCGAGGGGCGTGCGTTCTCCGCCGGCCTCGACCTCGCGGTGGCTGGCGCTTCCGGCCCCGGCTCCTTCGCGGAGCTGGCCACGCTGCCCGAGCAGGAATGCGCCGAGCGCATCGCGGAATTCCAGGCTGGCTTCACCTGGCTGCACCGGCCGGACGTCATCTCCGTCGCCGCTGTGCAGGGCCACGCGATCGGCGCCGGCTTCCAGCTCGCGCTCGCCTGCGATCTGCGCGTGCTGAGCACGGACGCGAAGCTGTCGATGGCTGAGGTGACCCTCGGCCTGGTGCCCGACCTGGCCGGCACGAAGCGTCTCGTGGAGCTGGTCGGCTACGCACGGGCACTGGAGATCTGCGCGACCGGCCGCCGGTTGGACGCCGCCGAGGCGGACCGGATCGGGCTGGCGACCCTGGTGGTGCCACCGGCCGAGGTGGATGGCGCGGTCCAGGACCTGACCGCCGGGTTGCTCGCCGGAGCCCGCGACGCGGTGGTGGAGATCAAGGCACTGCTGGTGGGTGCGGCCGGGCGGTCGCACGCCGACCAGCAGCGCGCCGAGCGGGAGGCGCAGACCCGCCGACTGCGCGATCTGGCTGGCCAGGGAGAATAGGTAAGGACCGGCCGGGAAGATCCAGGTTACGACCGAGGTTGTCACAGCTGTCGGGAGAATTGGCCTGACGGTGCAGTCCGCCCGACGACCCCGGAGGTGAGCGATGTCCAACCCGATGTCCGGCGGTGGCATGGCCGGGTGGAGCATGCTCCGGTCGATGCGCAACAGGGACGAGGTCTCCACCCATCGGCTCAAGCGCGGGGTCGCCCGACGCATCGTGGCCTTCGCCCAGCCCTACCGGCGCGACATCATCGTCTTCCTGGTCACCGTGGTCCTGGCCGCCGTCATCGGCGTGGCCACACCGGTGCTCGCCGGCGACGTCATCAACGCGATCAACCGGGGCGGCACCGAGGCCGGCCGGCTCGTGGTGCGGCTGGCCCTGTTCATCGCCGCGCTGGCGGTCGCCGACGCGCTGCTCTCGCTGGCCCAGCGGTGGTATTCGGCCCGGATCGGCGAGGGCATCATCGTCAACCTGCGCACCCGGGTCTACGACCACGTGCAGCGGATGCCTCTGCAGTTCTTCACGCGTACCCAGACCGGCGCCCTGGTCAGCAGGCTCAACAACGACGTGCTGGGCGCCCAGCGGGCGTTTACGTCGACGTTGTCCGGCGTGGTCAGCAACGTCATCCAACTCGTGCTCACCGCCGCGGTGATGTTCACCCTCTCCTGGCAGATCACCGCGCTCTCGCTGGTGCTGCTGCCGATCTTCATCATCCCGGCCCGACGGGTGGGGCGGCGGCTGGCCGACATCACCCGTGAGTCGTACAACCTCGATGCCAAGATGAACGCGACAATGACCGAGCGGTTCGGGGTGGCCGGCGCGCTGCTGGTGAAGCTCTTCGGCCAGCCCGAGATCGAGGCCCGTCGGTTCGCCGACCGGGCCGAGCGGGTGCGGGACATCGGCATCCAGTCCGCCATGTATTCCCGTACGTTCTTCGTCGCGATGCTGCTGGTCGCCTCACTGGCGCAGGCGCTCACCTACGGCCTCGGTGGCTGGCTCGCCGTGACCGGCGGCGTCAGCGCGGGCACCGTGGTGACCCTCGCGCTGCTGCTGACCCGCCTGTACGGTCCGCTCACCGCGCTCTCCAACGTGCGGGTGGACGTGATGAGCGCGCTCGTCTCGTTCGACCGGGTCTTCGAGGTGCTCGACCTCAAGCCGGGCATCGTGGAGAAGCCCGACGCGGTGGCGGTGCCCCGGGGCGCCGGCCGGGTCGCCTTCCGGGACGTCCGGTTCCGCTACCCGAGCGCCGCCGAGATCTCCCTCGCCTCCCTGGAGGAGGTCGCCACGCTCGACCGCACCGTCAACGAGCCGGTTCTCAAGGGCGTCTCGTTCAGCGTCGAGCCGGGGCAGATGGTCGCCCTCGTCGGCCCGTCCGGCGCCGGCAAGTCGACGCTGTCGATGCTCATCTCCCGGATCTACGACGTCACCGACGGGCAGGTGCTCGTCGGTGGCGTGGACGTGCGGGACGCGACCCTCGCCTCGCTGCGTGACGAGATCGGCGTCGTCACCCAGGATTCGCACCTGTTCCACGAGACGATCGCCGAGAACCTGCGGTACGCCAAGCCGGACGCCACCGACGACGAGATCTGGGCCGCCCTGGCCGGGGCGCAGGTGGCTGATCTGGTCCGGGCGCTGCCCGACGGTCTGGATACCACGGTGGGGGAGCGCGGCTACCGGTTCTCCGGTGGCGAGAAGCAGCGCATCGCCATCGCCCGTCTGCTGCTCAAGGCCCCGTCGGTCGTGATCCTCGACGAGGCGACCGCACACCTGGATTCGGAGAGCGAGGCGGCGGTGCAGCGGGCGCTGTCGGTGGCGCTGGCCGGACGTACCGCGTTGGTGATCGCGCACCGGCTCTCCACCGTGCGCGACGCCGACCAGATCCTGGTCCTCGACGGCGGACGGATCGTCGAGCGCGGGCGGCACGACGAGTTGGTCGCGGTCGGCGGGCTCTACGCCGAGCTGTACCGGACCCAGTTCGCGGTCGCCGACTCGCCCACCCCGTTCGTCGACGCGACCGGCCCCGAGCCGGTGGTCATGCCCCTGGGCACGTACCGCGCCGACGAGGTGCTGCCACCGGCCGCCGCCAACTGACGGTTGCGGGACTGCTCGGCTCAGTCCGCCACGAAGGCCGCGATGGTGCTGGCCAGCGGCGTGCAGGCGAACGCAGCGTAGGCGGCGACGAGAGCGGTGGAGGCGACGCACCACCGGTACCGGGTCGCCGGGCAGCGGCGGCGCGTCGCCACCAGCACACCGACCCCGACCACCGCGAGCAGGATGCCGGGCACCGGCCCGAGCAGGGTGAGGTAGAAACCGGGCACGCCGAGCAGCCAGCCCGGCACGATGAAGGTCCAGGTCGGCGGGTACGGCCGGGGTGCCCACAGATAGGGCACGACGGCCGCGGCGAGGTAGGCCGCCACGGTGTACAGCTGGATGCCGACAAGCGTGCGGATCGGCGCGGTGGACGCCTCGGTGGGGGTCTCGAGGGTCGAGACCTGGGCCGTGCCGGCGGGAACATCCGTCATTGTCGCTCCACTGTGGCGGGATCGTGGTCTGCGCCGAGGGTAGGTGTGCCCGTGCCGCCCGACAAGCTCGTCGCGGACCGCTCGTCAGAACGCCGCCACCCGCAGCTCGGCGAAGGCCAGGCCCAGGGTGACCGGCGTGAAGTGCGCGTTCAGGCCGCTCGGGTTGGGTAGCACCCACAGTCGGGCGCCGGCCAGCAGCTCCGACTGCGGCCCGAAGGTGGCCTTCGGCCGTTGAAAACCGATCCGGTACGCGGTCACCCCCACCACCGCCACCCAGCGCGGCCGGTACCGGGACACCTTCTCGGTGAGGATCGCCGCGCCGGCGAGAAGTTCCTCCGTGCTCAGCTCGTCCGCGCGGGCGCTGGCCCGGGCCGCCATGTTGGTGATGCCGAGCCCGAGCGCGGGCAGCTCGGCCTGTTCGCTCGGGTGCAGCAGCCGGGGGGTGAACCCGCCCCGGTGCAGGGCGGGCCAGAACCGGTTGCCGGGCCGGGCGAAGTGCCAGCCCGTCGCGGCCGACCAGAGGCCCGGGTTGATGCCGACGAAGAGCACCGCCAGCCCCGGCGCGAGCACGTCGGGAATCGTCCGATCGGCTGCCGCCGCCAGGTCCGCGCGGCTCGGCCGGGCCGTCCCGGGCGTCACCGCACGCGCGTCGCCGGCCCCGTCGGGGGTCACAGCCCGCGCAGCGCGCCGCCGTCCACCGGCAGGGTGATCCCGGTGAGGTAGCTCGCGGCGGGGGAGAGCACGAACGCGGCCACCCGGCCGAACTCGGCGGGGTCGCCGAGGCGGCGCAGCGGGATGCTGGCCTCCGCGGCGGCCCGGGCCTGCTCCGGGTCGCCGGTCGCGGCGAAGAGCTCCCGGTTGCGGTCGGTCAGAATTCGGCCGGGCAGCAGCCCCACCACCCGGACCCCGCGCGGGCCGTAGTCGTCGGAGATGTCCTTGGCCGCACCGACCAGGCCGGGCCGGAGACCGTTGGAGATGCCCAGGCCGGGGACCGGGCCGCGAGCCGAGGTGGAGAGCACCAGCCCGATCGCACCACCCGAGGGCAGCGCGGCGGCGATCGTGCGGACCGCGCGGATGGTGCCCAGGAAGACCGTTTCGAAGGAGAGCCGCCACTGCTCGTCGCTGATCGCCGCGGCGTTCCCCGCCGGTGGGCCGCCGACCGAGATCAGTGCGCCGTCGAGCCGGCCGAAGTGCTCCTGGGCGGCGGCGACGAGCTGCCCCGGGGTCTCCGGGTCGGTCAGGTCAGCGGTCACCCCGACGGCGTGCTCGGGACCACCCAGCCGCTGCGCGGCGGCGGCCACGGCATCCGGGTCCCGGGCCGACAGCACCACCCGCGCACCGTCGGCTACCAGGCTCTGCGCGGTCGCGTAACCCAGACCGCGGGAGGCGCCGGTGAGGACGTACACGCGGTCGGTCAGTCCGAGGTCCATGACTCCGATCCTGCCGCATCCGGCACACCGTCGCCGCGAGGGGTGGGTGGGCGCGGCGCGGGGCGCAGCAGACGTACCCGGCCGGCGATCTGCACCGCGACGGCGCCGCCGGCGCGGCCCACCGCCGGCACCCGGCGCGGACGCGGCGTCCGCAGCCCGTCGTAGCGCAGGCGCGCCTCCCGAACAGCCAACTCCTCGGCGGCCACCGGGGGGAGCACCCGCTGGTCGCGCAACGCACGGGCCAGGTCCCAACCGTCGCGCAGTGAGCCGGCGGTGGGTCGCCGGGCGGCCCAGTCGGCGAAGGTGGTCGACCACCCGGCACCGAGACCGGCGGCGAGCAGTGGCCAGTGCCGGGCCACCTCGCCGGCCCGCTTGCGCAGCAGGGCCGCGCGGGTGGCGGCCAGCGGGCCGGGTGCGAACCCCGCCGGTGGCGCACCCCCGGCGACCAGCGCCGCGACCAGTTCGGCCTGTCGCTCGGCGAGCCCCGCGCGGGGCGTGGCGTCGCCGTCGGGTGCGCCCGTCATGTCACGGCCGGAAAGCCCGCCGCGGCGGCCAGGGCGTCCAGTTCGGCGCGGAGTTCGGCGGCCGGCGGGTAGTGGCCGTCGCGTTCCAGCAGCAGCGCCGGCGGTCGCCGTCGGGCGCAGAGCGCCTCGACCAGCTCCAGCACCGCCGACGGCACCGGGTCGGTGTGGGTGTCGTGGTAGAAGCCGCCGTGCTCCGCGCCGCCGGCCACGTGGACGTACGCGACCCGCTCCAGCGGCAGCCGGTCCAGCAACGCCAGCGGGTCGGCGCCCCGGTTGCGAGCGTTGGCGTGCACGTTTGCCACGTCCAACAGCAGCAGCGCCCCGGTCCGGTCGAGGATCTCGGTGAGGAAGTCCGCCTCGTCCAGCTCGTCGTCGGGCCAGTCGAGCAACGCGGCGATCGGTTCCAACGCGATCGGCACCGGAAGCTCGGCCTGTGCCCGCGCCACGTTGGCGCAGACCGCGTCGACGGCTTCCCGGCTGCGCGGCAGCGGCAGCAGGTGGCCGGCCTCCAGACCGCCCGCCCGGACGAACGCGATGTGCTCGCTGACCAGCGGCGCCTCGACACGCTGCGCCACCGCGGCCAGGTGGGCGACCCGGGCCGGGTCGACCGGCTCCGCGCCGCCGAGGGAGAGCCGCACCCCATGCGGTACGACAGTCACCGCGCGTTCCCGTAGCTGCGCCAGGCCGGGCGGGAGTGGCCCGGTGGCGGGTATCCCCTCGGCCACCACCTCGACGAAGCGCAGCCCCGGCAGCTCGGCCACGAAGCCGGCGATCTCCGGACGCCAGCCGATGCCCACCCCGGACGGCCCGGTCATCCGCCGCACCCGCCGCCACCGCCGCAGCCGCCACCTCCACCACCGCAGGAGCCGCCGCCGGAGCTGTCGCCGCCGCCGGAGCTGTCGCCTCCGCCGCCCCAGCCGTCGGAGCCGCCCGTTGAGCCGCCGCTGCTGGAGATGGCCTGGCGCTGGATCTCGGCCTGCTCGGCGAAGCCCGGGTCGAGCGCCCAGAGCGAGGCGGTGCCGTACAGGGCCACGCCCATCGCCGCGCCGGCCGCTCCGTAGGTGGCGTAGGCAGGCGCGGAGGCGGGTTCGAGGTGGGTGTGCTGGCGGCGGACGTCGCGCAGCGCGGCGCGTCCGGCCCTTGTCTGCAGGGGTGCCCGGCGCAGCACCAGCACGATGATGAGTTGCGGGACCAGGGTCAGCAGCAGGTAACCGACCGGGTGACCGTTGACCAGGCCGGAGATCAACCGGAACACACCGAGGGCCAGCAGGACGGTCAGGAGCGCGATCAAGAAGCCGTAAACTTCCCGCTGCCGGTGGCTCGTCAGCAACCCGCGCTGCTCCAGGCCGTTGCGGAGCTGGTCCAGCGCGGAGCGTACGTGTCGGTGCTGCGGCAGGTCCCGGACCCGCGAGTGGTGGTGGGCGGCCCAGTGGATGCCTTGCTCCAGCGGGGTGAGCCCGGTCGGCGCGGCGCCGACGGTGGTCAGCCGACGGTCCGGTCGCACGGCGATCGCACCGCCGCCGCGCAGCCCGCCCAGCGCGGCGTTCACGGCGAGTCGGGGGCCACCATTGAGGTACGCGACCTCCTGCGGCCCGAGCGGATCGTGGGTGGTCCGCCCGTGGGCGCTCAGCGGGCGGATCCGGTGGTAGGCCACGACCGCCAGCGCCACGGCGGCTGCCATGAGGTAGTACCGGAGGAAGGTCGGGCCGGGGATGCCCCAGGTGTCGCTCGACGCGGCGTTGACGATCACTGACTGCTCCTGTCGCCGGAGGGATCGGCGGCCCCATTGTGGAGCAGCGTCGCCACGGTCGGCGGACCGGTGCCCACGCGGTCAGGGACGGCGAACGGCCTCCTCGACGAGGTCGAGCACCGGCCCCAGGTCACCGGCCGGTCGGCCCATCGCCAGGTGCAGCACCAGGCCGTCGTAGGCCAGCTCCAGGAACTGGGCCAGCACGTCGATCGGGACGTCCTCGCGCAGCACCCCGGCGTCACGCTGGCGGGTCAACCGGTCCCGGGTCGCCTCGGCGATCGCGGCGGACCGCTCGGCCCAGCGCTTGGCGAACGCCGGGTCGGTGCGCAGCCGGCGCGATACCTCCAGTTGGCTGCCCAGCCAGCCGGTGGTGTCCGGCGACATGGCCCGGGCGAGCAGATCGCGCATCACCTGCACCAGCCCGTTGCGGGCCACCGTCTCCACCATGGCGGCGGCGTCGTCCTCGGCGACGGCCAGGAAGAGTGAGTCCTTGTCGCGGAAGTGGTGGAAGATGGCGCCACGGGACAGGCCGGTGGCCTCCTCGAGGCGGCGTACGGTCGCTCCCTCGTAGCCGAGCCGGGCGAAACACGCCCGTGCGGCGGCGAGGATCTCCTGCCGGCGCGCGTCGAGCTGGTCCTGGCTTACTCTGGGCACGCGTCGATCGTCGCAGGTCACCCCGGGGGCGTGCAAACCGTACGTACGGCTTGGAATGCCCCCGTCTACCATCGCCCGGTGACCCTGCCCCGCCCCGTGCCCACCGCCCCGCTGACCGTGGCCGCCATCCAGGCCACGCCCGCGCCGGGAGACGTCGCCGGAAACGCGGTC
Organism: Micromonospora sp. NPDC048905; assembly: GCF_040649655.1. NCBI lineage: Bacteria > Bacillati > Actinomycetota > Actinomycetes > Micromonosporales > Micromonosporaceae > Micromonospora > Micromonospora sp. NPDC048905. The sequence goes on along the minus strand of NZ_JBEZFV010000025.1, from coordinate 19,323 downwards.
GCCGCCGCCGACCTGGTTCGCCGAGCCGCCGACCGGGGCGCCCGGGTGGCCGTCCTGCCGGAGCTGTTCCTCTGCGCGTACCACCCGCCGACCCTCGCCGCCGACCCGGCCGGCACGGACGTCACGGCCGACCCGGGCGGAATGGTCGCGGATCCCCGCCTCGACCCGCTGCGCGCCGCGGCCCGCGAGGCCGGCGTCACCGTGCTGGTCGGTGCCGCCGCCCGACACCCGGACGGCCGGCGGACCATCGCCGCGCTGGTGGTCGACCGGACCGGCGCGATCCGGGTCGGCTACGACAAGCAGCAACTCTGGGGCGACGAACGCGACCTGTTCAGCGCCGGCGACCGGGGTGCCACGCTGCTCGTCGACGACTGGCGGCTCGGCCTCGGCATCTGCTACGACGGCTGTTTCCCGGAGCACGGTCGGGCCGCCGCCCTCGACGGCGCGCACGCCTACCTGTGCCCCAGCGGATACCTGGCCGGCTCCGAGCACCGCCGCGACCTCTACTACGCCGCGCGCGCCCTCGACAACACGATGTTCGTGGTCTTCGCCAACGCGGTCGGCGGCGTCGACCCGTGGCGGTTCAACGGCGGCGCGGCGATCTACGACCCGCAGGGACGGGTGCTGGACCGGGGTGCCGACGACGGTACGGCGGTGCTGGTGGCGACGTTGGACCCGGCCGTGCTCGCGGCCACCCGGTCGGCCCATTCGATGCTCGCCGACCGGCTCGCGGACCAGGGCGGCCCCCGGTCGTCGATGTCCGGCTGAGCACATCGTCAGGTCGGTACCCGCTGCATCTGTTGGCGGACACATCGGTCCCGTAGGGTGCCCGAGTGCCACTGCTCCTGCTGGACCTGGACAACACCCTGCTGGATCGGGCCGGGCCGTTCCGCCGCTGGGGTGAGCGCTTCCTGGACGGCATCGGCGCGCCCCCCAGCGACATCGAATGGCTGGTCTCGATCGACGCCGACGGGTTGACCGACCGCTGGGATCTCGCCGACGCGATCCGGGACCGCTACGAGCTGCGCATCCCCTCGATCGACCTGGTGGAGGAGCTGCACGACGGGGTGGTGGCGCAGACCCGGCTCGACCCGCTCACCGCCTGCGCGCTGCGGATCGCCGACGACGCCGGCTGGGTGCCGGTGGTGGTCTGCAACGGCACGGTACGTGTCGACGACGCCAAGATTCGCCGGACCGGCCTGGACCGCTACGTCGCGGACTGGGTGATCTCCGAGGAGTGCGGGGTCAGCAAGCCCAACCCGCGGATCTTCGCGCTCGCCGCCCAGCGGGTCCGGATGTCGCTGCGCGGCGCCTGGGTGGTCGGCGACAGCCCGGAGGCGGACATCGGTGGCGCCGCCGCGGTCGGGCTGCCCAGCGTCTGGCTGCACCGCGGGCGCTCCTGGTCGGACGTCCGGTTCGCGCCCAGCCGCACCGCGGACGGGCTGATCGCCGCGGTCGCCACCATCCTCGCCCGCTGAACGCCCGCCGTGCGCGCCCGCCTCGCGCGCCCGCCCCAAGATTCGCGCAACATCCCCGATGTTGCTGCCTCGGGACGCGCGGAGGCGGCAACATCCCCGATGTTGCTGCCTCGGATCCCGGTCGGGCGGCGCGTGGGCGGTGTCCGGGAGTAATTCGATTGACCCGCCGACGGGCTGCGGCGAGCATTGTCCGCGCATGGTGCATCCCGGGCGTGTGCCCGGTCGAGGGAGAAGGAGGTCGGCCATGGCCGTCGTCGCCTTTCGCTGTCAGCTGCCTTCTTCAGCCTCGACCAAGGGAATCTCACCACAGTGCGCGATCACGACCTTCCGGCGCTGGAGCGCCGGAGCCGCGGCAAGAGCCGCTTCGACGACGACGAACCGCAGTTTCTGAAGCGCGGGCGGCACACCGAGCCGCCCGCGGACCCGGACAGCGCCCCTGACCCGGACACCGGCGAACGCTGGTCGTCCTGGGACGACGCCGTCCACGGACCCCAGCCGCACCCGGGCTGGCTGATCACCGAGCTGGCCGCCAAGGACACCGAGTTGGGTGTGCTGAAGACCGGCAAGGAGGCGGACGTCCACCTGGTCCGCCGGGCCGTACCCGACACCGACAGGTCCTGCCTGTTGGCGGTCAAGCGCTACCGCGAGCCTGAGCACCGCCTGTTCCACCGGGACGCCGGCTATCTGGAGGGCCGCCGCGTGCGCCGCTCCCGGGAGAACCGGGCCATGGCCAGCCGGACGGCGTTCGGCCGGCAGATGATCGCCGGGCAGTGGGCCGCCGCCGAGTTCGCCGCCCTGGCCCGGCTCTGGGACATCAGCGCCGGGAACGACCGGATCGCCGTGCCGTACCCGGTGCAGTTGCGGGGCACCGAGCTGATGCTGGAGTTCGTCGGTGACGCCGAGTCGGGGGAGGCGGCGCCCCGGCTGGCACAACTGCGACCCGATCCGGCCGAGCTCCGCGACCTGTGGGGCCAGTTGGTGGAGGCGCTGCGGGTGCTGGCCCGTGCCGGCTACGCGCACGGCGACCTGTCGCCGTACAACCTGCTCGTGCACCGGGGCCGCCTGGTGGTGATCGACCTGCCGCAGGTGGTCGACGTGGTGGCGAACCCGCAGGGGCCGGAGTTCCTGGCCCGGGACGTGCGGGTGGTCAGCACCTGGTTCGCGGCCCGTGGCCTGCCCGCCGAGCAGGTCGACCCCGGCCTGTTGACAGGTGAGCTACTGCACGAGGCGGGCCTGCGCTGATCGGAGCGGGTCGGGCGGCCGGGCCGCCCGACCCGCCGGGGTCACTGGAGGTAGCGCTCCACCTCGGGCTTGGGTCGTTCACCCTGTGCGTCCGGGTCGCCGTGGGTGTCCCGGGCTGCCCGCCTGCGGCGCAGGAGGTCCCAACACTGGTCGAGGGACTCCTCCAGGGCGCGCAGCCGCTCGCTGGTCTCGCCCTCGGTGCCCGACTCGTGGGCCTGGGCGTCCGCCCGCAGCTTGTGTTCCTCGTCGACCAGCTCGGTGATCCGGTTCAGGATGGTCTTGTCGTCCATGCTCCTGAGCCTGGCACAGCGGCCCTGGAAGCGCCGGGATTCGTACCCCTGTCGCGCGGCGGTCGTCGGCTGGACCACACCGACAACGGCGCGTCAATGTGCCGTTTTTCACGCTCAGTTCGGATTGTTTCACGCCCTGCTCATCATGGGGCGTCACCTGCGGGATTCTCGCGGATGGGCCGCGCCCGTCCGGATCAAAGGCGCAAATCGCTCGACCAACGCGAAAGTCTTCCCGGTCGGCGTCCTGGTGAAGCGGATTCGTGAATGGGATGCTCTGCCTGATGGTCACGCGCCATCGTTCCGAGGCAGCACGAAGCGACCCGCAGTGCGGTGCCACCGGAGAGGACGGACCCCCTGCAGGTGAATGATGACTGAGCCGACCACCCCGAGACGGCGTGGTCCACACGTGGCCACCCTCCGCCACACGTTACCCGGGTTGCTCCGTGATCCACTGGGCACGCTGGTCGGCCTGGCCGACGCGTCGCCCGGGCAGGTCGTCCAGCTGAACCTCGGCACGATCCGGCCGTACCTGGTCACCGAGCCCGCACACGTCCAGTACGTGCTCCGCGACAACGCCGCCAACTACACCCGGGCCGGCGACAGCATGTTGTGGCAGTCGGTCAAGAAGCTCGGCGGTGACGGCATCCTCTCCGAGGGCCCGAAGTGGGAGGCGAGCCGCCGGCGGCTCCAGGTCCACTTCACCCCGAAACGGCTGGACGCCGCGGTGGGCGACCTGAGCGGGGCGATCAGCGATGCGGTCGACGAGCTGAACGTTCCGGCGCGCGACGGCGAACCGGTCGACGCGGCCAGCGAGATCTCCAGGATCATCTGCCAGGCCGTCGTCAGGGTCTTCTTCGGCAACCGGATCAGCGTCGCCGACGCCGTGCGGGTCGTCGCGGAACAGGACACCGTTGCCAACGCACTGCGTTTCCGGCTGCTCACCCCGTTCATGCCGGACGCCGTGCCGATGCCCGGCGACCGCGCCTTCCGGCAGGCGGTCCGGAACATCGACGACATTCTGCTGCCGCTGGTCATTGCCGCGCAAAACCAGGACGACGGCGGCGACGACATGGTCGCGTCGCTGGCCCGGGCCCGGGACGCGCATGGTCGCAAGCTCGACGAACAGCGGGTACGCGACGACCTGGTGTCGACGTTCGCCACCACGACCGAGACCACGTACGTCGTACTCACCTGGCTCTTCCCGCTGCTAGAGCAACGGCCCGACGTGGCCGCGCGGCTCTACGAGGAGATCGATCGTGTGGTCGGCCCCGGCGACGTGATCGACAAGAAGCAGCTCGACGAACTGCGCTACACCCGGATGGTGCTCGACGAACTCCTCCGCGTCTACCCGTCCGGCTGGTTGGTGCCCCGCACCGCGGTCGCTGACGACGTCATCGACGGCACCCGGGTCAAGGCCGGCAGCACGATCATCCTCAGTCCGTACGTGACCCAGCGGTTGGCCCGCTTCTGGGACCGGCCGGAGGTCTTCGAACCGGAACGCTTCGCGCCCGACGCTCCCCGGCGCGCCCACCGGTACGCCTACTACCCGTTCGGTGGCGGCGCCCACCAGTGCATCGGCCAGTACCTCTTCCAGCTTGAGGCGCCACTGATCGTGGCGACCCTGCTCAGCCGATTCCGATACCGGCTCTGCACGCCCGGGATGCCGTCGGCGAAGCTGGCCGCGTCGCTGCGACCAAGGGAACGCGTGCCGCTGCTGCTCACCCCCCATCGACAGCCGGCGCTGGCCTGAATGGTGGCACGATCTCACGTGATCACAGACGAACTACGGCAGGCCGCCGAGCACGGGCGCGTCTGCGCCCTCGCCGCCCAGGGGCAACGCGACCTGCAACGGTGTCTGACGGCTCATCCGGACCTTTTCGCGGAAGGGCCCTTCGACGGCGCGCTGACCAGCACCATCGCGATGGTCACCGCGTTCAGCGCGCCCCGGTGTTCGACCGCCGAGCTGCGACTGACCAATCGGGCGGTGCTCTGGGTCTTCGCGCTGGACTGGCAGGTGGACCGGCTGGCCACGTCCGCCGCCGAGGTCGACCGGCTGGTGCAGGGGCAGCTTCGGGTTGCGGACGGCGCACCGCCGCTGGCCGACGATCCGCTGGGCCGGTTCCTCGCCGTTCTGCACGCCGATCTCGCTGCCGCGCCCGCCTTTGACAGGCTCGGCGGGGCATGGCGGGCGGTGGCGCGTCGAAGCCTGCTGGCCATGCGGCGGGAGTGGCAGTGGAAGACGGCGATGGGCGACGACCTCGCACCGCGGCCCACCCTCGCCGAGTATCTGGACAACGCGGACAACCTGGCCAGCACCCTCGTGAACGTCGTGCAGTGGATCCGGACCGGCGCGGCCGAGACCGAGGCTCAACTCGACCGGCTGGTCGTCGTGAGTGACGCGGTGCAACGCGCCCTCCGGCTGGTCAACGACCTGGGCACCTACGAGCGGGACCTCCGCTGGGGCGACCTGAACGCGATCATGCTGGTGGACGACCGGTCGGTTGTGGAACAGGAGCTGAAGCGCCTGGTCGTGGAGGCGACCGGGCTGCTGGAGGAGTTGCGGGACGACTGCCCCAGGGAGGCGGAGTACCTGACCCAGCAACTCGGCTACACCACCGGCTTCTACCGGAGCACCGACTTCTGGGGAGTGTCGTGAGCACTGGGGCCCTGGTCCAGGACACCGGCGCGGCGAAAGGTCCCGGGCCGGCGGGCGACGTCGACGAGGTGATCGCCGAGCTGAGCCGGCACCCGTCCGGCCGTACCTCCGCGTCGCCGTACGAGACCGCCCGGCTGGTCTCCCTGGCGCCCTGGTTGCCACGACACGCCGACCGGATCCAGTACCTGCTTGCCGGGCAGCGCCCCGACGGCGGCTGGGGCGGGCCGGACGGGTACGCCCTGGTGCCCACCCTGAGCGCGGTGGAGGGGTTGATCGCGGCGTTGCTGCGCGACGAGCCGGTGGGCTGGTCCTCCGTGGCGGTGCACGATGCCGTCGACCGTGGGTTGCGACTGCTGTTCGACCGGGCCGCCGGCCCGGCTACCTGCCCCGTGCCGGACCTGCCGGCCGTGGACCTGATCGTCCCGGCCCTCGTCGACCGGATCGCCGACCAACTCGACGACCCGCCGACACAGTTGGCCCGCTGGCGTGGCGCCGGCGCGCCGCCGATGCCCGCCGGGCTGGATCGGCAGCGGCTCGACCGGGTACGCCAGCTGGTCGGATCCGGTCGGCCGATTCCGCCCAAGCTGCTGCACGCGTTGGAGATCCTCGGACCGGCCGCCCGGAGAGCGGAAGGTGTCACCGCGACCGCCGCCGGCCCGGTCGGCGCCTCGCCGGCCGCCACCGCAGCCTGGCTCGGTGACCCCGACGGTACTCAATCCGCCCCGCTGGACTACCTGATTCGGGTGCTCGGTGAGCACGATGGAGCGGTTCCCTGTGCCACTCCGATCACCGTGTTCGAACGCGGGTGGGCGCTGAGTACCCTGGCGCGCGCCGGTGTGCTCCCGGCGGTGCCACCGGAGCTGGCCGCGGCGCTGCGCGAGGCGCTGGGACCGGACGGGGCGGCCACCGGGCCGGGGCTACCCACCGACGCCGACACGACGGCGGTGACGCTGTACACGCTGGCCCTCCTGGGCCACGCCACCGATCCGACGTGCCTGAGCCGCTTCGACACCGGTGAGCACTTCGGCACCTGGCAGGGCGAGGACGGCTCGTCGGTGACCACGAACGCGCACGTGTTGGAGGCGTTCGGTCGGTGCCTGGGCGGCGACGACCCCGCCGCGGCCCCGGTGCTGCGCCGGCTCACCGGCTGGCTGCTCGACCGGCAACAGCTCGACGGTCGATGGTCGGATCGGTGGCACGCCTCGTCGTACTACGCCACCTACTGCGTCGTGCTGGCGCTTCGGGAGTACGGCGGCCCGTCGGCCCACGCGGCGGTGCAGCGGGCCGTCACCTGGGTGCTCGACAGCCAGCGGGCCGACGGTTCCTGGGGGCGATGGCGTAGCACGCCGGAGGAGACCGCCTACGGACTACTCGTGTTGCTGGCAGCGCCGCCATCACCCAAGATCCAGGCCGCAGGGGTCGTCGCAGCCCGCCGACTGTCCACAATGCAGGACGAGGCCACCGACACTCCACTGTGGCATGACAAGGATCTCTATCATCCAACGGTGATAGTCCGAGCGGCGGTGGCGGCCGCCCGAGCGTCGGCTGCGGCGCGGCTGAGCGGTTCCGCCCATATCTCAGACAGCCGTTGGTCTGCACCGCTTGAGGGAAATTCCGGACACTGCTAGCGTGCGCCGGGCCGGGGGCTGGGCTCATTCAGCCAATCGAAACGGTCGAGGGACGGGTGGGATGGCTTCCCGCAGTGCAAGTTTGCGCACCAAGATTGTGGCCCTGCTGGTCTCGCTCGCCGCGCTCTGGGCGTTCGCGGCCTGGGTGACCCTGCGCGACGGTTTCAACGTGCTCGGTGCGCAGACGCTCGACGCGCAGGTCGCGCAACCAAGTGAGTCGCTGCTCACCGAGCTCCAACGGGAGCGTCGGATGTCGGTGGTCTACCTTGGCCGCCGCGACCAGGGCCTGGCACAGCAGTTGCAGGTGCAGCACGAGCGCAGCGAGGAGAGGGCGACCGCCTTCGCCGAGTCGGCCCGCAGCTGGCGGGCCCGGTTCGCGTCGAGTGACGAGCTGATCGGGCGGATCGACGAGATGGTCGCCCGACTGGACGGACTCGGCGAGATGCGGGCGGCCGTGGTCTCCGGCTCCGTGGACCGGTCCGGCGCGGCCGCGGCGTACACCGGGGTCCTCGACTCGCTGTTCCGGGTGTACGCGGCCATGGGCCAACTCGACGACGAGCAGATCGCCCAGGACACCGTCAACCTCACCCGGCTCGTCCGGGTGCGGGAGCTGATGTCGCAGGAGGACGCCCTCTTCGCCGGGATGGCCGCCGCCGGTCGGGTCAGCACCCCGGAGTACACCCAGTTCGCCCATCTGGTCGGCGCGCAGCGGTTCCTGGTCGCCGAGGCGTTGGCCGAGCTGCCGGACGCCGACCGTGGGCGCTACGTCCAGATGACCGAGGGGCAGGCCTTCACCCGCCTCCGAGCCCTCGAAGATCGGATGGTCACCGGCGGTCGCCCCAACGCGCCGCCGCCGGTCGAGGCCGACGCCTGGCAGGCCGCGATCGATCCCGCCCTGCAGGAGCAGGAAGCCGTCGTCCTGGCCGGTGGTGACGCTCTGGTGAAGCGCGCCACCCCGGTGGCGGTCTGGGTGGTCATCCGGCTGGTGCTCGCCGCCGGTCTCGGTCTGCTCGCCGTCATCGCCTCCATCGTCGTCTCGATCACCACGGCACGGACCCTGTTGCGTCAGTTGGGCCGACTGCGCGACGCCGCCTGGCAGCTCGCCGACGAGCGGCTGCCGCGGGTCGTGGAGCGGCTCGGGCGTGGCGAGGATGTCGACGTGGCCACCGAGGCGCCTCCGCTGGAATTCGGCACCGACGAGATCGGCCAGGTCGGCAAGGCGTTCAACGCGGTCCAGGAGACCGCCCTGCGTACCGCGGTCCAGCAGGCCGACCTGCGTCGCAACGTCCGCGAGGTCTTCCTCAGCCTGGCCCGCCGCACCCAGGCACTCGTGCACCGCCAGCTCACCCTGCTCGACGCGATGGAGCGCCGCGAACACGACGCGGACGAGTTGGAGGACCTCTTCCGGGTCGACCACCTGGCCACCCGGATGCGGCGCAACGCGGAAAACCTGATCGTGCTCTCCGGCTCCACCCCCGGTCGGGCCTGGCGGCGCAACGTCCCGATGGTCGATGTGGTGCGCGGCGCCGTGGCCGAGGTGGAGGACTACACCCGCGTCAACGTGCTGCCGCTCGGCCGGGTCTCGCTCGCCGGCCGCGCGGTCGGCGACATGATCCACCTGCTCGCCGAGTTGATCGAGAACGGCCTCTCGTTCTCCCCACCGCACACCACCGTGGAGGTCCGCGGCCAGGTGGTGGCCAACGGGTTCGCCATCGAGATCGAGGACCGGGGCCTCGGCATGAGCGAGGAGGATCTGGCCGCGGCGAACCACCGCATCGTCGACCAGTCCGAGTTGAACCTCGCCAACGCCACCCGCCTCGGGCTGTACGTGGTGAGCCGGCTGACCGAGCGGCACGGCGTACGGGTGCGGCTCAAGGAGTCCGCGTACGGCGGCACCACCGCGGTCGTGCTGATCCCACTGGAGCTCGTCACCGAGGACACTGTCGGCGTCGAGGACTCGGGCGAGATCCGCTCCGGCTCGGCCATCCCGCTGCCGTCGGGGCCGTCCGGCACCAGTGGCCGCCCCGCCATCCTCGCGCCGGTCGCGGTTGCCGCGTCGACGACCAGCACCCGCGAGACGCCGGAAGCGGTGACCCCGCCGGCACCGGTGTCGGACGAGACGGCCACCCCGGAGGTCGTGGCCGACGAGGGCGGCGGCCTGCCCACCCGGCAGCGGACCGTCCCGATCACCGACAGGTCCGAGCTTTCCACCCGAGCCCGGCGCGTCCCGGGCCTGCAAGCCCTGGAGGCCCCCACGGTGCCCACCGGCCTGCCCGCGGTCGACGGCAACCGATCGACCGAGAGCCGCGACGTGCCGGACGCGGCCAGCGACGGTGGTCCCCAGGCCACCGAGGCCGAGGCGGTCCGGACCGACTCGGGCCTACCCGTCCGCGTCCGACAGGCGAACATCGTCCCCGAGTTGCGGGACGACCCGGCCGCGACCGAGGACGACGACGACCTGGATGCGGTACGCGCCCCGGAGCAGGTGCGCCGAATGATGAGTTCGTACCAGACCGGCACCCGGCGTGGTCGGACCGACGCGGCGCGGCTGCTCGGCGGCACCTCCGGCACCTCGACGGCGTCAACCCCCGAGCAGACCGACGAGGACCCGAAAGCGACCTGACCAAGCGCTGGTTTTCCGCGCGGTGTGACGGTCAACCCGAGACGAGAACGGCGCACAGCCGGGCGAGAAGAGGACGACGAAGTGGTGCAGAAGACGGCTTCGAGTGCCGACCTGACGTGGTTGCTGGATGACCTGGTGGGCCGGGTGAAGCAGGCCGAGCACGCGGTCGCGCTCTCCACCGATGGCCTGTTGATGGCCTCCTCCCAGGGGTTGAGCCGGGACGACGGCGAGCACCTCGCTGCCATGGCGGCCGGCATCCAGAGCCTGGCCCGGGGCGCGGGTAAGCGCTTCGGTGGCGGGCAGGTGCAGCAGACCATCATCGAGATGCAGTCGTCGTTCCTGTTCGTCACCGCGGCCGGCCGTAACGCCTGCCTGGCGGTGCTGGCCAGCGAGGACGCCGACGTCGGGCTGATCGCCTACGAGATGGCGATGCTCGTCACCCGCGTCGGCAAGTACGTCGCGTCGCCGTCCCGCACCGAGCAGCCGGCCGGCGAGAGGTAGCGGTGATGACGGTCCAGGGGGAGTCCGCAGGCCAGCAGTGGGTGGATGACCATGCTGGTCCGGTCGTTCGGCCGTACGCGGTGACGCGCGGACGGGCCCGTCCGATCACCGGCACGTTCGACCTGATCTCCCTGGTCACCGCGACCCGAGCCGAGGTCACACCGGAGATCGGTCTCGGCCCGGAGCACCTGGCGATCGTCGGGCTGTGCCAACGCATACAGTCCGTCGCCGAGATCGCCGCCCATCTCGACCTGCCGGTGGGCACCATCCGGGTGCTCCTCGGTGACCTCGCGGCTCGCAGCCTGGTGCAGGTTCGCGAGCCGCACACCACGGCCGGCCTTCCCGACAACAGCATCTTCGAGGCGGTAATCAATGGACTACGGGCACTCTGACCGGCCGGCGGGAGCGACCCCACTGCCCACCGCGATCAAGATCCTTGTCGCCGGTGGCTTCGGCGTGGGCAAGACGACCATGGTCGGTGCGGTCAGCGAGACCCGGCCGCTGCGCACCGAGGAGGTGCTGACGGAGTCGGGGGTCGGCATCGACGACCTGTCCGGGGTGGAGGGTAAGACCACCACCACCGTGGCCATGGACTTCGGCCGGATCACCATCAGCGACGACCTGGTGCTGTACCTGTTCGGCACGCCCGGCCAGGATCGGTTCTGGTTCGTCTGGGACGAGTTGGCGTTGGGCGCGATCGGCGCGGTGGTGCTGGCCGACACTCGCCGGCTCGCCGACTGCTTCCCGTCGATCGACTACTTCGAGGGCCGGGGCACGCCCTTCGTGGTCGCGGTGAACTGCTTCGAGGGTTCCCGCAAGTACCGGCTCGACGAGGTGCAGGCCGCGCTGAACCTGGACCCGGGGGTGCCGGTGCTGCTCTGCGACGCCCGGCAGCGCGAGTCGAGCAAGGAGGTGCTCGTCACCCTGATGGAGCACGCCATGAAGACCCGCGAGGCTCGCCGCCGCGCCGCCAACGGGAACTGACCGGGTTTCTCGGGGAAGGGTGTCCGGAACGCGGTCGCCCGATCGTCATGCTGGCGACACCCCGAGAGACCAGGGAGCGACCAGATGAAGTACCTGATGTTCGTGTGCAGCGACACCGAGCCGGACACCGACCCCACCGAGTTGCCCGACATCCACAAGTGGGTGGCGGAGAACGACTCTCGTGGCCGCCGCCTGACCGGCAACGTGCTGGCGGCGACCAGCGCGGCCACCACCGTCCGTGTCCGTGACGGCGAGCTGCTCATCTCCGAGGGGCCGTTCGCGGAGACCACCGAGGTGATCGTGGGCTTCGACCTGCTCGACTGCGCCGACCTGGACGAGGCGATCGAGGTGGCGCGCACCCACCCGATGGCCCGTGAAGGGCGACTGGAGCTGCGCCCGTTCGCGGACCTGAGCGACTGACGACGTTGTCCACCTCGCAGCGCCGGCCGGTGCGGATCCAGGCGCCGGCCGGCGCGGCGGCGGCGGAGGCCGTCGCTGCCGCCGGCGTCGAGGCGTACCCCCGGATCGTCGCGACCCTGATCCGGGTGACCGGGGACTGGGCGTTGGCCGAGGACTGCGCCCAGGAGGCGCTGGCCGTCGCCCTGGAACGCTGGCCCGGCGACGGTGTGCCGACCAACCCCGGTGGCTGGCTGATGACCGTGGCCCGTAACCGGGCGCTCGACGTGCTGCGTCGGGCCAGCGTGGAGCGCCGCAAGCTGCACGACCTGGCATTGCTCACGCCGACCGATCCGCAGCCCGAGCCCGAGGTGGGGCAGGACGTGGTGGACGACCGCCTGCGTCTGATCTTCACCTGCTGCCATCCGGCGCTGGCCCTCGACGCCCGGGTGGCGTTGACGTTGCGAACCGTGTGTGGTGTGCCGACGGCGGACATCGCCCGCCTCCTGCTGGTCAGCGAGTCGACGATGACCCGACGGCTGACCCGGGCGCGCACCCGCATCGCGCAGGCCGGCATCCCGTACCGGGTGCCGAGCGGGCCGGCGCTGACCGAGCGGCTGCCCGGCGTCCTCGCCGTGCTGTACCTGCTGTTCACCCGGGGCTACGTCGCCGACGGCGAGCCGGCCTTCGCCGACGAGGCGGTCCGACTGGCCCGGCTCCTCGACCGGCTCATGCCGGAGCAGTCCGAAGTGGCCGCGCTGCTGGCGCTGTTCCTGTTCCAGCACTCCCGCCGCGACGCCCGCCGGGACGCCGCCGGCGCCCTGCTCACCCTGGAGCGGCAGGACCGCGACCGGTGGGACCGCGCCGGCATCGCCGAGGGCCTGGCCGCGCTCGATCGGGTACGCCGCGACGGGCCGTACGCGTGGCAGGCGCGGATCGCCGCTTGCCACGCCACCGCCGTCTCGGCCGACGACACCGACTGGCCGGCGATCGCCCGGGCCTACGACGCGCTCGCCGACATCCGCCCCTCACCGGTGATCGCGCTCAACCGCGCTGTCGCGCACGGCTACGCGTACGGCCCGGCCGTCGGGTTGGACCTGCTCGACGCGGCACACGCCGGGGGAGGGCTGGACGGCAACCCGCTCGCGGTGGCCGTACGGGCCGATCTGGTGGCCCGCCAGGGCGACCGGATACGCGCGGCAACCCTGTTCCGGGAGGCGGCGGCGGCGGTCAGCTCGGCCGCCGAACGCCACGCGCTGCTCAAGCGGGCTGCCGAACTCGCCAGGTAGGACAGGGGGTCAGCCGCGGGGCCCACCTCGCCTCCGCCCTCGCCACGGCGGGCGCGTCGGTGATCGTCAACTACCGCGCCGACGCCGCCGGTGCCGAACGCATCGTCGAGGACATCGTCACCGCAGGCGGGCGCGCGATTCGCCGTCCAAGGCGACGTCGGCCGCCGTGGAGACGTCCGAGCGCCGTTCACCCACCGCCCGAAAGGCATTCGGGGAAATGTTGTGCGCCAGCGGTGGTCAGCGATGACCGGCACCCACCTGTGGTGCGCGCCTGCCGCATCGTGGCCTTTCAGTCCCGCGGTGCGACCCGGATACGGTTCCCGTCGGGATCGGCTGCGAGGAAGGTCAGCCCAAACCCCGCATCATGAGGCTCCTGCAGGATCGTGACCCCCTTGGACCGCCACTGCTTGAAGATCGCGTTGACCTCGTCGGGTCCACCGCCGCCGATGGCCAGGCAAACCTCACTGGTACGTGGGACGTCCGGCGACAGATCCTCGAACTGGCCAGACCACACTGCGAGGTCAGCGCCCGGCCCGAGGTCAAAGGTGATGTATCCCGGAGTCTCGAACGAGGGGCTCAGGTCAAGGAGGTCGCCGTAGAAACGAGCTGCGGCGGGAGCGTCGTTCACGTAGACGATGGACACGAAGGATCTGGTCATGGTTGTTCCTTCTCACTGGTCGTAGGTCTGCATCCACCAGCCTGGCCGGAATATGCGCCGTATCGTGTCGCAATTTCCTGGAAAACTTCGCGTGTGAACCCGGACCGCTTCTTCGCACTGATGCTGCTGCTCGAATCGAGAGATGGCGCAACCACCCAGGAACTTGCCTCGGCGCTCGGGGTTTCCCTCCGAACCATCACCCGGGACCTGAACTGGCTCCGCGACGCCGGTCTGCCGGTGACCGCACACCGGGGCCGCCTCGGCGGCGTGACCATGCTGCCCGGGTCCGGGCTCGATCTCACGCGGCTCACGCCCGGCGAGCATGATCATCTTTCGCTGATCGGGCTAGATGAGAAGCTACGCGCGGAGCTCAACACCTCGGCCGAGAGCCGACGCGCGCTCGCCAAGCTCGCCGCGACACAGTCACGTCGCGTTGATGAGCTCCTGCCGCTCAGCGACGTCGTGCACGTGGACAGCCGTCCCTGGCACCAGACACGAGCTTCCGGCACGAATCCGGCTGCACTGATCGGCGCAGTGCGGCGAGGCCGCCAGCTACGGATCGAGTACGACAGCCCACGCGAGCCATGCCCACGTGACCTGGTCGTGGATTCCTACGGGCTGCTCGCCAAGGCCGGCATCTGGTACCTCGTCGCCGACTGTGCCCGAGTGCCACGGATGTACCGACTCGAACGGATCACCACCTGGCAAGAAGTCGACCAGCCACGACGGCTCCGCGAAAACCAAACCCTGGCCACCGTCGCTGCAGCGCTCATCGATCAGTGGGAACACAGCCACGCGATAGAGGTCAGCGCCACCATCGACCCGACCCAGATCGAGAGAGCGCAACGGATCTTTGGCCTACGACTCGTCCGGGACGACGATGAAGAATCCGCCACCGGCCACAAGGTGACAATCCGCTTCCTGAATCTGGAGGACGTGCGAGCACTACTGCCGTTCGGGAACGCCGTCACTGTGCACGGCCCCACCGAAGCCAGGGCTCACCTCCGGGACCTCGCCACCAACCTCGCCCACCACTACGCGCCGTCACCAATGTCCTGAACAGCAACAGCACCACCTAGTTGTCCTCCTCGCGCTGTCGGCCGAGCAGGAGGGCAAGGGTGCCCCCTGGCCGCTCGTCGTTGGCGGCGCCGCAGCAGTAGCGGGCGCCAGAACCCGTCGGCAAGCTCGGTCGGCCGGATCGCCGCCGCAACACGCCGGGGCTTGACAGGGACACGACCTGAACCGGGCGGCGGGCCCGGCTACCCACCGGCGGCGACAACCCATGCCGCCCGGCGCCACGACCGGGCCGATGGAGGCCGCTGCCGAGTCGAGAGCGAGGAGAAACGCAAGGGCCGCTCCCCGCAAGCGCGGAAAGCGGCCCGTACGCCGGACGTCGGTACGTCAGTTGGCGATCATGCGGCGCAGCACGTACTGCAGGATGCCGCCGTGCCGGTAGTAGTCCGCCTCACCGGGGGTGTCGATCCGCACCACCGCGTCGAACTCCACGCCGGTGTCGGTGCTGACCTGCACCGTGCGCGGGGTGTCCCCGTCGTTGAGGGCGGTCACCCCGGTGATGGTGAACGTCTCCGTGCCGGTGAGACCGAGCGACTCGGCGGTGACGTCGACCGGGAACTGCAACGGCAGCACGCCCATGCCGATCAGGTTGGAGCGGTGGATCCGCTCGTACGACTCGGCGATGACCGCCCGCACACCCAGCAGCATCGTGCCCTTGGCAGCCCAGTCTCGCGACGAACCCGAGCCGTACTCCTTGCCGGCCAGCACGACCAGCGGGATGCCGGCCTCCTGGTAGGCGACGGAGGCGTCGTAGATCGAGGTCTGCTCGCCGGTGAGGTGGTTGACGGTGAAGCCACCCTCCACGCCGGGGACCAGCTGGTTGCGCAGCCGGATGTTGGCGAACGTGCCCCGGATCATCACCTCGTGGTTGCCCCGCCGGGAACCGTACGAGTTGAACTCGTGGCGCGGCACGCCGTGCTCGGCGAGGTACGTGCCGGCCGGAGAGTCGGCCTTGATCGCGCCGGCCGGCGAGATGTGGTCGGTGGTCACCGAGTCACCCAGCTTCGCCAGCACCCGCGCGCCGGCGATGTCCACGACCGGGCTCGGCTCCTGCTGCATGCCCTCGAAGTACGGGGGCTTGCGCACGTAGGTGGAGTCGCTCTCCCAGGCGAAGGTGTCGCCGGTCGGGGTGGGCAGCGACTGCCACCGCTCGTCGCCGGCGAAGACATCGGCGTACGCGGCACTGAACCCGGTCGCGCCGATCGCCTGGGCGATGACGTCCTGGATCTCGGTGCTGTTCGGCCAGATCTCCCGCAGGTAGACCGGGTTGCCCTCGGTGTCCTCACCGATCGGCTCGTTGGCCAGGTCGATGTCCATGGTGCCGGCGAGCGCGTACGCGACCACCAGCGGCGGGGACGCCAGGTAGTTCATCTTGACGTCCGGGTTGATCCGGCCCTCGAAGTTCCGGTTGCCCGACAGCACCGAGACGACCGACAGGTCGTGCTCGTTCACCGCGGCGGACACCTCCTCGGGCAGCGGCCCCGAGTTGCCGATGCAGGTGGTGCAGCCGTAGCCGACCAGGTTGAAGCCGAGCTTGTCCAGGTACGGGGTGAGGCCGGCCCGCTCGTAGTAGTCCATGACGACCTTCGAGCCCGGTGCCAGGGTGGTCTTCACCCACGGCTTGCGGCTCAGGCCCTTGTCGACGGCGTTCCGCGCCAGCAGCGCGGCACCGATCATCACCTGCGGGTTGGACGTGTTGGTGCAGGAGGTGATCGCGGCGATCACCACGGCGCCGTGGTCCAACTCGTACTCGACACCGTCGGCGCCGGTGACCCGTACCGGCTTGCTGGCCCGACCGCCCGCGCCGACCGCCGCGGTCTCCAGGTCACGCGGCTCGTCGGCCGGGTCGCTGAACTCGTTGGCCGGCGGGTCGCTGGCCGGGAAGGACTCGGCGCTGGCCTCGTCGGCCGGGCCGTTGGCACCGCGCGGCAGCTCCTCGCGGGGAACGCCCGGCTTGAAGTCACGCTCGCCGACCGAGTCGTCGGAGACGTAGTCGGTCAGCGCCGAGCGGAACAGCGTCTTGGCGCTGCCCAGCGGCACCCGGTCCTGCGGGCGCTTCGGGCCGGCGAGCGACGGCTCGATGGTGCCGAGGTCCAGCTCCAGGCGCTCCGAGTAGTCCGGCTCGTGGTTCGGGTCGTGCCAGAGGCCCTGCTCCTTGGCGTACGCCTCGACGAGAGCGACCTGCGCGGCGTCGCGACCGGTCAGCTCCAGGTAGCGGACCGTCTCCGCGTCGATCGGGAAGATCGCCACGGTCGAGCCGTACTCCGGGGACATGTTGCCGATGGTGGCCCGGTTGGCCAGCGGTACGGCGCTCACGCCGGGGCCGTAGAACTCGACGAACTTGCCGACCACGCCGTGCTTGCGCAGCATCTCGGTGATGGTCAGCACCAGGTCGGTGGCGGTGGTGCCGGCCGGCATCTCACCGGAGAGCTTGAAGCCCACCACGCGGGGGATCAGCATGCTGACCGGCTGGCCGAGCATCGCGGCCTCGGCCTCGATACCGCCGACGCCCCAGCCCAGCACACCCAGGCCGTTGACCATCGTGGTGTGCGAGTCGGTGCCGACCACGGTGTCCGGGTACGCCTGGCCGCCGCGCTCCATGATGGTGCGGGCCAGGTACTCGATGTTGACCTGGTGCACGATGCCGGTGCCCGGCGGGACGACCTTGAACTCGTTGAACGCGGTCTGGCCCCAGCGCAGGAACTGGTAACGCTCCTTGTTGCGCTCGTACTCCAGCTCCACGTTGCGGGCGAACGCGTCCTCGCGGCCGAACAGGTCGGCGATCACCGAGTGGTCGATGACCAGCTCGGCCGGGGCAAGGGGGTTGACCTTGGTGGCGTCGCCGCCCAGGTCTCGCACCGCCTCGCGCATGGTGGCCAGGTCGACCACGCAGGGCACGCCGGTGAAGTCCTGCATGAGCACCCGCGCCGGGGTGAACTGGATCTCGACGCTCGGGGCGGCGCTGGAGTCCCACGCGCCGAGCTGCTCGATGTGGTCGGCGGTGATGTTCGCGCCGTCCTCGGTCCGCAGCAGGTTCTCCAGCAGGATCTTCAGGCTGTACGGCAGCCGCGCGTGGCCGTCCACCTTGTCAATCTTGAAAATCTCGTAGCTCGCGTCTCCGACGCGTAGCTGGGTCTTCGCACCGAAGGTGTCGAGGCTCGCCACGTCGTACTCCTTCACACCAGCGACCGTAAGTAGTCCTGAGCAGTCTGTCGCACCGGTCGGGGTACCGCCGAGGTTAGGTGACACTTACCGCCCGATCACGCTCTTAACAAAACCGTACGTCCGTCTTGCTATTTGCGCAACCCGAGTGTCGGCCTCCAGCCCACCCTGACCCCTAGCCTCCTAGGACGGTTTGCGGGAGGTGCGGAGGGCCACCGGGCCAGCCGGCCGCGGGTAGGGTTCGAGGCCGGTCGGAGAAGGGGTCAACCGTGTTCGACGTCCAGCACTGGCTCGTGTCGCTGCCACCGATCGCGGTATACCTGCTGGTCGGCGGCGTTATCGGCGTGGAGAGCATGGGCATCCCTCTGCCGGGTGAGATCGTCCTGGTCAGCAGCGCACTGCTCGCCGCCACAGGCGTGGTCGAACCGGAGTGGGTGGCCACCGCCGCGGCCACCGGTGCGATCGTCGGTGACTCCATCGGGTACGCGGTCGGCCGTCGCGGTGGTCGTCCACTGCTGGCCCGACTGGGCCGGCGGTTCCCCCGCCATCTCGGACCCGCCCAACTCGTCCGAGCCGAGCAGAGCTTCGCCCGTTACGGCGTCTGGGCTGTGTTCTTCGGCCGCTTCGTCGCGCTGCTGCGGATCCTGGCCGGCCCGCTCGCCGGGGCACTGCACGTGCCGTACCGGCGATTCCTGCTGGCCAACGCCGCCGGTGGGCTGGTCTGGGCGTTCGGTACCACCTACCTGTTGTTCAGCGTGGGCCGGGCGGCCGAGCACTGGCTCAAGGACATCTCCTGGGCCGGGCTGGTTCTCGCGGTGCTCGCCGGTCTGGCCAGCACCTGGTGGCTGCGCCGACGAGCGCACCGCATCGAGGCGACCGAGCCCGCAGTGGACGCCGAGCCAGCAGTGGACGCCGAGCCAGCAGTGGACGCCGGGCGGGCGGTGGACGCCGAGCCCGCAGTGGACGCCGAGCCAGCAGTGGACGCCGAGCGGGCGGGGGACGCCGAGCCAGCGCGGTCCGTCGGCCCGCCGGCTGGCTGAGTCGCTGGCGGCCGGGACGGCTCATCGTCTTCGGTGCTGCTGGTTGAGGACGCGCTGACGCACATGCCGAAGGGCCGGTCCCCCGTGGTGGGGTCCGGCCCTTCGGTGTAGGCGGTGGTGGTGTGTGTGGGTCAGCTGGTGGCGTAGCCGCGGGTGGCGATCCAGTCGGCGAGGTGCTCGACGGTGATCCAGTAGGAGGCGGTGTTGGGGTCGGCGGAGTCGGCGATCTTGACGGTGGTGCCGTTGTCGCGGTAGCCGACGACGCTGATGTAGTGCCCGCCCTCGTAGGAGTGGGTGACACC
>NZ_JBEZFV010000024.1:0-47198 GCF_040649655.1 Micromonospora sp. NPDC048905 | reverse complement strand
CGAACTCCTGCCAGCGGGCGAGCACCTCGCCCCGGAGCAGTCGGCCGTCCTGAAGCCCCTGCTCGACGGTGCGCTCGGCACCCCGGTACGCGGAATGTGGGCGTCGGCCCCCTCCCGTTCTAGCTGGTTAGGGCAGGGTCCACTTCTGGTTCGCCGCGCCTAGGCAGGTCCAGAGGTGTACGGCGGTGCTGTCCGCCGAGTTGTTTCCGGAGACGTCGAGGCACTTGCCCGACGACGGGTTGCGCAGGCTGCTGTCGGAGGACTGGGCCGCCCAGTTCTGCGCGGCGCTGCCGTTGCAGGTCCAGAGCTGGATCTTGGTGCCGTTGGCGGTGGCACCACCGTTGACGTCCAGGCACTTGCCGAGCGCCTTGATGGTCGAGCCGGACACGGTCCAGTTCTGTGCCGTGCCGCCGTTGCAGGTGTAGAGCTGGATCTGGGTGCCGTCGGCGGTACCGCCGCCGCGCACGTCCAGGCACTTGCCCGCCAGGCCCTTGATCGGGCCGACGCCGGGGGTGCCGCCGCCGCCCTTGACCAGGGTGAAGTCGTCCAGGTCGAAGAGCCCCGTGCCGCTACCGGTGAAGGTGAGGTAGAGGTTCTGGGTGCTGGACGGGACGTTGGAGAGCGCGGTGGTGACGTTGGCGTACGTGGACCAGCTGCCGGTGTTGGGCACCGCGACAGTGCCGAGCACCGGGCCGGTGGCCGAGCCGGTACGCACCTGGATGGCGCCACCCGCCCCGCCGGAGACGACCCGGGCCGTGAACGAGGTGACCCCGGTCAGGTTGACCCCGTTGTACGCGGCCCAGTCACCCGGCTCGATGTAGCCGAGGGTCTGCCCACCGTTGGCGCCCTCCTTGGTGAACGCGGAGACGCCGTTGGCCGAGCTGAACGCCTCGGCCTGGATCGTGCCGGTGGGCGTCGGGGTGGTGCCCAGCTCCTTGATCCGGATGTTGCGGAACGCGACGTCGTCACCGGTGCCGTGGTTCTGGATGCCGATGTGGCCGGCGAGTGAGCGGACCGGGTCGGTGTTGGTGAAGTCGTTGATCTTCACCCCGTTGAGCAGGACCTGTAGCCGCTCGCCCTCGACCAGCAGCTCGTAGGTGTTCCACTCCCCCGGCGCGTTCAGCGCCGCGTCACGGGCCGCGGTGTCGGCGGCCTTGTACGTGTAGACCGCGCCGGTGGTGCGGTCGACCGCGTCGGTGGCGTCGATCTGGACCTCGTAGCCGTTGTTGATCGCCGACTGCGGGTCACTCGACGGCGGGAAGCCGATGAAGATGCCGGAGTTGTCGTCCCCGGCCATCTTCCAGTCGAGCTTCAGCGAGTAGTTGGTGAACTGCTTGGCGTTGTACCAGAACAACCCCATGCCGCCCACCGAGGTCAGGGTGGCGTCGGAGTTGGCAAAGTTACCCGGGCCGGCCTGCGACCAGCCGGTCGTCGAGCCGTTGTAGAGCGGGGTGTAACCGGTCTCCGGCCGGCAGTCGGCCTTGCTCCGACCGGAGGCGTACCGGATGCCACCGAGCAGGTGGGTCCGGAACGCCGGCTCCGCGTACGACGCCTGGGTGTGCCCGGCCCCGGTGTAGAAGGACCGGCCGCCGTTGTAGCTCTTGCACCAGCTCAACGGGTGGTCGGCGCCCATGCCGCCGCCGGAGTACGAGGACTCGTCGAGCGTGGCGAGCACGTGGGCGGTCGAGCGGGCGTTGGTCCGGTAGTTGTACCACTCGTCGGTGCGGGTCCAGGTCTGCGGCAGGTGGCCGGTCGCGGCGTGCCCCCGGTCCTCCACCTTGACGTTGGCCTGCTGGATCGCCGGGTGCGAGGCGAACCACGCGCCCACCAGGTTGCCGTAGAACGGCCAGTCGTACTCGGTGTCCGAGGCCGCGTGCACGCCCACGTAACCGCGACCGGAGGCGATGTACGACTCGAAGGCGGTCTGCTGGCTGGCGTTCAGCACGTCGCCGGTGGTGTTGAGGAAGACGACCGCCTCGTACTGGGCGAGGTTGGCGGTGGTGAACGTGTTCGCGTCCTCCGTGGCGGTGACCGTGAAGTTGTTCGCCGCGCCCAGGTCCCGGATGGTCTGGATGCCGACCGGGATCGCGTCGTGCCGGAACCCGGCGGTCTTGGAGAAGACCAGCACGTCGTACGGGGCGTCGGCGGCGCTGGCCGGGCTGGCCGGGGTGGTGCAGGCGATGACGGCGAGTGCGGCCAGGGCCGCACCGAGGACGGGTCGCAGGCGTCTGCGCATATCGCTCTCCTAACTGTGGTTAGGAAGGGCCCCTCGCCCTACCGTAGGCGGTGACGAGGGGCCCCACCACTCAGCTCAGGGCAGGATCCACTTTTGGTTGGCCGCGCCGAGGCAGGTCCACAGGTGGACCGCCGTGCTGTCGGCGGAGCTGTTGCCGGAGACGTCGAGGCACTTGCCCGACGCCGCGTTGCGTAGCGTGCCGTCGGCCTGGGCGGCCCAGTTCTGCGCGCCGGTCCCGTTGCAGGTGTACAGCTGGATCTTGGTGCCGTCGGCGGTGCCGGCGCCGGCGACGTCCAGGCACTTACCCAACGACTTGATCGTGGAGTTCGGCGTGACCGCCCAGGTCTGCGCCGCACTGCCGTTGCAGGTGTAGATCTGGATCTGCGTGCCGTCGGCGGAGGACGCGTTGCGGACGTCCAGGCACTTGCCACCCAGACCCTTGATCGGGCCACTGCCGCTGGTGGCGGTGCCGGTGACGAACGTGAACGCGTCCAGGTCGTAGAGCGCCCCGGTGCCCGACCCGGCGAAGGTCAGGTACAGCGTGGTCGTACCGGTCGGTGGGCTGGTGATCGTGCCGGTCACGGTGGCGAAGGTTTCCCAGCCGCCGGTCACCGGGACCGTGGCCGAGCCGAGCACCGTGCCGGTGGCCGAGCCGGCCCGGACCTGGAGGGTGCCACCGGCACCCGCCGAGGAGACCCGGGCGGTGAACGAGGTCACGTTGCCCAGCCGGTACGGCTGGAACGCGATCCAGTCGCCGTTGTTGATGTCACCGACGGTCTTGCCGCCCTCGGCCGTGGCCTTGCTGAACACGTTGACCCCGGACGAGGTGCCGAAGAACTCGGCCTGCCGGTGCCGCGGCGGCAGCGTGTGCTGGGTGTGCGTGGTCAGGCCCCCGGCGTCGGTGTACTCGGCGTCGAAGATCGCGAAGATGTTCGCCGCGTCGTCGTGCTCACCGTCGACCGGGATGGTGATCGAGCCGGAGCACCCGGTCTTCGAGGTGATCTGGTGCCCGTGCTGGTCGTGCCCGAGCACGTAGGTCATCTTGACCTTCGTGCAGTCGATCGTGCCGTCCTCCGGGTCGGTGACCGTGATGCTGTAGGGCACCGTGTCACCGAAGCTGAACAGCTGACCGTTGCCGGGGTTGTTGATGGTGACCGTCGGCGCGGTGTTGCCGACACTGATCCGTACGCTGCTGCTGCCGGTGGCGCCCTGCGGGTCCCGCACGGTCAGCGTGGCGGTGTAGGTGCCGTTCGTGGAGTACGTCTTCGTCGGGTTGGCGGCGGTCGAGCTGGTCCCGTCACCGAAGGCCCACGAGTACGTCAGCGTGCCGCCCTCGGGGTCGGACGAGCCCGCCGAGGAGAACGTCACCGCGAGCGGTGCCGCACCGGAGGTCCGGTTGGCGTTGGCGACCGCGGTCGGTGCCCGGTTGCCGCTGCCGACGTAGTCGAAGCGGTAGAGCGCCGAGTTGGCGTCGCCGTTGAAGTAGCCGGTGCCGTAGTCGAGCACGTAGTACGCGCCGTCCGGGCCGAACGCCGAGTCCATCACCTGCTTGCCGACCCAGGGGAAGGTGTCGATGGCACCCCGGGAGCCGTCGGAGTTGACGTGGATCGGCTTGATCCAGCCCCGGCCGAACTCGGTGGCGAAGAACTGCCCGTCGAACGACTGCGGGAACTTGGTGGTGGAGGTCGACGAGGCGTTGTACCGGTAGACCGGGCCACCCATCGGCGACTCGGAGCCGCCGCCGAACTCGGTCGGGGTGCCGGCGTCGCCCGCGTACCGGATCCAGGCGGGCTGGGCCGGCGGCAGGGTGGTCAGGCCGGTGTTGCGGAACGAGTTGTTCGTCGGCCCGCTGGCGCAGTTGTACTTCGCCCCGCTGGCGTTGCTGGCGAAGTCCCACTCGTTGTACGTCTCGGTGGAGGTGTTGGTGCCGGTGCAGTACGGCCAGCCGTAGTTGCCCGGCGCGGCGACCCGGTTGAACTCCACCTGGCCGGACGGCCCGCGGGTGGAGCTGGTGGTGCCGGCGTCCGGCCCGTAGTCACCGACGTAGACGACTCCGGTGGCCTTGTCCACGCTGATCCGGAACGGGTTGCGGAACCCCATCGCGTAGATCTCCGGCCGGGTCCTGGCCGTGCCGGGCGCGAACAGGTTGCCCGAGGGGATGGAGTACGAGCCGTTGGCGTTCACCTTGATCCGCAGGATCTTGCCGCGCAGGTCGTTGGTGTTGCCGGCGCTGCGCTGCGCGTCGTACCCCGGGTTGCGGTTGGTCCGCTCGTCCAGCGGCGAGTAGCCGGCGGACTCGAACGGGTTGGTGTCGTCACCCGTGGACAGGAAGAGGTTGCCGGCGGCGTCGAAGTCGATGTCGCCACCGACGTGGCAGCACAGCCCACGGTCGGCCGGCACGTCGAGCACGTCGACCTTGCTCGACTGGTTGATCGTGAAGTCGGCGTTGAGGGTGAACCGGGAGAGGCGGTTCACTCCCTGCCAGGCGGAGAAGTCGGTGCCGGTGGCCGGCGCGTCGCCGCCGGGGGTGGAGAGGGGCGGCGCGTAGTAGAGGAAGATCTGCCGGTTGCTGGCGAAGTTGGGGTCGACCCCGACGCCCTGCAACCCCTCCTCGTCGTGGTTGTAGACCGGCAGGGTGCCGACCACTGAGGTGGTGCCGCTCGCGTCGGTGCGGCGCAGGGTGCCGTTGCGGGCGGTGTGCAGGACCGAGCGGTCCGGCAGCACGGCCAGCGACATCGGCTCACCCATGTCGGTGACGCCGCGGGCGAGTTCGACCTGCTGGAAGTCGGTGGCGACGATTGTGTGCGCCTGTGCGGGGGCCGAGCCGGCGGCGAATGCGACAGTGCCGGCGGCGACCGCCAGCAGCAGCGCCGATCCGGCGGAGGACCATCGTCGAGATCGATGGTGTGGAGCGTCCTTGATGGACATGTGTGCTGCCCCTTCCTGACGAGTGACTGCCAGGCGGGCGCGCGCCGTCGCGCCGGATGCCGTAGCGGTGAGGGTGGTCGATGGGTTACCGCGCCGCCGGTTCACCTCGACGAAACATTGTCGTGTTGGTCACGACACTAAGTTGCGAGTGTCGATGTGTCCATACCTTCCGGTGGTTCTACGCCAACTTTCGTCGATCCGTTCGAAAGTCGGCGATCACGCGTGGCGGTCGATCGCCTGTCCGGCCAGCGCAATCAGCGCCGCGCGCGCCTCGTCCACCACCAGGGCGCTCTCCAGGGCACCGAGCGCGGCCTCGGTCCGGACCCGGATCATCTGCTCGATCCGGGTCCGGGCACCGGTCTCCTCGATGATCCCGCGCAGTTCCGCGGCACCCTCGGCGTCCAACGCCGGGTTGCCGAACAGCTCCCGCAGCCGGACGGTCTGCGAGCGGTCGGCCGCACTGCGGGCCAACGCCATCATCACCGTCGGCTTGCCCTCACGCAGGTCGTCCAGGATCGACTTGCCGGTGATCGCCGGGTCCCCGAAGACGCCCAGCACGTCGTCGCGGAGTTGGAAGGCGTCACCCAACGGGTCACCGAACTCGCCCAGCGCGGCGATCAACTCCGGCCCCGCGCCGGCCAGGGCCGCCCCGATCTGCAACGGCCGGGTCACCGTGTAGCGGGCCGCCTTCATCCGGATCACGGTGAGCGCGCTGGCCACCGAGCCGTCACCCACACCCGAGACCAGGTCCAGGTACTCCCCCGCGATCACCTCGGTGCGCATCAGCGCGAACACGCCGTACCCGCGGTGCACCTGTTCGGTGCTCAGCCCGCACTCGTGGAACATCTGATCCGACCAGGCCGCACAGAGGTCCCCGCAGAGCAGGGCGGTGTTGCGCCCGTACGCCTCGGGGTCACCGCGCCACGCCGAGCGGGCGTGCAGGTCGGCGAAGAGCCGGTGCACCGACGGCTCGCCCCGGCGGCGGTCGCTGCCGTCCAGGATGTCGTCGTGGATCAGCGCGAACGCGTGGAACAGCTCCAGCGCGGCGGCGGCCACCACGATCGGGGTGCCGTCGGGTGCCCCCGCCCCGCGCCAGCCCCAGTAGCAGAACAGCGGGCGGATCCGCTTCCCGCCGGCCAGCACGAACCGTTGCAGGGCGGTGAACACCCCGCGGGGCGCGCCGTCGGGCCAGTCCGGACCCTGCCGTTCGAGGAACCCGGCCAGCTCGGCGTCGAAGCGTGCCCGCAGCCCGCTGGCGTCGGCGGGCGCGACGGTAACCGTCACGACCCCTCCCCCGGCCCGCCGTCACGCAGCCCGGCCAGCTCCAGCAGCAGCTCCTTGACCTCGGTCGCGGCGATCTTGTCCCGGGCCGCCGCCGGGTCGGAGCAGAGCAGCACCGGGGCGTCCGCCGGGTCGTCCGGCAACCGGCCGTGTGAGCCCTTCACCGCCCGCGCACCGGCGTCCAGGCCGACCGCGCTCATCAGGTACCGCATGCCGAGCTTCTTGCGGGCCAGGGCCACCCCGGCGCGGGCCTTCGCGGCACCGGGGTTGGCCGGGTCGAAGAACAACTCGGCCGGGTCGTAACCCGGCTTGCGGTGGATCTCCACCAGCCGGGCGAAGTCCGGTGCCCGGTCGTCGTCCAGCCAGTAGTAGTAGGTGAACCAGGCGTCCGGCTCGGCCACCAGCACCAGCTCACCGGCGCGCGGATGGTCCAGCCCGTGTGCGGCCTTGCCGTCGGCGTCGAGCACCTCGGCCACGCCGGGCAGGCCGGCGCAGAGCTTCGCCACCGCCGGCACGTCGGCCGGGTCCTTGACGTAGACGTGCGCGATCTGGTGGTCGGCGACCGCGAACGCCTTCGACGTCCACGGGTCGAGGTACTCCATGCCGGCCTGCGTGTGCACCCGCAGCAGCCCCTCGGAGCGCAGCAACCGGTTGACGTCCACCGGCCGGGACACGTCGGTGATGCCGTACTCGGACAGCACCACCACTGTGGCGTCCCGGGCGCGGGCGGCGTCCAGCAGGGGACCGAGCACCGCGTCCAGCTCGGCCGCGGCGGCGGCGGCCTGCGCCGACGACGGGCCGAACCGTTGCAGGTCGTAGTCGAGGTGCGGGACGTAGACCAGGGTCAGGTCGGGTGACACGTCGGCGAGGATCTGCTCGGCCGCCTGGCAGATCCACCGCGACGACGGCAGCCCGGCGGTCGGCCCCCAGTAGGTGAACAGCGGAAACGTGCCCAGCCGCCCGGTGAGCGCGTCGTGCAGCTCCGGCGGGTCGGTGTAGCAGTCCGGCTCCTTGCGTCCGTCGGCGTAGTAGACCGGTCGGGGCGTCACCGTCCAGTTGACGTCCGCGCCCATGGCGTACCACCAGCAGACGTTGGCCACGGTGTAGCCGGGCTCGGCCTTGCGGGCCGCCTGCCAGAGCTTCTCCCCGCCGACCAGCGCGTTGTGTTGCCGCCACAGCAGCACCTCGCCCAGCTCCCGGAAATACCACCCGTTGCCGACGATCCCGTGCCCGCTGGGCGGCTCGCCGGTGAGGAAGGTGGACTGCACCGAGCAGGTCACCGCGGGCAGCACGGTGCCCAGCTCGGCCCGGAAGCCGCCGTCGGCGACCCCGCGCAGCCGGGGCATGTGCGCCAGTAACCGTGGGGTCAACCCCACCACGTCGAGGACCACCAGTCGCCGGCTCATCGCGTCACCCCCATGCTCACGGTTCGCTCTGCGGTCAGGCCGAGGCCGACCAACTCGTCTCGGGCGAAGGCCAGCTCCGCGGCGATGCCGGCGGCCAGCTCCGCGTCGGTGCCGGGCCGTCGTGCGGCCGGCAGCACCCCCCAGGTGTACGTCTCGACGTCGAGGTGGTCACAGCCGGCGGTCGGCGCGTCGAAGAGCGCTCTCAGGGCCGTGCGGAGCACCGGAAGGGTCGAGCCGAGCGGCTCCTCGGGTGGGGCGTGCAGGGGCACGTGGTAGTGCACCCGCCACGGGCCGGGCAACTCCCGGTCCAGTGCCTCGTCCAGGTCGTCGGCCGCGTACGCCGGGTCGGCCGGGTCGGCTCCGCCCGCGCAGCCGGCGCCCCGGGTCTGGTGCAGGAACCGCGGCTCCACCCAGCGGCGCAACGCGTCGGCCCCGCCGGCCGGGTCGGCCGCCTCGACGGCGGCGGAGACCTGCACCTTCACCACCGGCAGCCCCGCCGCCCGCAGACGCTCCAGCGCCTCGGCCGGCTCCTCCCACGCACAGGCCAGGTGGGCCAGGTCGACGCAGACGCCCAACCGCTCGGTGTCCATCCCGGACAGCAACTCGGCGGCCTGGGCCGTGCTCTCCACCACGCAGCCCGGCTCCGGCTCGAAGGCGATTCGCACCTCGCGGCCGGTGTCGCGCTGCACGGCGGCCAGGCCGGCCGCCAACTGGTCCAGCCGACCGCGGGCCGCGTCGGCCCGAGCGGTGTCCCAGGGTTGACGCCAGGCCAGTGGCAGCGTGGAGATCGAGCCCCGGGCCGCGTCGTCGGGCAACAGGTCGGCGAGCACCCGGGCCAGGTTCAGGGTGTACGTCAGGCGCTGCTCGGTGGTCCAGTCCGGGTGGTAGACGTCCTGCTTGACCACCGGGGCCTGGAAGGCCGCGTACGGGAAGCCGTTGAGGGTGACCACCTCCAGCCCGCGCGCGTCCAGCTCGGTGCGCAGCCGGCGGCGCAGCGTCGGGTCGGCGGCCAACTCGGCGGCGACCGGGGCGGCCAGCCACAGGCCGAGCCCGAGCAGGTCACTGCCGAGCGCCTCGCGCACCGGCACGGCGTAGGTGTCCAGTTGACCGAGGATGCCGGCGAGGTCCTCGGCGGGGTGCACGTTCGTGCAGTAACTGAGGTGGACGGTGTCGCCGCCAGCGTGTCGCAGCCGCATCAGCTGCCGCCGCGCAGGATCGAGTTGCCCGTCTGCGGGTCCACCTTCTCGGCGACGTCCAGGTCGCTGAGGTCGAGCCGGCCGGACTGCCCGTAGAACTCCACCGGGTTGCGCCACAGCACCGCGTCGACCTCGTCGTCGCTGAACCCGGCCAGCAGCATCGCCTCACCGGTGGCCCGGGTCAGCAGCGGGTCGGAGCGTCCCCAGTCGGCCGCCGAGTTGACCAGCATCCGGTCCGTGCCGTACTCGCGCAGCAGCTCGACCATCCGCTGCGGCGTCATCTTGGTGTCCGGGTAGATGGAGAAACCCAACCAGCAGCCGCTGTCCCGGACCAGCTTGACGGTCACCTCGTTGAGGTGGTCGACCACCACCCGACCGGGCTCGATGCCGGATTCGGCGACCACGGCGAGGGTCCGTTCGCATCCGCGCGCCTTGTCCCGGTGCGGGGTGTGCACGAGCGCCGGCAGGTCGTACGCCACCGCGAGGGCGAGCTGCGCGGCGAACGCCTCGTCCTCCTCCGGCGTCATCGAGTCGTACCCGATCTCACCGACCGCCACCACCGCGTCCTTATCCAGGTAACGGGGCAGCAGGTCGAGGACGGGACGGCAGCGCGGGTCGTTGGCCTCCTTGGGGTTCAGGGCCACGGTGGCGAAGTGCCGCACCCCGAACTGCCCGGCCCGGAACGGCTCCCAGCCGATCAGCGAGTCGAAGTAGTCGGTGAACGAGGCGGCGCTGGTGCGTGGCTGACCCAGCCAGAACGACGGCTCCACCACGGCGCGTACACCGGCGGCGGCCATCCGTTCGTAGTCGTCGGTGGTGCGCGAGGTCATGTGGATGTGCGGGTCGAAGATACGCATGTCACGCCTCTCGGGGCAGTGCGGCGGTGAGCCGGTCGAGCAGTTCGGTGGCGTCGGCGGGCAGGTCCCGGCCGGCGGCGTGCCGCTCGGCGGCGAGCGCCGCCAGCATCGCGGCCAACTCCCCGTCGGCTCGGGTCTCCAGGTCGGCGACCACCGCCAACGGCACACCGCTGAACACGCACTTGAGCACGGCCTGGCGCCAGGCGGCCGGGTCGAGGTGCCGGGCGTACGGGCCGAGGGCCGCACCCACCAGCCGGGTGTCGTTGGTGCGGATCGCGTCGTGCAGCAGCGGCACCCCGGCGGCGCCGATCGGCAGCAGCGGCAGGGCCCGCAGCACGGCTCGCCGTTCGGCCGCGTCACCGTGCTGGTAGAGGCTTTCGGCGTACGCCGCGTGGTCGCCGGGCAGGCTGGTGAGCAGCAGCACGCGGGCCGCGTCGTCGGCGGTCCAGCCGGGGGCGTCGGGCAGCGCGGCCCGACCGCAGCGTCGTCCGGCGGCGGGGAAGAGCCGGGTGATCGCGGTGGGCTCGGTCGTGACCCGGCGCAGCGCCGTGTCCAGCCAATCAGGATCCGGTACGCCTCGCAGCGCGGCCCGTAGTGAATCCGGTGTCATCCCGTCTCCTCCCTCGTGCTGCTGTGCAGCTCCGCAGGTGCCCGACCGCGTCCTTTGCTCTGCTTCACTCCACGCGACGGTCGGTGTCCGGATCTGTCGCGTCCGTTGGTGCAGAGCTGAGGGCCTTGGCAGGCACCTCCTGTCGCCGGCGGTCACCGCCTGTCGAGGTGGCCGCCGCGGCGCGCAGGAAATCGATGGACCGGGCGGCCACGTCCGGTGCGGCGTGCGAGTCGCGGGGCAACTCGACGGCGACCAGGCCGCGGTAGCCGGCCTCGGCCAGGGCCGCCAGCACCGGCGGAAAGTCGATCTCGCCGGTGCCGAACTCCAGGTGCTCGTGCACGCCCCGGCGCATGTCGTCGATCTGCACGTTGACCAGGTGGTCGGCCACCTCCGCGACGCACTGCGGCACGGGCCACGGCTCCAGGCAGCGGCAGTGGCCGATGTCGAGGGTGATGCCGAACCGGGCCGGGTCGCCGAGGGCCGCGCGCAGCCGACGCCAGTCGGCGATGTCCTGCACCAACATCCCCGGCTCGGGCTCGAAGCCGAGGGTGACGCCGGCGGTGTCGGCCGCGTCGACCACCGTGGCGCAGCCGGCGACCAACCGGTCCCAGGCGCACTGCGGCGACACCGTGTCGGGTCGGACGCCGGCCCAGAACGAGACCGCCTCCGCGCCCAGGTCGGCGCCGATCCGGACGGCCCGGCGCAGGAATTCGATCCGCCGGGTCGGGTCGTCGTGCAGCAACGTCGGGGCGTGTTTGTGCCACGGGTCGAGCAGGTACCGGGCTCCGGTCTCGATCACCACCGCCAGACCCAGTTCCTCCAACCGCCGACCGAGGACGGCGACCCGGCGTGCGAGCCCGGGCGCGAACGGGTCCAGGTGGTCGTGGTCGAGGGTGAGTGCCACCCCGTCGTACCCGAGCTCGGCGAGGACGGCGAGCGCGTCGTCGAGTCGGTGGTTGGCGAAGCCGTTCGTGCCGTACCCGAGGCGCAGCGTCGTGGCGTCGGCCGTCGGCGGTGCGGGTCGGGGGTGGGGAACGGTCATGTCGGGGAGACTTTCCGGGCCAGGCGTCGACCCAGCGGCGCGGCCGCCGCGACCGCCAACCCGAGCAGGCCGGCGCCGCCGCGGGCGGTGAGCGCTCCCTGGAGGGCGGGAAGTCCGGTGATCCCCGCGCCGACCGCGGCGCGAACCCGCCCGGCCGACGGGTCCCGGATCACCTCGGCCTGGGCCGCGCCGTAGCGGGCGGCATACCACCCGGCCAGCACGACGGGCAGCACGGCCGCGACCCCGGCCGATCGGGTGCGACTCACGCGCGCGCCGACCTCGTCGGTGGCCCCATCCTGGTCGGTGGCACCGCTGTGAACGGCCGCGCGCCGGGCGCGCGGGATGGCGGCGCTGGCGGCGACGAGCGCGGTGCCCGCGAGGGTGCGCATCGGCAGGGCCGCGTCGGCGCCACTGACCTCCCGGCGGGACAGCGCGGTGACCGTCCAGGTGTGCGCGGCGACGGTGACCGCCGCCGGCAACGCCCTGGTCATCCGGCCGCCGGACGCGCCGAGCAGCACATCCAGCCCCCGGCAGGCGGCCATCACGGCCGGCCCGGCGGCGGTGTTCTTGGCCAGCAGGTCGTACCCCCAGATGGTGGCGGCCAGCGGCACGGCGAGCGCGGCGGCGCGGCGACCGCCCACGGCGGCGGCCAGGCCCACGCCGGCGGCCGTGAGGCCCGCCGCGAGACCGACCGCGGCGGCCGGGGTGACCCGCCCGCTGGGGATCGGCCGCTCGGGCCGCTCCACGGCGTCCAGGCCCCGGTCGGCCCAGTCGTTGGCGGCCATGCCGGCCCAGTAGAGCAGCACCGAAGCGCCGGCCAGGGCGGGGGTACGCGAACCCAACGCGCCGGCTGCCGCCGCTCCGGCGACCACGTCACCGGGTACGGAGAGCGCCGCCGGCGCCCGGACCAGCTCGGCGAGGTCAGCCAGCGTGGTCATCGGCACCGTCCGCGCCGGCGTGCAGCAGCCGCGTGAAGTCGGTCAGCCGGGCCCACTGCTCGCCCAGTGAGTGGCTGGGCGTGCCGAGCGGGTCCTTGAAGAAGAAGCCCAGCTCGGTCAGCGGACCCACGTGCCCGGCGGCGTGCGCGGCGGCGGTGAGCCGGGCCAGGTCGAGCACCAGCGGCGCGGCCAACGCGGAGTCGCAGCCGTGCCAGGTGAACTCCATCCGCATGCCGGTGCCGAGGAAGCCGGCGAAGGTGATCAGATCCCAGGCGGTCTTGAAGTCGCCGAGCTCTTCGACGTACTCGATGCGGGTGCCGCCCTGCGGGACGTAGCCCAGCGTCTCGC
This sequence comes from Micromonospora sp. NPDC048905, assembly GCF_040649655.1. Lineage (NCBI taxonomy): Bacteria > Bacillati > Actinomycetota > Actinomycetes > Micromonosporales > Micromonosporaceae > Micromonospora > Micromonospora sp. NPDC048905. Next base: position 34,356 of record NZ_JBEZFV010000024.1, on the reverse strand, counting down.
CGAGCACCCGCTGCTTGCTCTGCACCTTCGCGGCGTTCGCGGCCGGGTCGGCGAGGGTGGCGCCGTCGCCACCGCCGAGCAGGTTGAACCCGGACCAGGAGCGCACGTCCAGGTTGCGCATCGCGAACATCGGCGCGAGCACCGACTTGACCAGGGTCTCCCCGGTCTTGCCGTCGTGCCCGGCGTACGGCAGGCGCGCCTCGTCGGCCAGCGCGGCGAGCGCGGGCAGCCGCAGTCCGGTGGACGGGGTGAAGTCGACGTACGAGCAGCCGGCCAGCAGTGCCGCGTACGCGTAGAGGGAGCTGGGTGGCAGCACCTCGTCCGGACCGGTGAGCGCGGCGCGCAGCGCGTCGGGGTCGGCGTGCCCGGGATGCGGTGGCGGGGTGGCTTCGGTGGCGGAGACGTTGACGACCACCACCCGGTCCAGCCCGTGCCGCTCGCGGAAGCTGGTGAGGTCGCGGACCACGGCTTCGGCCCGGTCGGCCTGGGTGTCGCCGACCGGCGCGGGGCGCAGCTCCTGCTCGACCACGCCCAGCTCGTCGCGGAGCGCGGCGACCAACCGCCAGGGGATGACGCCGCTGTCGGCCAGCGCCTCGGCGCGCTTGCCCAACGGGGTGGTGGCCAGGTCGTGTCCGCCGAAGACCAGATCGGCGAAGGCCGGCAGGGCCGGGCCGCGCAGCTCGGGAAGCTCGGTGACGCAGCCGGTGGGTCCGGCCAGACCTGCTCGCAGCGCGAGCCCTCCGACGATGCTGGTGGTCGCGACTGAACCACGCGCTCCTATCAGCCAGACACCTGTTCGCATGGTGCTCCTTCCCCGTTCTCGAGGAATCGTCGGTACCGCTAAATATAGGGATATCAGAATATTGTTCGGAAAGATATGGGCCGTGGCTGGATGGGCCCCGCCCGCCCGCCCCGCACCGGAACGACACCGGTTTCCGACGTCGGCGTCGGCGGCGACGACGCCGGACCGGCTCCCGGTACGGGTGCGGGCAGACGGGGCTGGTAGGCAGGGTCGGGTCGGCGTCTCGACCCTGCCTCCCCCGCATCCGACCGACCGGGGCGTTGGCAAGCCCCGACCGGGCGTCTCAGGCCGCCGTGCCCACCTGGTGACCGACCGCGGCACGACCCGCCGGAGACCGGCGAGCGGATGCGGTACGGGTGGGGGCAGCAGCGGGCGGTGCGATCAGGTTCTGGATTTCCACAAATGGTGGCGGTCCTCCGGTGCGGCCGGGGAATCCCGGTCCGGCCGCACCGGACGACCGTCCTGCTCGTGCGCCACCGGGCCGTACGGTCCGGCTGCACGCTCTCCGTTGCCAACCTCGTCCCGGCCGCGGGGCGCAATCCGCGGTCGGTCCCTCGCCGGTCGGCGTCGGAAAGCCGGTTGGGCGACGGCGGTGCGAACACCGCCATCGCGGATGGTCAACTGTCAGGCGGCGGCTGTGACCAGCGCCGTTTCCACCTCGGTCCAGGAGGAGCCGAGCTCCGCCGAGCGGGTCACCGCGTCCAGCACCAACTGGACCTGCAACGCGTCGGCGAAGGAGGGAGTCGGGTCGACGCCGGTGGCGACCGCCTCGATGAAGTCGCGCATCTCGTGGGTGAACGAGTGCTCGTAGCCGATGATGTGGCCCGGAGGCCACCACGCCGACATGTACGGGTGGTCGCCCTCGGTCACCAGGATGCGGGTGAAACCCTGTTCCACGCTGGGCCGGGTGGCGTCGTAGAACTCCAGCTCGTTGAGCCGCTCCAGATCGAAGATCACACTGCCCAGCGAGCCGTTGATCTCGACGCGCAGCGCGTTCTTGCGACCGGTGGCGAACCGGCTCGCCTCGTACGTGGCCAGGGCGCCACCGTCGAGCCGGGCCACGAAGACCGCGGCGTCGTCGACGGTGACCAGTCCGGTGGGCGCCGAACCGCCGTCCACACTGGCCGCCAGCCCGCTCGACTCGGCCGGCAACGGCCGCTCCTTGACGAAGGTCTCGGTGACCGCGCTGACCCCACTGATCCGCTGACCGGTGACGAACTGGGTCAGATCGATGATGTGCGCACCGATGTCACCGAGCGCGCCGGAGCCCGCCCTGTCCTTCTGCAACCGCCAGACCAGCGGGAACTGCGGGTCCACGATCCAGTCCTGCAGGTACGTCGCACGGACGTGTCGAATCACCCCGAGTCGTCCGTCGGCGACCATCTGACGCATCATCGTGACCGCGGGGACCCGGCGGTAGTTGAACCCGCACATCGATCGCACTCCGGAGGCCCGGGCCGCGTCCGCCGCAGCGGTCATCGCCCGTGCCTCCGCCACCGTGTTGGCCAACGGCTTCTCGCACAGGACGTGCTTGCCGGCGGCCAGTGCGGCGAGGGCGATCTCGGCGTGACTGTCACCCGGTGTGCAGATGTCGACGACGTCGATGTCGTCCCGGCTGATCAGGTCTCGCCAGTCCGTGGTGGACGCGTCCCAGCCGAGACGATCGGCGGCTTCCGCCACCTTCGTTGTGTCTCGACCGCAGATCAGCGCCATCCGGGCCCGCGCCGGCAGGTCGAAGACGCGGTTCACGGTGCGCCACGCCTGTGAGTGCGCGGCGCCCATGAACGCGTAGCCGACCATGCCGACCCGCAGTTCTTTGTCTGTCGTGGACAAGGTGGGTCTCCCCCCGTATGTCAGAACCCGAGCTTGTCGTAGCTGCTCGCGTTCTCCTTGGTGATCGTCTCCGAGGCCAGCGTCACTTCCTTGGGCACCTGCAGCTCCGTCAGGTCGCCCAGGCCCCGACCCTGCGCGATGAGCCGCGCGAGCGAGATCGCCGAGGAGGCCATCGACGGGTTGTAGGTGACCGTGGCCTTCAGCACGCTGTTGTCGGCCTTGATGGCGTCGATCGCGAGCTTGGAGCCCGCGCCGCCGACCATGAAGAACTCCGACCGGTTGGCCTGCTTGATGGCCGCGAGCACACCGATGCCCTGGTCGTCGTCGTGGTTCCAGATCGCGTCGATCTTCGGCAGCGCCTGGAGCAGCTGGGCCGCCTCGCGCTGACCGCTGTCCGAGGTGAACTCGGCCGAGCGGCGGTTCTTCACGGTGAAGCCGTAGGTCGCCAGGGCGGCCTTGAAGCCGTTGCTGCGCTCGACGGTCAGCGGGATCTCCAGGCCGGCGATCTCACCGATGACCGGGTTGGTGACGCCCTTGTCCTTGAGAATCTTGCCGATGTAGTGCCCGGCCGACACGCCCATGCCGTAGTTGTCGCCCTTGATCACCAGCCGGGAGGCCAGCGCGTCGGGGAACGCCCGGTCGAGGTTGACGATCGGGATGCCCGCCTGCATCGCCTGGAGGGCAACGGCGTTGACCTCCTTGCCGTCGTGCGGCAGCACGACGATGATGTCCGGCTTCTGGGCGATCAGCGTGCCGAGCGTGGAGCGCTGGGCCTCCGAGTTCGAGCCGCCGTCGACCTCCTTGAACTCCACGTCGGAGTACGCGGCGGCCTGCGCCTTGGCGTTGGCGTGGATCGCGCCCATCCAACCGTGGTCGGCGGCCGGGGCGGAGAAGCCGATGACGACCCTCTTGCCCGGGGCGTTGTTGCCTTCGGCGTTGCCGGCGGCCTTGGTCTGGGTGCTGGCCGCCGGGGTCTCGTTGCTGGTGCAGGCGGTCAACAGGGTGGCGGCGCCAACTGCGGCTCCACCGAAGAGCAACCGGCGGCGCGACACGTCGCGACTGTGCTGGGTCATGAACGACCTCCTGGGAGCGGGATTTGAGTGAGTAAGGGTGTGCGGGGTCCGGCCGGTGTCGAATTTCTCGACCTGGCCAGGGACATCGGTGCGGTGCGTCAGGTTGCGGTGGTGACCCTGTTCCGCGCGAAGAGCCGGGTGACGGACTTGAACTGGAACTGCTGGATCAGGACGGCGGCGACGATGATGCCGCCCTTGACCATGTTCTGCGCCTCGATGGAGAGGCCGTTGATGGCGAAGAGGTTGGTGATCGTGGCGAAGATGATGACGCCGAGCAGCGAGCCGACGATCGTGCCCCGGCCACCGCTGAGCAACGTCCCGCCGATGATCGCCGCGGCGATCGCGTCCAGCTCGTACAGGTTGGCCATCGCCGCCTGCGCCGAGGTGGCCTGCGAGGTGAGCATGATCGCCGCGATGCCGCAGCAGAGACCGGAGAGCGCGTAGAGCAGCATGGTGTGCCGCCGGACGTTGATGCCGGCCAGCCGGGCCGCTTCCGGGTTGCCGCCGACGGCGATGGTCCGCCGGCCGAAGGTCGTGCGGTTGAGCAGGACCCAGCCGGCCAGCACCACCGCGCCCAGGATGTAGACGAGGATCGGGATACCGATGATCTTGCGGGCCGCGATGTCGTTGATGACGGTGCTGGTCGACACCTGGGTCTGCTTGTTGGAGATCGACGCCGCGAGACCGCGGGCCGCCACCAGCATCGCGAGCGTCGCGATGAAGGGGACCAACTTTCCGTACGAGATGAGCACACCGTTGACCAGGCCGACGCAGATGCCGACCACGAGGGCGGTGAAGATCATGCCGCCGGCGCCGTAGCTCTGGGTGGCCACCGTGGTGCACCAGACCCCGGCCAGCGCGACGATCGCACCGACCGACAGGTCGATGCCACCGCCGATGATCACGAAGGTCATCCCGACCGTGACCACGCCGACGACCGAGGCGAGTTGCAGGATCGCCAGCACGTTGTTCCAGACCCAGGTCGGGTCGCCGTACAGGTCCGGCTTGGTGATCGCGCCGACCAGGATCAGCGCGGCCAGCACCCCGATCAGACCGAGGTTGCGCTTCGCGCCGTCACCGCCGTCGCCGCGCCACCAGGAAAGGCGGCCCGCCGACCCTGCCTTCTTGCTGGCCACCGCCGTCTCCGCCGGGTCCACCGGCGGCGACTGGGCCGGAAGCTGCGGGCGCTCCGGTGTCGCGGTGGGAGTGGGAGTCGCGTCGCTCATGCCGGTGCGCCTTCCATCAAGGACCCCGCCATCACGAGGTCGAGCACAGTGTTCTCGTCGAGTTCGCCGGCCGCTGCTTCACGCACGACCCGCCCTTCCCGCATCACCAGCACCCGGTCGGCCAGACCCAGCACCTCGGGCACCTCGCTGGAGACCAGCAGCACCCCGACGCCCTGCGCGGCCAAACCCCGGATGACCTGGTAGAGCTCAGCCCGGGCGCCCACGTCCACGCCCCGGGTGGGCTCGTCGAGCAGCAACAGCTTGGTGCCGCCGAGCAGCCACCGCCCGACCACCACCTTCTGCTGGTTGCCGCCGGACAGCGTGCGTACCGGCCGGTCGACGTCCCGGGGCCGCAGCTCCAGGCTCTCCGCGATCCGGTCCGCCTCGGCGCGCTCCTTGGCGGCGTTGGTGAAGCCGAGCCGCGCGTACCGGCCGAAGGTGGCCAGCGTGACGTTGCGGTAGATCGGTTCGCCGAGCAGCAGCGCCTGACTCTTGCGTTCCTCCGGGGCCATCCCCATGCCCGCCCGCACGGCGGCGCCGACGCCGGGACGCAGCGCCTTGCCGTTCATCCGGACCGAGCCGGCCTCCGCGAGACGGGCGCCGTAGATGGTCTCCAGCAGCTCGGAGCGGCCGGAGCCGACCAGCCCCGCAATGCCGACGATCTCCCCGGCCCGCACGTTCAACGAGACGTCGGCGAACTCACCGGTGCGGGTCAACCCCTCCACCTGGAGCAGGTCGGCGCCGGCGGGGTCCTCGGCCGGCCGGTCCGGGAAGACGTACTCGATGGTGCGGCCGGTCATCCGGCTGACCAGATCGCGGGTCGGGGTTTCGCGCGCCGGCAGGTTCGCCGCCGTGGTCCGACCGTCCTTGAGTACGGTGACCCGGTCACCGATCTCGCGGATCTCCTCCATGCGGTGGGAGATGTAGATGACGGCGATGCCCTGCGCGGTCAGCTCGCGGATGATCCGGAACAGGTTGCCGACCTCGTCGTGGGCCAGCACCGCGCTCGGCTCGTCCATGATGATCAGTCGGGCCTCGTGCGAGAGCGCTCGGGCCATGCTGACGATCTGCTTGCCGGCGGCCGGCAGCGACCGGACCATCCGGCCGGGCGGGATCTCACCGTGGCCGAGCCTGCTGAGGATCTGCCGGGTGTGCCGGGCCATCCGGCCGCGTCGGACGAACCCGAAGCTGCGGTACTCGTGCCCGAGGAAGGCATTCTCCGCCACCGACAGGTCCTCGACGAGGTCGAGCTCCTGGTAGATGGTGGCGATTCCGGCCTTCATCGCGGCCTGCGGGTTGGTGAACGTGGCCGGCTCGCCGCGCCACTCCACCTGCCCGGAATCCGGTTGGTGCACGCCGGAGAGCACCTTGATCAGGGTCGACTTGCCGGCGCCGTTCTGCCCGAGCAGGCAGTGCACCTCGCCGGCACGCACCTCAAGCTGCACACCGTCGAGTGCGCGTACGCCGGGGAACGTCTTGACGACATCGGTGAGGCGCAGGACCACCTCGCCCGCGACGGTGTCGGCGGGAGCCTCGACCAGCGGTGCCTCGGCGACGGCCTCGGCCGACGCGGTGGCGGGGTCATCCTCGGGCAGAGCCACAGTCTCCTCCTCGCTCACGACAGGATTTCGGTCAGGGTTCATGCGGCTTCCCCGAAGGCGACGTCGCCGGCGAGCACCGCCGCGCCGGTGACACCGGCACGTCCACCCAGCTCGGACAGCACGACCGGCAGGTTGCCGGTGGCCAGCGGCAGCGACCGGCGGTAGACCACACTGCGGATCTCGGCGAGCAGGATGTGCCCCAGTTGGGCCAGCCCGCCGCCGATCACGATCATCGAAGGGTTGGTGAAGCTGACCAGGCCGGCGAGCACCCCACCGACCCGTCGTCCGCCGTCCCGGATGAGCTGGATGCAGGTCACGTCGCCCTCGACGGCGCCCTCGGCGACGTCCAGCGCGGTCACGATCCCCCGCAGGGCCAGCCGCTCGGCCAGCGCCGGCGACGTCCCACTGCGGGCGGCGGTCGCGGCGTCCTTGGCCAGCGCGGCGCCGCTGAACAGCGCCTCCAGGCAGCCGACGTTGCCGCAGGAGCACATCGGGCCGTGCGAGTCGACCTGGATGTGGCCGATGTCGCCGGCGCAGCCGTCGGTGCCCCGGTAGACCTCGCCGGCGAGGTAGATGCCGCACCCGATGCCGGTGCCGATCTTGATGAACAGGAAGTCGTCCACCGAGTGGGCGACCCCGCCGTGCCGCTCACCGATCGCCATGATGTTGACGTCGTTGTCGACCACCGCCGGGCAACCGTGCTCCCGGCTGAGCAGCTCGCGCACCGGATACCGGTCCCAGCCGGGCATGATCGGCGGCGAGACCGGAACGCCGTCGCGGAAGCTGACCGGACCGGGTACGCCGATGCCCACCGCGTCCAACCGCTCGTACGCGCCGTCGACCCGGGCCTTGTGCAGCAGCTCGTTGACCCGTTGCAGGGTCACCTTCGGTCCGTTGCGGATGTCGGCCGGCTCGGTGTAGTGGGCGACCGGTTCGAGGCGGCCGTTGACCACCTCGATGTCCATCGAGCTGGCACCGAGGTCGACCGCGGCGAAGCGCAGCTTCGGGTTCAACTCGACCAGGGTGGAGCGTCGTCCACCCCGGGAGGCGGCGAGCCCCGCCTCGGCGACGTAACCCAGTGCGACCAGACGATCCAGCTCGGCCAGCATGCGCGGGCGAGGCATCTGGAGTCGGTCGCCCAACTCGGCGCGGGAGACGGCCCCCTCGTCGCGGAGCAACCGCAACAGCCGTACGTGCAGGGGGTCGACGGTGCGCACCGGGGGTCACCTCTTCATTGGCATCGTTCACATCGACGCAATGTCGAAGTGTTGTGTCCGACACAGTAGGAGCGCTCTGCACCGCGTGTCCAGAGCTTCAACCGTTCCGAGATGAACTTTTGTCCGAAAGAACAAAAGCTACTAGTCGATCAAGAAAAGGATCACGGGCCGCCTGCGTCCGCTCGCCCGCAGTTGCATCGACACACACGAAAATGCCCCGCCGACCAATGGCTGGTGGCGGGGCGGTTTCGGGTTTGCGGTGCGGGAACCGTCAGCGGCGGCCGGCGGCGTTGCGCTTCTTGCGGAGCTTGCGGTCGTCGCGCAGCTCGACGTACGGCTCGTCGTCGACTCCATGGCCGGCCGCGATGGCACGGCCCCGCTCCAACTCGGCGTCGAACTCGGCACCCAGCAGGATCGCGATGTTGCTCAGCCACAGCCAGACCAAGAAGATGATCACACCGGCCAGCGCCCCGTACGTCTTGTCGTACGAGCCGAAGTTGCTCACGTAGAGGGCGAACAGACCGGAGATCACCAGCCAGATCACCACGGCCAGCACCCCACCCGGGCTGACCCAGCGGAAACCGCCGTGCCGGGCGTTCGGTGAGGCCCAGTAGAGGATCGCGAACATCAGGCTGACCAGGATCAACAGCACCGGCCACTTGGCGACGTCCCACACCGTGACCGCGGTCGCGCCGAGGCCGACGACGTCCCCCACCGCCTCGGCGAGACGGCCGGTGAAGACCACGATCACCGCGCTGACCAGCAACAGCGCCCCGACCACCGCGGTCACGCCGAGACGGATCGGCAGCGTCTTCCAGATCGGCCGGCCCTCCGGCACGTCGTAGATGCTGTTCGAGGCGCGCATGAACGCGCCGATGTAGCCGGACGCGGACCAGAACGCGGCCACCACACCGATGATCGCCGCGACGCTGGCCAAACCGCCGTTCTTGTCCGCCGTGGTGATCGCGTCGGTGACGATCTGCCGGATGCTGTCGTTCGGCACCGCCTGGTCGACGGTGTCCTTGACCCCCTCGGTGGCACCCGTGCCCAGCAGGCCGAGGATCGAGATCAGCACCAGCAGGCCGGGGAAGATGGACAGCACCCCGTAGTAGGTGAGCGCCGCCGCCCAGTCGGTCAGGCTGTCGTCCTGGAATTCGCTGACCGTGCGCCGCAGCGCCGCCTTCCAGCCGCTGCCAGGCAGATCGGTGGGGCTGTCCGGCCCCGCGCCGGGCCCGACCGGCGCACTGGCGTCGGCAGGCGTCCGGCGGGCGGCAGACTCGTCCGAGGCCATCGCCCCTCCTCATCGTCGGTGGTGGTGTCACCTCCGACATGCCCCGTGGACCGGCGCCGATAACCCCTACTGGTAGAGCAACCTGCCCATCCGGCGCGACGCCACCAGCAGGCCGGCCGCCAGCACCGCCAGCAGGTAGAGCACGTCGAGCAGCCAGAGCCAACCCCCGGTGCCCAGCGCGAGGCCACGGATGAGGTGCACCGACCGGTACAGCGGGGTGATCTCGACCAGCCAGTGCAGCAGGGTCGGGTACGCCTGCGCCGGCACGAACGTGCCGGAGAAGAGGAACAGGGTGAACTGCGCGGAGGCCACCAGGTCGAAATCCTGCCAGCTGCGCATGAACGTGGAGACCGCCATGCCGAGCGCCCCGAACGCGAACCCGACAAGCACCGCGGCCGGCAGGGCGGTCAACGCACGGGTGACGCTGGTCAGATCCAAGGCGATCATCACACCGAGGAACGCGGCCGAGTAGGCGCTGCCCCGCAGCATCGCCCAGCCCAGCTCACCGAGGGCGATCTCGAACGGCCGTACCGGGGTGGCGATCATCCCGTCGTACAGCTTCATGTACTTCATCTTGCCGAAGAAGTTGAAGGTGGTCTCGGAGAGCGCCCCGGTCATCGCCGAGGAGGCCAGCATCGCCGGAGCCACGAACTCGGCGTACGGCACCAGCCGCCCGTCGGGCAGCGGCAGGTCGCCGATCAGCGTCCCGACGCCCACGCCGATGGAGAGCAGATAGAGCAGCGGTTCCAGGAAGCCGGAGAGCAGGAGCAGCCAGTAGACCGACTTCAGCGCCGCGACGTTGCGCCCCACCACCGACGCGGACCGCCGGGAGGCGGAGGAGACGTCCACCAGCCGGGGCAGGAGCAGCGTGACCACGGGATCTCCCTAGACGACGAGCTTGCGGCGGAAGGCGCGCAGCGCCAACAGCCAGCCGACACCGGCCCACGCGGCCAGGTAGAGCAGGTGCCCGGCGATCGACCACTGGGGGACGACCCCGAGCGTGGCCGCGCGGCAGAGGTCGACGGCGTGCCACAGCGGCGTCGCGTACGCCAGCCACCGCAGCGCGTCGGGCAGCGACTCCACCGGGAAGAACACCCCGGCGAAGAGCGTCATCGGGATGACCGCGAACCGGAACAGCATCGCGAGCCAGTTGTCGGTGGACACCCAGGCGGTGTACGCGAAGACCGGCGCGGCAACGGCCAGCCCCAGCAATGCCACCACCGGCAGGGTGGCCACCGCCCACGGCGAGCGCAACGCCCCGAACAGCCCGGTGACCAGCAGGAACGCCGCGATGGTGGTGAGCACCCGGAACAGCACGAAGGCCAGGTGCCCCAACACGATGTCGCCGACCCGCAGGGGCGAGGCGCTCTGCGCGAAGTAGGTCTTGACCCACTGGAAGTTGCTGAACACCGGCCAGGTCGAGTCACCGACCGTCACCTGCAGCGCGGTCGAGGCGATCAGCCCGGGGACCAGCCAGTCGAGATAGCGCACCCCGTCGACGCCCTGGTCGACGTAGGCGCCGACGCCCATCCCGAAGCCGACAACTGTCAGCACCGGCAGCAGGAACGAGGAGAACACCCCGGCCCGCCAGGTGCGACGAAGACCGACCAGGTAGTGCTCGAACACCGCCCACGCCGGCACCCACGGCAACCGCGCCCGCCCCGCCACACGCACCACGACCACCCCCGTCCCCGACCTTCCTACCCCCGGGGTACGACAGGCCGCCGGCCACCCTACGACGGGCACGTCGCCGTGTCGCCCGGGTTTCGGCCGGCTCGTCGCTGATGATCCACTCGGGTTCACGGAAACCGCGGCGTCCGCGGCCGGCTCGCGCTGGTGAGCGGCACGGGTTCACGCAAACCGGGGCGTCCCGGCCCGCTCGCGGCTATGATCCACTCGGGTTTCACGGAAACCGGGGGGTCCACAGCGCTGCGACACCCAGGTTTGCAGGAAACCGAGTGGATCTAGCGGTCCGAAGCGCCGGAAACGGGCGACCGGCGACCGGCGACCGGCGACCCGCCGCGACCGCCGCGATCGGCGCGACTGCCGCGACCGCCGCGATCGGCGCAGCTACCCGCGAAGGGCACCGAGCCCGACGAACGCACGCCACGCGTCCGGCGCGAAGACCAGCACCGGGCCGGTCGGGTCCTTGGAGTCACGGACGGCCACCACCCCGGGCAGGTTGTCGGCCACCTCCACGCAGTTACCGCCATCTGGGCCGCTACGGATGCTCTTGCGCCACCGGGCACCGGTCAAATCCATGTCTCTGCTACTTCCGCCAGGAGATCGAGGGACTGCCTGTGCGATAGTGCCTCACCCCGGATCGACTCCCACACCTCGACCATCTGACGGACGTACTCTGCCCGGTCGATGACCTGCCCATGGCGCTGGCCGGCGAGGTAGACGAGGTCCTCCCCCTGCCGCGACGTAGCAATCACAAAGGGTCCACCGAGCCCAACGTAAGCACCGGCAGCGGACGGCACGACCTGGATTCGGACCCTGGGGAGCGCGGAGCCAAGTTTCACCAGGTGCTGAATCTGCTCGCGCATCACTTCCGACCCGCCGACGGAGCGGCGGAGCACGTGCTCGTCGATCACGGCAGTGAGCAGCGGAGGCCGGTCGCGGGTGAGCAGTCCCTGACGGTCCAGCCGGGTTGCCACCTGCTGCTCGATCTCGTCCGGCGCGAACAGCCCGCCGCCGGTCAGTAGCGCGCGGGCGTACCCCTCGGTCTGCAACAGACCTGGCACACACAGCGGCTCGAACCACCGCAGCGCGGTGGTCTCCTGCTCGACGCCGGCCCAGTCGCGGAACCACGGCACCACGGCCTCGCGGCTGATCCGCCGTTGGATGCGTTCGAACCGGCCGTCGGCCGCGAACACGGCGTCGCACCGTCGCGCGAAGTCCAGGCTCGGCCGCCGCTCGGACGTCTCCACCTTGGCGACCAGGGCTCCCGAATAGCTCAGGGCCTCGGCAAGCGTCGCCTGGGACAGGCCATTTGTGGCCCGGGCCAGGCGCAGCTCCTCGGCGAAGTGCTCCAGCATGGACGAACTCTCCACGGACAGCCTCCGTACATCCTCGTACCGTGCCGGGCCGATCACCGCACGCGCTGGTCGTCGGCGCGCGCAATCTCCCACGGTAGTCGGATCCTCAGCAGACTGTCACGCAGCGGAACCGCTCACGGGCAAGGAACGGCGGGCGGAACCAGGCCGGGAGCGTCCCCTGACCACGGTCCGGGGCGCTCCCCTCCCACCCGACGGAGGTTCCCTGTGCGACTCAGGTGCGGGCGACGTGCCAGCCCGAATGGCAGCCACTGGTTGCGGGATCGGGACAGCCACTGATGCCCCGCTACCGCCCACACGTGGCAGCGCGCCCCTCCTGGCGCTGCCGGGTCTGCGGTGCGGCGTGGCCGTGCTCCCCGGCCCGGCTGGCGCTGCTCGGCGAATACCGCGAGGACCGGATCGGCCTGCTCGTCTACCTCGCCACGTTGCTGTGCGAGGCGACCGGGGATCTGCCCGGCCAGGCCGTTGACGATCGGCTGAGCGACCGCTTTCTCACCTGGGCCAGAGCCCGCTGATTGTTGGCAGCTCGATCACGCGGGAGACGATCGGACCACCTCGCTCGCGGGGGCCTCCGCCGGTCAGGCCGGTCGGTGGGCGCGGACCAGCGCCTGCACGGCGTAACCGAGCAGCAGCACTCCCGCGCCGACGCCGACCACCAGACCCGCGGACACCGCCGAGGCAAGGCCGGTGACCAGCCCCGCCACTGCCACCAGGCACAACGCGACGCCGAGCGGACGCAGCAGCGGGTCCCGCAGGAGCGGGGCGAGCGGGAAGAAGTGCAGGCCGACCACCAGGCAGACCAGCACCGGCACGTACTCGGACCAGCCGGCGGCGACAAGCACGGCGGCACCCAGCCCGGCGGCGGCGAATTCGGCGACGACGATGAGCAGGTACGGGCGGTCGGCTGCCCGGTCCCGAGGGCTGCCGGCGCCTCGGAGTCGGGCCGCCAGCACGCCACCCAGCGCGGCGGTGAGCAGTGCGGCGATGCTGCCCACCACCAGCAGGGCGCGCAGCGGTTGTTCCGCCGCCGGCACACTGAACCAGACCATCGCGAAGATGCCCAGGTAGAGGGCGGTCAGCCCGGCCTGACGTCGGTTGGCGGTCACCAGATCGGACATGAAGCTCCTTCGGGGTACGACAGGCCGCCGGTCACCCTAACGGCGGCCCGGCAGCCGTCAACCGTCGCCCGCCCGCAACCCGGCGCGCCCGTGCCCGGCCCCCGCCTCGTGATCGACTCGACGTCCGGGAAGTCGGGGCGTCAGCGCCACGCCGACACCCCGATCTCCGGACAGCCGAGTGGGTCAGTCGACCAGGGTGCGGCCGGTCAGGTGCAGGAAGACGTCCTCCAGGCCGCTGCGCCGCACCAGCACGTTGGCCGGGTCGAGCCCGAGCGCGGCGACGTCGGCGACCGCCGCGTCGCCGTCGGGCACGTAGAGCAGGACCCGGTCGGGCAGCACCTCGACCCGCTCCCCCAGGCCGTCGAGCTTGCGGGCGAACGGCTCCTGCGACTCGGCGGCGAAGCGCAGCTCGACCACCTCCCGGGTGGAGTGTCGCTCGATGAGCGCCCGAGGCGAGCCCTCGGCGACGATCCGCCCGCCGTCCATCACCACCAGCCGGTCGCAGAGCTGCTCGGCCTCGTCCATGTAGTGCGTGGTGAGCACCAGCGTGACGCCCTGCTGCTTGAGCCGGAACAGCCGCTCCCACACCAGGTGCCGGGCCTGCGGGTCGAGCCCGGTGGTCGGCTCGTCGAGCAGCACGATCTCCGGATCGTTGACCAGCGCGCGGGCGATGGTCAACCGGCGCTTCATCCCGCCGGACAGCGGATCGACCTTGCTGTCGGCCCGCTCGGTGAGCCGGACGAAGTCGAGCAACTCGTCGGCCCGTTCCCGGGCCGCTCGGCGGGCGATGCCGAAGTAGCGTGCGTAGACCGTCAGATTTTCCCGAACGGTCAGCTCCGGGTCGAGATTGTCCAACTGTGGGCACACGCCCAGCCGGGCTCGGATCGCCGGACCGTCGGCGACCGGGTCCATGCCGAGGATGCGCAGCTCACCACCGCTGGGTGGGGACGTGCACCCGACCATCCGCATGGTGGAGGACTTGCCCGCGCCGTTGGGGCCGAGGAAACCGAACGCCTCACCCGAGCGCACCTCGACGTCGATGCCATCCACGGCGGTGAAGTCACCGAAGCGCTTCACCAACCCTCGCGCCTGAATCAGTGGCCGCCCCGAAGTCACCGCCAGACCCTATCCGCCGGGTCCGACAACCCTCCACGCAAATTCGACGCCAGACCCCACCCCCCACCGCGTCGATCTTGCCGTTGAGCCCAATCCGAGCCGGAATGAGTGGTCGCCCGAAGGCACCACCGGCCCCGAACCGACACCGCGGACAGCACCACCCCAATAGCGCGTCGACCGGATCAAGATCACCATGGATGGCCCGGACCGTCAGCAGTGCCGGGTCTTTGCAATTTGTCGGCGGCAAAGAGGCTCCGGGATTCAGCAACACCCGGATGGCCGACGCGATAACAAGAAGGTCACACCGGCAAGTTTTTTCGCCTCGCGACGGGGCAAGACCGAACCGGACGAAGATGGGCAAAGCAGCGCGAAGCCGGCGTGCCGCGACGAATGATGTGACTTTTAGTGATCACATGTTGGGGATGCGTATCCGTTGGTTCCCACCACTCACCGACCCCGCGAGCGGGACCACGCAGCCTGCACCACCTGCCGAATCGCCGACTGTCCGCGACTGCCGCAGACACGAATCCCATTCTAGAATCGACATTCTCGGGGATTCCCCTCAGCAAACAATAGTCACCCACAGCAATCACGATCAACAATATTCCCAGACAGCGCAGTCCCCCGTAGTGTCCCCCAGCGTGTCATCCGCCCAACCTGTTCAGGACTCCGTCCCCTCGCCCCGAAACGACGACGCCCCCGCACCGGCCGACATCGACGAACAGCCGCTGACGCCAGCCGCCGAGAAGGGGCCAGCCGCCGAACCCGGTGGGACCGATCCCGTGCCCGTGGGCGGGCAGCCCGACCGCGAGCTGACCGCACAGTTCGAGGACGAGAAACCGGGCCGGGTTTTCACCGGGCCACTCGGCTTCTTCTTCGCGGGCGTCACCCTTGCCGTCGCGCTCCTCGCCATCTACCAGGTCTTCTTTCCGCTGGCTCAGGGCAGCAAGTTCTACCTGATCATCTTCCTCGCCGGCGTCCTGCCGATGGTCTTCCTGGCGTATCCGTCGGGAGTGCGCCTGCCCCGACGAGGCACCCCGGCAGCGCGGACCGACCCGGCGAGCAGACCGACGAGCCGGATGCGCCCCACCCCGGTCGACTGGGTGCTCGCCGTGGCCGCGTTGCTGAGCTGCCTCTACCCGGTGTTGCCGGTGGCCGTCGGTACGGGAGGCGGCGGATACGACGCCTTCCTCGACCGACAGGGGCTGCTCGACCCGGTCGACCTGATGCTGGGCACCGTGCTGCTGCTCCTGCTGCTGGAGGCGTGCCGCCGAACCACCGGGTGGATCCTGCCGGCGGTCTGTCTGCTCTTCCTGGCCTTCGGCTACTACGGCGGGCTGCTGCCGCAGTCCTGGCCGGTGGCCCATGCCGGTCTCGACTTCGGGCAGCTCATCGACGCGTTCTACAACTCCGACAGCGGCTTCTACGGGACCCCACTGGACGTGGCCGCCTCGTACATCGTGCTCTTCACCATCTATGGCGCGGTGCTGGACCTCTCCGGCGCCGGTCGGTTCTTCGTGGAACTCTCCGCCGCCGCGTTCCGCCGCTCCCGCACCGCACCGGGACGCACCGCGGTGGCCGCCGGCTTCCTCCTCGGAACCGTCTCGGGTTCGGGTGCGGCCACCACGGTCAGCATCGGCTCGGTCACCTGGCCGATCCTGCGCCGAGCCGGCTATCCGCCGGAGCGGGCCGGCGGCATGCTCGCCGCCGCCGGCGTCGGCGCGATCCTGTCACCGCCGACGCTGGGGGCCGCCGCGTTCATCATCGCCGAGTACCTCGGCGTCTCGTACCTCCAGGTGCTCGGCTGGGCCACCGTGCCGACCCTGCTCTACTACCTGGGCATCCTGCTCGCGGTCGAGATCGACGCCCGCCGCTCCGGAGTACGTCGGGTCACGATCGACGCCGGGTCGGCCTGGTCGCTACTGGCCCGTTTCGGCTACCACTTCCTCTCGCTGATCGTGATCGTCGTGATGCTCGCCCTCGGCGCCTCGGCGACCAGGGCGGTGGTGCTGGCCACCGCGTTGGCGGCCGTGCTCTCCTTCCTGGACCGGCGGCACCGACTCACCGCCGCACGCCTGATCGAGGCGCTCAGCAACGGAGTGCGCGGAGTGTTGGCGGTCACCGCGGTCTGCGCCGCCGCCGGCATCATCACCGCCACCACCACCAAGACCGGGCTCGGCCCGCAGGCTGCGGCGCTGCTGCTCAGCGGCGCCCAGGCGATCAGCTCCGACCCATTCGTCGTGCTCCTGCTCACCGCCCTGCTCGCCGCGCTCGCGCTCACGCTGCTCGGCCTGGCCGTGCCGGTCACCGCCTCGTTCGTGATCGGCTGGGTGATCATCGGCCCCGCGCTGCTCAACCTGGGCGTCGCCGCACCCGCCGCGGCGATGTTCGTCTTCTACTTCGCGGTGCTCTCCGAGGCCTCGCCGCCAACCGCGCTCGCCGCGGTGGCCGCCGCCGCCGTCACCGGCGGACGACTGGTCCCGACCATGTGGCAGACCCTGCGGTACGCGCTACCCGCGTACCTCATCCCGATCGCCTTCGTGCTCACGCCAACCGGGCTCGGGCTGCTCGGTATCGGCGGGGTGGACCGCATCCTGCTGGCCGGTCTGACCACCGCGCTCGGGGTCGCGGTGCTCGCGGTGGCGGCCGGTGGATGGCTGCCCGGCATCGGCCCGGCCGGAAGGCCCGAGCGGATCGTCGGCGCGCTCGCCGGGCTGGTTCTGCTGTGGCTCGAACCTGTCCCCGTCATGGTCGGCGCCGCCCTGGTCGCGCTCACCGTGGCGGGTGTTCTGCTCCGTCGCGGAACGGCCAACCGGACGGCCGCCGCCGGCAGGGGCGTCAACCAGAAAGACCATCAGAAGGAGAACAGGTGAGACGGATCAACGTGCGAATCGCCGCGAGTCTCGGGGCAGTCACCCTGCTCACGGCCGGCGTCGCCGGATGCGGAGGCCGTCAGAAGAATGCGGCCACCGACGACACCTCCAGCGCGGTCGGCTGCGAGGTCACCAAGGACACCCGGGTCGGCATCGCCACCGGCAACGCCACCGGGGTCTACTACGTCGTCGGCAACGCGCTCGCCGGGCAACTCGCCACGGCCAGCGGCGGCAAGCTCACCGGCACCGCCGCCGAGACCGGCGCCTCGGTGCAGAACATCGAGCAACTCGTCGCCGGACAGTACGACGTCGCCTTCTCGCTCTTCGACACCGCGGTCAACGCGACGCAGGGCAAGGGGAGCTTCAAGGGGCCGCAGCCGGTGAAGGCGCTCGCGCGCATCTACGACAACTACACCCAGGTCGTCGTCCGGGCCGACGCGGGAATCACCTCGGTCGCCGAGATGAAGGGCAAGAAGATCTCCACCGGATCGCCCAAGTCGGGTACCGAGGTCATCGCGCAGCGGCTACTCACCGCGGCCGGCCTCGACCCGGCAAAGGACATCCAGGCACAGCGACTCGATCTGACCAAGACCGTCGACGGCATGAAGGACGGCAGCATCGACGGCTTCTTCTGGTCCGGCGGCACCCCGACCGGCGGCGTCACCGACCTCTTCACCACCGCGGCCGACAAGGTGAAGTTCATCGACATCAGCCCGCTGCTGCCGAAGATGGCAGAGCTGAACCCCGCGTACCAGGCCGGCACGATCGCCAAGGACGTCTACCAGACCCCCGCCGACGTCCCGACCATCGTGGTGCCGAATGTGCTGCTGGTCCGCGACGACCTCGACGCCAACGTCGCCTGCGTCATCACGAGGACCGTGTTCGAGAAGAAGGACGCCCTCAGCCAGGCCAACCCGGCGGCCAAGGGCATCGACCTGACGAACGCGCGCAAGACCGACCCGGTGCAGCTGCACCGTGGGGCGGACACGGCGCTGACGAAGCTGAACGCCGCAAGCTGATCCGATCGTCCCGGCCCGGGCTCACCGCCCGGGCCGGGCACCATCCCGACCCGGGAGGCCCCCGTGCCGCTCCCCGCCCACGTACGCCAGCATCGCACCGGCGGTGTTCTCGAGAACCTTCGCTCGATCCGCACCCAGCTACTCGCGCCGATCCTGGTGACGATCATCAGTCTGACCGTGCTCGGTGCCGCGCAGACCAAGGCCGCCCTGGACGCCAGCGCGGACGCCGACCGGGCCCGTGTCCTCTCCGGCACCGCCACCGTCACCGTCCAGCTGGTTCACGAACTGGAGCGGGAACTCGGCGAGACGGCGGCGCTGCGCCAACGCGGCGGCACCGCCGGACGGCCACTCGTGGACGCCCAACGGCGCCGCGTCGACGCTGCCGTCGAGCGGTTCCGCTCCGCCGATGAGCAGGCCCGGGAGTCGGTGCCCGAGCTGACGTCGGTGCTCGGCAGGGCCAGAGGTCAACTCGATGGGCTCTCCCCCAACCGCGCCCTGGCGCTGATCGGCACTGAGGCGGACACGGCGTACGCCCGTACCGTCGAGTCCCTGCTGGCCGTCGCGGACGCGCTGCCGGCTCAGTTGCGTGACCCGGAGTTGGCCAACGCCGCCCGGGAGGTCGCCTCCGTCGCCACCCAGGAGCACCTGGCCTCCGTCGAACGTGACCTGCTGCGCGCCGTCTTCGTCCGGGGCCGCCTCGACGCCGGCGAGCTTGCCTCGCTGGGTTCGCTCAACGGTGCTCAGGAGCAGCGCGAGGCCGAGTTCCTCCGGATCGCGACCGACACGGCGAGCAGGTCCTGGGCCCGGCTGCTGACCGGCGGTGACGTGGAGACGGCCCGCACCATGCGGAACGCGGTGCTGGAGACCGACGGTGGCGCCGAGGCGATGAAGACCGATGGCGACGCCTGGTTCGTGGCGCAGAGTGGCACCCTGCGCCGATACAACCTGCTCGGCCGTGAACTCTCCGAGGACCTCGACCGCGACGCGGCGGCGCTGGCCCAGGACACGCTGAGGAAGGCCCTGCTCACCGGTGGGGTGACCGGCGCCGTGGCGCTCGGCTCGCTGATCACGGCCGTGGTGCTGGCGATCCGGATCAGCCGGCGGTTGAGCCGCCTGCGGGCCGCGGCGTTGGCCATGGCGAACCACGAGCTACCGGAGCGGATCACCGCCATCGCCGCCGGGGCGGAGCGCCCGGACGAGAGCGCCGCTGGCGCGGCCACCGCCGCGATAGCGCGTGGTCACGACGAGGTCGCCCAGGTCGCCGCGGCTTTCGGCACGGTCAGCCAGGCCACGCTGCGCCTTGCCGGCGCGCAGGCCGAGTTGCGCCTGGACATGACGCGGATGGCCGAGGCGCTGGCCCGGCGGATCCGCACCCTGATCACCCGCCAGCTACGGCTGCTGGACGACTTCGAGCGCGAGGAAACCGATCCCCGGATCCTCGAACGCCTCTTCGCACTGGATCACCTCGCCGCACGCCTGCGTCGCAACGGGGAGAACCTGCTGGTCCTCTCCGGCGGGGAGCCGAGCCGGGGGCACGAGACTCCGCTGCACCTGGAGGACGTGGTCCGGGCGGCGGCCTCGGAGATCGAGCACTATCCCCGGGTGGAGCTGAACCTGCCGGCGGCCGGGGTGCACGGCGCGGCGGTCGGCAGCCTGGTGCACCTGCTCGCCGAACTGTTGGAGAACGCCACCGTCTACTCACCGCCGCACACGCCCGTGCTGGTCGACGGCCGGCAGACGGTGGACGGGCTGCTGCTGCGGGTCCACGACCACGGAATCGGCATCCGGCCGGGCCGACTGGCGTCGATCAACGACCGGCTCGCGAGGCCAGCCATGATCAGCAGTGCGGCGGCCGGCAGCATGGGACTGCACGTCGTGGCTCACCTGGCCGTCCGGTACGGGATTCGGGTGCAGCTCTACAGCACCGACAGCGGCACCATCGCCCAGGTGCAACTCCCCGACCAGCTGTTGACCCGGATCGAGACGGTCGCCCATCACCAGCCCGTGGCGGGTCGGCCACTGGCCGGACGGCCGGCGGCCTGGTTCCGACCGGCCAGCAACGCTGCCGCCGGGGCACGGCCACTTGTCGCCGCCCAGGGCGCGGCGGGCGGGCAGGCTCGCGGCGTCGCCACGGTACCGCCGCCCACCGGGCCGATTCCCAGCGCTGCTCCCGCGCCGCCGCCGGCCGCCCCACCGACCCCGCAGTTCACCGCCGGCGGGCTGCCTCGTCGGAGCCGCGGTGACCAACTGCCCGCGCAGCTACCCGAGCACCTGTCCCCACCACCGTCCCCCGTCAGCGAGTCGGATCTGCTCGACCCCGAGGTGGTCCGGCGTCGCCTCACCGCCCTCGCCGAAGGCGTCGCGAGCGCCGCCCGCTCCAACCCGTACACGACACCCAACGGGAGAATCCGATGACCACACCCGCGCCAACAGGTCTGGACTGGCTGCTCGCGAACTTCGTGGACCAGGTTCCGGACGTGTCGCACGCCCTCGCGGTCTCCGAGGACGGGCTTCGACTGGCCGCCTCCCCACACCTCTCGATCGACCAGGTCGATCAACTCGCCGCCGTGATCAGCGGACTGGCGAGTCTGACCGTCGGCGCGGCCCGACTGATGTCCGCCGGCCGCGTACGCCAGCAGATCGTCGACATGGACGGCGGTGTGCTGCTGGTGATGGCGGTCGGCTCACGCGCGCTGCTCGGCGTGCTCGCGGCACCCGGCTGTGACCTCGGCCAGATCGGCTACGAGACCGCAACCCTGGTACAGCGAGTGGCCGAGGCCCTGGAGCCGGCGGTACGCCGGTGACCACACGAGTGCGGCGGCTGGTGGCGGCGCTGCTGCTGGCCGTGCTCGTCGCCGGTTGCGGTGGCGAGTCGCCCCCGTCGGACGCCTGGCACGGCGGGCGCATCTTCCTGGCCACCGGCAACACCACAGGCGTCTACTACCAACTCGGCGGCGGTTACGCGGACCTGATCAATCGGAATCTGCCCGGCTACGAGGCACGGGCCGAACCGACCGGCGCCTCGGTGGAGAACATCAACCGCCTGACCACCGGCGACATGGAGATCGCGTTCAGTCTCGCCGACACCGCTGCCGACGCCATCGCCGGAAAGGGCGCGTTCGACGGGAAGCCGCAGCCGGTTCGCGCGCTGGCCCGCATCTACAGCAACTACACGCATCTGATCGTGCGCGCCGACAGCAAGATCGAGAACGTCGCCGACCTCCGCGGCAAGCGGGTCTCCACCGGCTCGCCGAAGTCCGGCACCGACATCATCGCCGGCCGGCTGCTCACCGCGGCCAGCCTCGATCCGGACCGCGACGTCCGACGGCTCACCCTGTCGCTGCCCGAGACGGTGAAACAGATGCGGGCCGGAAGGCTGGACGCCCTGTTCTTCTCCGGTGGTCTGCCCACCCCCGGCATCAAGGACCTGCTCACCAGTTCACCGGGGGCGTTCCGGCTACTGCCGCTGGACAACCTCCTCCAGCCGTTACAGAAGGGCTACGGCCCCGTCTACACCACCGCGACGCTGACCGCCAACGTCTACAACACGGCGAGTGACGCGCCCACCATCACCGTGGCGAACGTGATCCTGGTCAGCGCCGACATGCCCGACGGCCTGGCGTACGACCTCACCCGGACGCTCTTCGACCACCAGAGAGAGCTGATCGCCGTCCATCCCGAGGCGGCGAACTTCACCCGGGCCAGCGCCGCGCTGAGCGAGCCGATCCCGCTGCATCCCGGCGCCAGCCGCTACTACCAGGGGAGTTGAGCAACCGAGCGTTCGCTCAGAGGTCGCCCGGAGCCGTGGCGGCGCGGGCCACGCCGACCAGGCGGTCGGTCTCGGCGAGCAGGGCCTCGTCGTCCGCCGGGGTGCCGGGATCGAGGCGGACCGTCCAGGTGAGACCGTCGGCCCCCGCCACGCGGCGGGCCGCGACCCGCGCCGCGCCGCCGGGCACCGGCTGGTGCTCGGTGTACGCGACCGAACGCGTCACCCGCGCCCGCACCTGGTGTGGCAGCTCCTGCGGATCGAGGAGGAAGTAGGTCTCGGCCGGGCCGTCGGCGACGAGCGTGTAACCGTCGCGTTCGGCAACTGTCTCGGCCGGTGTGACGGTCAGCTCCCGGCCGGACCAGACCGCCTTGAGGATGGTGTGCCAGCCGAGCCGGTGCCCTCGACCGGGCAGCCACAGCCCGAGGTTGCTGGCGACCACCACCCCGTCGCCCTCGCCGTTGCCGACGGCCGCCCAGGCCAGCACCCGTTCGTCCGGGGCCAGCGGCGGCCGGTCGGCCGGTGGCAGCTTCGGCTTGCGGCTGAACAGTCCCATCTAGAGGCCTCCCGCAGCCTGCTCACGCAACGCCCGGGCATGCTGCTCCAGGGACAGCAGCTCACCGAAGGCGGCGAAGTACTCGTCCTTGTTGTTGACCGGGTTGATCCGCTGGATGCGCGACTTGAGGTCCCGGACGCGGGCGGTCACCGACCCGAACTGCACCCGCGCCATCGTGATCGACACGTAGCGCGGGTCCGGTTCGCCGTCGATGCGCAGCGGCTCCACCGCCAACTCACCGACGAGGGCCGCCGCGGCCAGATCCTCGCAGGCGTCCCGGACCGACTCGATCCAGACCGCGCCGCCAGTCGCCGACGCGGCCCCACCGGCGGTCGCGATGGCGGTACGCACCGCGACGTGCACCGGGTGGCGGTATTCGGGCGCCTCGACCGCGTCGAACATCGGCCCCGCCAGGACCGGTTGCTGGAGGGCGAGCTTCAGCGCCTCCCGCTCGACCATCGACTGCGGGCTGTCCAGGGCCGGTTCGGGGCGAGCCGGGGCGGGCCGGGCGCCGGAGGCGGCGGCGCGGTTGCCGGGGGCGGCGTCGCGCGTGCCGGGCGGCGGGGTGTTGGCGGCGGCGAGCACCGCCCGCTGCACCGGCTCGATCTCCATCCCGAGGTCCATGGCGAGCTTGCGGACGTACTCGGGGCGCTTTTCCCGGTCCTTGAGTCGCGCGACAAGCGGCGCGGCGTGACGCATGGCCTCGACCCGGCCGTCGACGGTGTCCAGGTCGAAGCGGCTGATCACGTGACGCAGCGCGAAGTCGACGAGCGGCTCCCGGCGGGCGACCAGATCCCGCACGGCCAGGTCACCCTTGGCCAGCCGCAGGTCGCACGGGTCCATGTTGTCCGGGCTGACCGCGATGAACGTGCGCCCGACGAACCGCTGGTCGTCCTCGAAGGCCCGCAGTGCGGCCTTCTGGCCGGCGGCGTCACCGTCGAAGGTGAAGATGATCTCGCCGGCCACCTCGTCGCTGTCGAACAGGAGCCGCCGCAGCACGGAGATGTGGTCCGCGGCGAACGCGGTGCCGCAGGTCGCCACCGCCGTGGTCACCCCGGCCAGGTGGCAGGCCATCACGTCGGTGTAACCCTCGACGATGACCGCCCGGCCCTGCTTGGCGATCTCTCGTTTGGCCTGGTCGATGCCGTAGAGCACGTGCGACTTCTTGTAGATCGGCGTCTCAGGGGTGTTCAGGTACTTCGGGCCGTCGTCGTCGTCGAAGAGCTTGCGCGCGCCGAAGCCGATCACGTCGCCGGCGAGGTCGCGGATCGGCCAGAGCAGCCGACGGCGGAACCTGTCGATCAGGGTGCCGGAGCGGGACTCCCGGGACAGCCCGGCCGTGACCAGCTCCTGGTGGGTGAAGCCCTGCTGGCGCAGGTGCTTGGTGAGCGGGTCCCAGCCCTCCGGCGCGAAGCCACAGCCGTAGCGCTCGGCGGCGGCCCGGTCGAAGCCCCGTTTGGCCAGGAACTCCCGGGCCGGCCGGG
Organism: Micromonospora sp. NPDC048905; assembly: GCF_040649655.1. Lineage (NCBI taxonomy): Bacteria > Bacillati > Actinomycetota > Actinomycetes > Micromonosporales > Micromonosporaceae > Micromonospora > Micromonospora sp. NPDC048905. The sequence goes on along the minus strand of NZ_JBEZFV010000024.1, from coordinate 10,322 downwards.
CGCCCGCCGTGCTGAGCTGCGCCCGGTAGAACTCGACGGCGGCGGCGTGCGCGGCGACCAGGCGCTGCCGTTGACCCTGCTGCGGGCGGGGGCGCGGGGTGCCCTTGTCGTCCTCGATGTAGCGCAGTTGGATGCCGGCACGGCCGGCCAACCGCTCGACGGACTCCACGAAACTGAGGTGGTCGGCGTCCATCAGGAACTTGATGGCGTCGCCGCCGGCCCCGCAACCGAAGCAGTACCAGACGTTGCGGGCCGGGGACACGTTGAACGACGGGCTCTTCTCGTCGTGGAACGGGCACAGGCCCTTCAGGTTGCCGCCGCCGGCGGACTTCAGGGTGACGGTCTCGGAGATCACATCCCCGATCGAGGTGCGTTCCCGGACCAGTGCGATGTCCTCGTCCCGGATCCGCCCAGCCATGCGCCACCCCCTCGGCGTACATCCTGCCCTGCCGGACCGACGACACGCCGGCCGGGGGATGCCGGTGTGGCGGCCACCGCTGCCGGCTGGGCGGTTCCGGCCCGCGGGCCGGGTCCGCCCGGGGACCATGACCAGATGCGCAGGGTACGGACCGGAGCCCCCCACGTACCGAACTGGCTGGCCAGCCGGATGGGGTTGCGTGGACTGGCCCCGCGGACCGACGAGGCTGGCCACCGGCACGCCACGTGGCTGGAGCTGTTCCTCGACCTCATCTTCGTGTACGCGCTGGCGGCGGTGGCGGCCCGGCTGGGCAACGAGCCGAGCCCGTCGCCGACGGCCGTGCTGGCCGTGATCGGGCTCTTCGTGGTGATCCAGTGGGCCTGGCTGGGGCAGGTCTACTACGACACCCGGTTCGACCCGGACGACGCGCCGCACCGACTGCTGGTGCTTGTCGCGTTGGTCGGCGCGGGCGCGATGACACTCGGGGTCGACGAGGTGCCGGAGAGCGTGCTCCTGCCGGTCGGTTACCTGATCGTGCGGGGCGTGCTGCTCCTGCTGTACCTGCGGGCCCGTCCGACCAGCCCGATGGCCCGCCTGGTGACGACCGTCTACCTGATCGGCTTCGGGTCGGGCTGGCTGATCTGGCTGGTGTCGCTGATGGCGCCCACCGAGCTGCGTCCCGTCCTGTGGATCGTCGCGATGGTCATCGAACTGGCCACGCCGTGGGTCGGGGTCCGCTGGCTCAACCGCTGGCCGGTGGACAACCGGCACCTGCCGGAACGGATCGGCCAGTTCACCATCATCGTGCTCGGCAGCGCGCTGGCCAGCCTGCTCTTCGCGGTGCCGGACCACCCTCCGCCGCACATGATCCTCACCGCCGCGATGGCCTTCCTGATCCCGGCGGCCGTCTGGTGGGTCTACACCACATTCGTCACCACCCGACTCCTCCAGAGCCGCCTACGCGGCGGGCAGGCGTACAGCTTCCTGCACATTCCCCTCGGCGGCGCGCTGCTGCTGCTCGGCTGGTCGCTCGGCCAGGTGGTCCGGCTTGTCGACGACAACGCGGCCCGCCTGCCGCTGGAGCTGCGGCTGCTGCTGGGCGCGTCGATGGTGATCTGGACGTTGTGTGGCCTGGCCCTGTACTGGCTGTGGACCCGACCGAGCCGCGCCCGGTTGGCGATCGCCGCCTACGGGGTGCTCTCGGTCAGCCTGATCACCGCGACGGTGCACGAGCCGAAGTTGATGCTGTCCCTGCTCGCGGCGGCGATCGTCGGGTACGCCGTGCTGCTCAGCCGACGACTCACCAGCGCCCGGGAGTCGAACCAGACGCAGGAGGGTTGAACGACCCTCAGGCGGCGGTGGCCTCCTCGGCTGCCACCTGGTTGTTCCAGTCGGCCTTGGTGGAGCGCCAGCCCTCGTCGTCCATGCCGCGTCGCCAGTACCCGGAGATGGAGAGCCGGTCGAGGGGCACGCCCCGCTCGCCGCGCAGCAGCCGGCGCAGGTCCCGGACGAAGGCCGCCTCGCCGTGCACGAACGCGTGCACCTGGCCGATCGGGAACTCCAGCGCGCGTACCGCAGCGACCAGCGCCTCGCCCACCGGGCGGTCGCCCCGGTGCAACCAGGTCAGCTCGACCGCGCCGGGGCTGAGCAGCTTCTGCTCGTCCGCCGGGTCGCCGATCTCCACGAAGACGTGGGCCGGCGCGCCCAGCGGCAGCCGCTCCAACGCGGCGGCGATCGCCGGCAGGGCGCTCTCGTCGCCGACCAGCAGGTGCCAGTCCGCGTCCGGGCTCGGCGCGTACGCCCCGCCGGGGCCGACGAAGTGCACCGGGTCACCCGGACGCAGCGCGGCGGCCCACGGGCCGGCCAACCCCTCGTCGCCGTGGTGCACCACGTCCACGGTCAGCTCCTCGGCCAGCGGGTCCCACCGCCGCACGGTGTACGCGCGCAGCCGGGGCCACTGCTCCCGAGGCAGGTCCCGGCGGATCGCGGCGAGGTCCAACGGCTGCGGGTACGCGACGCCGGGCTGCGGGAACACCAGCTTGATGTAGTGGTCGGTGAACTCCCCGACCGGCAGGCCGACCAGCTCGTCCCCACCGAGGACGAGCCGGATCAGGTGCGGGGTGGGCCGCTCGGTGCGCAGCACGTGGGCCGAGGTGACGTTCCTGGGACGTTCCGTCATGTCAGTTAGGCTAGCCTAAGCTGGCTCGTGGTCGGTCGGCGGTGCGCTCCTACCGGTCAGGCGGGTGTGCCAGGTCACCGCCGCCGGGTCGGTGAGCGAGGCGACCTGGTCGATCACCACCCGCAGTCGGGCGGTGTCGTCCGGGGCCGCCCGCCACAGCGGAGCGAAGATCGGATCGAGCCCGTCCGGGGCGTGCCGGAGCAGCGCGGCCACCACCTCGGCAAGCATCGTCCGCTGTCGTTCGTAGCGGCCCCGGTAACCGGAACGGCGCATCACGTACCGCAGGGCGATGCCCTTGAGCAGCGCGCACTGCGCCCGGACCAGCCTCGGCACCACCAGATCGGCGTCGTAGCGGCGGTGCGGGCCGGGACCGGAGCGCTCCTCGGTGGCGGCCACCGCCGCCGAGACGAACCGGCCGGTCAGTCCGCTGGTGGTGGCCTTCAGCGCCACCTGGGCGCGGTGGCTGCCGTCGTACCCGGCGAGCGGGGCGAGCAGCGGGTCGGCCAGCAGGTCCACCAGCACCTCGGCCAGGTCGGCCGCGGACTCGCCGGAGTAGGCGGCGGCCACGTCGGCGCAGAGCGCGGCCCGCTCGTCGGCGTCCGCGAGCAGCGGACCCAGCGTGACGTACCCGCCGTGGATGCCGTCCTCCACGTCGTGCACCGAGTACGCGACGTCGTCGGCCCAGTCCATCACCTGCGCCTCCAGGCAGCGCCGGTCGCCGGGCGCACCGGCCCGGATCCAGCCGAAGACCGGCGCGTCGTCCGCGTACACCCCGAACTTGCGCTGCCCGGGGCGACGCGGCCAGGGATACTTGCCGATCGCGTCGAGCGACGCCCGGGTCAGGTTGAGGCCGGCGGGCGAGCCGTCCGGGGCGAGCACCTTCGCCTCCAGCCGGGTCAGCACCCGCAACGTCTGCGCGTTGCCCTCGAAGCCACCGCAGGGTGTGGCCAGCAGGTCCAGAGCGGACTCGCCGTTGTGCCCGAACGGCGGATGCCCGAGGTCGTGGGCGAGCCCGGCGACGTCGACCACGTCCGGGTCGCAGCCCAACCGGGCACCCATCTCCCGGGCGATCTGCGCCACCTCCAGCGAGTGCGTCAGCCGCGTACGCAGGAAGTCGTCGGTGCCGGCCGTGTGCACCTGGGTCTTGGTGGCCAGCCGCCGGAACGCCGCGGAGTGCAGCACCCGGGCACGATCGCGCTCGTACGGTGACCGGCGGTGCCCGGTGTCCTTGGGCGCCTCGCGCACCAACCGCGCGTCCGGCGCGCCCGCCTTACTCCTCGCGCTCACGCAGCCGCCGGTGTTCGCGACTGCGGGGCTCGCAAAACCGGCTCACTCCTCGCGCTCACGCAGGACGCAGAACTCGTTGCCCTCCGGATCGGCCAGCACCGTCCACTCGACGTCGCCCTGGCCGATGTCGACGTGCCGGGCACCCATGTCGACGAGCCGCTCGACCTCGGCCTCCCGGTTGGCGGGGCGCAGGTCGAGGTGCAGCCGGTTCTTGCGGTCCTTGCCCTCGGTCACCGGCACGAAGACCAGGCCGGGCAGGCGGTCCGCGGACTGGCGGATCTCCACCTCGTCGGGAGTGTCCCTGATGACCTGGTAGCCGAGCGCCTCAGCCCACCAGCGGGCCAGCCGGCCCGGATCGCGGGCGTCGACGGTCAGGTTCTCCCAGACGCTTGTCATTCAGTCACCTTTCCCGTTCGACGGCGTACGCAATCAGCCGTTTGCGAGCGAGCCAAGGTTACGCCCGTCACGGTTGGTCGACGTGCCCCCGACGCGTCGTTGAATCGTCCACAACCGCCGATCGGCCCGGAGTTGTGGACCGATCGCCCTGGGTTACAGGCTCGCGGGCGGAGGTGGCCAGCGGTAGCGTTCCCAGCGCGGAAAGTGACGAGCCGACCGACACGCAGATCCCGACCGGTAAGGGAGCAGCTCGTGGACGCAGACACGGTGGTGGGTACGGAGCTACGCGGGCTGCGTCGACGCCGGCCCGACGTCGCCGGGACGGTGCTGGCCGGCACCGACGGGTTGCTCATCTCCAGCGATCTGCCCAGCACCGACGCCACCCATCTCGCCGCGTTGGCCGCCGCCAGTTTCGGGCTCGGGCACCGGGTGGCCGACACCGTCCGGCGGGGTGAGTTCCGGGAGTCGGTGGTCTGCACGACGGCTGGCTGCGTGGTGACCTACCCGGCGGGGCGCACCGCCCTGCTGACCCTGGTCACCGCGTCGCCGGTGGAGGATCTGGAGACGCTGCACCAGGAGGCTCGGGCGGTGGCCCGGCGGACCGGATCGGTGTTGGACACACGTGTCGGCGGTGGCGGCGCCACCGCCGTTCCGAATGGGCACGCGCCACTCGCCGTGCGTACCCCGATGGCGACCCTGCCCACCCAGTTGCGCCGCTCGTCCCGGCCGACCTGGCGGCGCCCGCCGATCTGATCGTCGGTGCCGGCGGCGGACCGGGTGACCCGGTCCGCCGCCGGCCCGCGTCAACGACTGTCCGACCCGCCGGTCTCCACCACGGCCCGACCGGCCTCCAGCCGGGCCACCGGCACCCGGAACGGGGAGCAGGACACGTAGTCCAGGCCGACCTCGTGGAAGAAGTGCACCGAGTCCGGGTCGCCGCCGTGCTCGCCGCACACGCCCAACTTCAGGCCCGGACGGGCGGCCCGCCCCTCCTCGGCGGCGATCCGCACCAGCCGGCCGACGCCGTCGCGGTCGATCGACTCGAACGGCGAGATGCCGAAGATGCCCAGCTCGAGGTAGCGCCAGAAGAACGCGCCCTCGACGTCGTCCCGGGAGAAACCCCAGCCCATCTGGGTCAGGTCGTTGGTGCCGAAGGAGAAGAACTCGGCGGCCTCGGCGATCTGCCCGGCGGTCAACGCGGCCCGGGGCACCTCGATCATCGTGCCGATCAGCACCTCGACCCCGCTGTCCCCGACCACCTCGGCGATGATCTTCTCGGCCTCGGCGCGGACCGTCTCCAACTCCTGCACGGCCCCGACCAGCGGCACCATGATCTCCGGCTTCGCCGTCCCGCCGCCGCGAGCGCAGCTGACGGCCGCCTCGGCGATGGCCCGGACCTGCATCGCGAACAGGCCGGGGATGACCAGACCGAGGCGGACGCCCCGCAGCCCGAGCATCGGGTTCTCCTCGTGCATCCGCCGGACGGCGGCGAGCAGCGCCTCCTCCTTGGCGACGTCCTCGCCGCGCTCCTGGGCGACCGCCACGTTGACGGCGAGCTGCTCCAGCGGCGGCAGGAACTCGTGCAGCGGCGGATCGATCAGCCGGACGGTCACCGGCAGGCCGTCCATCTCGCGGAAGATCTCCTCGAAGTCGGCCCGCTGCAACGGCAGCAGCGCCGCCAGCGCCGCCTCCCGCTCACCCGGGGCACGAGCCAGGATCAGCCGCTCGACCAACTCCCGCCGGTCGCCGAGGAACATGTGCTCGGTGCGGCACAGCCCGATGCCCTCGGCACCGAAGCGCCGGGCCCGGGCCGCGTCCGCGCCGGTGTCGGCGTTCGTGCGGACCGCCAGCCGCCGCTTCCCGTCGGCGTGCGTCATGATCCGGTGTACGGCCCGCACCAGCGCGTTGTCGATGTGCTCCGGGTCGAGGCTGCCCTCGAAGTACTGCACCACCTCCGACGGCATGACCGGCACCTCGCCGAGGTAGACCTTGCCGGTGGTGCCGTCGATGGACACGACGTCACCCTCGTCGACGGTCTGCCCGGCCACGGTGAACCGCTTCGCCGGCACGTTCACGTCGATCTCGTCGGCGCCGGAGACGCAGGTCTTGCCCATGCCCCGGGCCACCACGGCGGCGTGGCTGGTCTTGCCGCCGCGCGAGGTGAGGATGCCCTGCGCGGCGATCATGCCGTTCAGGTCGTCCGGGTTGGTCTCCCGGCGGACCAGGATCACCGACCTCCCCTCGGCCGCCAGCTCGACGGCCCGCGCGGAGGTGAAGACCACGGTGCCGGACGCCGCGCCGGGTGACGCGCCGATGCCCGTGGCGACCGCCTCGAACTCGTGGTCGAGTTGGAAGCGCGGGAACATGAGCTGGGCGAGCTGTGCGCCGTTGACCCGGTGCAACGCCTCGTCCAGGTCGATCAGGCCCTCGTCGACGAGCTGCCCGGCGATGACGAACGCGGCGGCGGCGGTGCGCTTGCCGACCCGGGTCTGCAACATCCACAGCTTGCCGCGCTCGATGGTGAACTCGATGTCGCACAGGTCCTTGTAGTGCTCCTCCAGCCGGGCCATGATGCCGAGCAGCTCCTCGTAGGAGGACCTGTCGAGCTGCGCCAACTCCTGCAACGGCACCGTGTTGCGGATGCCGGCGACCACGTCCTCGCCCTGGGCGTTGGCCAGGTAGTCGCCGTAGATGCCCTGCGCGCCACTGGCCGGGTCACGGGTGAACGCGACACCGGTGCCGGAATCGGGACCCAGGTTGCCGAACACCATGGTCACCACGTTGACCGCGGTGCCGAGGTCGGCCGGGATGCGCTCCTGGCGACGGTAGAGCACCGCGCGCTCGGCGTTCCACGACTCGAAGACCGCCCGGATCGCGAGGTCGAGCTGCTCACGCGGCTGCTGCGGGAACTCCCGACCGGTGTGCTTCACAAAGATCTTCTTGTACGCGTCGACCAGCCCGCGCAGGTCGTCCGCGTCCAGGTCGAGGTCGTTCTGCGTACCCTTGGCGCTCTTGATCTCGTCGAGCGCGTGCTCGAACTCCTCGCCCGGCACCTCGCAGACGGTCTTGCCGAACATCTGGATCAGGCGGCGGTAGGAGTCCCAGGCGAACCTGTCGTTGCCGCCGGAGGCGGCCTGATCGCCCGCGCCGCCGGCCTGTCGTGCGAGTCCTTCCACGCTCTGGTCGTTGAGGCCGACGTTGAGGACGGTCTCCATCATGCCGGGCATGGAGAACTTGGCGCCGGAGCGGACGGACACCAGCAGCGGATCCTGCGGGTCGCCGAGGCGCTTGCCCATCGCGCGCTCCAGCGATTCCAGGTGCGCCTCGATCTGATCGGCGAGCCCGTCCGGCTCCTGTCCCGTCGCGAGGTACGCCTGGCAGGCCTCGGTGGTGATGGTGAAGCCGGGGGGAACGGGCAGGCCGAGGTTTGTCATCTCGGCGAGGTTCGCCCCCTTGCCGCCGAGCAGGTCCTTGAGGTCCTTGTTGCCTTCGGAGAAGTCGTAGACGTACTTGTGATCGACGGTTCCTTGCGCTGCCACCAAAGCCTCCACACACGCGCCGGATGGACACTTAACGAAGGTTCAGTTTTTTCCTACCCCGGGACGGACCGCCGGCAATCCCGGGGTCGACGCCGATCGGTGGGCGAAGGTTAAGCGAACATCGGGCGACCTGGGACCGTTCGGTGACAATTGGCACAGCCATCACGACTATCCGTGTTCGTACCGGTTTTTGGGAACGCTTCCATGCGCACCATCACGCATCCCGGCCGAGCGTCGTACGCTTGACGACACGCCAGCCGGTGAACCTCACTTTTGCCATAACCGACGCGAATACACCCCCCGGAGTCGCCGCCGTGTCGACCACCCCCTCCCCCGGCCCCACCGCCACCCCCGCCACCGGCGAGGTGCCGCTGCCGACGCGGGAACCGGACCCGGCCACGCTGGCCCAGGCCGCCGAACGGGCGGCGGGCGACCTGCTCACCCCGTCGGCCCCGCATCGGCTGGCCGACGTCGTCCCCGCCCCCGCGCAGGTCCAGCCGGATCCGACCGAGGACTGGGTGCTCCCGGCCGAAGCGGTCATCGTGGTCAGCGCCGACCCCGCCGCGCTGGCCGTCGCCACGCAACTCGCCGAGCTGCTCCGCCCAGCCACCGGCTACCCGCTGCCGGTCGTCCACGCCGCCTCCCGTCCACTGCCGGCCACCGACGCCGCCACGCCTGCGCCGCCGTCCACCGACGCGCCGGAGCGGGTCGACGGCATCGCGCTGGTGCTGGACGCGACCGTCGACCTCGGTGCGGAGGGCTACCGGCTCGACATCGCCCGCGACGGGGTACGCCTCACCGCCGGCACCGCCACCGGCCTGTTCTACGGCGTGCAGACCCTGCGCCACCTGCTGCCACCGGCCATCGAAAGCCCGACCCCGGTCACCGCACGGTGGGCGCTGCCCGGCGGGACCATCACCGACACCCCCCGCTTCCCGTACCGGGGCGCGATGCTCGACGTCGCACGGCACTTCTTCACCGTCGAGGACGTCCTGCGCGTGGTGGACCACCTGGCCCGCTACAAGCTCAACCACCTGCATCTGCACCTCACCGACGACCAGGGTTGGCGGATCGCCGTCGACTCCTGGCCGAGGCTGACCTCCGTGGGCGGGACGACCGAGGTCGGTGGCGGCCCCGGGGGGCACTACACGAAGGCGGACTACCGGCGGATCGTCTCCTACGCCGCCGCCCGCCACATCACCGTCGTCCCGGAGATCGACCTCCCCGGGCACACCAACTCGGCGCTTGTCGCGTACCCGGAGCTGGCACCAGACAAGATCGCGCCGCCGCCGTACACCGGCACCGAGGTCGGTTTCAGCTACGTCGACCCGGCCGACGAACGGACGTACGACTTCGTCACCGACGTGCTGGGCGAGGTGGCCGCACTCACCCCCGGCCCGTTGCTGCACATCGGCGGCGACGAGGCGTTCAAGGTCAAGGGCGAGGTCTACACCGGTTTCGTCGAGCGGGTCCAGCGCATCGTGGCCGACCTCGGCAAGACGGTCGTCGGCTGGCACCAGCTCGCACCGGCCGCCCACCTCGACGGGCGGGTCCTCCAGTGGTGGGGCACGAACGCCGACGACCCCACCACGGCCGACGCGGTCCGTCGGGGCGCCCGACTCATCGTCTCCCCCGGCAACCACGCCTACCTGGACATGAAGTACGCCCCGGACACCCCGATCGGCCACGACTGGGCCGGCCTGATCGACGTGCGCAAGGCGTACGACTGGGATCCGGGCACACACGTCGCCGAGGTGCCCGCCACCGCCGTTCTCGGGGTGGAAGCCCCGCTCTGGACCGAGTCGGTCACCTCGCTGGCCGACATCGAGTTCCTGCTCCTGCCCCGACTCCCCGCCATCGCCGAGCTGGGTTGGTCACCCCGGGCCACCCACGACTGGGCCGACTTCCGTGACCGGCTGGCCGGTCAGGGTCCGCGCTGGGCGGCCGCCGGGATCACCTTCCACCGCGCACCCGAGGTCCCCTGGCCGAGCACCCCGACCATCCCCACTCAGCGCACCGTGCCAGAGACCGACCCCGCCACGTCCTGATCCTCGACTCAGCCGCCGCCTACATCCGGTCCGCCGCTGTTCATCCCCACTGCCCGAGATTGGGCCGCCGCGCAGCATGATCGTGCTCAATCCTGGTTGTAGTGGTCTCCTGCGCGGGTGAGGGGCCTGTTTCATGGATCGAGCACGATCATGGGGTGAGGTGTCGTCTCCGGGCGGGTCGGCGGCGGGGTCCGGTGTCGCCTGGGCGCCGGGGCCTGATGTCCGGTTCCGGGGGTTCCGGTGTGTGGGTGTCCGGTTTCGCACCCCGCGTCCTGAGGTCGGGGTCACCCACGCGGCGGAATCGGTGGCCGGGCGGGGTCGTTATACCTGGCAGCCCACCGCAGCAGTCAGGGTCGCGGAGCGCGGCTCCGGCCGGGAACATCCGTCCGGCCGCCCCGGTTACATCCCCCGCACGCCGAGCACCACCACCGGCCGACCCCCGGGCAGACGGACTG
>NZ_JBEZFV010000023.1:0-48571 GCF_040649655.1 Micromonospora sp. NPDC048905 | reverse complement strand
CGCTCTGCCGAGCGGGCGCGGCGCCGCGCCACCCGCGGCGCGGCGCCCTCCCCCCCGCCCCCCGCCCCGCCCCGGGCCCCCCGGGCCGGGGGCGGCGCTGTCTGTGCCCACCTGTCGGTCCGGCAGCGGCATAATCGCTCGGGTGACCGGTTCTCAGCCCTGGCCCGAGCAATCTGGTTTGCTCGTACTCCCCAGCGGGGTGACGGTACGCGGGCGCCGCGTCGCCACGGTGACGTCGCCCGCCGACTTCGCACTGCTGTTGGCGCCCGGTCCGGCTCCGGCGTGGCCGTACCGGCGGATCCGGTGGCCCGATTTCTGGGTGCCGACGGATCGGGCGGATGCCCTCGATGCGCTGCGGGCGGCGTTGCGGCGCGCCCATGACGGTGCGCGCGTCGAGGTGGCCTGTCGGGGTGGGGTGGGGCGGACCGGTACCGCGCTGGCCGCGTTGGCGATTCTCGACGGCCTGCCGGCCGAGCGGGCGGTGTCGTGGGTCCGGGAGGGTTACCACCCCAAGGCGGTGGAGACGCCCTGGCAGCGGCGCTGGCTGCGCCGCGTGGTCTGACCTGCACCGCCCGCCCCTGGGCGCCTACCCCTGTCGGGTCACCGCCGGTTCGTTGACGTACTCGCGCAGGTGGGTGGCGGTCAGCGTGTCCCCACGGGCGACCAGGTCGGCGGGCGTGCCGGTGAAGACGATCCGGCCGCCGTCGTGGCCGGCGCCCGGCCCCAGGTCGATGAGCCAGTCGGCGTGGGCCATGACGGCCTGGTGGTGCTCGATGACGATCACGGTGTTGCCGGCGTCGACCATCCGATCGAGCAGGGCGAGCAGTTGGTCCACGTCGGCCAGGTGCAGGCCGGTGGTGGGTTCGTCCAGCACGTAGGTGGTGGTCTTCTCCGCCAGGTGGATGGCGAGCTTGAGTCGTTGCCGTTCCCCGCCGGACAGGGTGGTCAACGGCTGGCCGAGGCTGAGGTAGCCCAGCCCGACGTCGACCAGCCGGCCGAGGATGAGGTGCGCCGGACCACCCGGGAAGAACGCGTACGCCTCGGTGACCGACATGGCCAGCACCTCGCTGATGTTCTTGCCGCGCAACGTGTACGTGAGCACCTCGTCGGTGAAGCGTCGACCCTCGCAGCGTTCGCAGACGCTGGCGACGCCGGCCATCATCGCCAGGTCCGTGTAGATCAGCCCGATTCCCTTGCAGGCCGGGCAGGCACCCTCGGAGTTGGCGCTGAACAGGGCCGCCTTGACGCCGTTGGCCTTGGCGAAGGCGGTACGGATCGGGTCGAGTAGCCCGCTGTAGGTGGCCGGGTTGCTGCGCCGGGACCCGCGGATGGGGGACTGGTCGACGATGACCACCCCGGACCGGCCGCGCAGCGACCCGTGGATCAGTGAACTCTTGCCGGAGCCGGCCACGCCGGTGACCACGGTGAGCACGCCGAGCGGGAGGTCCACGTCCACGTCGCGCAGGTTGTGCAGGTCGGCCTGGCGGATGGCGAGCTGCCCGGTGGGTTGGCGTACCTGGCCGCGCAGGGTCACCCGGTGGTCCAGGTGCCGACCGGTGAGGGTGTCGGAGCGGCGCAGCGCGGGCACGTCGCCGGTGAAGCAGATCCGGCCGCCGTCGGTGCCGGCACCCGGCCCGAGGTCGACGACGTGGTCGGCGATGGCGATGGTCTCCGGCTTGTGCTCGACCACCAGCACCGTGTTGCCCTTGTCGCGCAGTCGCAGTAGCAGGTCGTTCATCCGGGCGATGTCGTGCGGGTGCAGGCCGACGGTGGGTTCGTCGAAGACGTAGGTGACGTCGGAGAGGCTGGAGCCGAGGTGCCGGACCATCTTGACCCGTTGCGCCTCACCGCCGGAGAGGGTGGCCGACTCCCGGTCCAGGCTGAGATAGCCCAGACCGATCTCGACCAGGGAGTCCAGCAGGTCACGCAGGTTGGCGATCAGTGGTGCGACCCCCGGGTCGTCGATGCCGCGCACGACCGTCGCCAGGTCGCTGATCTGCATCGCCGAGCAGTCGGCGATGGTGCGTCCGGCGATCCGCGACGACAGGGCCGCCGCGTTGAGTCGGGTGCCGCCGCAGTCGCCGCAGGTGGTGAAGGTGACCGCCCGGTCGACGAATGCGCGGATGTGCGGTTGCATCGACTCGCGGTCCTTGGCCAGGTAGAGACGCTTGACCTTGACCACCAGGCCCTCGTACGTCCAGTTGTTGCTGCCCACCTTGATCTTCGTGGACGGCTTGTGGAGGAAGTCCTCCCACTGTTGCGGGGTGAAGTCCTGGAGTTTGACGTCCGGGTCGAACAGGCCGGAGCCGGCCATCGTCTGCCAGTACCAGGAGTCGACGGCGAAGTTCGGCACGGTGATGGCGCCGTCGTTGAGGGAGCGCTCGACGTCCACCAGTTCGTTGATGTCTAGGTCGGAGACGCGGCCCAGCCCCTCGCAGGTGGGGCACATGCCCTCGGGCAGGTTGAAGCTGAACGCCCCGGCACCGCCGATGGACGGCTGGCCGAGCCTGCTGAAGAGGATCCGCAGCATGGCGTACGCGTCGGTGGCGGTGCCGACGGTGGAGCGGGAGTTGACGCCCATCCGCTCCTGGTCGACGACGATGGCCGCGCTGAGGTTGCGCAGCGAGTCGACGTCCGGTCGGTTGAGGTTCGGCATGAACGACTGGAGAAACGCGCTGTAGGTCTCATTGATCATGCGCTGGGACTCGGCGGCGATGGTGCCGAAGACCAGCGACGACTTGCCCGAGCCCGAGACGCCGGTGAAGACGGTCAACCGGCGTTTGGGGATGTCGACCGAGACGTCGGCGAGATTGTTCTCCCGCGCCCCGCGTACCTCGATCATGTCGTGGCTGTCGGCGGCGGACCATGCTGGCTGCGACATGCGAACCCTTCACGGAGTCGTGGCGGGACTGTGCCCCGCCGATGCTGGCGGGTTCCATTGTCTCATTCATCCCCATGTAGAGACTTTCGTGGAGAACCAAGCGCAGGAGGCAGCAGCACGTCCGGGAAAGTCTCAAATCACGTCGTAAGCGGTACGGTGGCTCGCGTGGACGTCTCCCCGAAGGATCGACTCCGGGCCGTGGACCTGGCGGCCACCGTCGGGATCTCGGTGCAGCAGGTGCGCAACTACGTCGAGCAGGGTGTGCTGCCCCCGGCGCGGCGGACCGAGAGCGGCTACCGGATCTTCACGACCGCGCATGCCCGGGCGCTGAGCGTCGCGCGACGGCTGGCCGAGGGGCACGGCTGGAGTCGCGCCCGGGAGATCATGGCGGCGGTGCATCGGGGTGACCTGCCGGCGGCCCTGGCCGCGCTCGACGGCGGTCACGCCGAGCTGGACCGGGAACGCGCCGAGATCCGCCGGGTGCTCGGCGCCTTCGTGACCGTGCTGGCCAGCCCACCGTTGGCGCGGCCCGCACCACGCCGCGCCGCCCGCATCGGCGAGGTCGCCGCCCTGGTCGGGGTGCGAACCTCCCAGCTCCGGCTCTGGGAGCAGCGCGAGCTGCTGCGCCCGAGTCGCGCTCCGGGCACCAACTACCGGGTGTACGACGAGGTGGAACTACGCGCCGCGCAGGTCATCGCGTTGCTGCGCCGAGGCGCGTACCCGTTCGAGATCATCGAGGCGGTGCTGGAGGAACTGCGGACCACCGGCAGCCCCCAGCGCGTCCGCGCCGAACTGGCCCGCCGCGAGCAGGACCTGCACATTCGCAGCCTGCGCCGGCTGCGGGGCACGGCCGCCCTGCACGACTACCTGCGCGGTGGCGGCGAGGCGGGTTGACCGACCCGTCCCACCGAGCGATCTTGTTGGCTAGGGTCGGGCACATGAGAGCTGCGCTGCTGGCGGCCACGGCGTCCGCCATCCTGCTCGCTCCCGCGCCGGTCGCCGCCGCGGGAGCGTCCGCCGGGGCAACCGTGCGGTGCCCGCGGGTGCCGGCCCCGGCGGTGTCCCGCCCGCCCCGCCCCGCACCCCCGCCCGCCGTTCCCGCGCAGCGGGTGGTCGGCGGCGCGGCCCTGGACACGACCGGCCTGGTCGTGCCGGCCGACGCCCCCGCGCCACCGGCGATCACCGCCACGTCGTGGCTGGTCGCCGACCTGGACAGCGGCCAGGTGCTCGGCGGGTGCGGCCCACACGAGTACGGCACCCCGGCCAGCGTGCAGAAGCTCCTGTTGGCGGCCACGATGCTGCCTCGGTTGGACCCGAAGCAGACGGTGACCGTCACCGAGGACGACATGCACATCGAGCCCGGCTCCTCCGCCGTGGGACTCGTCGCGGGCGGTCGGTACACCATCGAGACCATCTGGCTCGGGCTGCTGCTCAACTCCGGCAACGAGGCCGCCAACGCGCTGGCCCGGCTCGGCAGCGGGACGGACAGCGCCGCCGGCGTACGCGCGATGAACGAGCAGGCCCACCACCTGGGCGCGCTGCAGACCCACGCGGTCACCCCGTCGGGGCTGGACGGCAAGGGGCAGTTCACCAGCGCGTACGACCTGGCGCTGATCGCCCGGGCCTGCTTCGCCGACCCGACCTTCCGCCGGTACGCGCTGACCGAGCAGACGCAGATTCCCACCCAGCCGGCGCAGCGCACCAAGGGTTTCCAGATCCAGAACGAGAACCAACTCATCTACCGGTACCCGGGCGCGCTCGGCGGCAAGACCGGCTTCACCGACCTGGCCCGGCACACCTACGTGGGCGCCGCCGAACGCAACGGCCGACGGCTGGTGGTCACCCTGTTGGGTGCCGAACCGGCGCCGAAGCGCGGCTGGGAGCAGGGCGCGGCCCTGCTGGACTGGGGTTTCACGCTGCCCCGGGACGCGTCCGTCGGCCGGCTGGTCGAGCCGGGCGAACTGACCGCCACGCCGTCGGCGGCGCCGTCCGCGTTGGCCGCACCCGGTGCGCCCCGGCCGGCGGCGGCCAGCGGACCCGCGCGTACCGGCTCGGGATGGTTGTGGTCGGTGACCGCGGTGAGTGGCGCGGGGGTGCTGGCGCTGTTGGGCGGGCTGCTGTGGCGGCGTCGCCGTCGGCTGCCCTGAGCCGCTGACTGGCCGGAGCCGCTGACTGCCCGGGCGGATCGACATCGGGTGCTGGTGTCCATAGACTCCGGTCTTTCTGGCACCACGAGTCCAGGAGGATCACCGTGTCGAGTGAACTCGAACCGCACCGCGGCGTGGCGGCACCCCGCCGGCCGGTGCACGTCCTGTCCCGCCTCGCGGGGGTGACCGCGCTCGCCGGGGCGCTCGTCGTCGGGGCGTCCCCGAGCGCGGTCGCCGCGCCCGCCGCCGCCGAGGGCGCTTCCACCGCCGCGGACGCCGCCACCCGACCGCCGCGCACCACCCACGGCCCGTGCGCGTACACCGAGACACCCGACGAGCCCGCGGCCCGGCCGGTGCCGTTGCCGCCCGACCCACGGCGCACCCCGGCCCGGGGCAGTGTCCGGGTGACCCTGTCGACCAACCACGGACCGATCGGGCTGACGCTGGACCGGGCCGCCGCACCGTGCACCGTACAGAGCTTCCTGCACCTGGTCGGCAAGCGTTTCTACGACCGCACCCCGTGCCACCGGCTCACCGCGTACCCGACGCTGAGCGTGCTGCAGTGCGGTGACCCGTCGGGCACCGGCGAGGGCGGCCCGGGCTACCGGTACCGCGACGAACTGCCGACCGACCTGCCGCCGGCGCCCACCGACCCGACCGGGGAACGCCGGGTGTACGCCCGGGGCGTGCTGGCGATGGCCAACGCGGGGCCGGACACCAACGGCAGCCAGTTCTTCCTGGTCTACGCCAACTCGGCGCTGCGCCCCAACTACACGATCTTCGGCGAGGTCGACGCGGCCGGGTTGGCCACCCTGGACCGGATCGCGGCCGGGGGAGTGGCGCCGACCGCCGAGGACCCGGCGCCGGTCGACGGCGCGCCCGCGCTGCCGGTGACCATTCGAAAGGCCGTCCGCGCGCACCACCACCACTGAGCAGGCGGCGCGGTGGGCGGCGTCTGCCGCTCACCGCGCCAGCGGGAGCGCCAGCCGGGGGGAAGCCCGGCGACCGAAATTCTCGGAAGCGGATCGGAACTGGTCCGACCGGCTACCGACCCAGTTCCGGCCTCACGACGGGCCGGGCGACCCGGACGGCGGGGCGGTGCTGTCGCGGACGACAAGTTCCGTGGCGAGTTCCACACGTGGCGAGTCGATGCCCTCACCCTGGGCCAGGCGCAGCACGGTCCGGGCCGCCAACCGTCCCATCTCGACCAACGGCTGCCGCACCGTGGTCAGCGGTGGCGATGCCCAGCGGGCCTCCGGCAGGTCGTCGAAGCCGACGACGCTCACGTCGTCCGGCACCCGCAGCCCGCGCCGCCGGATGGCCTCGTAGACGCCGAAGGCCATCTGGTCACTCGCGGCGAAGATGCCGGTCGGCGGGTCGGCGAGGTCGAGCAGCGCGGTCGCGCCGGAGAACCCGGAGGCGTGGTAGAAGTCGCCCGGGTAGATCAGCTCGTCGTCCACCGGCACTCCGGCGCTCTCCAACCCGGCCCGGTAACCGTCGAGCCGCGCCCGGCTGCACAGCAGGTGCGTCGGCCCCGCCACCAGGCCGATGCGCCGGTGCCCGATCGCCAGCAGGTGCTCGGTCGCGGCCATTCCGCCGGCCCAGTTGGTGGCACCGATCGTCGGCACGTCCATGGCCGGGACACCGGCCGGGTCGACGACCACCACCGGCACGTTGAGGCGGCGCAGTTGCGCGTGCAGCGGCGGGCTGAGGTGCGAGGTCACGAAGATGACCCCGTCGGTGGCCCGGGTGCGCAGGTTCTGCAGCCACTGCCGGGCGGCGGTGGGCTGCCGGTGGATCGCGGAGACCACCGTGCCGACTCCCGCGCCGTGCCCGACATCCTCCACGCCCCGGATGATTTCCACGGCCCAGGGGCTGTCCAGGTCGTTGAAGACCAGGTCGACGAGGCCGGCGCGGCGAACGCTGCGGCTGGTGCGTCGCCGGTAGCCGTGGTGGCGCAGCAACTCCTCGACCCGCTCCCGGGTGTCCGGTGCGACATCGGAGCGACCGTTGAGGACCCGTGACACGGTCGGCACCGACACCCCGGCTTCCCGTGCGATCGCGGTGATGGTCACCCTGCGTCCGTCGTCCGCGCCCACCCGCGTCTCCTTCACCGTGCCGGAAGAACGACCACGAGACGTCGTCAACCGAGGATCCCGGAACGGTGTGCCCGTTCCACGCGTCATCTTGCCTCACCGACGGGGGTTGACGACATGCCAGGTCGGTTCTAGCGTTCGGCGAAGTTACGGAATCTTTCCGGAACTTCGTCGACCGGGGACGGCATGTACACCGATCTACCTGAGGAACAGCTGCGGGACTACCGCGGCGTCGTCACGGAGCCGGCGGACTTCGACGACTTCTGGGCCGACACCCTGACCGAGGCCCGGCGTGCCGGCTGGCCGGTGCGGGCCGAGCCGGTCGCGACCGAGTTGGACAGCATCGACGTGTTCGACGTGACCTTCGCGGGTTTCGCCGGCCAGTCCGTGCGGGCCTGGCTGCGGGTGCCCCGCGGCGCCGACACGGCGTTGCCGACGGTGGTCCAGTTCGCCGGCTACGGCGGCGGGCGCGGGCACCCGCTGGAGAACCTGCTCTGGGCCGCCGCCGGGTTCGCGCACCTGCAGATGGACACCCGGGGGCAGGGCTCGGGCTGG
Source organism: Micromonospora sp. NPDC048905 (assembly GCF_040649655.1). Lineage (NCBI taxonomy): Bacteria > Bacillati > Actinomycetota > Actinomycetes > Micromonosporales > Micromonosporaceae > Micromonospora > Micromonospora sp. NPDC048905. The sequence continues at coordinate 40,892 of NZ_JBEZFV010000023.1, read as the reverse complement.
AGCCGGGGCGACACCCCGGACCTCGGCGCGGCCGGGCCGGAGGCGCCCGGCGTCACCACCCGCGGCATCGCCGATCCGAAGACCTACTACTACCGGCGGCTGATCACCGACGCCGTCCGGGCGGTGGACGCCGTCCGGACCCTGCCGCTCGTCGATCCGACCCGGGTGGCGGTGCTCGGGCACAGCCAGGGCGGAGGGCTGGCGCTCGCGGCCGGCGCGTTGGCACCCGGGGTACGGGCGGTGGTCGCGTTCGTGCCGTTCCTCTGCGACATTCCGCGCGCGGTGGTGACCACCGCCGCCCGCCCCTACCGGGAGATCCGCGACTACCTGGCGATCCACCGGTACGCCGAGGAGCGGGTGCTGACCACCCTCGCGTACGTCGACGGGGTCAACTTCGCCCGCCGCTGCCGCCGTCCGGCGCGGTACTCGGTGGCGTTGATGGACGAGATCGTCCCGCCGTCGACGGTCTACGCGGCGGCCAACGCCCACGCCGGGCCGAGCGAGTTGGCGGTGTGGCGCTACAACGGCCACGAGGCCGGCGGGATCGACGACGACGAGTCGGCGCTGGTCTTCCTGCGCGCACACCTGACCGAGAGCTGACCGGGCCACGTGCCCAGCGGGGCCGACCCGGAACGGGTGCATCCGGCCCGCGCCGCCGGCCCGGCTGATAGACAGGAGAGGTGGGTCACCGGATCGCCGTCGCGCTCGTGGTCGCCGTGCTGCTCGGCGGTTGCTCGCGGCCGGAGCCCCGCCCCGCGCCGGCCGCGCCCCCGTCGACGCCGGTGAGTCCCACCCCCCGGCCCACCTCCGCGACGCCCACCCCCGCGACGTCCAGATCCGCGGCCGCCCGGCTGCCCGGATTCGTGGACCTGAGTGACGTCGACCCGCGCATCCACGCCGACATCCGCTACGCCACGGCGCACAACTTCGTGGGCCGCCCGATCGCCGGCTACCCGGAGCCGCTGTGCCTGCTCACCCGGCAGGCCGCCGAGGCGCTGCGCCGGGTGCAGGACGCCGCCCTGGCCGGCGGGCACAGCCTCAAGGTGTACGACTGCTACCGCCCGCAGCCGGCGGTGGACGACTTCGTCGCCTGGTCGAAGCGCCCCGGCGAGCAGCAGACCAAGGCCGAGTTCTACCCGGACCTGGCCAAGGATCGGCTCTTCGCCGAGGGCTACATCGGGGCGCCCACCGCGCACAGCCGGGGCAGCACCATGGACCTGACGCTTGTGGACGACCCCGCCGCCGACCAGCCCGCGTACCGGCCTGGGCAGCCGCTCGTCGCCTGCACCGCGCCCCCGGGGCGGCGCTTCGCCGACAACAGCGTCGACATGGGTACGGGCTTCGACTGCTTCGACTCCCGGGCGCACACCGCCGACCCCCGCATCACCGGGACGGCGCGAGACAACCGGCGGTTGTTGCAGCGGCTGATGACCGACGCCGGCTTCGTCAACTACGACCGTGAGTGGTGGCACTACAGCCTGCGCGACGAGCCGTACCCGGACACGTTCTTCGCCGCGCCGGTCGCCCGCTCGTCGGTCGGCTGACGCGCCGCCGTCCGGCACGCGCGTTGGCTGACCCGGCCGGTCGATACCGCGTCCGCCCCGACCGGGGGCGGCCGGTGGGGCGTGTGGGTGCGGATCCGCGATCCAACACCCACACGCCCACCTGGGGCGGTGCGGCCCTCAGAGGGTGAACACGAGCGTGGAGATGCTGCGGGCGGCGACGTTGATGGTGGCCTGACCGCCGTTGACGCTTGTCGGTTGGCTGGCCGCGTTGGCGTTCTGCGAGGTGAGGTAGTGCTCGGCCCGGGTGACGTTCTGCGGCGCCTGGACCACGGCGTTGGTGACCGCGCTGTTCGAGCGGTTGAGGATCACCAGGGTGACCTTGCCGTCGCCCTGGTAGGCGGTCACCTCCAGGGGCGAGGCCTTGGAGCTCTTGGTCAGGGCGACCCGCTGGTAGCCGGGGCGGACGTACTTGGCGTACTGCGAGAACGCGTACCCGCGCTTGAGCGGAGCGCCCGCGACGGTGCCGAACGCCGACTCACCGTCGCCGATGAAGGAGTAGTAGCGCTTGCCGTACCACCAGATGTAGGCGCTCCAGTTCGCCTCCATCGACCGGTGCACGGTGCGCATGATGTCGTCGAGCGTCTCGTTCCAGACCGTGCCGTTGGCGGGGTTGCCCCAGATGTTGGAGCCGCCACCGTCGGCGGCGTGCAGGTTCCACTCGGTCATCCACACCGGCTTGTTGTACTGCGCGGCCAGGGGATACGGCTTGAGCCGGCCGGACTCCTCGGTGCCGTACAGGTGCCCGCCGATGTAGCCGATGTTGTTGCGGGCGGTGGTGTCGTTCAGGGTCGGATCGGTGAAGTTGTAGTTTAGGTTGACCGCCTCGGCGACCATCAGCTTGGTGTTCTGCACCTTCGTGCCCTGGTCCCGGACGAAATTGCGCAGCTCGGTGCCGCTCCAGTCCATCGAGTCGTAATCCGGGTGCCAGTCCGGCTCGTTCTGCACCGAGGTGACGTCGATGTTCACGCCCTGGCCACGCATGTACTGCACGTAGCTGTTCAGATGGTTCGCGTAGTCGTCGTAGTAGTCGGTCCTCAGCTTGCCGCCGTTGACCCGGCTGTTGTTCGTCTTCCACGCCGCCGGTGCGGTCCACGGCGAGGCGAGGATCTTCACGTTCGACCCGTACGACTCCGCCGTCTTCAGCGAGTCCACGTGCGTCGCCCACTCGCTGGACACCGGCGACAGGCCGGTCCGCACGATGGACAGCCCCAACTGGTTGGCGCCCAGCCCGACGAGCGTCTGGGTGTCCGTCGTCGACCAGGCGCTACCCCAGATCGACTGCGCGGCCCCGAACCCGTCGACTGTCTGGTATCTGGTCGCGCTGTTCACCGTGATGTCCGCCGGCCCGTTCGGCGGCGGAGTGGTCGGCGGTGGGGTCGTCGGCGGTGGGGTGGTTGGTGGCGGGGTCGTCGGCGGTGCGCTGGTCGGCGGTGGCGTGGTCGGTGCCGGTTCGCCGGTGCAGGCCACCCCGTTGAGCGTGAAGCTGGCCGGCGCGGGGTTGCTGCCGGTCCACGAGCCGTTGAAGCCGAACGAGACGGTGCCGTTGGTGGCGATCGCGCCGTTGTAACTGACGTTCCTGGCGGTGACCGCCGCGCCGCTCTGGGTCAGTGTCGTGTTCCACGCCTGCGTGACGCTCTGACCGGCGCTGTAGGACCAGGCCAACGTCCAGTTGCTGACCGGATCACCGAGATTGGTGATGGCGACGTTGGCGCCGAACCCGCCCTGCCACTGCGACGACACGCTGTAATCCACCGAACAGCCAGCGGCCGCTGCCCCGGCCGGCATCGCCACGGCGATCGCCGTCGATGCCACAAGCACCGCGCCGGCGGACACCGCGGCGGCCCGGATAACTCTGGGTCTTCTCATGGACCATTCTCCTGATGATCGGGGGCGTGAACACGCGAAGTGCCGCGTTGCCATGACAGATCGCTGTCGGGCCACGCCGCCACCGTGGCCAGGACAGCGGTGCGGCACAGTGTGAGCGCTAACAGGTGCTGCCCATCGCACCCGACACCACATCGCTCATTGCCCCGCTGGCGGCCGAGCTCCCGACGGCACGCCTACCTACACCCGCATCGACTTTGGTGGATGAGAAGGTTGCCGTCAAGCGACGACGGCGAGGTTCGCGAAAGTTTTCCGAAACATGCCGGGGACGGCTCAGGTCCAGTAGAGGATCCGGCAGGCCGGCACCCGCGACGCGAGCTCGGCGGTGAACCAGCCGCGCAGCTCGGCCATGGTGTCGCGCGGGTAGACGTACTTCACCGCGCCGAACTTGCCCTGTTTGCGGCTGCGCGACTCCTCGTCCATCTCCAGCCGGGTGCGCGGGTACCAGCCCAGCAGCACCTCCTTGCTGCCCGGGGTGAACCGGTGAGTGATCAGCTCGGCGGTCAGGTCCAGCTCCGGCACCCCGTCGACCGCCGCGCGGACCTGGTCGAGCAACTCGCCGTAGCTTTCCCGCCAGTCGGGCAGCGCGATGATCGGGGCGATGGTCAGCCCGACCGGGTAGCCGTCGAGCGCGAGCCGGCGCAGCGCGGCCAGCCGCTCCGGCACCCGGGCGGTGCCGCCCTCGAACCGTTCACTCACCGGTGCGCAGTTGACGCTGAACCGGACCCGGGTACGGCCGGCGTGCGGCAGCCCGACGAAGGTGTCCACGTCGGCGTACTTGGTGGTCCAGCGCAGTTGCACGGGCGCGTCCCAGGCGGCGAAGTGCTGCACCGCCCGCCGCCAACTGCCGGTGAGGTGCTCCAGCGCGAGCGGATCGGTGTAGCAGGACGCCTCGAAGGTGGTGCCCTCGTCGGCGCGTCGCGCGTTGCGGCTGGTCACCGTCCCACGCCCGGCGTACACGGCCAGCCCGTCCAGGATGTCGTCGAGGTCCGCGTACACCCGGGTCACCGGCGGGCCGGACAGCGAACCGGCGAGGTAGCAGTACTGGCAGTGCGCCGGGCAGCCCTCGGCGAGGTCGACCCGCCAGTCGGCGCTGGGCGCGATGGGTTGCAGGGTGCGCCGCGAGGGTGGGCTGACCACGATCGCCATGGTGGCCTTCGCCCGCGCGTACGTCTCCCGGTCGGTTTGTCCGCGTACCCCGGTGAGCCGGTTGGCTCGCAGGTGTTCCACCTCGATGCCCTGTGCCTGCACCAGCTCGACGATCCGCTGGCCGTGCGGGTGCTCCAGCGCCGCCGGGGTGGCCACCACCCGGCGCGGGGTCCAGCGGCGGGCCGGCCGGGCCGCGGGTGCGAGCCCGGCGAGGTCACGGGTCGGCACCCACTCGCCGCTGGCGTCGTGCGGCGCGGCGGGCAGGTCGACGGCGAGGGGCGTGTCGACGTCGACGGCGTCCGGGCTGGTCATCGGGCCGGAGTACCCGCTGGCACCGGAATCCCACCCGTTCAGCCGACCCATGATTGACGCCGCCGGTGCCACCGCATAACCTTTCGTCTATCTGTAAACCTTGTGAACAGATGCAGGTCGACGCGGCGGCGCGCGTCCCCACCGAAGGGACGATCAGGTGATCGCAGAACTCTCCTCCCGTACCAGACGAATCTTGTCGTTGTTCGTCGCTCTGCTGGTCGCGCTGAGCGCCGGCCTCGCGGTCAACGCCTCGCGGTCCGCGCAAGCCGCGCCGACGTTCAAGGTCCTGGCCTTCTACAACGGCACCTGGGACGCCGCGCACATCGACTTCGTCCGGGACGCCCGGGCCTGGTTCCCGCAGGCCGCCGCGCAGCACGGCTTCTCCTGGGAGGCCACCAACAACTGGGGTCTGCTGAACACCGCGAACCTGGCCCAGTACAAGGTGGTCATGTTCCTGGACGACGCGCCGCCCACCGCGCAGCGGGCCGCGTTCCAGCAGTACATGCAGAACGGCGGGGCGTGGTTCGGCTTCCACGTCAGCGCGTGGACCGACAATCCGTCGAGCTGGAGCTGGTACTACAACACCTTCCTCGGCACCGGCTCGTTCCAGACCAACACCTGGGGACCCACCCGGGTCACCATGCGCGCCGACAACCGCACCCACCCGGCCACCCGGAACCTCCCGGCGACCTTCCCGTCGTCGATCAGCGAGTGGTACTCCTGGAGCAACGACCTGCGGCAGAACCCGAACATCGACATCCTCGCCTCGGTCGACGCGTCCAGCTTCCCGGTCGGCACCGACCCCAACCAGTCCTGGTACGGCGGGTACTACCCGCTGGTGTGGAGCAACCGGCAGTACAAGATGCTCTACGCCAACTTCGGGCACAACGCCATGAACTACAGCACCAACACCGGGCTGTCGTCGACGTTCGACAGCGCGCAGCAGAACCAGCTGCTGATCGACGGGCTGCACTGGCTCGCCGGCGCCGGCACCACCACCCCGACCACGCCTCCGCCGACCGGCGGCACGATCTCACCGACCGCCTGGCACACGGTGGTCAACCGGGGCAACGGCAAGTGCGTGGACGCGCGCGCCGCCGCCAGCGCGAACGGCACGGCCATCCAGCAGTACGCCTGCAACGGCAGCGCCGCGCAGCAGTACCAGTTCGCGCCGACCAGCGGCGGCTACCTGCGGGTCAACAACCGCACCAACGCCGCCCAGGTGCTCGACGTGACCGACCGGTCGACAGCCGACTCGGCGCCGATCCAGCTCTGGTCCTACAGCGGTGGCAACAACCAGCAGTGGCGTGCCGAATCGGAGGGCGGCGGCTACTACCGCCTGGTCAACCGGCAAAGCGGCAAGTGCCTCGACGTGCCGGGAGCGTCCACGGCGGACAGCGTCCAACTCATCCAATACACCTGCAACGGCACCGCCGCGCAGTCCTTCCGGTTGGTGCCGCAGTCCTAGCTGCCCGGCCCGACCAGCCCGTCTGCCGCCCGCCTCATCGGCCGGCACGACCAAGGGGTCGGCGCTTCGGCTCCGTCACCACGACACGATGGTGGCGGAGCCGAAGCCGACAGGTGTCGCCAGCGGCCAGAGGTCACCCCCGGGCAGTTGGTGAGGTCCGGCTCGGACGGCTCGGGAGACCTGGCGCCGCACGATGACCGACGGTGGTCGACCGACCGGGTGGTGCACTCCCTCGCGAGAGGGAGGTGGCCCGGCCTGCTCGGTTCCTAGCGTGAGCGGCATGAGAACACCTGACCGCCTCGATGCTCCCAAACCCTCGACGTCGCCACCGATGGTCGCCGAAACCGGAGAATCGCGGCTACGCGTGGCGTGGCGTAAGGCCCACGCCCCGGTGGCGGGAGTGCCCCGCTGGGCGCGGGTCGCCGCCTACGTCATCCCGTTCACCGTGCTGCCCTCCGGCCTCTGGCGGCTCCCGGTCGCGTTCCGCGACGGCGTCGGGTTCGACGGGCGGGTGTACGTCGTCTGCCTCTCGATCGTGGCGGAGCTGATCGCGTTCACCGCCGTCGGTCTCGTCGCCGGCTGGGGAGAGCGATTCCCGCGCTGGATTCCCTGGCTGAGTGGCCGCCGGGTGCCGACGCCGGCCGCGCTCATACCCGCGACGCTCGGCGCGACGGTCCTGACCGTCCTGTGGACCAGCGCCTTCATCCAGATATTCGCCGGGGTCACCATGCGGGGCACGCCGCTCCCGGCGGACTTCCCCACGCAGCGCGGTGAGGGGGAGGCCGCGATCTTCTACGCCTGCTATCTCCCGCTGCTGCTGTGGGGACCACTGCTCGCCGCGGTCGCCTACGCCTACTACCGGCGACGCCAGGGCCGCTACGACACCTGAGCGGCCCGACCGAACCGGGCGGCGACGGCACGCACGACGTCGCGCAGCTCCGGCGGGTCGAGCACGTCGAAGTCGACCCCGATGGTGCTGAGGAAGGCGGCCAGATTGCTCAGCGACTCCCCACCGGTGTGCAGCAGGCAGGTCCGCTCGTCGATCGCCTCCAGCAGGCCCGCCGTGCTGGGGATCCGCTGGGCCACCTGGTCGGCCGACGCGTGCAGGCGTACCCGGGCGGGATGCGGCCAGGCGGTGGAACCGACGCCGCGCAGCACGTGCGCGACCGCGTCGCCGCCGGGCGGCTCCCGCGGGGTGAAGCGTGGGCCGGTCGGCACCCGGGGCCGGATCCGGTCGGCGCGGAAGGTGCGCCAGTCGGCCCGGTCGGTGTCCCAGCCGAGCAGGTACCAGCGCCGACCGGTGTAGACCAGCCGGTACGGCTCGACGTCGCGCACGGTGGCCGTACCGTCATGCCCGGCGTAGTCGAAGCGCAGGCGCTCGGCCCGGTGCACCGCCGTCGACACGGCGGTGAGCGTGTCGGCGTCCACGGTCGGGCCGCCGCCCGCGGCGGAGACCGTCGCGGCCCGCAGGGCGTCCACCCGGTGCCGCAACCGCGACGGCAGCGACTGCTCCAGCTTCGCAAGCGCCCGCAGCGACGTCTCCTCGATTCCGGTCACCGAACCGCCGGCGGCCGCCCGCAGCCCGACGGCCACCGCCACGGCCTCGTCGTCGTCGAGCAGCAGCGGCGGCAGGGCCGATCCGGCGCCGAGCCGGTAGCCTCCGGCGACCCCCGGGTGGGACTCGATCTGGTAGCCCAGCACCCGCAGGCGCTCCACATCGGTGCGCACGGTGCGGGTGGTGACCGCCAGCCGTTCGGCCAGTTCCGGGCCGGACCACTCCCGGCGAACCTGCAGGAGGGTCAGCAGCCGCAGCAGCCGCACCGAGGTCTCCACCATGCCCGCGAGTCTGCCAGGCATCGGGGAAGCTCTCCTTCCGCGATCGGCCCTGGTCGGCTACTACTGCCGGGCCCCTCAGGCCGTGCGCTCCAGGAGGGTGATGCTGAGCAGTGGGTACCGCCAGCGCTGTGCCTCCCGGTAGCCGGCGCTGATCCGTTCCCGCTTGCCGGGTGCCATGTCCCGCAGCGGGTCGGCCGCGGGATCGGCCCCGACGACCCAGATGCGCGGTGGTGTGCCGAGGCAGGTGGCGTCCGGGCACTCCGTCGCCAGGAACCGGCCGTCGCTGCGCTGCGGGGCGACGCGCAGCACGTCCGGTGGGCGTGGGGCCGGCAGGTAGCGCTCGTAGATGTCGCGCGGTGACCAGGGGATGCTCGGGTGGCTGTCCGGAAACACCACGACGTCGCCGGGTCGGTAGTGGGGACCGATGACCGCCGCGATCCGGTACGAGTCCTGGCTGTGACCGGCGTGGGCGCGAATGGCGACGTGTGCGGGGAGGGCCAGGACGGCCGCCAGGACGACCGCGACGACGGCCGACGACCGTCCGACGCGGGCCAGGGCGGACGCCGCGAGGACGGCCAGCGCCGGCAGCACGACAAGCACGTAGCGGGCCACCCAGACGTGTAGCTGGGTGCCGGCGAGCAACAGCAGCGCCATCGGGACGAACGCCGCGCCGGCCAGACACACGTACGCCGGGGCGCGGCGCACGCCGAGGATCGCGAGGACGAGGACGAGCCCGCCGACGGCCGCGGAGTGGAAGAGCCGCTCCGGGAACGCCTGGAGGGCACCCAGGTCGACGAGCGCGATCCAGGACACCTGGGCGCTCTGCCCCCGACCCCAGACCGACAGCGCGAGCGCCGGCAGCACACCCACGCCGGCGGCCGTCACCCACCCGCGTACGGTCCGCCAGCCCTCGGCTCGGCGAGGGAGCTGCCACCAGCCGACCGCGACGGCGTGACCCGCGAGCATCAGCAGGCCGTTGAGCGGATGCAGCAGCCCGACGACGCCGACGGCGGCGGCGTACCCGGCGAGGCGGCGACGCGTGGGCTCCTCCAGCAGGCTGATCAGGCACCACACGGCGACAGCGGCACCGAGGATCACCGGGGCGTAGGACCGGGCCTCCTGCGCGTACCGGGAGGTCACCGGCAGGATCGCGAAGAGCAGCCCCGCCAGCAGGCCGGTCCCAGGGCCGCCGAGTCGACGTCCGAGCGCGGTCACCACCACCGTGGCGACGGTGCTGGCGGCGACCGAGGGCAGCCGCAGCGCGGCCGTGGACGTGCCGGCCACGGCGACGTACACCTTCATCAGGGCGTAGTAGGGAGTCAGGACCGCGTCCACCGAACCGGCGAGTTGCCACAGCTGCGACCAGCTCAACCGGACCGCGCCCCAGGTGGCCAACTCGTCGGCCCAGAGGGCCGGACCGGTCAGCCGCCACCGGCCAAGCGCCAGCGCGACAAGGGCGGGGAGCACCCAACCCGCCACCGTCGCGCCGAACCGGATGTCGCGCGGTCCACGATCCGCGTCCGCCCGAGGCAGGTCCGGTGCGGTGGCGACGGTGCCGACATGGTGCGACGGCCAGGTGGCGGTGATGGTGGTTCTCCCGGGACAGGGGCGGACAGTGCCGCGCGAACCTAGCCGCGTCAGGTGAGCACGCGGCGTCGCGGAGCCGGACGGTACGTGAACGGGAGCGCCGGCTAAATCGGTTGTCCGAGCCGCGACGGCCTGCTGAACTACCCGAAACCGCCACCAACAGCCAGGGAGTCACCATGCGCGCTGCGTCGATGTCCGACCAGAGGGGATCTGTCGCCTACCTGAAGGACCTGACGCTGCGTGAAGACTCTGAACCTCGGCATCCTGGCTCACGTCGATGCCGGTAAGACCAGCCTGACCGAGCGGCTGTTGCACGACGTTGGCGTGACCGACCAGCTCGGCAGTGTCGACGCGGGCAGCACCCGTACGGACTCCCTGGCTCTGGAACGGCAACGCGGGATCACCATCCGCTCGGCCGTCGTCTCCTTCGTGCTGGACGACGTGACCGTCAACCTGATCGACACGCCCGGTCACCCGGACTTCATCGCCGAGGTCGAGCGGGTGCTCGGCGTGCTCGACGGCGCGGTGCTGGTGATCTCCGCGGTGGAGGGGATACAACCGCAGACCCGCGTGCTGATGCGGACCCTGCGGCGGCTGCGCATCCCGACACTGATCTTCGTCAACAAGGTCGACCGGGCCGGGGCGGACCCCGAGCGGGTCGTGCGGGCCGTCGCGGAGAAGCTCACTCCGACCGTGGTGGCGATGGGCTCGGTGGTGGCGCCGGGGACTCGCGGCGCGCACTGCTCGCCGTACGGCCCCGCCGACGTGGGGTTCACCGACCGGCTGCTCGACGTGCTCGCGGGGCAGGACGACGGGTTGCTCGCCGACTGGGTGGCGGACCCGTCGGCGGTGCCGTACCCGCGGCTGCGCCGGGTGTTGGCGACGCGGACCCGCCGGGCGCTGGTGCAGCCCGTGTACGCCGGCTCGGCGATCACCGGCACCGGCGTGGGCGCGCTGATCGCCGGCATCACCGAACTGCTGCCGACCGGTCAGGGTGACCTGGACGCCCCGGTCTCCGGCACCGTGTTCGCCATCGAGCGGGGACCGGCGGGGGAGAGGATCGCCCTGGTCCGCCTCTTCGCCGGCACGATCCGGGTTCGCGACCGGGTTCGCGTCGGTACGGCCGACGCCGCGCTGGTCACGGCGATACGTGTCGCCAGCCAGGGGGCCGACGTGGTGGCGTCGTCGGTCGGTGCCGGCCACATCGCCCGGCTGTGGGGTGTGCCGGACGCGCGGATCGGCGACCCGGTCGGCGTACCCCCGGAACGTGCCGTCGCGGACCGCCACTTCGCGCCACCCACGCTGGAGACGGTGGTGGTGCCGGAGCGCCCCGTCGACCGGGCCGCGCTGCACGCGGCGCTGAGCCAACTCGCCGAACAGGACCCGCTGATCAACCTGCGGCAGGACGACCGGCGGCACGAGATCAGCGTGTCGCTCTACGGCGAGGTGCAGAAGGAGGTCATCCAGGCGACCCTGGCCGACGACTTCGGCGTGCGGGTGACGTTCCGGGAGACCAGCGTGGTGCACGTGGAACGGGTGTGCCGCGTCGGCGAGGCGGTCGAGGTGATCGCGGTGGCGCCCAACCCCTTCCTGGCCACCGTCGGGCTGCGGATCGGCCCGGCGCCGACCGGGGCCGGTGTGAGGTTCCACCTCGGCGTCGAGCTGGGTTCGATGCCACCCGCCTTCTTCGCCGCCGTGGAGGAGTCCGTACGTCGCACCCTGCGCCAGGGGCTGCACGGGTGGGAGGTCCCCGACTGCGAGGTGACGATGACCCACGCCGGCTACTGGGCGCGGCAGAGCCACTCGCACGGCAGCTTCGACAAGAGCATGTCCAGCACCGCCGGGGATTTCCGCAATCTCACCCCGTTGGTGCTGATGGCCGCGCTCACCCGTGCCCGTACGCGGGTCCACGAGCCGGTGCACCGCTTCCGGTTGGAAGTGCCCGGTGACGTCCTCGGCACGCTGCTGCCGGCGCTCACCCGACTGGACGCGGTGCCGACCGACACCATCGGGCGGGGCACGTCGTACCTGGTGCGGGGCGAGATCCCGGCGGGCCGGGTGCACGCGCTGGAGCGTCGCCTGCCCGCGCTGACCCGGGGCGAGGGTGTGTTGGAGACCGAGTTCGACAGGTACCGCCCGGTGCCCGGTCCCAGCCCCACCCGGCCCCGCTGGGACAACGACCCGCTGGATCGCAAGGGGTATCTGCTGGCGGTCGCCCGCCGAGTCGGCGGCCGGTAACGGCGATATCCATTGCGGACGCCCCGCAGCCCTCCTAGGCTCGTCGGTGCAAGGTCGACCGAGCCACACCCCGAAGGGAGTACGCCGTGCCACGACGCATCCGCACCGATGCCGCCCGGCTGCTCCCTGCCGGCGGGTCTCTGCTCGGCACCACCAGAGCCTGTGCGTACCCGGCGCTGCGGCGCAACGAGCCGGGGTGGCGCGACTGACGCGACGCTGACGCGTCCGCCGGCCGCCCATCCCACCGGGATCGGGCGGCCGTTTCGTATCCGCGCACCGCCGCCGCGCTCATACCTGATCATCAACGGTCATCGCACGACACGAGGAGACCACGATGGGATTCACCCCTCTCGCCGGTACCCGGGCTCCGGTCCGGGTCTGGACCGACCCCTACGCGATCGAGCCGCAGGCCGCCAAGCAGCTGCGCAACATCGGTGCGTTGCCCTGGGTGCAGGGTGTCGCCGTCATGCCCGACGTGCACTTCGGCAAGGGCGCCACGGTCGGTTCGGTGATCGCGATGCGGCAGGCCGTCTCGCCGGCCGCGGTCGGCGTCGACATCGGCTGCGGGATGTCGGCGGTGCGTACCTCGCTGACCGCCGCCGACCTGCCCGACGACCTGGCCGGGCTGCGCTCCGCGATCGAGGCCACCATCCCGGTCGGCTTCACCCAGCGCGAGGACTCGGTCGACACGCGTCGGATCCGGGGTCTGGAGCAGGCCGGCTGGGACGACTTCTGGGGCCGGTTCGCCGGCCTGGACCGGCGGGTGGCACAGTTGGAGACGCGGGCGCGGCGGCAGCTCGGCACCCTCGGCGGGGGCAACCACTTCATCGAGGTCTGCCTGGAGCAGGGCGGCGCCGACGAGGGGCGGGTCTGGCTGATGCTGCACTCCGGGTCCCGCAACATCGGCAAGGAACTGGCCGAGCGGCACATCGGGGTGGCCCGGGGGCTGCCGCACAACGCCGACCTGCCGGACCGGGACCTGGCCGTGTTCCTCGCCGGGACGCCGGAGATGGACGCGTACCGGCGGGATCTGTGGTGGGCGCAGGAGTACGCGCGGCGCAACCGGGCGGTCATGCTGGCCCTGCTCTGCGGGGTGGTGCGGGAGCAGTTCCCGCAGGTCGCCTACGACGAGTCGATCAGCTGCCACCACAACTACGTGTCCGAGGAGAGCTACGACGGGGTGGACGTGCTGGTGACGCGCAAGGGTGCCATCCGGGCCGGCCGGGGTGACCTGGGCATCATCCCCGGGTCGATGGGCACCGGGTCGTACATCGTGCGGGGCCGGGGTAACCCGGACGCGTACTGCTCGGCGTCGCACGGGGCGGGGCGCCGGATGTCGCGGGCGCAGGCCAAGCGGACGTTCAGCACCGAGGACCTGGCCGCGCAGACCGCCGGGGTGGAGTGCCGCAAGGACGCCGGGGTGGTCGACGAGATCCCCGGCGCGTACAAGGACATCACCGAGGTGATGGCCCAGCAGGAGGACCTGGTCGAGGTGGTCGCGCACCTCAAGCAGGTGGTCTGCGTGAAGGGCTGACGTGCCGTGCGGGCCGGGCTGACCGGCCCGCACGGCCGCTGGTCAGAAGCCGACGAAGACCCGGCGCAGGTCGTCGAGGGTCACCGAACCGGTCGCCCGCACCCCGTCCGGGGTGTGCTGGGTGCCCAGCCGTCCGGTGGCCAGCCGCAGCCACGCCTCGGCCGGGGCCTCCAACTCGCCGTCGGGACGCTCCGGCGCGTCGACGACCTCGACCTTCTCGCCCAGCCGCAGCCCGAACGTCCGCTCGGGCGCGTGCACCCGGACCAGCAGCGTGGCCTCCCGCCCGCCCAGTTCCTGCGGTCGGCTGGTCCAGGCCAGCATGCCGCCGATCTGGTCGAGCAGCAGCGCCACCGCGCCCGGCGTCACCGCCGCGAACGGGTTGAACGCCACCTCGGTGTCCCACTGGTGCAGGGCGAACTCGCTGAGCCGGAACCGGGCCGCGGTGGCCACGTCCACCGGCTCCGGCAGGAAACCGAGGTCGATTCGCATCGAGGAGCGGGTCTCGGCGTCCAGCGCCTCGTACGCCTCGACCAGCCGCTCGTTGGCGGCGAGGAACCCGGCGGCGTGCTCGGCCGGGGCCATCGCGTCCCAGCGTGCCCAGACGCCACGGTTGAAGTCCCCGTCCGGGCCGGGTGCGCCGGTGCGGGCGGCGTCCAGCGTCGCCAGGTTGATCTCGGCGCCGCTGCCCAGGTGACTCAGCACCTGGGAGACCTGCCACTCGCTGGCCCCCGACGGCCGGAGCAGGTCGTCCTCCTTGAGGTCCCGCACGAGCGCGGCGAGCTCCTCGTGGCCCGCGCGCAGAGCTGTGATGATCTGGTCAGCAGGGGTCGACATGGATCTCCTCAAACGGATTTTCGACGATGGTCGGGACGTTACCGGACGTGGCCGCCGGCCGGTCCACCCCACGCTCGGGGCGCTCCGGCCGGCGGCCACATCGGTCAGCTCAGCCCATGTGCACGGTGGTGCCGGTGGGGACGTCCTCCTTGCGGACCTTCACCAGGACCAGGGTGGCCAGGCCGGCGAGCACGATCAGCGCCGCGCCCCAGGCGAAGGCCACCCGGTAACCGTGCACCAGCGCCTCGACCTGGGTGACCGGGTTCGGCGCCCGGCCCACCAGGTAGGCGGCGACCGCGCTGGTGTAGAAGGTGTTCAGCAGGGCGGTGCCGAGCGAGCCACCGATCTGCTGGGTGGCGTTGAGCGTCGCGCTGGCCGCGCCGGCGTCGTGCTCCGGCACCCCGACCAGGGCGAGGCTGGACAGCGGGACGAAGGTGAAGCCCAGCCCCAGGCCCAGGATGACCTGCGCGGGCAGCAGGTGGGTGAGGAACGAGGTGTCCGCGTCGATCTGGGTCAGCACCAGCATGCCCAGGGCGGCGAGCACGGCACCGGCGACCATCAGCGGCTTGGCGCCCAGTCGCGGCATCAACTGGCTGGCGCCACCGGCGGCGATGAGCACACCGGCGGTGACCGGCAGCGACGCGAGACCCGCCTCCAGGGGCTTGTACTGCAGCACCACCTGGAAGTAGAAGGTCAGGAAGAGGAACGCCCCGAACAGGCCGGCGCCGATCAGCGTCGAGGTGAGGAACGCCCCGCCCCGGTTGCGGTCCAGCACGATCCGCAGCGGCAGCAGCGGGTGGCTGGAGCGCAGCTCGATCACCACGAAGGCGGCGAGCAGCACCACGCCCGCGGCGATGAAGCCGAGCGTCGCGGTGGCGTCCCAGCCGTCCTCGGCGGCCTTGGTGAAGCCGTACACCAGGGAGACCAGGCCGGCGGTCACCACGACCGCGCCCGGTACGTCGTAGCGGGTGTTGCCCTTGGCCCGGCTCTCCGGCACCAGCGGGAGCGCGAACGCGATGGCGATCGCGGCGACCGGGATGTTGACCAGCAGGCACCAGCGCCAGTTGGCGTACTCGGTGAGCACCCCACCGAGCAGCAGGCCGACCGCAGATCCGCCGCCGGCGATCGCGCCGTACACGGCGAACGCCTTGGCCCGTTCGGTGGCCTCGGTGAACAGCACGGTGAGCAGCGCCAGCGCGGCCGGGGCGAGCAGCGCACCGAAGGCGCCCTGCAACGCGCGGGCGGCGAAGAGCATCCCGCCGGTGGTGGCCAGACCGCCCAGGGCGGAGGCGAGCGCGAAACCGGTCATGCCGACGATAAAGGTGCGCTTGCGCCCCCAGTAGTCGGCGATGCGACCGCCGAGCAGCAGCAGCCCGCCGAAGGCCAGCGTGTAGGCGGTGATCACCCACTGCCGGTTCGCGTCGGTGATCCCCAGGTCGGCCTGGGCCTTCGGCAGTGCGATGTTCACGATGGTGGCGTCCAGGACGACCATCAGCTGCGAGACCGCGATGACCGCCAGCGCGATCCAACGCCGCGGGTGCGGCGTGCTTGTCGACGCCCCGGCGCCGGATGCGCCAGGTGCGGTCGAGGTGGTTCCGGGCATGGTGAAGCCTTCCGTGTTGCGGATGTCGGTGGGTCAGGCCGGTGACGGGCGGTCGGGCTGGTAGCGGAGGACCGGGATCAGCACCTGGTCGACGACCTGGATGAGGAACGCGTCGTCGGCGGGCAGGCCGTGCGCGACGATGCGGGACAGGGTGAGCGCGGGCGCGAGATCGTGGAACAGCTCCCGTTCGCCGGCCTCCGGCGGGATCTCCCCCCGGGCGGCGGCCCGGACCAGGATGGCGGTGCTGGCCACCCGCCCGGCCGGCAGCACCTGGTGACGTACCAGGCGTTCCAGCTCGGGGTTGGTCCGCATGGCGAAGGTCAGCGCCTGCATCAGGTCGCAGTCGGCCACGCAGATCGCTGCCGTGGCCCGCAGCAGCTCGATCAGGTCACCGCGCAGGCTGCCGGTGTCGGGCGGGTTGTGCACGCCGACGTGCCGGTCGCGCAGGGCGGCGACGACCAGCTCGGCCTTGCCGTCCCAGCGCCGGTAGATGGTGGCCTTGCTGACGTGGGCGCGGGCGGCGACGGCGTCGATGGTCATCCGGTCGAAGCCGACCTCGCGCAGCAGGTCGATGACCACACCGAACAGGTCGCTGTCGGTGCACCGGGGAACCCGGGCGGCCGGCACCCCGGCGCCCGCGCCCACCTGCTGACCACCCAGCATCCCAACCCCCCGCGAAACGATGTCGTACTCACAGTAGTTCCGGATTGGTGAAGGTGCAGGGTTTCGTGAGTTGCGTCGCACCGAGTTCACGAAACGATTGCGTTTCCGACAGGCGTCCGGCGGGTGAACCTGGCGGTCGGTAGTCCGGGCAGGAGGACCACCGGTCGACATCGCCGGCGGCCGGCCCCTGCCCGGCACCCCTCAACCGCTACGGTCAGGTGCTTTCGGCACCCCTGAACCAGTTCACACGAAAGGGCACGACGTGAAACGTCATGGCTGCGTGATCCGGCTCCGCCCCGAGCAGCGGGAAACCTACCTGCGGCTCCACGCCGACGTCTGGCCCAGCGTCGAGCAGACGCTGCGCGAGGCGAACTTCCGCAACTACACCATCTTCCTGCACGACGACCTGCTCTTCGGCTACTACGAGTACGTCGGCGACGACTACGAGGCCGACTCGCGGCTGATCGCCGCGGACCCGCAGACGCAGGAGTGGTGGAAGCTGACCGACCCGTGCCAGGAGTCGATCGCCGAGCCCGGCTCGGGAGACTGGTGGGCCCCGATGCGCGAGATCTGGCACCTGGACGACGAGGCGGTCGCGCAGGCACCCGACCCGACCCAGCAGGGCTCCGTCAACTAGACGAGTGAGTGTTGAGCGGTATGTCGCAAAGTCATGATGATGAATCTGCGGCATACCGCTCACTACCGCGTCCGCCCCCGCGAAGGTGGCCAACGGTCACCGTTGGAGGTTTGTACGCTCCAACGGGGTGACAACTCGGCTCGCGCATTGAAGACTAGCTTCATCCGTTCATGTGGATTGGTCAATATCCTACGGAGGAAGCGTGCTCACGAGAAGGAACCTGCTCGTCGCCGCCGGTGCGGCTGTGGTCGGCGCCGTACCGCTGGCTGGCTCGGCCACGGCCGCGTTGCCTCAGCTGGACATGGAGGCGCTGGTCAAGGCAGCCCAGATCGACCCGCGTCGGCCGGACACCGCGCTGACCGAGGGTGCCAAGGACAGCGTCCTGCTTGTGGAGCGCGCACTCCAGGCGAGAGGGCTGCTCTCGTCGGCGTACGTCGACGGTCACTTCGGCACCAGCACGATCGCCGCGTACGCCGCGTACCAGCGGTCCCTCGGCTACGCCGGTTTCGACGCGACAGGTCTACCCGGCCCGTCGTCACTGCGGTCGCTCGGCGAGGGACGGTACACCGTGGTCCGGGCGATCTCACCCGGCAGCGTGGTTACCCTGCGCGGTGTGCAGGTCAACACGCGCACCAGGTCGATGCTGATCGAGGCCGAACGCCTACTTGGCCGCCAGCTCGGCATCACGCAGGGCTCGTACAGCAGCGGTGTGGGCGCCTCCGCCGGCACGCACGACGGCGGCGGCGCGCTCGACCTCTCGGTCAGCGGTCTCTCCTCGTCGGTCCGGACCGACGTGCTGCGTCGACTGCGCACGGTGGGCTTTGCCGCGTGGCTACGGACCCCGGCCCAGGGGGACTGGGGCTACCACATCCACGCCATCGCGCTCTCCGACACCGACCAGTCGACAGGTGCGCAGAACCAGGCCGGCGACTACTACCTCGGTCGTAACGGCCTGGCCAACCGGGGCGTCGATGATGGCCCAGCGGTCAGCCCGAAGCGGACCTGGGAGGAATACCAGCGCACGCTCTGAGGTCCACGAAAGTCGTCGACAAGAACGTGGGCGTGCCTGTCGATTGGGACCTGGTCCATTCGTAGCCCTGGTGAGAGCCCGCCACCGCGGCGGGCCACACCCACGGGAGGGCACGATGACCACCACAGCGACCACCACGCCCGCCATCACCTCGACCGTCGGTGCGCTGATCCGGACCGGTGTCGCCGCCACGCTCGCCGCGAGCGCCGCCACCATGGCCGTCGCCGCCGTCGGACGCGCGGCGGGGATCAGCCTCGACGTGGCCGACTCGCCCATTCCGGTGACGGGTTTCGGTGTGCTGACCGCCGTACTCTCGCTGGTCGGGGTGATCCTCGCCGCGGTGCTGTCCCGTTTCGCCAGGCGTCCCCGGTTCGCGTTCGTCCGTACCACTGTGGTGTTGACGCTCCTGTCGCTGGTGCCGGACGTGATCGTCGACGCGGAGGCGGCCACCAAGGCGCTGCTGATGGTCGCTCACCTGGTCGCGGCCGTGATCGTCATCCCCGCTGTCGCGCGCCGCCTGGCCGCCTGACCTGTCGCCATCGCACCATCGAACGGTTGGAGGATCGTCATGAAGCAGTACCTGCTGTCCGTGCACGCCGTCGAGGGGGAGCCGGACCCGTCCGACGAGGAGACGCAGACCATGTTCCGGGAGACCGGCCGGATCAACGACGAGATGCAGGCCGCGGGCGCCTGGGTCTTCGGCGGAGGGCTCCGGTCGCCGGACAGCGCCACCGTCGTACGGATCGAGAACGGCGCCACCACCATGAGCGACGGGCCGTTCGTCGAGACGAAGGAGCACATCGCCGGCTTCTGGGTCATCAGGTGCGCGGACCTGGACCAGGCGCTGGCCTGGGCCGAGAAGTGCGCGGCGGCCTGCGGCCCGGTCGAGGTGCGCCCCTTCGACGACCTGTCCCAGGCCTGACCGGGAGCCGGCCGACCGACATGGACCTGGGAAGCATCTACCGCGCGGAGTACGGCCGCTGCGTCGCCACCCTGGCCCGCATCCTCGGTGACCTCAACCTCGCCGAGGAGGCGGTCCAGGACGCCTTCACCACGGCGCTGCAGAAGTGGCAGACCCCGCCGCCGAACCCGGGTGCCTGGATCGTGACCACCGCCCGCAACCGGGCGGTGGACCGGCTCCGCCGGGAGTCGACCCGCGAGGCGCGGCACGCCCAGGCTCTGCTGCTGCACCACCAGGACGAGCCCCGAGAGGTGGGACCGGTGAAAGACGACCAGCTGCGCCTCATCTTCACCTGCTGCCACCCCGCGCTCGGTCCGGACGCGCGGACCGCCCTCACGCTCCGCCTGCTCGGCGGTCTCGACGTACCCGAGATCGCCCGCGCCTACCTGATCCAGGAGTCGACGGTCGCGCAGCGCATCGTGCGCGCGAAGAAGAAGATCCGGGACGCCGGCATCCCCTACCGGGTGCCCGCCGAACACGAGCTGCCGGACCGACTGCCGTACGTGCTCACCGTGCTCTACCTGATGTTCAACGAGGGCTACGCGTCCACCGCCGGACCGTTGATCAGAACGGACCTGTGCGCCGAGGCGATCCGGCTCGCCCGCGAGCTCGCCGCCTTGATGCCCGACGAGCCCGAGGTGCTCGGCCTGCTCGCCCTGCTGCTGCTGACCGAGGCGCGCCGGCCGGCCCGGCTCGACCCGTCCGGCGAGCTGGTGCTGCTGGCCGACCAGGACCGGTCACTGTGGAACCGGGCGCTCATCACCGAGGGGCACGACCTGGTCCGGCGTTGCCTGCGGCGTAACCAGCCCGGCCCGTACCAGATCCAGGCCGCGATCGGCGCGGTGCACACCGACGGCGCCGCCACCGACTGGCCGCAGGTCCTGGCACTGTACGACCAGCTTCTCGCGCTCCGGCCGAGCCCGGTCGTCGCGCTCAACCGTGCGGTTGCCGTCGCCGAGGTGCACGGACCGGCGCAGGCCCTCGCCGGGTTGGCGGACCTCGACCTGCCGGGCTACCACCGGCTGCCGGCCACCCGCGCGGAGCTGCTGGTCCGGCTCGGCCGCGACGAGGAGGCCCGAGCCGCCTACGACCAGGCCATGGAGCTGGCCACCAACGACACCGAGCGGTCCCACCTGCGGGCCCGTCGTGCCGCACTCACCTCTGAACGGAGCACATCATGACCGCCACCTACACCGTCGACGTCTTCTCCAGCCTCGACGGCTTCGGCAGCACCAGCGGCAACTGGGGCGGCTACTGGGGCAAACAGGGCCCCGAGCTGCTCGCCCACCGCCTGGCCGTCTACGGCGAGGAGCAGCGCATGGTCTTCGGGGCCCGCACGTACCAGGAGTTCGCGCAGATGCTGGCCGCGAGCACCGAGGAATCCGAGGTACGGGACGCCTGGGTCACGCGGATGAGGAGCCTCCCGGCGACGGTGGTGTCGAACACCCTGCAAGGCCCGCTCGACTGGCCGGACGCGACAGTCGTAGCCGGTGACGCCGTGGACGTCGTCGCCCGGCTCAAGGAGGAATCCGACGTGCCCCTGCGATCGCACGGGAGTCTGTCGATGAACCGGGCGCTGATGGCCGCCGGTCTGGTCGACCTCGTCCAGGTGACGATCTTCCCGGTCATCACCGGTCAGACCGGACGGAAGCCGATCTTCTCGGAGGCGGCCGACTTCGACCTGGAACTGGTCGAGAGCCGGACCCTCGACGGTCGCTCCCAGGAACTCGTCTACCGGCCCACCCTGCACGTCTGACCGACCGGCTCGCCGGTATGACGCTTCCGCTATGCCCACTATCGATCGCCGTCACATTAACATCTACGTGCATCGATGAGATGGCGGCCGGTGGCCGCCGACGAGCGCAGGGGAGTGCCCGATGTTCCGAGGACAACTGAGACGCGCCGCGCTGGCCATGCTGGTGGCGATCCTGGCGGCGGCCGGGATGCAGCTTGCCACCGGCACGCCGGCCGTCGCCGTCCGGACCGTCTACTACGACGCGAGCCGGACCGGCGAGTTCCGCACCAACTTCGACCAGGCGGCGCAGATCTGGAACAGTCGGGTCAGCACCGTCCGACTCCTGGCCGGCACCCCGGCCAGCATCACCATCTACGTCGACGACGGCTGGCCCCGCGCGCAGTCGACCGGCCTCGGTTCGGGCCGGATCTGGATGGGTCGCACGGCCGTCAACCAGGGCTACGACCGCACCCGCATCGCCACCCACGAGGTCGGCCACATCCTGGGTCTGCCGGACCGGCGCACCGGCCTCTGCTCCGACCTGATGTCCGGCAGCAGCGCACCGGTCTCCTGCCGCAACGCGAACCCCAGCGCGGCCGAGGCGAGCCGGGTGAACTCGCTGTTCGCCGGCACCCTGGCCGCGCCGGCCAGTACGGCATACACCTGGAACGGCGCATCCGACGTCGGCCCGCTGGTGGTCGGTGGCCGGCCGGCCACCGAGAACTACCCCTTCCTGGTGTACGTCTCCGGCTGCACCGGCACCCTGATCAAGGGCAACTGGGCGGTCACCGCCAAGCACTGTTCGACCCCGTCCTCCGTGCGGGTGGGCAGCACCAACCGCACCAGCGGCGGGACCGTGGTGCGGGTGACCCGTGCGGTGAACCACCCGAACGTCGACGTCAAGCTGCTGCAACTGGCCAGCTCGGTCCCGTACGCGCCGGCCCCGATCCCGAGCACCTCCGGCGCGGTCGGCACCGCCACCCGGATCATCGGCTGGGGCCAGACCTGCGCCCCGCGGGGCTGCGGATCGGCTCCGGCCGTGGCCAACGAACTCGACACGTCCATCGTGGCCGACAGCCGGTGCTCCGGTATCAACGGCGCGTACGAGATCTGCACCAACAACACCAACGGCAACTCCGGCGCCTGCTACGGCGACTCGGGTGGGCCGCAGGTGCGCCGGGTCAGCGGAGTGTGGAACCTGATCGGCGCGACGAGTCGGGCCGGCAACAACAACTCCACCTGCGCCACCGGCCCGTCCATCTACGTCGACCTGCCGTCGATCCGCTCGTGGATCTCCACCCAGGTCGGTGGCCTGCCCGTCTGACCGTCGGCGACATCGTGGGCGGGGGCGAGCGCCAGACGCGCCCCCGCCCCGGTGTCACCCACGCCATCCCACGCTGCGATACGACCAGGAGCGCCTCCCGCGAACCGGAGGGTGACCCGCGAGCCGTCGGCCTCAGGCTGCCGGGTACGCACCCTCGCGCCTCGGGATGTCGTCGTCGTACGCCCCGACCGGCCCGCTGTAGCGGTCCGTGCCCGTCGGGTACGGCCAGGCGTTCGCGGTGCAGCCGTGCAGGCCCAACGTCTGCTGCTGCATGACCGGTGCCAGCCGGCCCCGCCGGGGGCACCGCTCATGACCGAACCCGAGTTTGTGCCCCACCTCGTGGTTGACCATGTACTCCCGGTAGGTGGTCAGACTCGCACCGTAACCGGGCACCCCCTTGACCCAGCGCGCCACGTTGAGCACCACCCGACCACCGTTGCGGCAGGAGGTGTAGGCGTCGGGCACGTCCTGGCAGAGCGTGTCGCGGGTGCCGGGGGTCGCCAGGTAGATGGTGAAGTCGGCCGGCCCGCCGGCGCCCACCCGGCGCAGCCGCCACGTCCCGCCGGCCGTCCACCCGCGGGGGTCGTTCAGCGTCGTGGAGATGGCCGTCGCGACGTCGCCCACCGGCAGGCCCCGGATGTCGCGTTCCACGACGATCCGGTAGCGCAGCAACCGACCGCCGGTCGCTCCCGTGGGTGCCGCCTCGGCGGGTGCCGTCGTCCAGCGGTTGCCGCCGGTGGCGGGGTAGGTGACGTCGACGGTCGGCGCGGAACTGGGCGGGACACCGGTGACTCCGGTCGGCCGACCGGAGGCGGTGACCGTGGCCGGCCGACTGGGCTGCGGCTCAGCGGCGACGGGACCGGTGCCGGGTTGCCCTCCGGCCGGCAGACCGCACCCGGTGAGCAGCACCACCACCAGCAGTAACGCCGCTGAGGCGGTACGCCATGGGCGGGTAACCTTCGTCGACATGTCTCTCCCCTCGCGCGCCGGTCGGCGGCGCGGAGGAGAAGACGGGCGACCACTGGGAAAAGTTGCTGTGACGTGGACTCAACCTTTTCCCGGCCTCGCCCGTCCCTAGCGGTGTGGCACGGGGGAGGGTTCGGGGTGGCGCGGGGTGACGCGGAGTTCGTCGAGTTCGCGAAAGCGGCGTCCGCGCGACTGGTGCATGCGGCGTTCCTCATGACCGGCGACCACCATCAGGCCGAGGACGCCGCGCAGACCGCCCTGGTCCGCACCTATGCGTCCTGGTCGCGGGTCCACGACGACGACGCCTACGGGTACGCCCGCCGCACCCTGGTCAACCACCTGGTCGACGGGTGGCGACGACCGATGCGGGAGTATCCGACCGACGAGGTGCCGGAGCAGCGGCGCGACGACGTGGCCGACGACGTGGCCACCCGGCGCTGGTTGATCACCATCCTCGGCGCGCTCAGCCCTCGTGAGCGGGCCATCGTCGTGCTGCGCTACTACTTCGACCTTCCGGAGGCGCAGGTGGCTCGGGAACTGGCCGTATCCGTGGGCACGGTCAAGAGCACCAGCTCGCGAGCCCTGGAGAAGCTGCGTACCGCCGCGCCCCACACAGCCGACGAGAGGGCGCGCCGATGAGCGAGCTGGAACGGCTCCGCCAGGCCATGCGGGCGACCGAGCGTCCCGACGCCGTGCTCGATCTGGACACCGTGCTGCGCCAGGGACGTCGGTTGCGTACCCGTCGGCGCGTCGCCGGAGTCGGGGCGGCGACGCTCGCGACCGGCCTGGCCGCCGTGGTCGTGGTGGCGGTCGGCGCGTCCGGACCGGGCGATCCGGCGCCGACCGAGCACCCGCCGCCGGTCGCCGTCGCGCCGCCGTCGGTCGGTGCCTCGCCGTGGGCGCAGAAGTCGGCGGACTCCACGCCACCGCCGACGGCGGGCCGCGACGAGCCGCCACCGAAGCCCCTCGGCCAGTTCGTGGACAGCGGGATACGGCACGGCGCCGACCGGCGGATCTACTACTTCGTCCCGGTGACCCTGCCCGGTGCGCCCAAGGTGACCATCGGGCTGGCCGCCGGTCGCCAGTCTCCGGACGGCGCACTGACCACGGACATCCTGGTCAACGACGTCGAGGGGTCCGACCGCAGGCCCGGGTTCCACCAGATCGGCTATGACGAAAGCTCGTCGACCGCGCCGGCGCCGACCTTCGGTTACTTCGTCGGCCCCGCCCAGCAGATCACCGGCACGGTGGACGGCCGGCAGGTCCACGCCCGACTGGCCCGCTGGAGTCTCGACAAGCAGGTGGTGATCTTCTGGTTCGAGCCGGCCGTGTTGACCCCGGGGGATCGGCTCGACGGCATCATCGCCCGGGACGCCTCCGGCCGCCGACTCTGACGCGCCGGCCGGCCGGACCGGTCAACGAGACCGCTCAGGCCGGGTCGGCCAGCCGGCGCTCGATCGTCACCGTCGTCCCCTCGGCGGTGGAGACCAGCCGCACGTCGCCGTAGGCGTTCATCAGCAACGCGCCGCGTCCCCGGTCCATCGCCGGGCGGCGGTCGCGCCAGGTGCCGAAGTCCCGCACCGAGATCCGGACCCGCCCGCCGCCCACCTGGAGTCGGACCCGCACCTCCAGACGGCTGGGCCGCTGCGCGTGCTCGACCGCGTTGTTCATCGCCTCGGACGCGGCGAGCAGGAGATCCTCCAACACGTCCGGGTCGACGTCGAGGTCGTCGAGCGTCAGCCGGACGTCGCGACGCATGGCCGCGGCCGAGGTGGGCGCGGACGGGTAGGTCCACCCGGCATCCAGGGTGTCGCCCAGCCCGCTCGGGTCGGTCGGGCCCTGCGCCAGCCCTGGCGCGTCGAGCCCGGCTGCGACAGTCCGGGGTGGCGCGACGGCGGTGACCGGGTCGGGCCGCGGCGGCGCCGCGTCGACAGTCGGTGCGGTGGCGTCGCCGGTCGGGTGGCTGCGGGCCCGCCGGATCCCGGCCCGGACCCGGGCGATCAGCTCAGCCGCGGCGAACGGCTTCACCAGGTAGTCGTCGGCGCCCAGGTTGAGGCCCTCCACGCTGGCCCGCCCGCCGGCCCGGGCGGAGAGCACCAGCACCGGCAGGGACCGGGTCGCCGGGTCCGCGCGGAGCCGCCGGACCAGGTCGAAGCCGTCCAGCACCGGCATCATCACGTCGGTGAGGACCAGGTCCGGCGGTTCGCGGTGGACCTCGTCGAGGGCCTGCCGGCCGTCGGTGACGGCCCGCACCCGCCAGCCCTGACCGGTGAGCAGCCGGCTGAGGTACGCCCGCATGTCGGCGTTGTCGTCGGCGACGAGGATCCGTGCGCCGGCCAACTCGTCCACGGCCGGGCCGGAGACGTTGCCGGGCTCCGTCGGATCGCCGCCCGACTCGCTGAGCCAGCCCATCGCCTCCTCGACGGTGGCCCGGGCCGCGTCGCCCCGTCCGACCGGCGACGGCCCGGTCCCCGCCGTGCGGCCCGCCGTCGACCAGGGCAGCGCCACGGTGAACGTGCTGCCGACACCCACGCTGCTCGTCACCCGGATCGCGCCGCCCTCCAGCCGGGCCAGCTCGTACGCCAGGGCCAGGCCGATGCCGGTGCCCTCGTGGCTGCGGGCGCGGGCACCGCGGACCCGGTGGAAGCGTTCGAAGAGTTTCGGCAGGTCCGCTTCGGCGATGCCGATGCCGGTGTCCGCGACGGTGAGGCGGACCTCCTCGTCGTCGGCTTCCAGGGCCACCCGGATCCGGCCGATGAACGTGTACTTCAGGGCGTTGGACAGCAGGTTCGTGACGATGCGTTCCCAGTTGACCGG
Source organism: Micromonospora sp. NPDC048905 (assembly GCF_040649655.1). Lineage (NCBI taxonomy): Bacteria > Bacillati > Actinomycetota > Actinomycetes > Micromonosporales > Micromonosporaceae > Micromonospora > Micromonospora sp. NPDC048905. Next base: position 14,749 of record NZ_JBEZFV010000023.1, on the reverse strand, counting down.
GTCGACGGTGACCGGCCGGGGCAGCGGCGGGCAGACCACCTCGAGCGTGAGCCCGGCCCGCTCGACGGCGGCCCGGAACACGCCGGCCAGTTCGGCGGTGAGCGCCGACAGGTCGACCACGCGGGCGTCGCTGCGGGCCCGCCCGGCTTCCAGGCTGGAGAAGGTGAGCAGGCTGTTGACAAGCGTCAACAGTCGGGTGGCGTTACGCCAGGAGGTTTCCACCCGCTCCCGCTGCACCAGGGGCAACGGCGCGGTGGCGTCGGTGAGGGCGTCGGCGAGCGGGCCGAGGATCAGGGTCAGGGGAGTGCGGAACTCGTGGCTGACGTTGGCGAAGAAGTCGGTCTTCACCCGGTCCAGTTCGGCGAGCGCCTCGACCCGGCGTCGCTCCTGCTCGTACTCCTGGGCGTTGCGCAGCGCCACGGCGATCTGCTGGGCCAGGAGTTGGTAGAAGGACCGGTACGCCTCGTCCAGCCCCCGGCTGGGGCTGACCCCGGCCAGCAGGACGCCGAGCGGCTGATCCTCGCCGCCCGAGGGCAGCGGCAGTGCCAGCGCGGTCCGGACCGGGTCGCCCCACGGGCCGCCGGGCAGGGGCAGCCGGTCGGCGACGTCGGGCACCGCGGTCGGTCGGCCCTGCGCGGCGTCCGCCAGCCCCCAGGCGTTCGCGGCCGGGTCGGCGTCGGCCAGTTCGACGGTGTCCGGTAGTGCCCGCGCGTACCCCTGGTCGCCGCCGGTGCAGGCGACGAGCCGCAGGATCGTGCCGTCGCGCAGGTAGATGGCGGTGAACGGCACGTCCAGCGGGTGGCCCTGGATCGCGTCGGTCAGCCGGGCGCTGGTGGCGTGCGCGTCGACGGTGCGTCCGTCGCCGAGAACGGACAGGTCGCGCAGCAGTCGCAGCCGACGTTCGCCGACCACCTGCTCGGTGACTTCGCTGCACACGGTGAGGACGCCGACGGTGCGGCCGTCGTCGTCGCGGACCGGCGCGTGCGAGACGCTGAAGTACGCCTCCTCGCGGTAGCCGGCCCGCTCCAGCAGCAGCCGGAGGGCGGGGACCCAACTGGCCACTCCGGTGGCCGTGGCCTGGTCGATGAGCGGGCCGAGGACGTCCCAGCCCTCGGCCAGGGTCACCCGGACGTCGTCGCCGAGCGCCGCGGGGTGTTTGTCGCCGATCAGCGCGGAGTATGCGTCGTTGTAGAGCTGGGAGAAGTCCTCTCCCCAGAGCAGCAGCATGGGGTACCGGGACGAGAGCACCGTCCGGACCGCGGCGCGCAGGCTCTGCGGCCAACTGGTCACCGGGCCGAGTGGGGTGCGGGCCCAGTTCAGCTCCGCCATCAGCCGGCCGGTGTCACCACCGCCGCTGAACAGGTCGGTGTCGGGTCCTGTCACGCTTGATCCGACCCCATCGCAAGCCCCCGTTCCGGGCCCGACGACCCCTGCTGGCGTTACCTACCCATCCTGGCACCTCTACTCACCTGTGCCGACGCCGGTACCTACCGTCGAAGCGGTGGCGGTTCGGCACGAACGACCGATGCTTGTGGCATCGACATCTGTAAGTGTCTCGGGTATCTCTCCAACCCCGAGGAGCCCCCATGAGAGGCAGAACGCTGAGCGCGGGTGTCGCGCTCGCCGTGTTCGCCGGGATGACGGTGACGCTGGCCACCCAGCCGGCGACCGCGTCACCTTCGACCGCGACAGTGACCCGGCCGATCGCCGCGGCCGCCGCCGCGTTGGCCGCACCGGACATCTCCATCACCAACGTCCAGGCGCACCTGACCCAGTTCAACACCATCGCCACCAGCAACGGTGGCAACCGACGGGCCGGCTCCGCCGGCTACACCGCCTCACTCAACTACGTCAAGACGAGGCTCCAGTCGGCCGGCTACACCGTCACCGAGCAGTACTGCTCCAACTGCCGGTACCCCTCGAACAACCTGATCGCGGAGTGGCCCGGCGGCCCGGCCGACCAGGTGGTCATGTTCGGGGCGCACCTGGACGGCGTGTCGGCCGGTCCGGGCATCAACGACAACGCCACCGGCTCGGCGACCCTGCTGGAGAACGCGCTGGTCCTGGCCGCGCAGAACCCGACAATGACGAAGAGGGTGCGGTTCGCCTGGTGGACCGACGAGGAGCAGGGGCTCAACGGCTCCCGGTTCTACGTCAACTCGCTCAACGCCACCCAGCGCGGCTACCTCAAGGGCTACTACAACTTCGACATGGTCGGCTCGGTCAACGGCGGTTACTTCATCAACCGGGTCAGCTCGACCACGGCGGCGCCGCTGAAGGCGTACTGGGACTCGTTGGGCCTTCAGCCGGAGGAGAACGTCGAGGGTCAGGGCCGCTCCGACGACTACTACTTCCAGCAGGCCGGCATCCCCACCTCGGGTTACGCCGCCGGCGCCAGCGCCCGCAAGACCAGTGCCCAGGCGGCCAAGTGGGGTGGCACCGCCAACTCCGCGTACGACCCCTGCTACCACCGGTCCTGCGACACCACCGCCAACGTCAGCGCCACCGTGCTGAACCGGGCGGCCGACGGCGTCGCGTACGCGCTGTGGCAGCTCGCCGTGAGCGGCGGCACCCCGACCTGTACCGGCGGTCAGGTGGTCGGCAACGGTGGCTTCGAGAACGGCAGCTCGCCGTGGACCGCGTCCTCCGGCGTGATCACCAACGCCAGCGGCCAGCCGGCCCGGACCGGGTCGTACAAGGCGTGGCTCAACGGGTACGGCAGCACCCGCACCGAGAGCCTGTACCAGTCGGTGACCCTGCCGGCCGGCTGCGCCACGTACACGCTGTCGTTCTGGCTGCACATCGACACCGCCGAGACCACCGGCTCCACGGCGTACGACCGGCTCGCCGTGCAGGTGGGTTCGACAACACTGGCCACGTACTCGAACCTCAACGCCGCGGCCGGTTACGTGCAGCGCAGCCTCAACGTGGCCGGGTTCGCCGGGCAGACGGTGACGCTGCGGTTCACCGGCACCGAGGACTCGTCGTTGCAGACCACCTTCGTGCTCGACGACGTGACGTTGCAGGCGAGCTGACCGCGTACCCGAGCAAAGGGGCCGCCACCGGTTGTCTCCGGTGGCGGCCCGTCGCGTCGTGGGTCAGGGGAGTTGCGGGTAGAGCGCGGCGACGCCGCCGGCCAGCCCGGCCTGCACCTGACGACTGAGGTCGTCGGCGAGGATCTCGTACGAGTCGGCCTCGATGCCGTCCACGCCGATCCGGGCGACCGTCGCCGGGTCGGACTTCGGGCCGGTGATGTCCGCGGCCATGTCGGTGTCCAGGTAGCCGACGTGCAGGCCGGCGACCCGGACGCCCCGCTCGGCCAGTTGGACGCGCAGCACGTTCGTCATCGCCCACTCGGCGGACTTGGCGGCGCTGTAGGCCGCGTGGGTCGGGGAGCCGAACCAGGACAGCACGGAGAGCACGTTGAGGATCGTTCCGCCGCCGTTGCCGGCGATCACCGGCGCGAAGGCCCGGATCGTCGACAGGGTGCCGACGTAGTGGGTCTCCAACTCCAGCCGGACGAGGTCCAGGTCGCCGTCGAGGAGGTCGGTCCGGGTGTCGATGCCGGCGTTGTTGATCAGCAGGTTCACGCCGCCGGCCAGCTCGGCGGCGGCGGCCACCGAGGCGGGGTCGGTGATGTCGAGGCGCACCGGCGTCACGCCGGGCAGGTCGACGCTGTCGGGGTTGCGGGCGCCGGCGTAGACGGTGGCGCCCCGGGCGAGGAGTTCGGCGGCCAGGTGTCGGCCGAGGCCACGGTTGGCGCCGGTGACGAGGGCGGTGCTTCCTGCGATCTTCATGGTGGTGACGCTATCCCACCTGACTTCTGTGTGCCAAAGTCAGCCATGTCACGCCGACGGCCCGTCCCGATCGGGAATACGACCGGGATGCGGTCACCACGCGGCCGGTGACGACTCGTATCCTTTCCGCGAACCTGCGCACGAGCCGAGAAGGGAGACGGTGTGAGCAATCAGGCCGAGACGTTGGAGTTCCAAGCCGAGGCGCGTCAGCTGCTTCAGTTGGTGGTCCACTCGATCTACTCGAACAAGGACGTCTTCCTGCGGGAACTCATCTCGAACGCGTCCGACGCGCTGGACAAGCTGAGGCTGGCCACGCTCGTCGACAAGGACCTCGTCGCCGACACCGACGACCTGCACGTCGCCCTGGAGATCGACCGGGACGCCCGTACCCTCACCGTGCGGGACAACGGCATCGGGATGACCCGCGACGAGGTGGTCGCGCTGATCGGCACCATCGCCAAGTCCGGCACCGCCGAGCTGCTGCGCCAGCTGCGCGAGTCCGCCGACACCCACGCCAAGCAGGACCTCATCGGCCAGTTCGGCGTCGGCTTCTACGCCGCGTTCATGGTCGCCGACCGGGTCACCCTGCTGACCCGCAAGGCCGGCGAGACCGGCGGCACCCGCTGGGAGTCCACCGGCGAGGGCACCTACTCGATCGAGGGAGTCGACGAGGCGCCGCAGGGCACCACGGTGACGCTGCACCTCAAGCCGGTCGACACCGAGGACAACCTGCACGACTACACCGCCGAGTGGACGATCCGCGAGATCGTCAAGCGCTACTCCGACTTCATCGCCTGGCCGATCCGGATGACCGTCGAGCGCCCCGGCACCGACGACGCCCCCGCCACCAGCGAGGTGCAGACGCTCAACTCGATGAAGGCGCTCTGGGCGCGGCCCCGCGACGAGGTCGACGCCACCGAGTACAACGAGTTCTACAAGCACGTCAGCCACGACTGGGCCGACCCGCTCGAGGTCGTGCACATGAAGGGCGAGGGCACCTTCGAGTACGAGGCGCTGCTGTTCCTGCCCAGCCACGCCCCGCTCGACCTGTTCTCCCCGCAGGGCCGCCGGGGCGTCCAGCTCTACGTCAAGCGCGTGTTCATCATGGACGACTGCGAGGCGTTGATCCCCACCTACCTGCGCTTCGTCAAGGGTGTGGTCGACGCGCACGACCTGTCGCTGAACATCTCCCGGGAGATCCTCCAGCAGGACCGGCAGATCCAGATCGTCCGTCGTCGCCTGGTCAAGAAGATCCTCTCCACCGTCAAGGACCTGAAGGCCAACCACGCCGAGCGCTACCGCACCTTCTGGACCGAGTTCGGCGCGGTGGTCAAGGAAGGGCTGATCGACGACACCGACAACCGGGACACCCTGCTGGACATCCTGTCGGTGGCCTCCACCCACGACCCGGCCGAGCCCACCGACCTGGCCGGCTACGTGTCGCGGATGAAGGACGGCCAGAGCGACATCTGGTACGCCACCGGCGAGTCGCGGGCCGCCATCGAGAACTCCCCGCACCTGGAGGCGTTCCGGGCCAAGGGCCACGAGGTGCTGCTGCTCACCGACCAGGTCGACGAGGTGTGGGTCGAGCGGGTCGGCACGTACGACGGCCGGACGCTGCGCTCGATCGCCAAGGGCGAGATCGACCTGGACACCGACGAGGAGAAGCAGCAGGCCGAGGCTGAGCGCGAGCAGCAGCGACAGGAGTTCGCCGGGCTGCTCGACTGGCTGGGCACCACCCTGACCGACAGTGTCCGGGAGGTCCGTCTGTCGTCGCGGCTGACCACCTCACCGGCCTGCGTCGTCGGCGACGCCCACGACCTCACTCCGACCCTGGAGAAGATGTACCGGGCGATGGGGCACGAGGTTCCCGCGACCAAGCGGATCCTGGAGATCAACCCCGGCCACCCGCTCGTCTCCGGGCTGCGCAAGGCCCACGAGCAGGGCACCGATCCCACCGCCCTGACCGAGACCGCCGAGCTGCTCTACGGCCTGGCGGTGCTCGCCGAGGGCGGTGAGCTGACCGACCCGGCCCGCTTCACCCGGACGCTCGCCGACCGGCTGGCGCGCACCCTGTAACCGGCGTCACCCTCCGGCCGGCGGGCCTCCCGCACCGCGGACCCGCCGGCCGGTCACGTCAGTGGCCGGGGACCACCAGACCGGACTCGTAGGCGACCATCACCGCCTGAGCCCGGTCACGCAGGTTCAGTTTGGCGAACAGGTTGCCGACGTGCGTCTTCACCGTGTGCTCGCTCAGGTGGTGGTGAGCGGCGATCTCGGCGTTGGACAGGCCGGCCGCGATCAGGCGCAGGACGTCCGTCTCGCGAGCGGTCAGGGCGGTCACCGCCGCCGCCCGGGCCGGATCCGGGTGACCGCGCCGGTGCAGTTCGCCGATCACCCGGGCGGTGACGCCGGGGGCGAGCAACGCGTCGCCAGCGGCGACCACGCGGACCGCGTTCACCAACTCGGCTCGGGGAGCGTCCTTCAGCAGGAAGCCGCTGGCCCCGGCCCGCAGCGCCGCGTACAGGTAGTCGTCGGTGTCGAACATGGTCAGGGCGAGGACCCGGCTCGGCGTACGGGCGCACAGCTGGCGGGTCGCGGCGACCCCGTCGAGGACGGGCATCCGCATGTCCATCAGGACGACGTCGGGTCGGTGGTCGAGGGCGGCACGCACGGCGCCCGCACCGTCGGCGGCCTCGGCGACCACCTCGATGTCCGGCTCGGCCCCGAGGATCGTAGCGAACCCGGCCCGGAACAGGTCCTGGTCGTCGGCGAGCACGACACGCAGCATCAGCACCACCCCGGCGTCGGGTGCCGGGCGGCGGCGACTGCCCCCATCAGGCCACCGCCGGTGCCCGCATCGGCAGGGTGGCGGTGACGGTGAAGCCGTGGCCGTCCGCGGCGGGACCGGCGTGCAGGGTTCCGCCGCAGGCCTGGGCGCGCTCGCGCATGCCGAGGATCCCGTAGCCCGGCCCCTCCGCGCCGGCGACCCGGCCGCCGTGGCCGTCATCCGTGATCGACACGGTCAACTCCTGCGCGCTGGCGGTCAGCAGGACGCGGACCGATGCTGCCCCGGCATGGCGAACCACATTGGTCAGGGACTCCTGCACGATCCGGTAGGCGGCGACCCCGACGTCCGCGGGCGGCTCGACAAGCACCACATCGGCCTGCCCGGCCGGCGGCGTGGGCCGCGCTCCGTCGACGGACTCCGCCGGTCCGGACGCGACGGTGAGGACGGCGTCCAGCCCGGTGGCACGCACGCGTGCGACGAGGGCGGTGAGGTGCGCCAGGCCCGGCTGGTCGAGTGGGTGGTCGGCGGGTTCGCGCAGGCCGCCGACCGCACGGCGGAGTTGGACGACCGCGTCCCGGCCGGTGGCGGCGATCGTGGCGAACGTGGCGTCGGCGCGGTCCGGGTGCGGCCGGACCAGCAGCGGCCCCGCCTCCGCCTGGACGATCATGACACCGACCGCGTGGGTGAGGATGTCGTGCAGGTCGTGGGCGATGCGGGCGCGTTCGCGCAGCACGGCCGCCGCCCGCTCACCAGCGACACGACGGTCGCGTTCGGCGAGGGCGGTGGCCTGGGTACGGCGGGCGCGGGTGCTGGTGCCCAGGGCGTACGCGAAGAGGTAGGCGACCGACAGGTACCGCAGCACCTCCACGTCCGGGTGTGGATGGAGCAGCGACACCACCAGCCCGGCCGCGGTGAGCACGAGGCCGAGCAGGCGGATCGGCAGGGAGGACCGCGCCGCGAACGTGTAGAGGCAGACGAGCGGACCGACCGGCAGCAGCGGGGGTGCGCCGAGCGCGGCCGAGACGGTCGTGGCGACGCCCACGACGACGGCGACGGCAACCAGCGCGCGGTCGCGCCACAGCACCGGGACGGACGACAGGACCGCGAGGGGCAGCACCCACCAGGCGCGTGGTCCGCCGGCCAGCGCGGGCAGCACGGTCGCGGCGACGGCGGCCACGGTGACGGCGAGATTGACGTACCGCTTCACGTCGGCAGTATCGTCCGGCCCGGCGCTCCCGCGCCTCCCTCCACGGGACCAGATCGCACCCGGTCCGTACGGCGATCCGCCCCCGCCGCTCCGGCCGCACGATCGACGCATGATGACGATCGTCGCCGCGCTGCTCAGCGGCCTGCTCTGGCTCGGTGGTACCGGGCTGCACCCCGTCGCCGCGCTGACCTGGCTCGCCCCGATTCCGCTGCTCCTCGCCTCGCTGCGGGTAGGCCCGAGGACCGCGCTCGGCGCGACGATCCTCGGCTGGTCGATCGGCCAGCTCGGCATGGTGGGGTACTACCTCGACACCCTGCGCCTACCGGTCCCCGGGGTGGCCGGTGTGCTCGGCCTCGGCCTCGGCCTGGCGGGCGGCACGGTCCTGCTCGCCCGGGAGGTGCTGCTGCGCGGGCGGACCGTGACCGCCGTCCTCACCGTGCCGTCCCTCTGGGTGCTGGGCGAGTACGCCGCGTCCCACCTGTTCCCGCACGGCGCGTGGTGGAGCCTCGCCTACACGCAGGCCGACGTCCGTCCGGTCATCCAGGTGACCGCCCTCACCGGCGTCTGGGGCGTCACCTACCTGCTGCTCGCCGTCCCGATCGCCCTCGCCGCACTGCTCGGCGGCGCACGACCGACCCGCGGCGGCCGGCGCGACAGTCCACGCCCCGCCCTCGCCTGCCTGCTCGCCCTCCTGGTCGGCGTCGGCACGTGGTCGGCCTGGTCGCTGCACCGGTCCCCGGAGCGGGCCGCGCCGCTGGCCGTCGGCCTGGTCGCCCTGCGGCAGCCCGAGGACGGGCTCCCGATCGACGAGCCGGTCGGCCGGGACCTGCTCGCCCGCTACGGTGCGCGGGTCGCGGGCCTGGTCGATCGGGGGGCACGCGTCGTCGTGCTGCCGGAGAAGGTGTTCGCGGTGACGGATACGACGTTGCCCCTGCTCGTGGACGCGCTGCGGCAGACCGGGGCTCAGGTCGTCGTCGGCGCGGTGCTGCGGCGGGCTGGCACGGCGAGCAACGTCGCGCTGGTGCTGGACCCGTCCGGAGCGATCACCACGTACGACAAACAGCACCTGATCCCGGGCCTGGAGGAGTGGCTGACGCCTGGTGACGACGAGGTGATCGTGCAGGGGCGGTTCGGCGTCGCGATCTGCAAGGACCTGGACTACCCCGACCTGGTCCGGCGGTATCGGGCGGCCGGCGCGTCGGTGCTGCTCGTTCCCGCCCTGGACTTCACCTCCGACGGCTGGCTGCACAGCCGCATCGCCCTGGTTCGGGGTGTGGAGAACGGGCTCACCGTGGTCCGCGCCGCCGTGTCCGGCCGGCTGACGGTTTCCGACGCCGGTGGCAGGCTGTGGGGTGAGGACCGGGCCGGTGACGCGGAGTTGCTGGTCGCCAGCGCTCCGACCAGGGGATGGGGCACGGTCTATTCGCGTACCGGAGACTGGTTCCCGTTGCTGTCCGTGGCCCTGTTGGTCGTCGCGGTCGGTGGCGCGCGGCGGCGGTCCGCTACCAGCGGTTCCAGTGGGCGAACCCGTCCGCGTCGGCCCGCGGACCGGGCTTGAAGTCCGTGCCCAGGGTATATGCCACCGGCGTGAGCGCCACCTGCACGACGGTGTCGTAGGGGATGCCGAGCAGGTCGGCCATCTCCTGTTCGTAGCTGAGATGGCTCGTGGTCCACGCGGTGCCGAGCCCGCGTTCCCGGGCGGCCAGCATGAAACTCCAGAACGCCGGGATGACCGAACCCCAGGCCCCGGCCTGCCCGCGCGCCGTGGCCAACTCGGCGCGGGACTCGACCCGCAGACAGGGGATGAGCAGCAACGGGACCTCGTGCAGGTGGTCCGCGAGGTGTTGCAGGCTGCCGGCGATCCGGCCCCACTGCTCGGAGGCGAAGTTCATCCGACTGAAGGCCGGCCCGGTGCCGCCCGACGCCGGTGGCGGCGTCATCAGGCCGAGTCGCCACAGTCGGGCGACGGCCGCCCGGGTCTGCGGATCCTCGACGAAGATGAAGTCCCAGCGCTGCCGGTTGCGGCCGCTGGGTGCCTGGAGCGCGATACGCAGGCAGTCCTCGATCACGTCACGGGGGACGGGGCGTCCCAGGTCGAGACGCTTGCGGACGGCGCGGGTCGTGCTCAGGACCTCGTCGGCGGACAGGCCCAGGGTTGGCGGTCCGCTCCACCCGGCCGGTCCGGTGTCGCTCATGCGGGGACTCCCACTCGTTGGGGTACGTCGAGGTTGGCGATGATCGCGGCAAGGAGACCGGGAAACCGGTCATTGATCTCATCGGCACGCAGTTCGTGCCGGCGGAAGCTGCCGTTCGGCGTGACGCGGAGGACGCCGGCTGCCCGCAGCACCTTCAGGTGGTGCGACAGCGTGGAGATGCTCACCTCGGACAACGCGTCGAATTGTCCGCAGACGACGCCACCGGCCTGCGCCAGCTGTCGTACGACACTCAGGCGCACCGGGTCGGCGAGGGCGCCGAGCACGGTGGCGAGGTCGACCGAGGCGAGATCGGGATGATGGAGGGCTCTCATGGACGCCATGCTAGCTTTGGTTTCGTGATTTCGAAAATCGTCCAAATGATGAGCGGAGCGTGATCATGTCGATTGACACGGTGATCTTCAGCGGGGAGGGACCGCACGCCGATCCCTGGCACCCGTTGGCGGAGACCAGCGCGGCGATCGCCAAACTCGTCGGCGACGCGGGCCAGGTGGCGATCGTGACCACCGTCGACCACCTCGCGGCCGCACTCGACGGCGCCCGCCTGCTCGTGGTGAACGCCAGCGCCGACCGCACGGCCCCGATCCCGGAGGACGAGGAGTTCGGCCGGGTCCTCGACGACTTCCTGGCCGGTGGCGGCAGCCTGCTCGCCCTGCACAGCGCGACGATCGCGTTTCCCCAGCTCGCGACCTGGCGGTCCACGGTCGGCGCCGCCTGGGACCACGGCCGGACCTTCCACCCGCCGATCGGGTCGAGCCTCATCCGACGCACCGACGTCGCGCACCCGATCACCGCCGGTCTCGCGGACTTCGAGGTGCACGACGAGCGCTACACCGACCTGGAGTTGATCGACGGCGTCGACGTCGAGACTCTCTACGTCCACGACGAGGGGGGCGCCACCCACCCACTGGTCTGGGCGCGCACGGTCGGGAGCAGCCGGATCGTCTACGACGCACTCGGTCACGACGCCCGGTCGTACGAGTCGCCGGCGCACGTGGAGTTGCTGCGCCGCAGCACGGCGTGGCTGCGCCACGAGAGCTGAACGGCGTGGCTGCGCCACGAGAGCTGAGCAGCGTGGCTGCGCTGTCACTGCCGAACGCTCGGCCGGGTCACCGGCCGAGCGTTCGTGCGTGTGGTGTGCTCAGCCCGAGCGTCGTACCCCTTGGGTGCCGCGGTCACGCAGCGGAGGCGGACGCCTTCGACCCGCGGTGCGACGCGGCCGGGCCGGCATTCCAACCCCATCGGGGGGCCGGTGCGGCGCTCTCCCCGGACCAGCCCGTCCCGCCCTCGTCGCCGTCGATGGTCATCTCGACCGCGTTCGGGGTGCTGCGGGCCAGTCGCAGCGACTGCTCGGCGCCGTTGCGGGCCGCGCACGGCCAGGACTGCCCGGCGCACTGGAGGTTGCGGCAGTGACCCTCGTCGTCCGGCTCGTGGGCGCTCAGCACGTCGATCGCCAGCTGCCACAGCAGAGGATCGGTCACGTCGTGCGGGCGCTCGGCGCGGCGACTCGGTCGGTTGCTGGTGTCGTCGTCGGACATTGTGGGTCCCCCCTTGTCAGGCTGTACCCCACAAGGGTCACCCGTCAGCCGTGGGTTAAACCGCCGACCTGCTGTGATGTGTCTCCGGTCGCAGCGGTCGCCGGGACGCGGCACGCAGATCGGTCAATCCGGCAGCAGTGGCATCTCCACTCCCGGGTCCCGGCCGAGCAGCACCGCGCGGGTGAGTGCCGCCGATCCGAACCGGTCGCGGACCGCGTCCACCGCGGCATCCAGCTCGGCGCCCGGGTCGCGGTGGAACGGCAGCTCCGGCTGCACCGGACTGTCGTCCAGATTGCCCACCGAGACACCGATCAATGTCACACCACGGCGATCGATCTCGGTCAGTGCGGCCCGTAGCAGTGCCCGCGCGGCGGCGAGCAGCGGCGTCGTGTCGGCCGTCGCCTTGCCCACGGTGTGCGAGCGGGTCGCCCGGGTGTAGTCGCCGAAACGTAGCCGCAGCATCACCGTGCGTCCGGCCCGCCCCGCCGCCCGCATCCGCCGGGAGACCCGATCGACCAGGCCGGCGAGGATGGCATCCAACTCCGCCGGGGCATGCGGGGTACGGCTCAGCGCGTGCTGCGCGCCCATCGAACCGCGTCGGCGCCCGACCTGCACCGAGCGGGGGTCGCGGTTGTGCGCCAACGCGTGCAGGTGCCGCCCGGCGCCCGACCCGAGCAGGGACACCAACGCGGCCTCGCCCAGTCGGGCCACCTCGCCGACGGTACGGATCCGGTGCTCGCGCAACTTCGCCGAGGTGACCGGGCCGACGCCCCACAACCGCTCGACCGGCAGCGGGTGCAGGAACGCCAACTCGGCGTCCGGTGCGACCACCAGCAGCCCGTCCGGTTTCGCCACCCCACTGGCCACCTTCGCCAGGAACTTCGTGCGGGCCACCCCCACCGTGATCGGCAGGCGGACTCGTGCCCGGACCTCCTGGCGCAGCCGCTCGGCGATCTCGGCCGGTGGCCCGACCAGCCGCCACAGGCCTCCCACGTCCAGGAACGCCTCGTCGATGGAGAGCCCTTCGACCAGCGGTGTGGTCTGTCGGAAGATCTCGAAGACCGCGCGGCTCGCCTCCGTGTACGCCGACATCCGGGGCGGCACCACGATCGCGTCGGGACACAGCCGGCGCGCCTGCTGGCCGCCCATCGCGCTGCGTACGCCCCGCGCCTTCGCCTCGTAGCTGGCCGCGAGGACCACGCCTCCGCCGACGATGACCGGCCGCCCGCGCAGGCGCGGGTCGTCACGCTGCTCGACCGACGCGTAGAACGCGTCCAGGTCGGCATGCAGGATGTGGGCGCCGGACGACACGTACACATGTTCGCATGGCGTCCGGCGGCGACGGCGGTGAGCTGGGTGAACGCCGGGTCAGTCCAGGCAGAACTCGTTGCCCTCGGGGTCGGCCATGATGAGGTGACCGGCGCCCAGCGGGGGAGCGGGCTCGTGCCGATCGAGCCGGGTGGCGCCGTGCGCGACGAGCCGATCCGCCTCCTCCTCCAGGGCCGCCATCCGCTCGTCGCCCGCCAGGCCGGGCGCGGCCCGCACATCGACGTGTACGCGGTTCTTGACCCGCTTGGGCTCCGGCACTTTCTGGAAGAACAGCCGAGGCCCCGAGCCGTCGGGGTCGACCACCGCGGACGCGTCGTTGCGGTGCTCCGGCGGCACTCCCATCGCTTCGAGCGCCTGGTCCCACGTTTCGAAGTCTCCGGGTGGCGCCTGCACCTGGTAGCGGAGGGCCTCGGCCCAGAACGTCGCCAGCGCCGCCGGATCGGCACAGTCGAACGTGATCTGTATGTCGCGGGCCATGTCAGCTCCTTGTGTCCTTGTCTGGTCGGTCATGATCTGTAGCCTCTCGCGGATAGCGGACAGGATCGTTCCGCTATCCGTGCAACGATCGGCGCATGCGTGTCGAGGCGACCACCGAGCGGGTCCTTCGGCTGTTGGCGCTGCTGCAACGGCGGCCATCCTGGACGGCCGCCGAGCTCGCCGCCGAGCTGGGGGTCACCAGCCGTTGTGTGCGCCGTGACGTGCAGCGTCTGCGTGTGCTGGGCTACCCCGTGTACGCGACGGCGGGCGTCGGCGGCGGCTACCAACTCGGCGCGGGCACCCGGCTGCCGCCGCTGCTCCTGGACGACGAGGAGGCGATCGCGACTGCGGTCTCCCTGCGGCTGGCCTCGGGCGGCACGGTCGCCGGGGCGGGCGAGGCGGCGTTGCGGGCGCTCGCGAAGCTCGACCAGGTGATGCCGTCGCGGCTGCGCGCCGAGGTACGCGCCGTGCACGGTGCCACGGAGACACTTATCGGTCCGGTGGCCGCGATCGACGCGGAGTTACTGGTGACTCTCGCACGGGCCTGTCGTGACGCCGTGCGGGTCCGGTTCAGCTACACCGCCCGCGACGGCGGGCAGGAGGAGCGGACGGTCGAGCCGGTCCGGATGGTCACGACGGGTCGCCGCTGGTATCTGATGGCCTGGGACGTCGACCGCGACGACTGGCGTACGTTCCGCCTGGACCGGATGGGTGCCGCGGTGGCGACGACCTGGCGGTTCCGGGCGCGCGAACACCCGGATCCGGTCGCCTTCGTGCAACAGTCGGTGACCGGGGCGCCGTACCGGTACGTGGCCCGAGCGCGGGTGCACGCCCCGCCCGACCGGGTGCGGGCGTTGGTGCCGCCCCAGGTGGGGCGTGTCGAGGACGACCGCGACGGGTGGTGTGTGCTGGTCGTGGGCGGCGAGAGCCTGGACTGGCTGGCCGCGCACCTCGCACGCCTGGACTACGAGGTGGAGGTGTTGGAGCCGCCGGAGCTGCGCGAGGCCGCCGGCCTGCTGGCCCGCCGCCTCGCGGCGATGGCCGGGACGGTGTCGGAGCGCAGCGCGTAGTGGCGCAGCGACACCGGGCTGCCGTCCGGGGCGGTCCACGGTGCGGTGCTGGTGCCGGTGCAGCGCCACCCGGTGCGCTCGTAGAGGGCGGTGGCCGCAGCGTCGTCGCAGGTCACGTCGAGCACCAGATCGATTCCGCGGGCGTTCGCCCACTGGCGTGCCCGCGCCAGTAGTGCGCTGCCCAGCGCCAGCCCTCGGGCGGCCGGCACCACGAAGAGACGCGCGAGGGCGGCCGTCGGTCGGGGCCGCGGCCCCCCCCCCCGGCCCGGCCCCCGGGGGTCCCGGTCGGTGCCCAGCATTTGGGGCGTGGGGTTGGGGTTGGGGGTG
>NZ_JBEZFV010000022.1:0-71751 GCF_040649655.1 Micromonospora sp. NPDC048905 | reverse complement strand
AGGGTGTCGGTGTGACTCAGTGTCCCCGGGCCTCACCTAATATCGCCTTCGCGGAATACCGTTCGGCTGGAGCCGCGTCGCGCCACTCGCCGCGAGGCGACCTGCACACCGACACCAGCGCCGCCCCGGCCCACAAGGCCGGGGCGGCGCTGTCTGCCTGCCCCCGCTCGCGAACATGTCTCGGCTGGCCTATGTTCATGGGGTCGCTCGCGTGGGAGGGGGTGTCGGGGGATGGGTCTGCGTACCTTCATCGAGGGTTGGCCGGTCTACCGGCAGCTCACCGGCACGGACCCGCTGGGCCGGGGCGCGGCGGCCCAGTCCGCCCGGTCGGCAGCGTTGACCGCCCGCACCGAGGACGCCGACAGCGTCGCCCGTTCGGTCTGCCCGTACTGCGCGGTGGGTTGTGGTCAGCGGGTGTACGTCAAGGACGGCCAGGTCAGCCAGATCGAGGGCGACCCGGACAGCCCGATCTCGCGGGGTCGACTGTGCCCGAAGGGTTCGGCCAGTAAGAGTCTGGTGACCAGTCCGCTGCGGCAGACGACGGTTCGTTACCGCCGTCCGTACTCGACGCAGTGGGAGGATCTGGACCTCGACACCGCGCTGGACATGATTGCCGACCGGATGCTCGCGGCCCGTGAGCAGACCTGGGAGGACGTCGACGTCGAGGGTCGGCCGCTGAACCGGACGCTGGGTTTTTCCAGCCTGGGTGGGGCGACGCTGGACAACGAGGAGAACTACCTCATCAAGAAGTTGTTCACCGCGATGGGGGCTCTCCAAATCGAGAACCAGGCCCGTATTTGACACTCCGCCACCGTCCCCGGTCTGGGGGCCAGCTTCGGTCGTGGCGGTGCGACGGATTTCCAGCAGGACATCGCCAACGCTGACGTCATCGTCATCCAGGGGTCGAACATGGCTGAGGCGCACCCGGTGGGTTTCCAGTGGGTGATGGAGGCCAAGCGCAACGGCGCGAAGGTGTTCCACGTCGATCCCCGGTTCACCCGCACCAGCGCGGTCGCGGACGCGTACCTGCCGATCCGGGCGGGCACGGACATCGCCCTGCTCGGCGGGGTGGTGCGCTACATCCTGGACAACGAGTTGGACTTCCGCGAGTACGTGCTGTCGTACACCAACGCGGCGACGATCGTCAGCGAGGAGTTCGTCGACACCGAGGACGGCGACGGGTTCTTCTCCGGGTTCGACCCGGAGACCGGCAGCTACGTGCAGGACAGCTGGCAGTACGCGGGGCACGAGGGTTCGTCCGGCAGTGGGCACACCGACCAGGAGCGGGACAGCGCCGCGGGGCTGACGCACGAGTCGCACGGCGCGCGGGTGAGCGGGCAGACCGAACGCGACGAGACGTTGCAGCATCCGCGCTGCGTCTACCAGATCCTCAAGCGGCACTTCGCCCGCTACACCCCGGAGATGGTGGAGCGGGTCTGCGGGATCCCGCGGGAGCAGTTCCTGGAGTTGGCGCAGGCGTGGACGCGCAACTCCGGTCGGGACCGCACCGGCATGCTGATCTATTCGGTGGGGTGGACGCAGCACAGCGTGGGTGTGCAGTACATCCGCACCGGCGCGATCATCCAGCTGCTGCTCGGCAACATGGGTCGCCCCGGTGGCGGGGTGATGGCGCTGCGGGGGCACGCCAGCATTCAGGGCTCGACGGACATTCCGACGCTGTTCAACCTGCTGCCCGGGTACCTGCCGATGCCGCACCACGCCGAGCACCCGAGCTTCGACGAGTGGGTGGACAGCATCCGCCACCCCGGCCAGAAGGGGTTCTGGGGCAACGCGCGGTCGTTCGCGGCCAGCCTGCTCAAGGCGTACTGGGGTGACGCGGCGACGCCGGAGAACGACTTCTGTTACGGGTACCTGCCCCGGTTGACCGGTGATCACGGCACCTACCAGCAGGTGCTCAACATGATCGACGGGAAGATCAAGGGATACTTCCTGCTGGGTCAGAACCCGGCGGTCGGCTCCGCGCACGGCCGGGCGCAGCGCCTCGGCATGGCCAACCTCGACTGGTTGGTCGTCCGGGACCTGTTCATGATCGAGAGCGCCACGTTCTGGCAGAACGGCCCGGAGGTCGCCACCGGGGAGATCGTGCCCGAGGAGTGCCGGACCGAGGTGTTCTTCCTGCCCGCCGCCTCGCATGTGGAGAAGGAGGGCACGTTCACCCAGACGCAGCGGCTGTTGCAGTGGCGGGAGAAGGCCGTCGAGCCGCCGGGCGACGCCCGCTCCGAGCTGTGGTTCTTCTACCACCTGGGTCGCAAGCTGCGGGAGAAGCTGGCCGACTCGGAGCTGCCGCGCGACCGGGCACTGCTCGACCTCACCTGGGACTACCCCACCCACGGCCCGCACGCGGAGCCGAGCGCCGAGTCGGTGCTGCGCGAGATCAACGGGTACGACGTGGCGAGCGGCCGCCCACTGTCCAGCTTCGCCGAGGCCCGCGCGGACGGTTCCACCGCGATCGGCTGTTGGATCTACACCGGGGTGTACGCCGACGGCGTGAACCAGGCGGCGCGGCGCAAGTCCCGACACGAGCAGGACTGGGTGGCCGCCGAGTGGGGGTGGGCGTGGCCGGCGAACCGACGCATCCTCTACAACCGTGCCTCCGCCGACCCGGACGGCAACCCGTGGAGTGAGCGCAAACGTTACGTGTGGTGGGACGCGGAGAAGGGCGAGTGGACCGGTTACGACGTGCCGGACTTCGAGAAGACCAAACCGCCGTCGTACCGGCCGCCACCCGGCGCGTCCGGCACGGAGGGCATCGCCGGTGACGACCCGTTCGTGATGCAGGGTGACGGCAAGGGTTGGCTGTACGCGCCCAGCGGTGTCCTGGACGGACCCATGCCCACGCACTACGAGCCGGTGGAGTCGCCGGTGCGTAACCCGCTCTACCGGCAGCAGGCCAACCCGACCCGCAAGATGTACGCGCATCCGGTGAACTCGGTGAACCCGAGCCCACCGCAGGAGCACAGTCAGGTGTTCCCGTACGTGTTCACGGTCAGCCGGCTCACCGAGCACCACACCGCCGGTGGGATGAGTCGGACCGTCCGGACGCTTGCCGAGCTGCAACCGGAGATGTTCGTGGAGGTGTCACCGGAGTTGGCCAGCGAGGCGGGGCTGACCCATCTGGGGTGGGCGCACCTGGTCAGTGGTCGCGCGGTGATCGAGGCGAAGGTGTTGGTGACCGATCGGCTCACTCCGCTGCGGGTGGACGGTCGGATCATCCACCAGGTGTGGTTGCCGTACCACTTCGGTTTCGAGGGTCTGGTGACCGGCGACTCGGCCAACGACCTGTTCGGGATCAGTCTGGATCCCAACGTCCTGATCCAGGAGAGCAAGGTCGGCACCTGCGATGTCCGGCCGGGCCGGCGGCCCACCGGGCCGGCGTTGCTCGACCTGGTGGCCGACTACCAGCGGCGCGCCGGGATCACCCCCGGCCAGCACGCCCCGACCGTCACCACCGACAGCCCGGGGGAGGAGCGCGGTGATTCCTGACCCGAACAGCCTGTACGGCCCGTTGGATCCGGCACCCGAGGCGGGTTACGAGAACGCGCCGCCGCGGATGGGGTTCTTCACCGACACCAGCGTCTGCATCGGTTGCAAGGCCTGCGAGGTGGCCTGCAAGGAGTGGAACGGCGTCCCGGGAAGTGGCCTGGACCTGCTCGGCATGTCGTACGACAACACCGGCGCGCTGACCGCGAACTCGTGGCGACACGTGGCGTTCATCGAGCAACCCCGGCCGGCCGGGCACCGCGCCCCGCCGTTCGCGGGCATGCCGACCGGCGGTTCGGTCAGCGCGGCGTGGGCGGCCGTGGCGGCTGGCACCAGTCAGGGCACCGGCACGGACCCGGGGGTGCCGACCGGCTCGCCGTCCGCCGCCGCGCGGATGGCCGGAGGCGCGCCGGCGGACGTGCTCGGCGCCCCGCTCGCCGCCGGTCCGACCGCCGCGGGCCAGGGTGGCGCGGGCCAGGGTGGCGCGGGTCCGCAGTTCCTGGGGATGCCGGGGGCGCAGCCGCCGGGCCGGGGGACGGGCGTCGAGGAGCGTACCGATTTCCGGTGGTTGATGATGTCGGATGTCTGTAAGCACTGCACGCATGCGGCTTGTTTGGATGTGTGTCCGACGGGTTCGTTGTTCCGGACGGAGTTCGGGACGGTGGTGGTGCAGGAGGACATCTGCAACGGGTGTGGGTACTGCATTTCGGCGTGTCCGTATGGGGTGATCGATCAGCGTAAGGATGACGGTCGGGCGTGGAAGTGCACGCTGTGTTATGACCGGTTGGGTGCGGGGATGACGCCGGCGTGTGCGCAGGCGTGTCCGACGGAGTCGATCCAGTACGGGCCCCTCGACGAGTTGCGGGAGCGGGCGGCCGCGCGGGTCGAGACGCTGCACGAGCGGGGCGTCCCCGAGGCGCGTCTGTACGGGCACGACCCGCATGACGGTGTGGGTGGTGACGGGGCGTTCTTCCTGCTCCTCGACGAGCCCGAGGTGTACGGGTTGCCGCCGGACCCGGTCGTGACCACCCGTGACCTGCCGAAGATGTGTAAGCGCGCCGGGCTCGCCGCCCTCACCATGGCGGCGGCGACCGTCGCCGCGTTCGTCGGACGTTCCTCGTGAGTCCGCACCGCCCCGAGGTGGGCGAGATCTTCCGCCGCTTCCGCGACCGGTTGGCCACCACTGGTCACGACCGACCGTCGACCAGCACCGACCGGCCGACCGCGAGCGGCGCGGACACCGGCGTCAGTTCGGCGCTCCGACAGCAGCGGCGCACCGCAGAACCCCCCGGCCGGCGGGGCGGGCGTCGCGGAGGCGGGCGTCGCGGCGGTGGCGAGGAACTGCGGGTGCCGGAGGCCGAGTTCACCTCGTACTACGGTCGGCCGATCCTCAAGGCGCCGGTCTGGAAGTGGGACATCGCGGCGTACCTGTTCACTGGTGGGCTGGCGGCCGGCTCGTCGCTGCTCGCCGCGGGTGGGCAGTTCACCGGGCGGCCGGCGCTGCGTCGCGCCGGTCGGGTGACCGCGCTGGCGGCCGTCAGCGCCAGCGCCGTCTTCCTGATCCGGGACCTGGGCCGGCCGGCGCGGTTCCACCACATGCTGCGGGTGGCCAAGCCGACCTCGCCGATGTCGATGGGCACCTGGATCCTCACCGCGTACGGGCCGGCCGCGGGCGTCGCCGCGATCGCCGAGGTCGCTGGCCGGCTGCCTCGGCACGGCCCGCTCGGGCTGGCCGGCCGGGCGTTGCCGCCGCTCGGGCACGCCGCCGGGCTGCTCGCCGCCGGGACCGCGCCCGCGCTGGCCACGTACACCGGGGTCCTGCTCGCCGACACGGCGGTGCCGTCGTGGCACGAGGCGTACCCCGAGTTGCCGGTGATCTTCGCGGGCAGCGCCCTGGCCAGCGGCGCCGGCGTGGGTCTGCTCGCCGCGCCGTCGGCGCAGGCGGGTCCGGCCCGCCGGATGGCGGTGGCCGGTGCGGCCCTGGAGTTGTACGGCACGCACCGGGTGGAGACCCGCCTCGGCCTGCTCAGTGAGCCCTACCGGCAGGGCCGGCCCGGTCGGCTGCTGCGTGCCAGCCGGATGCTGACCGTCGGTGGGGTCGCCGGTGCGCTGCTCGGTCGGCGCAGCCGGGCGGTCAGCGCGCTGTCCGGTGCCGCGCTGCTGGCCGCGTCGGTGGCGACCCGGTTCGGCATCTTCTACGGTGGCGTCGCCTCCGCCCGCGACCCTCGCTACACGGTGGTGCCGCAGCGTGCGCGGGCCGACGCCCGACGAACCGGCATGGATCTTCCAGCTGATCGGGCGGCCCCGCCCGCGGTGTGATCGAATGTCCGATGGAGGCGTTCAGGCGGCTGGTGCCCCTCCCGGTCTTCAAAACCGGAGTGGTCCGGGACCCGGGCCAGGCGGGTTCGATTCCCGTCCGTCTCCGCCAAACCGCAGCAGGAGTTGACGCGATGGGCGACGGGCTGGTGGACCCGCGACGCCGGGTGCCCCGCACCGACACGCTGCTCGCCGACCCGCTGCTGGCCGCGGCCAGCGCGACGCTGGGCCGGGACCAGGTCAAGGCGGTCGTCGTCCGCGCCCAGGAGCAGGCCCGCCGCGGCGAGATCAACCCCGATGAGGTACGCGACGCCGCGGTCGCCGCGTTGCCCGCACCCGGCCCCCGGGCGGTGCTCAACGCGACAGGTGTCGTGCTGCACACCAACCTGGGCCGGGCGCCCCTGTCGCCTACCGCGGTCGCCGCGGTGGTGGCCGCCGCCGGGCACACCGATGTGGAGTTGGACCTGAGCACCGGCCGACGGGCCCGCCGTGGCCGCGACGCGCTCGACGCCCTGGCCGCCGCCGTGCCCGACGCGGGCGCCGTGCACGTGGTCAACAACGGCGCCGCCGCGCTGGTGCTGGCCGCGACCGCGTTGGCCAACGACCGGGAGATCGTGGTCAGCCGCGGCGAACTCGTCGAGATCGGCGACGGTTTCCGCCTACCCGACCTGTTGGAGAGCACCGGCGCTCGCCTGCGGGAGGTGGGCACCACCAACCGCACCACCCTCGCGGACTACGCCGCCGCGCTCGGCCCGCAGACCGGCTTCGTGCTCAAGGTGCACCCGTCGAACTTCCAGGTCACCGGCTTCACCTCGGCCACCCCGGTACGCCAACTGGCCACCCTCGGCGTGCCCGTCGTCGCCGACATCGGCTCCGGTCTGCTCAGCGCGGATCCGTTGCTGCCCGACGAACCGGACGCGGCCAGCACGCTGCGCGCGGGTGCCGCGCTTGTCACCGCCAGCGGTGACAAGCTGCTCGGCGGCCCGCAGGCGGGCTTGCTGCTCGGCGACGTCGCGCTGATCGACCGGCTGCGCCGCCACCCGCTGGCCCGGGCGTTGCGGGTGGACAAGCTCACCCTGGCCGCGCTGGCCGCCACCCTGCACCGACCGGACACCCCCACCCGCACCGCCCTGCACGCCGACCCGGCCGCCCTGCGGGATCGGGTGGAGCGGCTGCGGGACCGGCTCGGCGCGGACGGCCGTAAGGCGGAGGTGGTGCCGGCCGTCGCGGTGGTCGGCGGCGGCGGCGCCCCCGGCGTGGAGTTGGACTCGTGGGCGCTGAGCCTGCCCGAGCGCTACGCCGGGCCGCTGCGCACCGGGGACCAGCCGGTGCTCGGCCGGGTGGTGCGGGGCCGACTCCTGCTCGACCTGCGGTGTGTGCCCGTCGAGGCCGACGACGCCGTCCGCGCGGCCGTGCTGCGCGTACCCGGGGACGACTGAGCGTGTTCGTCGTCGCCACCGCCGGACACGTCGACCACGGCAAGTCGACACTGGTCCGGGCGCTGACCGGGATGGAACCCGACCGGTGGGCCGAGGAACGTCGCCGGGGCATGACCATCGACCTGGGCTTCGCCTGGACGACGCTGCCCTCCGGCGCCACCATCGCCTTCGTCGACGTGCCCGGTCACGAACGGTTCGTGCCGAACATGCTCGCCGGTGTCGGCCCGGTGCCGGCGGCGCTGATCGTGGTCGCCGCCGACGAGGGGTGGATGCCGCAGTCCGCCGAGCACCTGGCCGCGCTGGACGCGCTCGGCGTCGGGTACGGCCTGCTGGCGGTGACCCGCGCGGACCTGGCCGATCCGGGGCCGGCGACGGCCCGCGCCCGCGCCGAGATCGGCGCGACGAGCCTCGGTGCGGTGGAGGCGGTGGCGGTCAGCGGCCGTACCGGCGCCGGTCTGCCGGAGCTGCGGGCCGCCCTGGACCGGCTCACCGCCCGACTGCCGGCGCCCGCCCTCGACGACCCGGTCCGGCTCTGGGTCGACCGCAGCTTCACGGTGCGGGGCAGCGGCACCGTCGTCACCGGCACCCTCGGCGCCGGACGGCTGCGGGTGGGCGACGAGTTGGAGCTGGCCGGTGCCGACGAGCCGGTGCGGGTCCGTGGCCTGCACTCGCTCGGCGAGGCCCGACCGGAGGCCGCCGCGGTGGCCCGGGTGGCGGTCAACCTGCGCGGTACGCCCCGCGACCGGCTCGGCCGCGGCGACGCGCTGCTCACCCCGGGCCGGTTCCAGCACACCGACCTCGTGGACGTCCGGCTCACCGGCGACCCGGCCGCCGACCTGCCGGCCACCCTCACCCTGCACGTCGGGTCGGCGGCGGTGCCGGTGCGGGTCCGACCGCTCGGCGCGGACACCGTACGGCTGCGCCTGTCCCGTGCGCTGCCGCTGCTGGTGGGCGACCGGGCGCTGCTGCGGGACCCGGGCCGGCACCACGTGACCGGCGGGGTACGGGTGCTGGACGTGGTGCCGCCGCCGCTGGCCCGCCGGGGTGCCGCGGCCGCCCGCGCGCAGGTCCTGGCCGCGCTTGACGGTCGACCCGAGCTGGCCGGTGAGCTGCGCCGCCGGCGGCTGGTCCGAGCCGGCGCGTTGCTCCGGATGGGCGTACCGGTGCAGGCCGCGCCGGTGGCCGGTGACTGGTTGGCCGACCCCGAGCACTGGCGGTGGCTCGGCGACCGGGTGAGCGAGGAGGTCACCCGCCACGCGCGGGAACACCCGTTGGAGCCCGGGATGCCGGTGGACGCGCTGCGCCAGCGCCTCGGCCTGCCGGACCGGGTACTGGTCGAGGCGCTGGTCCGGCCGCCGCTGCGGATCCACGCCGGGCGGGTCGGCGCGGCGGACGCCGACGCGTTGCCCGAACCGGTGGCCCGAGCCGTGCGGCGGGTCCGCGACGAGTACGGCGAGCGGCCGTTCCGTGCTCCCGAGGCGGACCGTCTCGTCGACCTGGGACTGGGTCCCCGGGAGATCGGCGCGGCGGTGCGGGCCGGTGCCCTGCTGCGGTTGGCCGACAACGTGGTGCTGCTGCCCGACGCGCTCGACGACGCGGTCCGGGTGCTGGCGGGGCTGCCGCAGCCGTTCACGCTCTCCGCGGCCCGGCAGGCGTTGGACACCACCCGCCGGGTGGCGGTGCCGCTGCTGGAGTTGCTGGACCGTCGCGGTGCGACCCGACGACTGCCCGACGACGCCCGGATCGTCGTCCCCTGAGCCCGCGACACGCAGCCCCGGTCGGCATCCGGACCGTTGAGCCGCCCGTTCCCGCGCTGGTTTCGCGACCCGGCCGGGGCTGACAGGACCGTCCCGGGGTGCGACGGTAGAGCGATGGTCGAGCTGATCCCGACCCGGTCGCGGCCCGCCGACGGTCGATGGCGTGCGGCCCTCCCGGTGGCACTGCGCTGGGGGTTGCCGGTGCTGTGGGTGCTGTGGGCATCCCTGGCCTGGTGGGTGGAGCCCCGCGAGTCGACGCAGGCCCAGCTCGACCGGGATCTCGCGGCCGGCCGGGTGGTGACCTTCCAACGGGCGTACGGCTGGGCCGACGACGACGCGTACTGGGGCAGCCGTCCCCGGCTGCAGTACGCGACGAACGGCGGAATGCTCGCCTGGAGCATGCCCAACGGCCAGACCCGGTACGCGTACGTCGACCCGCCCGCCTCGGACTCGTCAGGCGTCGAGCCGGACCTGTCGGCGACCGCGGGGTGGGACGAAAGGCTCGCCGCCGTGGCCGATCCGTGGCAGGGCGCGGCCGCCACCGCGCAGCGGATCGCGCACGCCGCCGCCGTGCTCGCCGGCGTGGTGACCGTGCTGTGGCTGGCCAGGCTGATCGGGGGTGCGCCGCCGCTGGCCGGCACCCGGTGGTTCTGGTTCTGGATCGGGCTGCTGCCCTTCGGGCTGGGAGTGCTGGCCTGGTCGTACCGGGAGGCGTGGAGACCGCGGGCAGCGCCGGCCGCCGACCGTGGCTCGGGCTGGCGTGGCCTCGGCTGGTTGATCCTCGCCGGGATCGGCATCGCCATGCTGGTGTCCGTCGCCCAACGGCTGCTCGGCACGACGGTGGTCCCGGGCTAACCGCCCCCCGGCTGGTTGGCGGTCACCTACGGTGACGCCATGGACCCTTCGGCGGTCTGGCGGGACCGGCAGCACCGGTGGCGGATCGAGGCGTACCGCGCGCCCGATCTGCGGTTCGCCATCTACGCCACCAGCGGACCCACCGAATCGGTGCCGCTGTGGCTGTTCGGTATGTCGGCGTTGGCCCGCTGGTTGATGACCCACGCCATCTCGCTTGACGACCTGGAGGTCGACTGAGCGGTGGCGCGGGCGCAAACCGGACCCGGGACCGGCTCCGCTGCGGTTGAGTGACCTGAGGCGGCGGACGGGGGTGCGCGATGGGTGGTCAGCTCCTGCAGGTGGCGCTGGTGGCCGTACTGGTGCTGGTCAACGCCGCGCTCTCCGGCAGCGAGATGGCGTTGGTGACGCTGCGCGAGGGGCAGTTGCGGCGGCTGGGGCGCCGGTCGCGCGCCGGAGACCGGTTGGTGCAGTTGTCCCGCGACCCGAACCGCTACCTGGCCACCATCCAGCTCGGCATCACCCTCGCCGGTTTCCTCGCCTCGGCGGCGGCCGCGGTGTCGCTGGCCGAGCCGTTCGTCGGTCCGCTGGGCTTCCTCGGCGGTGCGGCCCGCCCCGCCGCGGTGCTGCTGGTGACCGTGCTGCTGACGTTCGTCACGCTGGTGCTCGGCGAGTTGGCGCCCAAACGACTGGCGATGCAGCGGGCGGAGCGTTGGGCGTTGCTCAGCGCCGGCCCGCTGGACCTGCTCGCCCGGGCGTCGCGGCCGGCGGTGTGGCTGCTCAGCCGGGCCACCGACACCGTGGTACGGCTGGCCGGCGGTGACCCGCGGGCCAACCGCGCGGAGATGACCGAGGAGGAGTTGCGCGAGATGCTGGCCAGCCAGCGCGGCCTGTCGGCCCAGCAGCGGGAGATCCTGACCGGCGCGTTCGACATCGCCGGCCGGACGTTGCGGGAGATCCTGGTGGCCCGCCGGGAGGTGATGACGCTGCCGGGCAACCTGACCGCCGACGAGGGGGTACGCCGGCTCGCCGCCGCCGGCCGGTCCCGCGCCCCGGTCACCGGTCCCGGCGGTCTGGACGAGCTGCTCGGGGTGGTGCACATCCGCGACCTGGTGCGGGCTGGCACCGCGCCGGTGGGGGACCGGGTGCGCACGCCGGTGCTGCTGCCGGTGACCCTGCCGGTCGCCGACGCGTTGCGCCAACTCCGTCAGGAGCATCAGCAGCTGGCCCTGGCGGTCGACGAGCACGGCGGCATCGACGGCCTGGTCACCATGGAGGATCTGCTGGCCGAGGTGGTCGGCGAGCTGTACGACGAGACCGACCGGGACGTGCACGGGGTGATCAGGGAGGAGGACGGCGCCCTGCTGGTGCCCGGTGACTTCCCGCTGCACGACCTGCCCGACCTGGGGGTGCGGCTGCGCTTCCCGTTGTCCCGGGACTACACCACGGTGGCCGGGTTGGTGCTGGCCCGACTGCGGCACCTGCCCGACCAGCCGGGGGAGACGGTACGGCTACCCGGGCTGACGCTGGAGGTGGTGGAGGTCGCCGACCGGGCGGTGCGGCGGGTGCGGTTGCGCGGGTTCACGCCCGAGGGGTGACCGGGTCGCCCGGACGGGGGACAGCAGTGCCAAAAAAGCCCGCCGGGAAGGCGGCCCGCCTACGGTGCGATTCGTGAAGGACCGAGGTTTGCGTACGTTCGTCACCGTGCTGGCCGGCCTCGCGGTGATCTACTTCGGCAGCGCCGGGCGCAGCCCCGAGGAGGGCCGTGGGATCTCCGGCGGGGTGGTGGTCCTGGCGTTGCTCGCCGCGTTGCTGGTGTGGCACCTGACTCGGCCGGGGGACAAGACGGTGAAGTGAGCGGTCTCAGCGGGCGGCGACCCGGGTGACCTCGCCGGCGGACTCCTCGCCGAGCGCCACCCGCACCAGCGCCGAGGCGAGCCGACCGAAGTCCGGTTCGTCGACCAGGCCGGCCAGTCCGTCCGGGGAGCCCGGCAGACCCAGCCGCTTCGCCCCGGCCAGTGCCCGACGGTCGGCGTACGGGCGCAGGTCCGACCAGACCGTCTGCGCCTCGCGCAGGTAGATGTCCGCGCCGGTGGGGCCGATGCCGGGGAACTCGGTGAGGCGTCGACGCAGCCCGGCCGGGTCACCCTGGGCCTCGCGGTGTAGTCGGCGCAGGTCACCGTGCCAGCGGTCCAGGCACAACCGGGCGCCGGTGCCGAGCATGGTGGCGGTCCGCTCGTCGTAGCGGCGGTAGTGTCCCCGGCCCAGCGCGTCGACGCGGTCCTGCCAGCTGGCCGCCTCCATCGCCTGCGGTGTGCGGTAGCCCGCGGCGAACAGCTCCCGCGCGGCGTCCACGGCCACACACGCCCGGATCCGGGTGCTCAGCAGGGTGGTCAGCACCAGCAGTTGGTAGAGCGGCCGGGGGCGGTCGGCGAGCTGGATGCCGGCTTCCTCCGCGTAGGTGCGGCCACGCCGGTCCAGCAGGACTCGCGCCACTGTTCGATCGTTGCCCACACCGCACGGTTACCCACTGCGTGGCCCGCTAGCCGTCGCGCCGGCGAGCGCTGTCGGAATGCCACCGGAGTGGACGGGTATGCCGGCGGTGGAGGCGGTCGATGCCGTCCGCCGTATCCGGAGGGAGACACCTGTGGTCAACCCGCAGCAGGAGGAGTTCCGGCGCAACGCCAAGGGCGCCACCAGCCAGGACAGCAAGGGACCGACGCCGACCGGGCACCCGCTCAACCGTGGCTCGTCGCGCGGTGACGAGGGTCGGCCGGTGCCCAAGGGGCAGGTGTCGCCGTACGGCCCGGCCGGTGAACCGGTGGCCGAGGACGACAGCGACACCCGCTAACGGCCCCTAGCGTGACGGCCGCCGCAACCTGTTCCAGGTCGCGGCGGCCGTCAGCCCGTACGCGAGGTGCGGGATGATGTCGGAGATCCAGTCGGAGCGCCGCCAGGTACGCGGGTCGCTGATGCCGAGCACGGTGATCGACCCGTCGGTCATCGTCATCACGCCGGCGCCGAGCAGGCCGGTGGCCACCGGCAGCGGTTGGCGCCGACCACCGGCGTAGAGCGCGAACGCGACGCCCGCGGCGATGCCGAGCCCGTAGCCGATCAGGGGTCCCAGGCCCGAGCGGCGGTTCACCGCCCGACCGTCGGACCCCAGGCTGACGTGCGCGATCCCGGCCAGCCGGTCGACGGTCTCCTGGGGAACGTCGCTCTCCGGCCGTCCCCGCAGGGCCATGTCGAGGAAGCTGACCACGTTCAGCGCGGCGCTGCCGACGGCGCCAGCGATGGCACCGTCGGCAAGGTCGACCTTCCTCACTTCGGGTCGCCCGGTTCGCGCTCGCTCTTGGGGCCGTACGCGCGGTCGCCGCGAACCACGCCCCGCTGGCCACGGTCCTCCTGGAGGATCCGGTTCGCGACCTGGTTGGCCTTGCCGTCGGGCACCCGACGTCCGGAGTCGTCGATCGCGTTGCGCAACCGCGCCCGCTGCTTGTCGTAGGCGTTACTGCCCGGCCGTGGTCCTGGCATGTGGTGCCTCCTTCGTCGGTCTGGGCATCTGCTGTCGCCCTCGTCGCCGTCGGCGTACCGCGGCCGTCTACCCGTCTGGCGGCCGGTGAACCCCTCGCGGTCCTAGCGGGGGGCGTGCACCACGGCGACCGGGCACCGCGCGTGGTGCAGCATCGACTGGCTCACCGACCCCAGCAGCAACCCGGTCACCTCGCCGCGCCCCTGCCCGCCCACCACCGCCAGTTGCGCGGAGCGGGACGCCTCGGCCAGCACGGCGCCGGTGCGGCCGTGCACCGCCCGGCAGGTCAACCGCAGCCCTCGGTGGTGCTCGGTCAGGCCGGTCAGCCACTCGGCGAGCATCCGTTCCTGCTCGCCGTGCAGCGTCGCGTCGTCGTACACCAGGGGTTGCATGTCGCCGGGGCCGCTGCTGCCGGGGTGCTGGTAGGCGTGCACCGCCAGCAGCGGCACGCCGCGCGACACGGCGGTCTCGGCGGCGAAGTCGGCCGCCAGGCGGGAGGCCGGCGAGCCGTCCACCGCGACCAGCACCGGCTCGTCGGGTCGTTGCGCGCCGCGGGCCACCAGCACCGGACAGTCGGCGTACGCGGCGACCTGCACCGCGACCGAGCCGACCAGCAGCGCCGAGAAACCACCCAGCCCACGGTCACCGAGCACGATGAGCGCGGCGGTGGGGGACTCGCCTACCAGCACCGCGGCGGCCTCACCGTCGATGATCTCGCCGGAGATCGGCAGCCCGGGTACGGTCGCCTCGGCCTCGGCCACCGCGGCCTGGACCAGCTCCTCGGCCCGGTGTCGCAGGCCACCGCCGGGCGGCGCGCCCGGGGCGGGGGCGGCGGGCACGTGCAGCAACGGCCAGATGAACCCGTGCACGATCCGCAGTGGCCGGTGCCGGCGCGCTGCCTCGGTGGCGGCGAGGCGGACAGCGCGCAGGGCCGGCGGTGAGCCGTCCACGCCGACCACGACCGCCGCGCTGTTCGCCGAGTTCACCGCCCACCTCCCGCTCGGGGTCAGTATCGCGGGCAGGACCGCCCCCGCGCCGTGATACCGCTGAGCGCGTCGGGGTCGGTACGCTGGCGACGATCGGTCCGGAGGGAGGATTGTCGATGGGTGAACCGGACCAGCCGAGCACCGGCCGCATGATCGACTTTTGGCTCGGTGGGGAGCACCACTTCCCGGTCGACGTGGCCGCGGCGAGTGCGTTCGAGCAGGCGTACGGCCCGTGCGCGCCGGCGTTCCGGGAGCTGCGGGCGTTCCTGGGCCGGGCGGTGCGGGCCATGGTCGCCCAGGGTGTGGATGGTTTCCTGGTGTTCGGCGCCGGGGTGCCCACGATGGGCAACGTGCACGAGGTCGCCGTCGACGCGACGGTGCTCTACACCGACGTCGACCCGGTGACCATCCGGCTGGGGCAGAGCATCCTCGCCGGCAGT
The DNA here is from genome assembly GCF_040649655.1 of Micromonospora sp. NPDC048905. Lineage (NCBI taxonomy): Bacteria > Bacillati > Actinomycetota > Actinomycetes > Micromonosporales > Micromonosporaceae > Micromonospora > Micromonospora sp. NPDC048905. Next base: position 56,928 of record NZ_JBEZFV010000022.1, on the reverse strand, counting down.
GGCCGGGCCGGCTACGGTTTCGGTGACGCCACCGACATCGGCACGGTCGACCCGGCGCAGATGCACCGCTTCGTGCCGGGCTGGGGCCGCCGGCCGGTCGGGGTGGTCTTCCTCGGGCTCGCGGCGTTCCTCGACGACGCCACGCTGACCCACACGCTCGACGAGTTGTACGCCGCCGCGGCGCCGGGCAGCCTGCTCGTGGTGGACTTCGACACCGAGGAGCTGGCGGGTCACCCGCAGGCGCTGGCGATGATGGGGCCACAGTTCCGGATGCGCCCACCGAGGGCGTTCGCGCCGCTGCTGGGCCGCTGGGCGCCGACGGCGGACGGGATCGTGCCGGTCGCGCGGTGGCGGCCGGAGGGTCCGCCCACGCAGGTGCCCGACGCGTTCCACGGCGTGCTCGCGTCCCGTGGTCACGACTGACCGCAGCGGTTCGCCGTCCGGGGGTGTCCGTATGATGCTTGCCCTGTAGCAAGCTTCTGGAGAGGACGACAATGGTGGAGCCGCCGGACGTGGTGTCGCGCGCGCTGCGCGAGGCCCCGCCCGACCAGTTGGCCGAGGCGGCGGACCAGGCGATCCGCTCGACGCTGGGTGCGCTGCGCACCGACGTCTTCGTCGCCGACTATCGGATCAGCGGGCTCTGGCCGGTGCTGGACCCGGACCTGGCGGCGGCCGGCTCCCTCTCCCGCCACACCGTGGCGCAGCGGTGCTTCAGCAGCCAGCAACCGGTACGCGACGCCGCCGGCGACGGCCCCTGTCGGCTCTACCTGCCGTTGACCCTGTGGGGGGAGCGGCTGGGCGTGCTGTTGATCGAGCTGCCGGCCGTACCGAATCCGACAGTCACCGGCCACGCGACCGACATCGCCGCCGCCCTCGCGGTGGCGATGCGGGCGGCGGACCGGGGGACCGACAGGTACCGGCGGGCCCGTCGCCGTGAGCGACTCACGATGGCCGCCGAGATGCAGTGGGACCTGCTGCCCGGTCGCAGCGTGGCGCACCACGCGTTCGCGCTCGCCGGGCAACTGGAGCCGGCGTACACCGTGGGTGGGGACCACTTCGACTGGTCGCTGGACGGCGACCGTCTCACCGTGACGGTGCTCAACGGTGAGGGCAGTGGGCTGGCCGCGTCGATGCTGACCGCCGTCACGGTCAACGCGATGCGCAACGCCCGGCGCTCCGGCGGCGGCCTGGTGGAGCAGGCCGAGCTCGCCTCGGACACGGTTTTCTATCAGCACCGGGGCCGCCGGTACGTGGCGACCCTGCTGCTCGACGTCGACACCCGCACCGGCCGGGTCGGTGCGGTCGACGCGGGTTCCCCGCACCTGCTGCGGATGCGGGGGGCCACGGTGGAGCCGATGAAGCTGGATCAGCAGTTGCCGCTGGGGATGTTCGCCGAGACCCGCTACGAGGTGCAGGAGTTGTACCTCGAGCCGGGGGACCGGCTCTTCGTGGTCAGCGACGGGGTGTGGGCCGCCGAGCCGCCGGGTGAGGAGCCGTACGGCGATCGGGAGATGGCTCGCTCGCTGCGCGCCACGCGGTTGCAGCCGGCGGCCGAGGCGGTTGGTACGGTGATGCGCGAACTGCACGCCTACCACGCGGACTCCGATCTGCGCGACGACGCCGTCGTGGTGTGTCTGGACTGGCACGGTCCGCGTGAGCGGGGCAGCGGGTGAGGGTCGCCCCCGCCTCGTCTGGTGGGCACCAGCGCGACGACGGCAGGGGACATCGGGTGGAGCGACCTGAAGATCTCGCCGCGGCGATCGCCGCGGCTGCCGGGACGCTGATCGCCGTGCTCGACTCGTCGGCGTCGGGGCATCAGGTGCCGCCCACGCAGTTGCGGGTGTTGACGTTGATCAGCAGCCGAGCGGAAACCAATGTCAACGGGTTGGCGGAGCTGCTCGACGTGGTGCCGTCGTCGGCGAGCCGCCTCTGTGACCGGCTGGAGGCGACCGGGCTGTTGCGGCGGGTGGCCGATCCCCGCGACCGGCGTGAGGTGCGGTTGGTGCCCACGCCCGCGGCGTTGGCGCTGCTGGGGGACCTGGCCGAGCGGCGCCGCCGTGCGGTGCAGTCGGTGCTGGATCGGATGCCGGGCAGGACGCAGCACGATCTGTGGCTGGCGTTGGTCGCGTTCGGCCGGGCGGCGACCCAGTCGGTGCCCGAGAAGCAGACCGACCCGGCGGCACAGACGGCCTGAACCCTCGCTTCCACTAGTATCCTAGGACGCTCTACGCGTGGTGATCCACGCCACAGTGCGACACAGTCGCGCCAAACGCACGGTGACGGCGCCGGGCGAGCGGAGGCAGGCCCGATATAGTGACAGCGCACTTACCCGGCCCGTGATCTTCGAGATCGCGGGCCGGATCAGGGAACAGGCCCCACCCCGGGGCCGCAGGGGGAGCCGGCGCGGGCCGGCCCGACAGCGCGTACGACCCTCCGCCGCGCCCGACGTCGGCCGAGGGTCCTTGCCGTGGAGGAGGATCGGTGTCGCGTCCGGCTCGGGCAGAGCAACCGCGGGACACCGGTGACGAGGCCCCCGGCAACCAGGTGCTCACCCTGCCCAACCTGATCAGCTTCGTACGGCTGCTGGGCGTACCCCTCTTCCTCTACCTGTTCCTGGTCGAGCGCGCCGACGTGGCGGCGATCGTCGTCCTGGCCATCGGTGGCACCACGGACTGGGTCGACGGCTGGATCGCCCGCCGCCTGCACCAGGTGAGTCGCCTCGGGGAGTTGCTCGACCCGTTCGCCGACCGGCTCTACATCCTCGCCACCCTTGTCGCCTTCACCGTGCGGGAGGTGGTGCCGTGGCAGTTCACCGCGGCGTTGCTGGCCCGCGAGTTGCTGCTGCTCGGCTCGCTGGCGGTGCTGCGCCGCTACGGGTACGGGCCGCCGCCGGTGCACTACGTGGGTAAGACCGCCACGTTCCTGCTGCTGGCGGCGTTCCCGGTGCTGCTGTTGGCCAGCGAGTGGAGCGCGGCGGCGACGGCGACGGCCGCGATCGGTTGGGCGTTGGCGTGGTGGGGGTTGGTGCTCTACTGGGTGGCCGGCGGGATGTACGTGGTGCAGGCGGCGCGGCTGGTGCGCGCGGCGCGTGGCCCGGGAGCGGCGGCATGAGCGCGCCGCAGCCGGGCAAACCCCGCCCGGACCGGGTGTACGCGCCGGATTTCCTCACCGAGTTGTTCCGCAACCCGCTCGATCCGGGCTACGCGGATGCGGCGGCTGCCCGTCGGCGCTCGGAATCCACCGGGTCGGCGCGGGGGTGGCGGGCGTGGCCGGCACGGTCGGTCAGTCTGGTCGTGGTGGTGCTGCTCGGTTTCCTGTTCGCGGTCGCCTACCGGCAGACGATGGCGGACGAGCCGGGGCGGGCCCAGGCTCGTTCCGGTCTGGTGGCGCAGATCAAGGAGCGCGAGGGCACGACCGACCGGTTGTCCACGCGCGCGGACCAGTTGCGCGAGGAGGTCAGTCGGCAGCGGGACGCGGCGTTGAGCGGGTCGGCGGCGGCTCGGCTGCGGGACCTGGAGGCGAGCACCGGCCTGGGTCGGGTACGCGGCGACGGCGTGGTGGTGCGGTTGGCGGACGGGCCGGGTAACGCGGACGCGGTGACGGGGGCTGGTGCGGGGCCGTCGCGGGTGTTGTACAGCGATCTGCAGGGTGTGGCGAACGCGTTGTGGAGTGCCGGTGCGGAGGCGGTCGCCATCAACGGGCAGCGGTTGACCTCGACGTCGACGATCCGTACGGCGGGTGATGCGATCCTTGTGGATTTCCGGCCGGTGATGGGGCCGTACGAGGTGTCGGCGGTCGGGCCGGGTTCGATGCGGCGCAGGTTCGAGGACAGCCGCAACGCGGATGTGATGCGTGAGGTCGCGCAGAAGACCGGGTTGTCGTTCGGTGTGCGGGAGGCCGATGACCTCACCCTGCCGGCGGCTCCGGAGCCGCAGCTACGCTACGCGAAGCCGTCGGCCAGTCCGAGCCCTTCCGCGTCGGGTGTCCGGTCCGGCAGTCCTGGGTCGTCCGGTCCGACGACGACCGTTAGCCCCTCCGGAGGTGGCCGATGATCGCGGTGCTGGCGTTGCTTGCCGGTGTGGTGCTGGGTGTGTGGCTTGATCCCACGGTGCCGGCGGCGTTGCAGCCGTACCTGCCGATCGCGGTGGTGGCCGCGTTGGACGCGGTGTTCGGTGGGGTGCGGGCCCGGTTGGACCGCATCTTCGACGACAAGCAGTTCGTGGTGTCGTTCATTTCGAACGTGCTGGTCGCTGGTCTGATCGTGTATCTGGGTGACCAGCTCGGGGTGGGCGGGCAGTTGTCCACCGGCGTGGTCGTCGTGTTGGGTGTCCGCATCTTCGGCAACGTGGCGGCGATCCGTCGGCACCTGTTCCGGGCGTAGGTTTGACAGCGATGAGTGATGAGCAGAGCGACACGGGGACCGGGTGGCCGCAGCCGGGTGGACCGGCACGGCCGGGTGGGCCGGCGGGTGAGCCGGATCCTCGTCCGGACGCACCGGATCCGGACGAGCTGAGCCCGTTGGCCCCGCAGGAGCCGGTGCGGCCGCAGGAGCGGCCGGACGAGGAGCCCGCGGTGGAGCGGGTCGACGACGGCGCGACGGTGGACCTGAGCGCGGTGTCGCGGTCGGAGGAGCCGGTGGCGACGTCGGACGGGTTGGGTGAGCCGGCCGGGGAGTCGGTGGCGGCGCCTCCGGTGGCGGCGGGTCGGTTCCGGTGGAGTACGGCCGGTGTGATGATCGTGGCGTTGTTGGTGTTGCTGGGGTTCACGTTGGTCGTGCAGTTGAAGACGACGTCGACGGATCCGACGTTGGGGGCGACGCGCCAGGAGGACCTGGTGCGGATTCTGTCGGATCTGGATGCGCGGGAGAGTCGGCTTCAGCAGGATATTCGTGCCCTGGAGGACAGTCAGCGGCAGTTGCGATCGGGTGAGCAGGGTCGTCAGGCGGCGTTGGACGAGGCGACGCGGCGGGCGAACGAGTTGGGCATTCTGGCGGGTACGTTGCCGGCGGTGGGGCCGGGGTTGACGGTGCAGTTCGATGCGGGTGTCAAGCCGATCACGGCGACCCGGGTGTTGGACGCGGTGCAGGAGTTGCGGGGTGCGGGCGCGGAGGCGATGCAGATCGCCGGTGGTGACCGTGCGACGGTGCGGATCATCGCGTCGACGTACTTCCTCGATGGGGACAACGGGTCGTTGGTGGTGGAGGGGCGTCGGTTGACGGGGCCGTACACGATCACGGTGATCGGTGATCCGGCGACGATGCGTACGGCGTTGAACATTCCTGGTGGGGTGGTGGCGTCGGTCCGGGGTGTCGGCGGTAACGTGACGTTTGGGGAGCGTGAGGTTGCCGAGGTTTCGGCGCTGCACGCGCCGATCAAGTTGGAACACGCCCGTCCGGTCTCCTGACCGGCGCGGCCGCGCCGGGCCCGGGTGGTCCGGGGCACCGATGGATGAAGGACGCGTCTGGTGATTCCTGAGGATCTGCGATACACCGCCGAGCATGAGTGGGTGGCGGGTGACGGCACGGGTTCGATCCGGGTCGGTATCACGCACTTCGCGCAGGACGCGCTGGGTGACATCGTGTACGTGCAGTTGCCCGAGGCGGGCGCGGTGGTAGCGGCCGGTGATTCGTTGGGCGAGATCGAGTCGACCAAGAGTGTGTCGGAGATCTACGCGCCGGTCGCCGGTACGGTGGTGGCGCCCAACGAGGCGTTGGGTGACACACCGGAGCTGATCAACACTGATCCGTACGGTGCGGGTTGGTTGGTGGAGATCACGCCGAACGATCCGACGGCGACGGATGGGTTGCTGACGGCGGCGGCTTATCAGAAGATCACCGAAGGCTGAGTGTGCGTGATCCGGTGCGTGGGTTGTGTGCGCGCGTCCGGTTGCCCTGCATTTCGGCGCTGGCTAGGCTCGCCCAGTCGACCGAGAACCCAAATAGTTGAGCGTTGTGGAATTGCCTTCCCGGGCACGGGGAGCCAGCCGCCGGGTGTTCACGTGCCCGGCGGCCAGACCCGCCATTACCCGACGCCGACCGAACAGATCCGTGAGGTGGTCCCATGACGCGGCCAGACGACGAGTTCCCCCCGCTCGACGTCACTTCGACGCTCAATCTCGGTTCGCTTGACGAAGTGCTGGAAGGGCCGGACACCGATGTGGTGCCGAGCCGGATGTCCGGCTCGTTGCCGCCGGGTATGGCGCTGCTGGTGGTTCGTCGAGGTCCGAATGCGGGTGCCCGGTTCCTGTTGGACCACGATGTGACGACCAGTGGCCGGCATCCGGACAGTGACATCTTCCTCGATGACGTGACGGTGTCGCGTCGGCACGCGGAGTTCCACCGTGATGGTGGGACGTTCACGGTGCGGGACGTGGGTAGCCTGAATGGCACGTACGTGAATCGTGAGCGGGTTGAGGCGGCCACGTTGAGCAATGGTGACGAGGTTCAGATCGGTAAGTTCCGGGTGGTGTTCATCGCCGGTCCGCGCCCGGAGGAGGAGGCCGGCCGGGGGTGAACGAGCCTGCGGCCTCCATGTCACCCGGGGCGGCTCGGTCTGAGCCGTTGATGAGCATCGGTGAGGTGCTTGGGCAGTTGCGGGTGGATTTCCCGGACACCACGATTTCGAAGCTGCGGTTTCTTGAGGCTGAGGGTTTGGTCGAGCCGCAGCGGACGGCGGCGGGTTACCGGAAGTACAGCTGGGACGATGTGGCGCGGTTGCGGTTCGTGTTGACCGCGCAGCGGGACAAGTACCTGCCGTTGCGGGTGATCCGTGAGCAGTTGGCCCAGTGGGATTCGTCTGGTGAGCAGCCGGGGCGGTCGCGGCCGGCGTTGGTGGCGGTTGGTCCTGATGGTGCGGTGCCGGGTCGTGAGTCGGTGGAGCCGGCCGAGTCGTCGCAGGTGCGGCTCGGCCGGGCGGAGCTGGTGACCCGGAGTGGGATCGACGAGTCGACGCTTGGGGAGTTGGAGCGGCTCGGTGTGCTGGTGTCGGATCCGCCGGGGTGGTATGACGGGGATGCGTTGATCATCGCTTCGGCGGTGGCGGGGTTGGCGTCGTACGGGTTGGAGCCGCGGCATCTGCGGGGTTACCGGACGGCGGCGGATCGCGAGGTTGGTTTGTTCGCTCAGTTGGTGGCGCCGTTGGCGCGGCAGAGCGATCCGGCGGCGCGGGCTCGGGCGGCGGAGACGGCGCGTGAGTTGGTCGCGTTGTCGGAGCAGTTGCACGCGGCGTTGGTGCGGGTGGGTTTGCGGTCGACGTTGGGTCGGTGAGGGGTCCCGGTGGGTGGTGGCTGAGCGGAAAGATCTCTTCCGGGAAGCGTGCCGTAGGCTTGCCGGGGTAACCCCTTTCCGGCGCGGGCGTGGTGCGGTAGCGCACGGGACGACCGTGTCGCGGTCCGTGTACCGTGCAGGGAAGGGCGCGGTGCGGCGTAGGTGACAACGACACGGAGGCGGCGGTGCGCGAGCTGAGCGTGGTCGGAGTTCGGGTGGAGCTGCCTAGCAACCAGCCGATCGTCCTGCTCAGGGAGGTCGAGGGTGACCGCTATCTGCCGATCTGGATCGGCGCGGTCGAGGCCACGGCTATCGCTTATGAGCAGCAGGGGGTCAAGCCGGCCCGACCGTTGACGCATGATCTTCTGCGGGATGTGTTGGCGGCGTTGAAGGCGCCCTTGCAGGCGGTGGAGATCACCGAGCTCAAGGAGAACGTGTTCTACGCGGATCTGTTGATCGGTGATGGGGTGCGGGTGTCGGCGCGTCCGAGCGATTCGATCGCGTTGGCGTTGCGGGTCGGTGCGCCGATTCGTTGTGCTGAGCAGGTCCTCAGCGAGGCGGGGATCGTCATTCCTGATGAGCAGGAGGACGAGGTGGAGAAGTTCCGGGAGTTCCTGGAGCAGGTGCGTCCGGAGGACTTCGCGGGCTGAGGTGGGCCGTGTGCTCGCTCCCGGGTGGGTGGTCCCCGGTGCGGTTGGTGATCTTTCTCGGTGGCGGCGCGGCGTGTCGTGTCGGTTCCTCCGTGGTAACCCCTGAGGGTGGCGATAGGGTTGCCGTGTCGAGGGGTGCGCGTCCCGGAAACGACGCGTCGCCACACTGACGGGGGAGGTTGTCCGGATGCACGAGCCGCGGGATCCCGATCCAGGCACGGAGTTCGACGAGTCGGGTGCCTCGTCGCCAGGTGTGGCGGCTGAGGGTGACGGTTCGGTCGGCTACCGGGGTGTGACGGCCTGCCACGCGGTGGGCATCAGTTACCGGCAGTTGGATTACTGGGCGCGGACGGCGCTGGTGGTGCCGAGTGTGCGGGACGCCTCGGGTTCGGGTACGCAGCGGTTGTATTCGTTCCGGGACCTGGTGGTGTTGAAGGTCGTGAAGCGGTTGTTGGATGCGGGGGTGTCCCTGCAGAACATCCGCAAGGCGATTGAGGCGTTGCGGTCGCGTGGTGTGGAGGATCTGGCCGGGATCACGTTGATCTCCGATGGGACGACGGTGTACGAGTGTCGGTCTCCGGAGGAGGTGGTCGACCTGTTGCAGGGTGGCCAGGGCGTCTTCGGGATCGCGATCGGTGGGGCGTTCAAGGAGATCCAGGGGTCGTTGTCGCATCTGCCGGCGGAGCCGGCGACGAGCGCTCCGGTGGAGCCTGCGGTGGCGTCGGGTTCGGATCCGGTGGGTGACGAGTTGGCGGCGCGGCGGGCGCGGCGGCGGGCTGGCTGAGCGCGGTTTTTTCGGTTGGTTTTTTCGCGACCGTCGGTGACGGTCGGTGGCGGCGGTGGGTGAGTTCGCTCCACTGTGGACACCCTGGGTGGTGTTGTCGTTGCCCACTGTGGAGATACCCGCCGGTAGTGGTGACGCTGCGTTTCCGGCAATTGTCGGGAACGCGATAGGGGGGCAATGACCCCAGACGATTGACACGCTATGGTCCGTCACGGTTATCGACCCTTCCCCCCGGAGGAACGACCGTGACGGTTACCGAAGAGGCTGCCCCCAAGTCGCACTACGACCGTATTGGCGGTGCCAGCTCGGTCAAGGCGGCTGTGGAGCTGTTCTACGACAAGGTGTTGGCCGACCCGACCACGGCGAGCTATTTCGCCGACGTGGACATGGTGGGTCAGCGGCGGCACCTGACGTTGATGTTGACCACTGTGTTGGGTGGTCCGGACGAGTACACCGGTCGTGGGTTGGCCGAGGCGCACCAGCCGTTGAACATTCCGGTGGAGCACTACGCGAAGGTGGGCGAGTACCTCCTGGCGACGCTGGCCGAGTTGGATGTGCCGGCGGACACCCTGGACCACGTGCGGGCGGTGCTGGGCCAGGTGCAGGACCAGGTGGTGGCCTCCGGAGACCGGTCGGGCGCCTGAGCGTGGACGCTGCCCAACTCAAGCAGAGCTGGTCGGTGGTCGCCGAGCACGGTGACCAGGTGCCGCTCTATTTCTATTCGACGTTGTTCCTCGCTCATCCTGAGACGCGGCAGATGTTCCCCACGAACATGGCCGGTCAGCGGGACCGCCTGGTGACCGCGTTGGGGCACATCGTGTCCAACGTGGATCAGGTGGACCGGTTGGTGGGTTTCCTGCAGGACCTGGGTGCGGACCACCGCAAGTTCGCGGTCCGCGCGGAGCACTACCCGGCCGTCGGTGAGGCGCTGTTGGCGACGTTGCAGCATTTTCTCGCCGAGCAGTGGACCGACGAGTTGGCTGCGGACTGGGCTGCCGCGTACGGGTTGGTGGCGCAGGTGATGATGGAGTCCGCTCAGGCCGCCGAGGCGGTGAACCCGCCGTGGTGGGTGGCGGAGATCGTGGCGCATGAGCGGCGGGCGTTCGATGTGGCCGTGTTGACGGTGCGTCCGCAGTATCTGCTGCCGTTCACTCCGGGTCAGTCGATCGGGGTGTCGCATCCGTCGGTGCGTTCGTGGCGGTACTACTCGCCGGCGAACGCGCCGCGGGCGGATGGCACCCTGGAGTTGCATGTGCGGGCCGCGCCGGGTGGCGCGGTGTCGTCGCGGCTGGTCTACGGGTCGGCGGTGGGGGATCGGATCCACCTGGCGGCGCCGGTCGGGGAGCGGCTGGGGTTGTGGTCGGCGGGCTCCAGTGATCTGTTGCTGCTGGTCGCGGGGACCGGTTGGGCGCCGGTGAAGGCGCTTGTGGAGCAGGTGGCGGCGGAGGGTTCGCGTCGGCGGGTGGATCTGTACGTGGGGGCCCGTTCCCGCAGTGAGTTGTACGACAGTGAGGCGATCGACAAGTTGGCGTCGTCGTATCCGTGGTTGACGGTGACCTATGTGGTGGGTGCCGACGTGAGCCGGCCCGGGGAGTTCGCGCACGCGGTGGATCGGGCGTTGGCCGACGGTGACTGGCGTTCCCGGCACGTGTTCGTGTGTGGGTCGGACGAGATGGTGTCGTACGCGGTGCGGGCGTTGCTGCAGGCGGGTTTCCACGCGGGTCAGGTGCACCACGAGGGCCTGGGTGAGCAGTGGTACGGCCCGGCGTGGCGTACGGCGGTGCAGCAGTCGCCGGTCGGTGACGTTTCGGGAGGTGGGCACAGGTGAGCGCGACCCCGATCAGCCGGTACGACGGGATGCAGGTGTCCGGCGCGGTGCAGGTGCGGATGACCGCCGATCGGGTGCGGCGGTGGCAGTTCGGGGCGGCGTCGTTCGCGCGGCGTGGTTACGACAACGCCGACGTGGACCGGTTCCGGATGCAGATCGCCGACGAGTTGGACGTGTTGGCGACGCAGATCGCGACGTTGCGGGCGGAGAACGAGCGGCTGACCGACCGGGTGGAGCTGCACCGGCACGGGGTGATCCCGAGCACGGGGGCGGCGGGGAAGGCCCCGGCGGCGCGGGAGGTGAATCTGCTGTCCGCGGCGCAGCGGGAGGCGGAGCAGATCATCGCGCAGGCGCACGACTACGCGCGGCGGGTCGCCGAGTACGCCCGGGTGCAGTACGAGAGTTACCTGCACGCGGCGGAGGCGGAGGCGAAGCAGGAGGCGGAGCGGGCGGTGGCGGAGTATCGCAGCGCGGCGGGGTCGAGCTTCGACGACACGGTGGCGACCCGGGAGGCGTTGCGGATCTTCGGGGAGATGATGGTGTCGCACATGCAGGCGGCGGCGCGGCATCTCGATGATGGCAGTGAGCAGTTGGCGCGGACGATGGATCGGATCGCGGCGGAGACGCCGGGGGCGCCGTTCGTCGGCGGTGTGGTGGGTCAGTCGGCGTTGCCGCGTCACCACCAGCGGTGAGCGCACCGGGTGGGGTGCGCCCCCACCCGGTGCTCAGCTGAGGCGTTGTGCGAGGTGGAAGGTCACCTCGGTGCCGGCGTCGCTCTTGCCGATGGCCTTGCAGAGGGCGGCGCGGATGGGCAGCCAGTGCGGGCCGGTGCCGGAGGGCATGAGGGTGGCGCTGAACGGGTGGCCGTCGATGGTGCCGGTGACCTTGACGGCGCGGCGGGTGCCGAGCAGTTGCGCGGAGTCGGGGACGGTCACGTAGGTGGCGAACGCGCCGTCTTTCTCGATGGGCGCGGTGAAGCGGTGATCGAGTGGTTGCGGGTCCATTGCTGTCCTCCGGGGGTGGCGCGGCGGGCGTTCAGGTGGTGGCGGCTCGGATGGCGTCGGCGATCGGGGTGGGTCCGCTGACGAGTTCGAGGGTCGCGCCGGCGGTGGCTGGTGCGTCGAGCAGGGCGACGAGGACGTGGGCGACGTCGGCGCGGCTGATCGCGCCCCGCCCGGCGTGTGGGGTGAGGGTGACCCGTGCGGTGGGGTCGTCGTCGGTGAGCCGGCCGGGCCGCAGCACCGTCCAGGCCAGGTCGCGGCCCCGCAGGTCGTCCTCGGCGGCGCGTTTGGCGCGCAGGTACGCCGCCCACACGTCGTCGGTGTCGGCGGCGGGTGGGTCGTCGACACCCATGGAGGAGACGAGCAGGTAGCGGCGGACACCGGCGCGGGTGGCGGCGTCGGCGAGCAGCGCTGCGGCGGCCCGGTCGACGGTGTCCTTACGGGCGGCGCCGCTGCCGGGTCCGGCGCCCGCGGCGAAGATCACCGCGTCGGCGGTGTGCAGGTGCGCGGCGACCTCGGTGACGTCGGCGTGTTCCAGGTCGCAGACGACGGGGGTGGCGCCGGCGGCGCGTAGCGTCGCGGCCTGCTGGGGGTTGCGGATCAGGCCGACGGCGGTGTCGCCGCGCCCGGTGAGGTGACGCTGGACGAGGAGGGCGATCCTGCCGTGGCCTCCGGCGATGACGACGCGCATGGGTCCAACCTACCGGCGGTGGTGGTGGCGGCACCGGGAGCCGACGGGGTGGTGTCCTGGCCGGCGGAGGTTGACCTTGACCTTTGGGTAACCCCCAGGGTGGTGCGTGCCGGTCGCGGTGACCGGTACGAGGAGGATGCCGTCGTGGAGTTGTTGACCATCGGGGCGTTCGCGCGGGCGGCGAGGCTGACGCCGAAGGCGCTGCGCCTGTACGACCAGGTGGGGCTGTTGGTGCCGGCCGCGGTCGATCCCGAGTCCGGGTACCGGCTCTACGACCCGGAGCAGGTGCCGTTGGCGCGCCTGATCGCGCAGTTGCGCCGCATCGGGATGCCGTTGGCGCAGATCCACGCCGTGTCTGGTTTGGCGCCGGCGGCGGCGGCTGAGGCGGTCGCCGCGTACTGGCAGCAGGTCAGCGCCGACACGGCGGCGCGGGCGCGGCTGGCCTCCGTCCTCGTGGACCACCTGTCTGAGGGGGGCACCACCATGTCTGAGGCGACACCCACCCTTGCTGTCCGTCATGCCGCTGGTTGTGTGGCCGGGGCCGTGCGCGACAGCAACGAGGACGCCGCGTACGCCGGCGGGCGGTTGCTGGCCGTCGCCGACGGGATGCGAGGACCGGGCGGCGCCGCCGCCAGCGCTGCCGCCATCGACGCGCTGCGACCGTTGGGGCTGGCCGACGTCGCGGCGGGCGATCTGCTGACGGTGCTCGCTGGGGCGGTCACCGACGCCGAGCGCACGGTGCGCGCGTTGGCGACCGACGAGTACCAGCCGGTCACCACGCTGACCGCGGTGCTGTTCGGTGGCTCCCACCTGGCCGTGGTGCACGTGGGGGACACCCGGGCGTATCTCCTGCGCGGCGGTGAGTTGTCGCTGCTCACCCAGGATCACACCTGGGTGCGGGCTCAGGTGGAGCAGGGCCGCCTGGACCGGGAACAGGCCGCCGCGCATCCGCAGCGGGCCGTGCTGGTGCGTGCCCTCGGTGGCGGCCAGCAGGTCGAGGCGGATCTCGCGTTGCGTACCGCGCTGCCCGGTGATCGTTACCTGTTGTGCTCCGACGGTCTGTCCGCCGTCGTCGATCGTGCCGACCTGTGCGCGACGCTGGGCGCGGCGACCGGTCCCGGGCCGGCGGTGCGGGCTCTGATCGGTCTGGCTGAGGCGGCGGGGGCGCCGGACAACGTCGCCTGCGTCGTCGCCGACGTCGTCGCCGGGTAGGAACGCGACAGCCGCTGACGGTCGGTGCCGCGCCCAGCCGCCAGCGCCCCGCGCGAGGGCCGAACCCCCGACCGCCCGGTGCGGTGCGGGTGGCCGGGGTTCGGCGTCGGCGGGTGGGGTGAGGCAGCATGGAGGGGTGACGGAGAGCTTCGAGGCGGTGCGCGCGCTGGTGGCCGGTGGTGGGGTGGTGGTGCTCAGCGGCGCGGGCCTGTCCACCGAGTCGGGCATCCCGGATTACCGGGGGCCCAGCGGGGTGGCGCGGCGGCACACCCCGATGACGTTCCAGGCGTTCACCCGGGATCCGCTGGCCCGGCGGCGCTACTGGGCGCGTAGCCACCTGGGGTGGCGGTTGATCGCGGGTGCGGCGCCGAACGCCGGGCACCGGGCGGTCGCCGGGTTGCAACGGGCCGGGCTGGTCGACACGGTGATCACCCAGAACGTCGACGGTCTGCACGGTGCGGCCGGCAGCACGTCGGTGATCGAGTTGCATGGGCGCCTCGACGAGGTGATCTGCCTGGACTGCGGCAACCTGACCTCCCGGGAGGAGTTGGACCGGCGGTTGCGCGAGGCCAACCCGGACTTCGTGGCGCGGGTCGCCGCGGTGAACCCGGACGGTGACGTTGATCTCCCCGACGAGCAGGTGGCGGCGTTCCGGACGGTGGACTGTGCGATCTGCGGCACCGGGATGCTGAAACCGGACGTGGTGTTCTTCGGGGAGACGGTGCCGCCGCAGCGGGTGGCGCGCTGCTTCGCGGCCGTGGAGCGGGCCCGGTCGGTGCTGGTGCTGGGGTCGTCGTTGACGGTGATGTCCGGGCGACGTTTCGTGATTCGGGCGGCGAAACGGGGCATCCCGGTGGCGATCGTGAACCAGGGTCCGACCCGGGGCGACGGGCACGCCAGCGTGTGTGTCGACGCCCCGTTGGGCGCGTTGCTGCCGGAGTTGGCCGCCCGGGTCGCCGGCGACGCGGCGACGGTCGGGGTCTGAGCACCGCCGGGGGAGGACATCTGCCGGAAACACCGGCGCTGGTAGCGTTGTCCGTGCCGGTAACACCCACGTGGGAGAGACCGCCCGACAGCACGCAGGGCGGCGCCGAAGGGGCAAATCCTCCCCGGAACCTCTCAGGCAAAAGGACCTCGTGGGCAGGCACTGTGGAGCGCCCCCCGGGTGCGACAGAGGGGGAGGCCGACACGTCGACCTCGCCCCGGGAGTGCCCCTATGACCGTAGAGCAGTTCGCCACCCGTCACATCGGTCCCGGCCCCGACGATGAGCGTCGGATGTTGGAGGTCGTCGGCCACGGCTCGATCGACGAGCTAATGGACGCCGCGATCCCCGAGGTGATCCGCTGGCACGGCACCCTGGACCTGCCCGACCCGGCCACCGAGGCCGAGGCGATCGCCGAGCTGCGGGCCCTCGCGGCCCGTAACACCGTCGCCGTGTCCATGATCGGGTTGGGGTACCACGGCACGCACACCCCGGCGGTGATCCGCCGTAACGTGCTGGAGGACCCGGCCTGGTACACGGCGTACACGCCGTACCAGCCGGAGATCAGCCAGGGCCGCCTGGAGGCGCTGCTGAACTTCCAGACCATGGTCACCGACCTGACCGGCCTGACCACCGCGAACGCCTCCATGCTCGACGAGGGCACCGCCGCCGCGGAGGCGATGACCCTCGCCCGGCGGGCGTCCAAGAGCAAGAGCCGGGTGTACGTCGTGGACGCCGACGCGTTGCCGCAGACCATCGCGGTCATCACCAGCCGGGCCGAGCCGCTGGGCATCGAGGTGCGGGTCGTCGACGTGGAGCGCGACGAGGTGCCGGCGGAGTTCTTCGGCCTGCACCTGCAGTACCCGGGGGCGTCCGGGGCGGTCCGTGACCACGCGGCGCTGGTCGAGGCCGCGCACGGTGTCGGCGCGCTCGTCACGGTGGCGGCGGACCTGTTGGCGTTGACGCTGCTGCGGGCACCGGGGGAGATCGGCGCGGACATCGCCGCCGGCACCACCCAGCGTTTCGGCGTACCGATGGGCTTCGGGGGGCCGCACGCCGGTTACCTGGCGGTGCGCGCGGGCCTGGAGCGGATGCTGCCCGGGCGCCTGGTCGGGGTGTCCCGCGACGCGGACGGCAACCCGGCGTACCGGTTGGCGTTGCAGACCCGCGAGCAGCACATCCGGCGGGAGAAGGCGACGAGCAACATCTGCACCGCGCAGGTGCTGCTCGCGGTGATGGCCGGCATGTACGCCGTCTACCACGGTCCGGACGGGCTGCGGGACATCGCGACGCGTACCCATGCCATGGCGGCGCGGCTCGCGGCCGGGTTGCGCGCCGGTGGCGTGGACGTCGCGGACGTCGCGTTCTTCGACACCGTCACCGCGACCGTGCCGGGCGGCGCGGCGCGGGTCGTCGCGGCGGCCGCGCAGCGGGGTGTGAACCTGCGGCTGGTCGACGCCGACCGGGTGGGGGTGTCGTGCGACGAGACGACCACCGACGCGCACCTGGCGCAGGTGTGGGAGGCGTTCGGGGTGCCCCACTTCGACGGAGCTGGCGTGGCGGACCTGCCGGTCGAGTTTCGTCGCACGACTGACTTCCTCACCCACCCGGTGTTCCGCAGCCACCACTCGGAGACGGCGATGCTGCGCTACCTGCGGCGCCTGTCGGACTTCGACTACGCCCTGGACCGGGGCATGATCCCGCTCGGGTCGTGCACGATGAAGCTGAACGCCACCACCGAGATGGAGCCGGTCAGCTGGGCCGAGTTCGCGAACATCCACCCGTTCGCGCCGGACGCGCAGACCGTCGGGTACCGGGAGATGATCGGTCAGCTGGAGTCGTGGCTGGCCGAGGTGACCGGCTACGACGCGGTGAGCGTGCAACCCAACGCCGGGTCGCAGGGTGAGCTGGCCGGGTTGCTGGCGATCCGCTCCTACCACGCCTCGCGCGGTGAGTCGCACCGCGACGTGTGTCTGATCCCGTCGTCGGCGCACGGCACGAACGCGGCGTCGGCGGTGATGGCCGGCATGCGGGTCGTCGTGGTGGCCTGCGACGACGACGGCAACGTCGACCTCGTCGACCTGGACGCGAAGATCGACAAGCACCGCGACGCGCTCGCCGGGATCATGGTGACGTACCCGTCGACGCACGGGGTGTACGAGACGGGCATCGCGTCGCTGTGCGCGAAGGTCCACGACGCCGGCGGTCAGGTGTACGTCGACGGGGCGAACCTCAACGCCCTGGTCGGGTTCGCGAAGCCCGGTAAGTTCGGCGCGGACGTGTCGCACCTGAACCTGCACAAGACGTTCTGCATCCCGCACGGCGGCGGCGGCCCCGGTGTCGGTCCGGTGGCGGTGCGCGCGCACCTGGCGCCGTTCCTGCCCGGCGACCCGCTGGGCGCGCACGCGGACTCCACGCCGGCGATCTCGGCGGCGAAGTACGGGTCGGCGGGCATCCTGCCGATCCCGTGGGCGTACCTGCGGATGATGGGCGCGCAGGGCCTGACCCGGGCCACCGGCGTGGCGGTCCTCGCCGCGAACTACGTGGCGGCGAGGCTGCGGGGGCACTTCCCGGTGCTGTACGCCGGCAACAAGGGCCTGGTCGCCCACGAGTGCATCCTCGACCTGCGACCGTTGACGAAGGCGACCGGCGTGAGCGTCGACGACGTCGCGAAGCGGTTGATCGACTACGGCTTCCACGCGCCCACCATGTCGTTCCCGGTGGCGGGGACGCTGATGGTGGAGCCGACCGAGAGTGAGGACCTGGCCGAGCTGGACCGGTTCTGCGACGCGATGATCGCGATCCGGGCGGAGATCGAGCAGGTCGCGTCGGGGCAGTGGCCGGCGGGGGACAACCCCCTGGCCAACGCGCCGCACACCGCGGCGATGGTCAGCGGCGACGACTGGGCGCACGCGTACCCGCGGTCGGTGGGCGCGTACCCGGCCGGGGTGGACCGGGCCGGGAAGTACTGGCCGCCGGTGCGGCGCATCGACGGCGCGTACGGCGACCGGAACCTGGTCTGCTCGTGCCCGTCGCCGGAGGCGTTCGAGGACTGACAACGCCGCAGCCGGTCGAGACTGACGGCGGCGCGCCGGGGCGGGCGGTTACGGCCTGCCCCGGCAGCCGCTGCGACCTGGGCGGAGACGTCCCGTACCGGGGGACTAGCCTGGCCGACGGCGGCTAAACGGTAACGCTGGGTGGTCGATCAGGCCGCGAGGGCGTGGCGGGCGGGACCGCGGTGCGGCGCGATGCTGCTGCCGTCGGGAAGCAACTCGCCGGTGTCCTCGAAGACGATCACACCGTTGCAGAGCAGGCTCCAGCCCTGCTCACGGAAGCAGGCGAGGACCCGTGCGGCTTCCCGGTCGGTGGCTTCAGCGGAGGGGCAGGTCGGTTGGTGCTGGCACATCAGGGTCTCCGGACTGTGGGGGCACTGTGTCATGGTTCACATGACCAGTGACGCACAGTACCAAGCGAAAGTGTCCAGCATCGAGCAGGTGCCGGCCCGGCGCACACGAAATCCACTGAACGGATGAGGAAGGTCGGACCATACGGCGTGGAAACGCTCCCACAGGTGTACGCCGCGTCCAGCGGCCCGGCTGGGTTGGTCGATGTCCCCGCGGCACCCACCGCCTGCCGCCACACGCTCACCGAACGCGCCCGCCTGCAATGGCACCGCCGCGACGGCGGCGACCCCGCCGCCCTCGCCGAGGAATTCCTCGCCGCACACGGCCTGCCCCTGCACGACCTGACCCGACCCACCCCCACCCATCACCACACCGGCCCCTGCGGCGCCGCGCTCTACCTGTCCGCCGCCGCCGGCGCGCACCTGGCCGGCGCACCCACCACCGCCCCCGAGCCCGCGCCCACCCTGCCCGACCTCACCGTCGTCGTCTACGACCACGGCCCCACCCGAACCACCCCACCAACCGCACCCACCCCCTGGTGGCTCGGCCCATGGACCGACAGCTGGACCCCCCACCAACACGCCGACGCCGTCACGTGCGTCCGCGCCGCCATCGGCCGCGGCGACGTCTACCAGACCAACCTCGTCGGACACGCCGCCGCCCCCTACACCGGCGACCCCCTACCCGCCCTGAAACGCCTCGGCGCGCTCCCCGGCGCCCGCTACGGCGGCGTCCTCACCGGCGACGGCTGGGCCATCGGCTGCGCCTCCCCGGAAACCCTCATCGAGGTCACCGACGGACACCTGATCACCCGACCCATCAAAGGCACCCGCCCAGCCACCCCCGCCGGCCGCGCCGAACTGCTCGCCAGCGCCAAGGAACGCGCCGAACACATCATGATCGTCGACCTGGAACGCAACGACCTCGCCCGCATCGCCCGCACCGGCACCGTCACCGTCGACGACCTGTTCGCCGTACGCCGCTGGTGCGACCTGTGGCAGGCCGAATCGACAGTGCGCGCCACCGCCGCCGACGGCCTCGGCCTCGCCGACCTGCTGCGCGCCACCTGCCCCGGCGGCTCCGTCACCGGCGCACCCAAACACGCCGCCCTCACCCAGATCAACACCCTCGAACCCGTCGGCCGCGGCGCCAGCATGGGCGCACTGGGCTGGGTCGCCCCCGGCCGCATCGACCTCGGCCTGACCATCCGCACCGCCGCCGCCGACACCGAACTGCTGCACACCTGGGCCGGCGGCGGCATCACCTGGGACAGCGACCCACACGCCGAGGTCGCCGAAGCCGCCGCGAAAACCGCCCCGATCCGCGCCACCCTGGCCGGACACCGAACCCACCCGCACCGGCGATAAACTGCCCCCCATGACCATGCGGCCCATCCGGATCATCGGCGACCCCGTCCTGCGCACCGGATGCGAACCGGTCACCACCTTCGACGCCGAGCTGCGGGCCCTCGTCACCGACCTGATGGACACCCTCCTCGGCGCCCCCGGCCGCGCCGGCGTCGCCGCACCACAGATCGGCGTCAGCGCCCAGGTGTTCGTCTACGACGCCGACGGGCACCGCGGCCACCTCATCAACCCCACCCTGGAACTCTCCGACGACCTCCAGGACGACGACGAAGGCTGCCTGTCCATCCCCGGTCTCTACTTCCCGACCGTCCGGGCCCTGCACGCCACCGCCCACGGCGTCGACCAACACGGCGAACCGTTGACCATCGCCGGCAGCGGATTCCTCGCCCGCGCCCTGCAACACGAAACCGACCACCTGCGCGGCACCCTCTACGTCGACACCCTGCGCGGCGACACCCGCCGCCGCGCCCTGCGCGAGATCCGCGCCGGCCGCTTCGACTCACCCAGCCGCCGCGGCTGAAACGCTCACCGCCCAGCCGTCCGAGCCGTCAACATCCACTCGTCGTAGTCCGCGACCCGGGCGAAACCCACCCGCTCATACGGACGCACCGCCGCCACATTGTCGGCCTTCACGTTGAGCGTCACGTGCGCGACGGTCTCCCGCAGACGCGCACACAACGCCGCCACCACCGACGCGCCCAACCCCCGCCCCCGCCACCGCGGATGCGTCGTGACGTTACCCAACGCCGCCACCCGGTACGTCGGCGAGAACACGTGCACCCCGGCCACCGCCACCAGCGCCCCGCCGTCGTAGATCCCCAGGTACTGCCCGGTCCGCAGCATCCGCTCGTCAAACCAGTTGCCGGGATACGCCAGCGCGTACAACTCCCGCACCTGCGGCAGGTCAGCCTCGCCGAGCACCACCCCCGCCGCCACCACCGCGTCCAACCGCGCCTCGTCGGTCAACGCCATCCGGTGATGCCGGCCACCGGACTCCCACCGAAACGACCCGGCCAGCGCACCGACCAGCCCGGGGGACAGGTGCGCGTACAGCCGGGCCGGCAGCACCGGCGCCAACTCCGCCAGCAACACCGCAAGCGCCTCCACGTCCCCCGGCGCGGCGAACGCCAACAACGTCGGCACATCGACGCCGTGATACAGCAACGCGACCTGCTCACCCCGACGGAACCACGACGTGTACGGCCAGAAGAAATCGTCCAGATCACCCAACTGGTAGGCGTGCAACACCGGGTCACGCCCCAACAACCGCGCCAACACCGCACGGTCGTGCTCGGCCCGCACCACCATCAGCGCGCCACCCACTGGTCGTGACCCAACTTCGCGACCAACGCCACCACCACCACCAACAACACCACCCGCACGAACCCCGAACCACGACGCAACGCCATCCGCGCCCCCAGCACCGCCCCGGCGATGTTGCACACCGCCATCGCCGCCCCCAGCAACCACCACACGTGCCCGGTCACCCCGAACACCACCAACGCACCCAGATTCGTCCCCGCGTTGACGACCTTCGCCATCGCCGAACCGTGCACGAAATCCGCGCCGACCAGCGCGGTGAACGCCAACACCAGGAACGTCCCCGTACCCGGACCGATCAACCCGTCGTACAGCGCGATACCCACCCCGGCCACCGCGATCACCGCCACCACCCGCACCGGAGTCCGCCGCTGCGGCAACGCCACCACCCCCAACCGGGGACGCACCAGCACGAACACCGCCACCGCCACCAGGACAACCAACACCACCGGCCGGTACGCCGACGCCGGCACCGCCCCGGCCAACGCCGCGCCCACGCCCGCACTCACCACCGCCAGCCCCGCCGCCGGCGCCACCACCCGCCAGTCCACCGCGGTCCGCCGCGCGTACGTCGCCGCCGCCGTGGCCGTACCGAAGATCGCCGCCAACTTGTTCGTCCCCAACGCGGTGGCCAGCGGCAACCCCGGCGCGGCGACCAGCAATGCCGGCAGCAGCAACAACCCACCACCACCGACCACGGCGTCGACCCACCCGGCCATCGCGGCGGCGGCCAGCAAAGTACTCAAAGACACGGCGTCCACGGGCGGCAATTCTCCCCATCACCCCCGCCCCGAACGCCACCCGAGTGGCAAGCCTCACCTGGTCAGCGACCCCGGGAACGCCGCAACCACACCCCCAACGCGCCAACCGCCACGAACACCAGCACAGAACACACCAACAGCTTCAGCACCCGGCCACCATGCCACGGCCACGTATGGTGCAGAAGTGCGCCTGGCCACCTTCAACCTGCTGCACGGACGATCCCTGACCGACGGGCTCGTCAACTCCGACCGCCTCACCGCCGCCATCGGCGCCCTCGACGCCGACGTGCTCGCCCTGCAGGAGGTCGACCGCGACCAACACCGCAGCGGCAAACTCGACCTCACCACCATCGCCGCCCACGCCCTCGACGCACCCCACCACCGCTTCGCCGCCGCCGTCGTCGGCACCCCCGGCGAACACTTCCGCCCCCTCCGCCACGAGGACGACGGACACGGCGAACCCTGCTACGGCATCGGCCTGATCAGCCGCCACCCCGTCCGCAGCTGGCACATCACCCGCCTCACACCAGCCCCCGTACGCTCCCCGATCTACGTGCCCGGCCCCGGCGGCGGCCTCATCCTCCTCCACGACGAACCCCGCGTCGTGCTCGCCGCCGTCCTGGACACCCCCCACGGCCCCCTCACCGTCGCCGCGACCCACCTGTCCTTCGTGCCCGGCTGGAACGCCCGCCAACTGCGCCAGACCGTGCGCGCCCTGCGCGCACTACCCGGCCCCCGCGTCCTGCTCGGCGACCTCAACCTGCCCGCCGGCGCGGCCCGGCTCATCTCCGGCTGGCACCCCCTGGGCCGCCGCCCCACCTACCCCGCCGGGCAGCCCCGCGTCCAACTCGACCACGTCCTCGCCGACCGGCACGCCCTCGACCAACTCCCACCGGTACGCGCCGTCACCACACCGGCGTCCACCATCTCCGACCACCGACCCCTGCTCGTCGACCTCGGCTGAACCCGCCGGCCACCCGCCCGACAGTGCGTAGGTTGGAAACCACCGCCGCCACGGAGCTGACCATGAGCGACACACCCGACACCATCGTGCTCATCCATGGTTTCTGGGTCACCCCCCGCAGCTGGGAACACTGGGTCACCCACTACCAGGACAAGGGCCTACGGGTCCTCACCCCCACCTACCCCGGGTTGGAAGCCGAGGTCGAGGCGATCAACGCCGACCCGAGCCCCCTGGAGACACTCACCGCGCCGCAGATCATCACCCACCTGTGCGCGGTGCTCGACGCACTGCCCACGCCACCGATCATCATCGGCCACTCCGCCGGCGGAGCGTTCACCCAGGTGCTCCTCGACCGCGGCTACGGCGCCTCGGCGGTCGTGCTCAACTCCGCACCCACCGAAGGCGTCACGGTGACCCCCTTCTCGCAGCTGCGCTCCACCTTCCCGGTGCTCCGCAACCCCGCCAACCGGCACCGGGCCGTCGGCTTCACCTTCGACCAGTGGAACTACGCGTTCACCAACACCTTCGACGAGCGCACCGCCCGCGCCCTCTACGAGCGCTACGCCATCCCCGCCGCCGGCGGCATCCTCTGGGACGGCGTCCTGGCCAACCTGCTGCCCGGCCCGCAGGACATCGCCGTCGACTACCACAACCAGCGGCGCGCCCCGCTGCTGTTCATCTCCGGCTCCGAAGACCACATCATGCCGCCCAGCGTGCAACACGCCAACGCCGCGCACTACCAGGGCGACACCATCACCGAGGTCGAACTCTTCGAGGGATACGCCCACCTGCTGCCCGCCCAGCACGGCTGGGAGCAGATCGCCGACCACGCCCTCGACTGGGCGCTACGACACGCCCGCTGACCGGCGCGCTCAACCCCGGTCCACCGCCACCAACGACGCCAACACCCGGTTGGTGCGGTTGGCCCGCACCGCGTCGCGCTGCTGCCCGGCCGTCACCTCGATGTACGTCTGCGACGACGCCAACGACGCGTGCCCCAACAACCGCATGATCTCCGCGGCGCTCGCCCCGTCCTCGGCCAGCCGGGTCGCGAACGTGTGCCGCAACGCGTGCAACCGCGCCCCCCGCGGCACCCGGTCCCCGATACCCGCCCGCCGATAACACGACTCCACCAGATACTGCAGCCCACCACGACGCAGCGGCTCACCGTGACGATCCACCAGCAACGCCGAGTCGGGGCGCACCGACCGCCCCCCGAAACGCCGCCGCCGACTGTCCAGATAGTCGGCCACCACCCGGTCCAGATCGGCCTCGATCGGCACCACCCGCGGTCGCCCGCCCTTGCCCGCCACCTCGATACGCCGCTCGCCCGGCCGACCCGCCAGCGACCCGACCCGCAGCGCCAGCAACTCCGACAGGCGCAGCCCGGCGCACAACGCCACCGCCAGCACCGCCACGTCGCGCTCCGGCCACGGGTCGCGCTGCCGACCGTCGTCGCGGGCGACCGACGCGAGCAGCACCTCGGGGGTGTCCGTGCCCCGCAGCGGCTTGGGCTGGGGGAGTAGCGCCCGAGGTCGTCCGACCGCCGGCATCGGGTTGCCCGCCAGCAGCCCCTCGGCCACCAGGAACGTGAAGAAACTGTTCCAGGTGGACCAGGCGCGGTGCACCGACGCGGCCGCCCGGGGAGCGGCGAACCGCGCGAAGGCCGCCCGCATCACCCGGGGGGAGAGGTCGGTGATCGACAGGTCGTCCAGGGGGAGGGGAGTGGCGGCGTCCTCAGCGATCAGCTCGCCCACCGTGTGCAGGTCCCGCCGGTACGCCGCCAGGGTGTGGGGGGAGGGCTTGCGGGTGGCTCGGGCGGTCAGGAACTCCTCGATCAGCACCCCGAGCGATTCGTCCTTTTTGTCATGCATAAGGGATATTATGCAGCATTTTCGTGTTACCGGGAAGAGGGGAGGAGGGGGAGCGATGCCCGAACCCAGGCGGTACGTCCTGACCGGAGCACCCGGCGCCGGCAAGACGACCCTGCTGGAAGCACTGCGCCACCGGGGGCACGTCACCGTGCGGGAGGCGGCCACCGACGTCATCGCCGAGCGCCAGGCGCAGGGCCACGCCGAGCCGTGGAACGAGCCCGGATTCCTCGACGCGGTCGCCGCCCTCCAGCACCGCCGCCAGGCCGACGTCGACAGGCATGGGCCGGTGCAACTGCACGACCGGTCACCACTGTGCACCCTGGCGCTGGCCCGCTACCAGCGCAGACCGGCAGGCCCCGCGCTGCGCACCGAACTCGACCGGATCACGCGGCTGCGGACCTACCAGCGGCTGGTGTTCATGATCAGCCCGCTGGGCTTCATCCGACACACCCGCACGCCAGATCAGCTACGCCGAATCGCTGACCTTCGCGCGCGTGCACAGACAGGTGTACGAAGAGTACGGACACCATCTGGTGGACGTCCCGGCCGGACCGCTGTGGAAGCGGGTCCCGGTGATCGAGAGGCACGTATCGTGGCCGACGTGACGTCGCCAGGCGCGAACTGCCCCACCTGCGGTCAGCCCCGCCTGCCGATCACCTACACCGAGCGCGACGACCACACCGGGCGGGCCTGCCCGCAGCGGCACCAGTGGCGGGCCGACGGGGATCCAGCAGCGGTGCCAGGCGCCGTCTCCGACGGTCACGACGATCGCGGCCCGGCGACAAGCGTGGACTCCGTACGCACCAGCGACGGGCGGACCTGGCGGATCGGCACGGCCAGCGACGTCGGCTGGATCGCCGGCCACACCACACCAGGGCTCTCGGTCACCGCGGCGATCCCGCCGGTCTTCGCCGCGTACGCCACGTTCCATCCGCCCGGCGGCGTCAGCCTCCAGACCCACGAACACGCCGTGGTCCGTGAACTGGCCGCGGCCACCCCGGACCAGCCCTGGTGGCTGGGCTACCTCGACACCGGCGCCCACGACATCGTCTTCCCGTACGCGGCGAAGGTCTCCCTCTATGGAGGCTGGTCCTACGTGCTTGTCGAAGCCGGACCCGAGCAGGCGCTCACCTGGCGGACCGGTCACCTGCGCGGCGCCGGAGCGCTGCCCGACCTCTTCTTCCCGGCGGATCGGTCCTGGCTCGTCTCCGCCCTCTGGGACGACACCTGGACCGACGTCGGCGGTAGCGCGCCCGTGCTCGCGGCCCTGCGCCGCAGTCCGCTGGTCAACGCGCGCCTCGTCCGACCCGACGAGGACGCCTGCCCGCCGGGCCTGACCCGCGACTAGAGACGGCACCACAGCCGGCGCAGCGGACTCGGTTCCACCTCGTGGCGGTGCCTTGAGGCGCCAGTCGTGGTGCGGCATCTCGCTACCATGACCGGGTGGCCGCTACCTCTCGCCGGAAGCTGGTGTGGGCCGGATTTCTCCTCCTCGTCCTGACCTACGTCGTGTCGCTGATCACCACGAGTCTCGGCGCGGTATGGGCGGCCTGGTGGTCGGGCGAGTCCACCATGGACATGCGCCTGTGGTGGTGGCCGATGCTGTGCTGGAGTCGTGTGGGCAAGGGCATCCAGCTTGTGGCTGGACTCGTCGTGATACTCGACCTGATCGATCTGAAGCGGCTGGGGCGATCTGCGGCCCAACTCGACCGCAGAGGGCGCGATCTCAATCGCCGGGCGCCAATAGAAAGGCACCGTGCCAAGGTGTTCGGCGTTCGTGAAGAGCTCGCCAGGTGCGTCGTGGACCAGAAATACCTGGCGGCTCGAGGAGGCAAGACTCTCGACACCTCGTCGCTACGAGCCACGCCTAGCCTCACCGTTTCCGAGGAGACGGCAAACCTGGTCGGCGACGTCGACGTGGCCGACCTTCTGAGCAGGGTGCATGCCGAGGCTGCCGAGGAAGGTTGGCGCGGCGCGAACCTCCAGTGGCACGTCCGCGATCGCATCGACAGCTTCCTTGGCGAGCAGCTCGGTCCAGGTGAGCGGGGATGGTCGGCCGAGGTTGCCCACCAGTTTCAGGCGCGCAGCACCACCGTCGGACTAATCGGGTTGGTGGCAGCGGTAGCTGTCAACGCAGCCGTGATCACGGCCCTGCTCTCCACGACGCTCAGTGGATGGATATCCGTACCCGTCATGCTCGTCGTCTTGCTCGTGAGCGTTCCCCTCGGCGTGTCGCCGATGGACGATTGGCGTCTCAGCGGGTCCTTGCTGGCGGCTTGGCGCTCCGGCTGCGCCCGGATCTTGCGCCTCTTCGCCTGGGTGATCGGCATTGCCCGGCCGGGTCACGTGTTCCGTTGGGCGGCACTCTTCCTCTTCCTTGCGGGCATGCACTTCGACCTGTTGGCCTCCTGATGCCCGGAGGTGGCTAGTCGAGCACCCCAGGGGACCCTCAACCTGGTTCATTTTACATAATGTGCATTATCGAATGGACTGCTGGCGCAGCCACTCCTGGATGTGTGACCGCAGCGAGGCCGAATCCTCGCGCCGAGCGGGCTTCCAGCGCGTCCCGACCTTCACCCGCTAAGTGGTGGTCCTCGGCCCGAAGTTCACGATCGGGGCCGTCACCAAGCTTTGCGAGAACATCGCGTGCGCCGTCGGCTGCTCGCCCGATCCACGGCTATCGGGGTGGAGATCCGGAACAGCGACCGAGAGATCGTCGCCGTCGCGGATGTGCTGCGCTCCCCCAAGGTGCGGCGGGAGCGGCAGCCGCTCATCGTGGCCCCCGGCCGGGACATCTAGGGCGGCTACCTGGCGGCCAACCGCTTATGTGCCCCTGGGCGAGGGTGGGGGTAACTCCCAACCCGACTGGGAGGTAGCAGGATCGAGCAAGGTCCAGGAACCGTGAAAGCTCATCTCCATGACCACGCAGAAGATTTCCCGGTTCCATCGGGCTGCCCTGGCCCTCGTCGTTCCCGTCGCCGTGATAGCGGCAGTCGCCGGGTGTGGTGACTCGGCGGCGCCGAACGCCGCGCCCACGGCCAGTTCGGTAGCCACGGTTCCCTCGACCCCGACAAGCGCGGCCGGCCCGGCAGGTGCGGCCCCCGCAGCGGGCTTGCACATGATCGCCAACAACGGGCATCAGCTTGCTTTCCACGTCACGCCCGGAGGTTCTCCCACCATCGTGCTGGACGCCGGCGGTGGCGAGGACTCCTCGTACTGGGATGCCCTGGTGCCGCAGCTGTCGCAGGCCACCGGATCGCAGATCATCACCTACGACCGGGCCGGTCTGGGCGCCAGCGAGGAGGTGAAGGGCCCATGGGACCCCAAGGCCGCCGCCTCCGACCTGCAGGCCGGTCTGCGTGAACTCGGCGTCACCCAGAACGTGGTCCTCGCGGGCCACTCGCAGGCAGGAGAGGTGGCCCACTACTTCGTCCTCGCGAACCCCGGCGTTGTGTCCGGGGCGGTGCTCATCGATGCCAACGTGCCGCAATTCTTCACCGACACCCAGACCCAACGCCTCGTCGCGCTAACCACGCCGCAGATCGAAGAGCTCAAGAAGGCGCCGTCGACGAAGGCGAACCGCCAGCTCATCGCCACGGCCGACAACTTCGGTCCCACGCACCAGGCGTACCACAAGGTCTCCTGGCCCGAGGGAGTTCCCGTCATCTATATCGTGTCGGACAAGACGCCCTTCGACGGATCTCCGCAGGATGTTCGGGCCTGGCGCGACGCGGCAGCGGCGTTCACCAAGGCGGGGCCCCACCGCACACTCGTCATCGCCGAGGGAAGCTCGCACGACGTTCCCCAGGACAAGCCCGCCCTGGTGCTCAAGGAAATCGAACAGATGACCGCCACCGTCAAGTAGAGGCCATCGGGTCGACGGCTGTCAGGACCGCGAGCCTCTGCCGATGAGCGGGGCAGCGCCGTAGGCGAGCGCGACAGGCCACACGGCCCGGATCCCGATGACGGTCGGGTGGTGGTCGAGATTCGGGGAGCGGGCCGGAACTGCGTACACGATGGGTAGCGTGTGTGCGGATGTCGATCGATCGCGCCGTCGATCGGTGCTGCGAGCCTCCGTGGACCACGGACGGACACCATGGTCGCTGGATCCCACGCGACGTGGGGGAACACCGACCGTGGGGATGTGCGGATCGCCGGCCAACATGAATCACCAGCCGGCGGTTCGGCACGATGCGCGATGAGGGAGTGAGATGACCGATAACAGCGGAACCGCCCTGTCCGGCGACTCCTCGCCCTCGCGGGAGGGCTCCGGGTCGGGTCGCGTCCCTCGCAGCGGTCCGGTTCCGCGCTCCGCGCTGGCCCAGCGGATGAGCCTGCTGGGTTGGTCGTTGGTGTTGCTGTTGGGCGCGGTCCTAGGTGCCGTGCTGGCCACACTCTGGATCACCTCGATATCGATCGTCGCGCTTGGCGTCGGAATCCCACTGACCCTGCTCGCGACCGTACTGGTGCGCTGGTTTGCCGACCTGCATCGCCAGTGGGCCGCCGACCGGCTCGGCGAACCGGTGCCCGCCCGGCCCTATCAGCCGACGCCGGACGCTGGGTGGCCGGTGCGGCTCTGGACGATCCTGCGCGACCCGGCGACGTGGCGGGACTGGATCTGGTTGGTGGTCAACTCGATCACCATTTGGTTGAGTTGCGGACTGTCGCTGCTGTTCTTCGTCTGCGGGGTCGTGTACCTGGCCTATCCGCTCATCTATCAGCTGACGCCTTCTCAGGTGTTCCGCACTCCGTTGGGCGAGGGCTTCCGGCTGCGCAGCGTCGCGCAGTCGTTCGGGCTGGTACCGCTCGGTCTGGTTTTCCTTCTGCTCTGGTACGTCACCGCGGTGCGCCTCGCGAACCTCAACGCTCGGGTGATCCGCGCTCTGCTCGGCCCCACCGAACAGGCGCGCCTGCGGGCCCGCGTCCAACAGTTGGCGACCTCGCGCGCTGAGACCGTCGACACCCAGGCCGGTGAACTGCGCCGAATCGAACGCGACCTGCACGACGGCGCGCAGGCCCGGCTGGTGTCGCTGGGTATGAGCCTGGGCTTGGCCGAACAGTTATTGCCCAACGATCCGAAGGCCGTCCAGCAGTTGCTGGCCGAGGCCCGAGAGTCGACCTCCAGCGCCCTCACCGAGCTGCGCGAGTTGGTACGAGGCATCCATCCGCCGGTACTGGCCGACCGTGGCCTGGACGGCGCCCTCAAGGCCTTGGCCCTGGTCAATCCGATTCCGACCACGGTGGTGACCCGCCTACCCGGACGGCTGCCGGCCCCGATCGAGTCCGCGGCCTACTTCGCCGTCGCCGAGGCCTTGTCGAACGCCATCAAGCACGCCCAGGCCCGGCGGATCCGGATCACCGTGGAGTTCGCACCCGACCGGGGCGGCGCTGGCGGGGAACTGACGATGCTGGTGTCCGACGACGGCCGTGGGGGTGCTTCGATCGATTCCGGCACGGGCCTGCGTGGCATCGTCCGTCGCCTGGCGGCCTTCGACGGCACGCTGACCGTTGACAGCCCGCCGGGCGGACCTACCGAGGTGAGGATGTCGCTGCCGTGCGTATTGTGATAGCCGAGGACCTCGCCCTGCTCCGCGAGGGCCTGATCAGGATCCTGCGGGCCAATGCATTCGAGGTCGTGGAAGCCGTTGACAACGGCCCCGCGCTGATCCGGTCGCTGACGACGCACCGCCCCGACGTCGCCATCGTCGACGTGCGGTTGCCGCCGACCTTCACCGACGAGGGGCTGCGTTCCGCGATCGAGGCCCGCCGCCAGATTCCAGGGCTGCCCATCATGGTGCTCTCGCAGTATGTCGAGCAGGTCTACGCCAGGGAGCTGATGTCGGATCGCGCGGGCGCGGTGGGCTACCTGTTGAAGGACCGGGTTACGGACGTCGACCAATTCGTCGCCAGTGTCCGGCAGGTCGCTACCGGCAGCACCGTTATGGACCCCGACGTGGTGAGTGCGCTCCTCACCCACCGCTCCTCCGACCCTAAGCTTCTGGAGCTGAGCCCACGCGAGCATGAGGTCCTCACGCTGATGGCGCAGGGCCGCTCGAACGCTGCGATCGCCGCCCGGATGTTCGTCACCGAGAAAACCGTCAGCAACCACAGCAACAACATCTTCACCAAGCTCGGTCTCAAGCCCTCCGAGGACGACAACCGCCGCATCCTGGCGGTACTCGCCTACCTGGAAGGCTGAGTCCTTGACCTCTGCCCCACCATGGGTGCGACCGAGGGACTGCCGAGCAACAAGGGCCGGTGGGCGATGTGCAAGCCGTGGCGGCACGTCGTCAGTCTGGCGAGGTGCTACGGGGCGCGGCGCAGCCACTCCTGGGTGTGCGATCGCAGCACCGAGGCCTGCTCGTACGGCAGGTAGTGTCCGGCGGCGTCGACCACGGTGAAGGTGCCCCGTGGGTAGCGGTGCATCGCGCGGAACTGGTCGGCGTAGCCGACGACGCGGTCCTGGCGGCCGGTGAGCACGGTGACCGGGCCGTCGAAGATGACCTCCGCGGTCTCGTCGGGCAGCGCGTAGTCGGGACCGGACTGCAGCTTCTGTAGGAACGTCGCGTCGCCGGGGCCGCCGGATTCCATTGCCGCGAGCACCGTCGCGGCGACGGCTGGGGTGCGCTGGCCCAGGGCCGCGTCGAGGTGCGCGCGCAGGGCGGCGGGTGCGTCGTCGAGCCAGCCGGTGGGTGCGTCGAGCGGTGGCTCGTCGGGCAGGGTCCGCGTGTCGCGGGCGATGGTGACACCGGGACAGACGAGGAGCAGGCCGCGGACGAGGTCGGGTCGTTGACGGGCGATGCCGGCGGCCAGGTACGCGCCGTAGGAGGCGCCGGCCAGCAGGACCGGTGCGTCGACGTGGTCGTCGAGCCAGGCGCACACGCTGTCCAGTACCGCCTGGGACGTGGGTGCGCAGGTCGCGGGGGTGTCTCCGTGGCCGGGCAGGTCCAGGTAGGTCTCCCGCAGGTCGGCGCCGGCGAAGGCGGGGCCGAAGGCGGTGGCCGTGGCGGCGCGGCTCATGCTGAACATGGGCAGGCACACCACGTCCGGGCCGGTGCCCGGTGATCGGTCGTACGCCAGGTTCATGGCGGCAGTCCTCGCGTGTGGTGGTGGGCAGGAGACGCGGCACCAGCCTACAAACGGGCGTGCGCGGGCGTGGTGCGGTCTCTACAGTGGTGCGCTCTGGGCCGGCGCGTGTGCACATGTGACCGGCGGAATCGTGTATCACCACGGGGGAACACCTTGATGAGTACGTCTGTCCGTGTCGTGCTGGGCCTGGTCGCGACCGCTGGTCTCGTGGCAGGTTGCCAGCCTGCCACGAAGGAGAGCGCGGCGGATGCCAGTCCGTCGGCGAGCGCAGCGACTTCGGTGAGCGCAGCGCCCAGCCCGACCGTCGACGTGGCGGCGAACAGCAAGCAGGTCTGTGCCAGCACTCTCGCGGTGGTCAAGAAGCACTACGTGGCGATGGCCGACGATGCGATCGCCGCCATCGACAAGCCGGTCAGTGCCAAGGAGGCGGGCGCGAAGGTCCGTGGTCACTACACGGCGCTTCTGGCGGATCTGCGGAAGGCGGCGCCGACCGCTGCCGACCCGCAGGTGCGCGCCGCGTTGGAGACCCTGGCCACCGGGGTTGAGAAGCACCTCGCCGGCCCGAAGGCCACCCAGGTCGAGGCGCCGGATCTCGACCCGTTGTTGACGGCGTTGGACACGGTCTGCGGTCGCTGACCGTCGTGGGCGCCGGGCCGTGTCGGTCGGCGCCCACGAACAGCGCGAGACGGGGTACGCCTCGATGTCGCGGCACCTGTGGTGCGGGTGCCTGGCTCCCCCGTTCCGGTGAGGTCGGGGTGGTCGGCGTCAGTCGATCAGGTCCGGCGGGGCGTTACCCGCGTCACATCGGGGCTGCAAACCGTCATCTGGGCTGTAACCCTTCTTCAGGGTAAGCGCCGTCGCTGTCGCCGACCTCACGTGCGCCGTTCGCGGGGGAATTCCGGGAGCGGGTCGCGCGGTTCTCCGTTCGGAAGATCAGGATCACATGATCGAATGGAAGTGCCATGCACATGCGCTCAGATGCGGTAGTGCTGTTCGGTGTCACTGGCGACCTCGTCTCGAAGAAGCTGTTTCCGGCGCTGTACGAGTTGACTCGGCGTGATCGCCTCGACGTTCCGGTGATCGGGGTGGCCCGCTCCCCCTGGGATGATGAGCAGCTCGTCACGATGGCCCGCAAGTCGGTAGCCGAGGCCAGCGACGAGGTGGACGACGAGACCTTCGACCGGCTGGCGCACCACCTTTCGATGATCTCCGGCGACTACGCGGACCCGGCCACGTACCAGCGGCTGGCCGAGCGTCTGCGGGGCGCGGAGCGGCCGGTCTTCTATTTGGCGATTCCGCCGGCGGTGTTCGGTTCGGTGGTCGAGGGTCTCGCGGCGGCTGGTCTGGCCGATCGGGGTCGGGTCATCGTGGAGAAGCCGTTCGGGCGTGATCTGGAGTCGTCGCGTGAGCTGGACCGCACGCTGCGGGGGGCCTTCGACCAGGAGCGGGTGTTCCGCATCGATCACTACCTCGGCAAGGAGGCCGTCGAGGGGTTGTACGCCTTCCGGTTCGCGAACCGGTTGTTCGAGCCGCTGTGGAACAACCAGCACATCGACAACATCCAGGTCACTCTGGCTGAGGGTTTCGGCACGCAGGGCCGCGCTGGTTTCTATGACACGGTGGGCGCGACTCGGGACGTGCTGCAGAACCACATCCTGCAGGTCGTCGCGTTGATCGCGATGGAGGCGCCCGAGGGTGACGACGCCGCCGCGTTCCGGGAGGCGGAGGTGCGGGTGCTGCGGCAGATCGCGCCGTTGTCGCCGGAGTCCACGGTGCGGGGGCAGTACGCGGGTTATCGGGACGAGCGGGGTGTGGCGGCGGAGTCGAACACGGAGACGTTCGTGGCCACGCGGTTGACTGTCGACTCGCCCCGCTGGGCGGGTGTGCCCTTCTATCTGCGGACCGGTAAGTCCCTGCCGGGGACGGCGACGGAGGTTGTGGTCGAGTTCAAGCAGCCACAGCGGTCGTTGATCCCGGCCGAGCGGGGCACGGTGACTGTCGCGAACCTGCTGAGGTTCCGGTTGGGTCGCGGTGACGGCATCACGATGTCGATCCAGGCGAAGAGCCCGGGTGCGGAGGTGGCGAGTCGTCCGGTGGATCTGTCTGTCGACTTCGGTGCGGCGCTCGGTCGTCGTCAGGAGGCGTACGAGCGGTTGCTCGACGACGCGATGAACGGGCAGCACCTGCGTTTCGCGCGGGCGGAGACGATCGAGCAGGAGTGGCGCATCGTGGAGCCGATTCTGGATCTGCCGGCGGCGGTGCAGTCGTACGACAGGGGCAGTTGGGGTCCGGCGGACGCCGACGCGTTGGTCGGTGGGTGGCATACCCCGGATCTGGGGTAGGGCGCGGTGCGGTTTCCGGTCAGTGGTGCTGATTGACCGCTCAGCTCAGCGTGGTGACCGTCCGGCGATGGTGAGGTTTGCCGCCTGCGTGTGGTGTGGGCACGTTGTGCGGGACGTCTCTCGTCCTCGTCGGAGAGGAAGCAGCGCATGCTTTCCGCACTCGATCGTCGGCACACCGTCGCGCCGCCCGGCTACAGCAGGTGGCTCATCCCCCCGGCGGCGTTGGCCATTCATCTCTGTATCGGTCAGGTCTATGCCACAAGCGTCTACAAGAACTCGCTGATCGCCCACTTCGACACGAGCCAGACCGCGATCGGGGTGATCTTCAGCATCGCGATCGTGATGTTGGGGTTGTCCGCCGCGGTCGCCGGGACCTGGGTGGAGTCGAACGGGCCGCGTAAGGCGATGTTCGTCTCGGCCTGTTTCTGGGCGGCCGGCTTCCTGGTGGGTTCGCTGGGTATCGCCACGAAGCAGTTGTGGTTGCTGTATCTGGGTTACGGGTTGCTCGGTGGTATCGGTCTGGGTATCGGTTACATCTCCCCCGTCTCCACGTTGATCAAGTGGTTTCCCGATCGGCCGGGTCTGGCCACCGGGTTGGCGATCATGGGGTTCGGTGGTGGGGCGATGGTCGCCTCTCCCCTGTCCCGGCAACTGCTGTCGTTCTACGACCCCGGCTACGACCCGGCGAACGCGGGCTCGACGGCGTCGGGCGGCGCGCTGGTGTGGTTGTTCGTGACGCTCGGCCTGGCCTACTTCGTGATCATGATGTTCGGGGTGGCGAACGTGCGGGTGCCCGCGGAGGGCTGGCGCCCGGCCGGCTTCGATCCCGCGAGCGTGGCGGCGAAACCGCTTGTCACCACGGCGAACGTGTCGGCGGCCAACGCGGTGAAGACCCGCTCGTTCTGGCTGCTGTGGGTGGTGTTGTTCTGCAACGTGACCGCGGGCATCGGCATCCTGGAGCAGGCCAGTCCGATGATCCAGGACTTCTTCCGGGACAACGGCACGTCGGCGGTGTCGGTGGCGGCGGCCGGTGGGTTCGTGGGGCTGCTGTCGCTGTTCAACATGGCGGGTCGGTTCGTGTGGTCGTCGACCTCGGACGTCATCGGCCGCAAGCCGATCTATCTGGTGTACCTGGGTGTCGGCATGGTGCTGTACGCGCTGCTGGCGCTCGTCGGGCAGACCGCGACGGCGTTGTTCGTGCTGTTGGCGTGCGTGATCCTGTCGTTCTACGGGGGCGGGTTCGCCACGGTGCCGGCGTACCTGCGGGACCTGTTCGGGACGTTCCAGGTCGGGGCGATCCATGGCCGGTTGCTGACCGCGTGGTCGGCGGCGGGGATCGCGGGTCCGTTGATCGTCAACGGGTTCCTCGACGCGCAGGGCGAGCCGGGTTCGTTGACGGCGGCGGCGTACCGGCCGGCGCTGTTCACGATGGTGGGTGTGCTGGCTGTGGGCTTCGTGGCGAACCTGCTGGTGCGGCCGGTGCCGCAGCGCTACCACGAACCGGCGCCGGAGCGTGGCGTGGATGAGGAGACGACGGTGGAGAGGAGTGCCACGCGATGAGTGACGACAGCCGTTCCGGGCAGCAGGCCCGGTTGTGGATCTCCTGGTTGGTGGTGGCGGTGCTGCTCGGTTACGGGGTGGTGCAGACCGTCATCACGGCGGCGAAGCTGTTCACGCAGTAAACCCGGTCCGGCGGTCTCCGACCACGAACGTGGTGCGGCGGTCTCCGACCACGAACGTGGTCCGGCGGTCTCTGCCCGCGCACGGGTGGTCAGAGACCGCCGGAGACCCGCAGGACCGTGCCGGTGGTGTACGAGGCGTCCGGGCCGAGCAGCCAGGCGATGGCGGCGGCGATCTCGTCGGGTTCGCCGGCGCGGCCCAGCGGGATGCGGCCGGCGGCGGTGTCGGCGCGGTCGGGTACGCCGGAGTCGGCGTGGATGTCGGTGCGCACGATGCCGGGTGCGACGGCGTTGACCCGGATGCCTTTTGGGGCGAGTTCCTTGGCCAGGCCGACGGTGAGGGTGTCGGTGGCGGCTTTCACGGCGGCGTAGTGCACGTACTCCCCCGGGCTGCCGAGGGTCGCGGCGGCGGAGGAGACGTTGACGATCGCGCCGCCGTCGGTGAGGCGGCGGGCGGCCTGCTGGGCGCAGAGGACGTAGCCGACGAGGTTGACGTCGACGACTCGGCGCAGGTCGTCGACGCGGAGGTCGGTGAAGGGTCCGATCGGGCTGGTGACGCCGGCGTTGTTGACCAGGCCGGTGAGGGGGCCGAGTTGGGCGGCCGCGTCGAAGAGGTGGTGTACCTGCTCGGGGTCGGTGGTGTCGGCGCGTACCGCGATGGCCTGTGCGCCGGCGGCGCGCAGGTCGGCCAGGACGGCGGTGGCGGCGGTCTCGTCGCGGCGGTAGCACAGCGCGATGTGGTGACCGGTGTGGGCGAGGCGGCGGGCGGTGGCCGCGCCGATGCCCCGGCCGCCGCCGGTGATGACGGTGACGGGTGCCACGGTGCCTCCCGGCGGGTGTGACGGCTGCGCGATGGTCGTGCCGACGCTACCGTGACCGGCGCGGGTTGGTCGTCGAGAGGAGCGTCACATGCGGCGGGCGTTGGTGCTCGGCGGGGGCGGGGTGACCGGGGTGGCCTGGGAGTTGGGGCTGCTGGCGGGGCTGACCGAACGGGGTGTGCCGGTCACCGAGGCGGATCTGGTGGTGGGTACGTCGGCGGGGTCGATCGTCGGCGCGCAGGTGTGTTCCGGGTTGCCGGTGCAGCGGTTCTACGCCGAGCAGTTGGCGCCGCCGTCGCGTGAGCTGGCGGCGCGGCTGGGTGTGTCGGTGCTGGCGCGGCTGATCTGGGCCGGTGGGCGTAGCCGGGACGCGGTGCGTTCGCGGGCGCGGATCGGGGCGATGGCGGTGGCGGCGCGTACCCCGTCGGAGGCGTCGCAGCGGGCGGTGATCGAGGCCCGTCTGCCGCAGCGGGAGTGGCCGGCGCGGCGGCTGCTGGTCACGGCGGTGGACGCGTCGTCCGGGGAGTTCGTGGTGTTCGACCGCGACAGTGGGGTGTCCCTGGTGGAGGCGGTGGGCGCGAGTTGCGCGGTGCCGGGGGTGTGGCCGCCGGTGACGATCGGCGCGCGCCGGTTCGTCGACGGTGGGATGCGCTCGTCGGTGAACGCGGATCTGGCGGCGGACGCGCGGGCGGTGCTGGTGCTCGCGCCGACGTCGGCGTCGTTCGGGCCGATGCCGCGGCTGTCGGCGCAGGTGGCCGGGTTGCGGGCGGCCGGGTCGCGGGTGGTGGTGGTGACGCCGGACGCGGCGGCGCGTGCGGCGATCGGCCGCAATGTGCTGGACCCGGCGCGGCGGGCGGGCGCGGCGCGGGCCGGGCGGGCCCAGGCCGACGTGGTGGGCGACGAGGTGGCGGCGCTCTGGGTGTGATCGCTTACGCTCTGCGCGCGATCGATCAGACGATGGAGGTGCGCGGTGGCGGGTGTGGGTGTCGGCGACGAGGTGCGGGATTTCGAGCTGCCGGATGAGACGGGCACGCCCCGGCGGTTGTCGGAGTTCCTGGCGGCGGGGCCGGTGGTGCTGTTCTTCTACCCGGCGGCGATGACCCGGGGGTGCACGGCGGAGAGCTGTCACTTCCGCGACCTCGCGGCGGAGTTCACGGCGCTGGGCGCGACGCGGGTGGGCATCAGCCGCGACCCGGTGGCGAAGCAGGCCGAGTTCTCGAAGCTGCACGGCTTCGACTATCCGTTGCTGTCGGACGTCGACGGTGCGGTGGCGCAGCAGTTCGGGGTCAAGCGGCGGGTGCCGTTGGGGCCGTTGAGCATGAAGCGGATGACGTTCGTGATCGGGGTCGACCGGCGGGTCGTCGAGGTGATCCACAGCGAGGTCAGCATGAACGAGCACGCGGACCGGGCGCTGCGGACGTTGGGCGGCTGAGCGGGGTGTGAGCCCCGTGCGGCGGGTGTCGCAGCCGGCTGGTATCAAGACAGCAATCAAACAGGTGTACGGAAGAGGGTTGTGATGGATGCCGGCCAGGGTTTGTCCACTAGCGAGGTGCAGAGCATCCGGGAGGCGTTGGCGGCCGGGCGTAAGCCGCGGGTGGTGTTCACCGCGGCGGCGGGTCAGATCGCCGGTCAGGTCGGTCAGGTGATCGAGCTGACCGATCCCGAGGTGTCCGACGAGTTCGTGGTGGTGCGGTTCGGTCGGGACGAGTTGCCGTTCTCCCCCGCCGACCTGGCGGTGGCGCCCAAGGGTGTGACGCGTCGGGTGGTGGAGCCGAAGCCGGAGCCCGAGGCGCCGGCGGTGGCGGCGCCGGAGTTCGTGTTGGACACGCCGCGGGTGCCCGCGCAGCGACTGGAGGAGCCGAAGGTGGAGCAGACGGAGAAGCCGCCGGCGCGGCGGGCGGTCAAGGCCGTCAAGCCGAAGGGTCCCGCGGGTCTCACCGTGACGTTGGCGTACGCCGATGGTGAGTGGACCGTCGCCGCGCAGCAGGGCAGCAAGGCCTTGGCGAAGCCGTACGTGGTGAAGCCGGCGGAGGCGTTGAAGATGGTGGCTCTGGTCGACGTGCCGGGGGTGCAGGAGGCGGTGGAGCAGATCCTGGGCACCGAGCGGGCCGAGGCGGAGCAGCAGGCGGACAAGCTGCGCGCGGAGCTGGCCGAGATCGAGGCCCGGTTGGCGGAGTTGCGCGAGGCCCGCTGAGCGTGTTCAGCGCCGGGTGTGGTGGTCCAGCAGCCGGGTGAGCAGGTGGGTCAGCTGGTCGCGTTCGGTGGCGGACAGCGGGGCGAGCAGGTCGCGTTGGACGCGGTCGAGGGTGTCGCCCAGCCGGTGGGCCTCGTCGGCGCCGGTGGTGGTGAGGCTGATGACGTTGCGGCGGCGGTCGGCCGGGTCGGGGGCGCGGACGACGAGTCCCCGACCGGCCAGGTCGTTGATGGCGGCGACGACGTCGCTGCGGTCGATGCCGCAGCGGCGGCCGAGGTCGGCC
This sequence comes from Micromonospora sp. NPDC048905, assembly GCF_040649655.1. Classification (NCBI taxonomy): domain Bacteria; kingdom Bacillati; phylum Actinomycetota; class Actinomycetes; order Micromonosporales; family Micromonosporaceae; genus Micromonospora; species Micromonospora sp. NPDC048905. The sequence goes on along the minus strand of NZ_JBEZFV010000022.1, from coordinate 18,420 downwards.
TGGCTGGCGGGGCCGTCCTCGGCGAGCGCGGTGAGCAGCCGGTAGTGGTAGCCGCGCAGGTCGTGTGCGGCGAAGCCGTCGGTGAGCAGGCGGGTGGCGTGGCTGGCGGTCTGGTTGAGCAGCCAGGTCGGGGTGGTGCGCAGCCCGGCGGGTGACTGCGGGGCGGTGGCGTCCATGGGCGGCAGCCTAACAGGAATCGTTGGCGCGACCCACGATCGACTGTTACGTTGGCCTCGCCAACGTTGGTCCAGCCAATGTATTTCAGGAGGCGTCATGTCCACCACTCCCACCCTCAACGGCCAGTCCATCGGCCAGGCCCACTACGCCACCCGGGCACTGCTCGAACGGGCCGTCGCGCCCCTCGGCGTCAACTTCGGCCAGGTCCTCGCGCTCAACGTCCTCGCCGCCGGCCCCGTCGCGCCGGCGCAGCTCGTGCGTCGGATCACCAGCACCCTCAAGGTCGACGAACCGGCCGTGTACGAGGTGATCGCCAGCCTCACCGACGCCGACCTCGCGCACCTCGACGAGGCGTCCCTGCGGCTCACCGACACCGGTCACGCCACGCAGGCCCGCGTCGCCGACGCCGTAGCGGGAATCACCGCCCGGCTGTACGCGGACATCCCCACCGACGAGGCCAGCATCGCGGCACGGGTGCTCACCCTCGTCACCCAACGCGCGAACGCCGAACTGGCGGCGATCCCGGCTTGACCGGGCGGCCGGCACCAGCCCGTGGGGTGCCGGCCGCCTGAACCACCTACCGCGTCGGGCGTTGCCCGAGCTGCGACACCACGGCCCGCTGCAGCACGGCGGTCGTGCCCAGCACCGTCCCGGGCGGCCCGTCGGCGGTCTCCGCCACGAGATAGCTGCGCTCACCGAGGTAGTCGAACGTCCGCTCATCGAAGATCCACTCGTCGCGGCGGCTGCGCTCGGTGTGGGCGACGGCTATTCCCCGCCGCCCGGCCGCGTCGGTGACCCCGCGCACCACCTCGACCCCGGGGATCTTCGCCGCGGCCCGGTAGAGCGCGGCGCTCGTGCGCGGCGGCACCAACGACTCGCGCAGGATGTCACCGATCGCGGTGAACGCCGCACCGTCGTGGCTGGTGCCCCGACCCCGATCCTCGCGTTCGGCGTACAGCTCCGCCAGCAGGGCGTCCGGGTCGTCGGGCAGGTCGACGAGCGCGGCGTTCGGAGTCACGTCCGTGAGCGTCACGCTCTCCGGAATCACGCCGACGATCGGCGCGTCGAAGAACGGCTGCCGCAGCAGACCGTCACCCCGTTCGTCGCGGGGGATCCAGATCTCCCGCTCGTGCACCGGGCGCAGCCGCGCCGGGCCGTCACCGAGTTCGGCGAAGGCGCCCCGGCTCTTGATGTAGACGTAGCCGCCCTCGCCCGGCGGTGGCACCGGCTTGTCGGCGGCGGCCACGGCCATCCGGTTGAGCAACAGCGTCGCGCCGACGCGTTCGCCCTGCACGACCGGGACGACAAGGGGAGCGCTGCGCGGCGCCCACGGCTGGGCGACCACCCCGACCGCGACCACGACGGCCAGCGCCGCCGCCGCCGGCACGAGCACCCGGACCCGCCGGGGCCGCCGTGCCGGCCGCCGGACCTCGGCCAGCAGATGATGCCGCAGTGCCTGTCGGCGCAGCGCCGGCAGGGCCGGCACGGGCGGGGCGGAGGTCTCTCTCATCGGTACTCTCCCTGCTCGACGGGGGTCATCCGGGTGCCGGTCAACTCCTGCTGCGCCAGCGCCCGCAGCCGGGTGCGGGCCCGCGACAGCCGGGAGCGCACGGTCCCGACGGGTACGCCCAGCGCCTCGGCCGCCGCCGCGTAGTCCAGGTGCGACCACACGCAGAGCAGGAACACCTCGCGGTCGGCGCGGCGCAGCGCCCGCAGTCCCGCCAGGGCGGCGGCCACCTGGTCGGCGTCGTACAGCCGGTTGACGACCTCGTCGGCGAAGTCCGGGACGACGTCGCGTACCGGCAGCCGCCGTAACGCCTCCCGGTGCCGGCGCGCCGCCCGACGGCGATTGCGCAGCACGTTCGTCGCGATGCCGAGCAGCCACGGGCGCAGACTGTCCCCGTCCGGGCGCAGGGATCCGCGGATCCGCCACGCCTCGAGGAAGGTCAGCGACACCACGTCCTCGGCGTGCGCCGGGTCGCCTCCGCTCCACAGCGCATGTCGATGGATCGCGTCGGCGTGCTCGTCGAAGAGCTCACCCAACGCCTCGGAGTCTCCGGCCCGGATCCGGGCCCGCATCTCGGCTGTCACACCTGTATCTGTCCGCTGCGACGGTTGAGTTCCCACGTCCGGTGCGCGAATCCACCGGCACCCGGGCGACGCCGGTCAGAAGTAGTCGAGCAACTGCGCCGGGCCGCCGGCGCCCAGCAGGTCGAGCGCGGCCGGGTCGGCACCCGGGCTGTGGTGCAGCAGGCCGGCCTGCGCGACCGATCGGGCCTGCGCCGCCCCGGCGTACAGGAGGGCGAAACCGCGCACGTCCAACCGCAGGTCGGCCTCGCCACCGACCCGGGTCAGCTCGGCCGCGCCGTCGGTGACGGTCAGCCGCCACGTGCCGGTGTTCCAGTCGGCGAGCGCGTCGGTGAGGGTGAAGTCGACGACACCCCGGGCGTGGGCGGGCCACCCCCGCGCGCTCACCGCGCGGGCGACGTCGACCGGCCGGTGCATCCACAGGTCCCGCTCGTGGTCGCGCGCCGCCTCCAACGGCAGGACGGTGCTGACCGCGTCACCGTCGAGAGGGCACAGCCGTACCGTCGGCGCGACGCTGGCCCAGCTGGCGAGGACTCCGACGAGTTCCCGGGCAGCCTCGGCGGTGACGGCCAGGGCCTCGTCGACGGTGAGGACCGAGTCGGCGCCGTAGCCTCGGCCCCGCTGCCAGGTGGCGTACCCGACCAGGTCGCCGTCGTCCTCGACGAGGGTGAGACCGTCGCCGGGCAGACCCCGGTCGGCGGCGAAGAAGTCGAACAGCTCACCCCGGCGGGTCAGCATGCCGTTGCGGTGCCGGGCGACCCGCTCGTAGAGGTCGGCGACGGCCGGCAGGTCGGCCGGTGTGCCGGCCCGCACGGTCACCTCCGGGCTGGGCCGGTGCCGGGGCAGCGCGGCGGTGGCCAGATCGACGGTACGCAGCACGCCGGCGGCCTCCCACCCGCAGGCCCGGTACGGGGCGGCGACGGTCGGGTAGAGCGCGCTGACCGCCGCTCCCCGCTCCCGGGCGCCGCGCAGCAGGGCGGTGAGCAGGGCACGGGCCACGCCCCGGCCCCGGGTCTCGGGGGCGACCGCCACCCCGGCGACGTCGGCGGCCGGCACCGCCCGGCCCGACCACCACTGGTCGTGGTGCCGGTCGACGGCCTTGCCGACGAGCCGACCGCTGTCGTCGAACGCGCCGTAGCGGGTCATGCCGGCGGGCGTGACGGTGGCGTGCGCGGGGGGCTGCGGGTCGGAGCCGAACGCGAACCGACCCAACTCCCAGGCGGCGTCGAGGTCGTCGGCGGCGAGTTCACGAACGTGCACGGGCTCGGGCATCGGCACACCCTAGCGGGGCGGATACGCGCCGACCGCCGATTTTCGAACAGGTGCGAGGGCGCCCCCATTCTCCCGGCCGGACACGCTCAGTGCTGCGGGATGTTGGCCACGCCGATGCGCTTGCGGAACACCCAGTACGTCCAGGCCTGGTACGCGAGCACGACCGGGGTGAAGATCACCGCCACCCAGGTCATGATCTTCAGGGTGTACGGGGTGGCGGCGGCGTTGGTGGCTGTCAGCGTGCCGGCCGCGTCCAGGGTGGAGGGCAGCACGTTCGGGAACAGCGCCGCGAACAGGGTCGCCACGGCTAGGCCGATCGCCACGGCGGTGCCGGTGAACGCCCAGCCCTCTCGGCGTACCCGGGCGGCGGCCAGGCCACCGAGCAGGGCGAGGGCCGCGCCGACGGCGAGCACGACGGCCGCCGTGCTGGAGCGGATGCTCAACGTCCAGGTCAGGAACGCGACCGCGAGCACGGCGGCGCCGACGCCCAGGCGCACCGCGAGCGCGCCCGCGCGCTCACGGATGTCGCCGGTGGTTTTGAGGGCGAGGAACACCGCGCCGTGGGTTGCGAACAGCGCGAGGGTGGTCGCGCCACCGAGCAGGGCGTACGGGTTGAGCAGGTCCACGAGCCCACCGACGTACTCGTGGTCGCCGTCCAGCGGGACCCCGCGCAGGATGTTGGCGAAGACGACGCCCCACAGGACTGCCGGCAGCAGCGAGCCGACCACGATCGCCGCGTCCCACCGGCGTTTCCAGGACGCCTCGGGGCGCTTGTGCCGGTACTCGAAGGCCACGCCCCGGGCGATCAGGGCCAGCAGGATCAGCAGCAGCGGCAGGTAGAAGCCGGAGAACAGGGTGGCGTACCACTCGGGGAAGGAGGCGAACATGGCACCGGCGGCGGTGATCAGCCAGACCTCGTTGCCGTCCCAGACCGGGCCGATGGTGTTGATCAGGACGCGGCGCTCGCGGTCGTCGCGGCCGAGGACAGGCAGCAGCATGCCGACGCCGAAGTCGAAGCCCTCCAGGATGAAGTACCCGGTGAACAGCACGGCGACGAGGAGAAACCAGATGGTGGTCAGTTCCACGATGAGCTCCGTCCGGGATCAGTAGGCGAAGGCGAGCGGGCGCTCGGCGTCGTCGGTGTCGTCGGCGGGCGGCTGTTCGCTGACGTCCGGCACGCCGGCCTTGGCGTAGCGCAGCAGCAGCTTCACCTCGATCACGGCGAGGGTGGCGTAGATGAGCGTGAAGGCGGTGAACGAGGTGAGCACCTCGGCCAGCGACACGCTGCGCGACACCCCGTTGCGGGTGAGCATCTCGCCGAAGACGATCCACGGCTGGCGGCCCATCTCGGTGAAGATCCAGCCGAAGGAGTTGGCCAGCAACGGCAGCACCGGCATGGCCAGCCCGGCGCGCAGCAGCCACTTGCTGCTCGGGGTGCGGCCCCTGCGCTGGCTCCACAGCACCAGCAGGGCGATCGCGCCGGCGGCCAACCCAAAGGTGATCATGAAGCGGAAGCTCCAGTAGGTGACCGGGATGATCGGGGTGTAGCTGCCCGCGCCGTACTGGGTGGCGTACTGGGCCTGCAGGTCGTCGATGCCGCGGACGGTGCCGTGCGGGTCGCCGGTGCCCAGGAACGACAGCAGGTACGGGATCTTGAGGGCGAACACCTCGCGGCTGCCGTCGAGGCTGCCGATGGTGAGCACGGAGAACGAGGCGGGGCTCTCGGTGGTGTAGAGGCCCTCGGCGGCGGCCATCTTCATCGGCTGCACGTCCGTCATGATCTTGCCTTGGATGTCGCCGGTGAACAGCACGGCGGCGGACGCGACCAGGACCACCCAGGAGCCGAACCTGGTGGCGAAGCGGTAGGCGTCGGTGTCGGCGGAGCCGCGGTTGCGGATCACGTGCCACAGGCCGACCGCGACGATCAGCGACCCGGCGACCAGGAACGAGCCGGCCAGGGTGTGCGGGAAGGTGATCAGGGCGACCTTGTTGGTCAGCACGGCCGGGAAGTCGGTCAGCTCGGCGCGCCCGCTGTCGGGGTTGATGCGGTAGCCGACCGGGTTCTGCATGAACGAGTTCGCCGCGAGGATGAAGTACGCGGACAGGTTCGTGCCGATCGCGGCGGCCCAGATGCTGGCCAGGTGCGCCCGCTTGGGCAACCGGTCCCAGCCGAAGATCCACAGGCCGATGAACGTCGATTCGAGGAAGAACGCGACGAGCGCCTCGATGGCCAGGGGTGCGCCGAAGATGTCGCCGACGAAGCGGGAGTAGTCGCTCCAGTTCATGCCGAACTGGAATTCCTGCACGATCCCGGTGACCACGCCCATGGCGAAGTTGATCAGGAAGAGCTTGCCGTAGAACTTGGTGAGTTTCAGGTAGCGCTCGTTGCCGGTGCGGTGCCACATCGTCTGCAGGATGGCGACCAGCACGGACAGGCCGATGGTCAGCGGCACGAAGAGGAAGTGGTAGACGGTGGTGACACCGAACTGCCAGCGGGCAACGTCCAACGCGTCCACCTGAAACCCCCAGCTACTCATACTACGAGACGTAGTAAATACTACTGCTCGTCGTAGACGCTCGGCTGACCCGCACCCACCCCGCGCCCATGACCCTGATCACCCCGACCCGACCTCGCGATCACCCCACCGCGTGCGACGATGGCGCGCTGATGAACACCTCCACCTGGCAGCCGCCGCTGATCTGGCGCGCAGCCCTCCTCCTGGCCCGGGGCCTGGTCGGCCTGCTCGCCCGCCTCGACGTCACCGGCGACGTCCCGGCGCACCTGCGGCGCGGCCCGCTGGTGCTGACCGCCAACCACATCAGCCCGTTCGACCCCCTCGTCATGGCCGCCGCCTGCCAGACCCGCGGCATCGCCCCCCGAATCATGGCGACCGCCGGGCTGTTCCGCGTGCCGGTGCTCGGCACCGCCATGCGCCATGCCGGGCACATCCGGGTCGACCGGGGCACCAGCGCCGTCCACCGGGCACTCGACGACGCGGCCAGCGCCGTCGCCAGCGGGTCGGTGATCCTCATCTACCCCGAGGGTCGCATCGGCCTGGACCCCGGCATGTGGCCCGAACGCGGCAAGACCGGCGCCGCCCGACTCGCCCTGGCCTGTGGCGCCCCGGTCGTGCCGATCGCCCAGTGGGGCGCCCACGAGGTGCTGCCCTACCAGGCGCCCCGCGGAATGCTGCGCGGCGTCGCCCACGCGATGTGGCGCCGCCCGGTGATCCGGGTGCACTTCGGCGCGCCCGTCGACCTGGGCGAGACGAACACCGCCACTCCCGGCGCCGCCCGCCGCGCCACCGACCGGATCATCGACGCGCTCACCGACACCCTCGCCCCGCTGCGCCCCGACGAACCGGACCTGCCCCGCCACGTCGATCCCAGCCGCCCCGCCGACACCAGCCGCGCCCACCGTCGGTTGAGCTGACGGACCGGGCGGGGTGCCGTGCTCGACTCGGCTGCCCGGAAACCGGGGCACACCTGCACCCCAGACACCCCGACCTGCGGGAAACCACGTCGATCACCACGAGAGGGAAGACCATGAGCGAGCAGACCGTGCTGATCACCGGAACGTCCACCGGCATCGGGCTGGAGATCGCGCTGGGCTGCGCGCGGGCCGGCTGGCGGACCGTCGCCACCATGCGCGACGTCACGCGCGCCGACCGGCTGCGCGACGCCGCCGAGGCCGCCGGGGTCGCCGACCTGATCGACGTACGCCGACTCGACGTCACCGACCCGGACGCGGTCACCGGCTGCGTCGAGGACGTGATCGGCGCGTACGGCCGGCTCGACGCGGTAATCAACAACGCCGGCGCCGGGCACGTGGGCACCCTGGAACAGGACAGCGTCGACGACGTCCGGGCCGTGATGGAGGTCAACTTCTTCGGCGTCCTGCACGTCAGCCGCGCAGCCCTGCCCCACCTGCGGGCCAGCCGGGGCCGACTGGTCACCGTCTCCAGCGTCGGCGGGATCGTCGGGCAGCCGTTCAACGAGGCGTACTGCGCGGCGAAGTTCGCCGTCGAGGGGTACCTGGAATCCCTCGCCCCGCTCGCCGCGACCACCGGCGTACGCGTCACCCTCGTCGAGCCGGGCGCGGTGGCCAGCGAGTTCGTCACCAACATCGCCATCGACGCCGACGCCGCCATCGACGCCGCCGGGGTGTACGGGCCGGCGCTGCGCGCGTACCTGGCCCGCACCGGGCAGGCGTTCGCCGCCGCGCAGTCCCCCGCCGACGCCGCGGCGGCGGTGCTCGCCGTGCTGAGCGACCCGGCACCGCCGGTGCGGGTGCAGACCTCCGACGGCGCCCGGCAGTTCGTCGGCGTCAAGCTCGCCGACCTCGACGGCGCCGCGGTGGCGCGGATGACCGGCGGCTGGCTGGTCTGACAGCGGGCACGAGTGGCGGGCGGGGCAGGTCGGTCCATGCCCGCGTCCCGGACACCCCGTCTCGCCCCGGCTCCCGATGTCACCCCGACCACGTGGCAGCGTCGCCGGCTTGGGTTTCCCTGGCCGGGAGGCGCTCAGGGGGTCTGTAGTCGCTGCGTGATGAACATCGCGGCGCGGTCCAGGGCGTGGTCGGCCTCGTCGAGTTGGCCGATGAAGGACTGGAAGACGTGCGGAACGCCGGCGGTGATGTCGAGGATGACGTCGACCTCGGCGTCGCGGGCGCGTTTGGCCAGCCGGACCGAGTCGTCGAGCAACAGTTCGTTCGTGCCGACCTGGAGCAGGATCGCCGGGAAGCCGGTCAGGTCGGCGAGCACGGCGGGTGCCGCAAGCACCTGGTTCGGGTCCTGGCCGGCGAGGTAGAACTCTGCCGTGTGGGCCATGCCCTGCCGGGTGAAGAACGGGTCGATGCCCTCCTTGGTGTCCATCGACTCGCCCGTGCGGGTGTGGTCCAGGCCGGGCGAGAAAGCGACAAGCGCGCCCGGCAGAGGTAGCCCGGCGTTTCGGGCGGCGAGGGTGGTGGTCACCGTGAGGCCACCGCCTGCGGAATCGCCTGCGAAGGCGATCGACTCGGCGGCGACGCCGCTGTCGAGCAGGGACCGATACGCCGCGAGGCAGTCCTCGATCGCCGCCGGGAACGGGTTCTCCGGGGCCAGCCGGTAGTCGAGGGAGAAGGCCCGCATTCCGGTCCGCGTGACCAGACTCGCGGTCAGGCCCATCGCGGTGCGCGGAGATCCGAGCGCGAACGAGCCGCCGTGAAAGTACAGGATGGTGCCCGGGCGGGTCTGGCCCTCCGGTTCGACAAGCACTGCCGGACGGCCGCCCAGGGTCAGCTCCGAGGTCCGCACCGGAGGAACCGGGAACGACGCCATGAGCGCGTCGAAGCTCTCGCGCATCGTCTCGACCGGCTCGGGCGCGAAGCCCTTGGGCCCGCCGCCCAGCATGGCGTCGATGGCCGCGCGCTGTTCCCTGCTCATGTCCGATGCCTCCCACGGGCGATAAAGTAGCTGCCGTGGAAGCTAATATACCTGCCGCGGCATCTTTTTCCGGTGCCGGGTCCGTCACACTGGCTCAGGTCTTCAGCGACCTGGTCCGCTGCGAGACGCGGCTCTACAACGCCCTGAACGAGACGTTGCGCCGCACGCACGGCATCGTGGCTTCGCAGTTCGAGTTTCTGAGCTACCTCCGTGACCATCCTGGTTCGCGGGTCGCCGATCTCGCCGAGTTCTTCGCGATCGGCGTCGGGGCGACCAGCAAGGGCGTGGGCCGGCTCGAAGCCCGAGCCTGGGTTCGGCGCGTGCCGAACCCGGCCGACGGCCGGTCACTGCTTCTGGAGTTGACCCCGCAGGGCGCGGAACTCGTCGACGCCGCCGAAGGCACCTTCCAGGAACACCTGGACACGCACCTCGGTCGGTCGATCGCCCCGGCCCAGGTCGCGGAACTCGGTCACACACTGGCCCGGCTTCGCGCCACCTTGGAACACGGCGGCGTCGGCACGCCTGCCGGCTGACGAGCCTGGTCCGCGCGGGCGGGCGACAGACGCCGGCCGGCCACCCGCCGGCCACCAACCGGGGGCATACTGCGTCGCGTGTTGACCCGATTCGGCTATCTGGACGCGCCCGCGCCACTGGCGTTCGCCCACCGTGGCGGTGCCGCCGAGGGCGACGAGAACACCGCCGAGGCGTTCGCCCGCGCCGTCGGGCTCGGCTACCGGTACGTGGAGACCGACGTGCACGCCACCGCGGACGGCGTGGCGGTGATCTTCCACGACCCGACGTTGCGACGGGTCACCGGTGAGGCCGGGCGCATCGCCGAGCTGAGCTGGGCCGACCTCGCCTCGGTACGCGTCGGCGGCGCGGCCGTCGTACCCCGGCTCGACGAGGTGCTGGGCGCCTGGCCGCAGGTCCGCTTCAACATCGACGTGAAGGCCGACGGCGGCGTCGAGCCGACGGTCGCGACGGTGACCCGGGCCGGCGCCGCCGACCGGGTGTTGCTCGCGTCGTTCAGCGACGCCCGCCTGACCCGGCTGCGCGCGCTCACCGACGGACGGGTCGCCACCAGCCTCGGCATGCGCGGGGTCGCCCGGCTGCGGCTCGCGTCCCTGCACGGACGCCCGCTGCGGTTGCCTCCGTCGGTGGTCGCCGCGCAGGTGCCGCCGCGCTACGGGCGGGTGCCGGTGGTGGACCGCCGGTTCCTCGACTACTGCCACCGGCTCGGCCTGCAGGTGCACGTCTGGACGATCGACCAACCCGACCAGATGCACGACTTACTGGATCTCGGTGTGGATGGCATCATGACCGATCACGTCGGCGTGCTGCGCGACGTCTACCGCAGCCGCGGCCACTGGGCCGCCTGAACCGTCGAAGGACCCCCGGATGGCCGAGACCGTGACCCCCACGGTGGACGACACCCCGCCCCCGGCGAGCACCCGCCGCGAGCGCAGGGGCTGGTACATCTACGACTGGGCCAACTCCGCGTTCCAGACCACGGTGATCACCGTGTTCCTCGGCCCGTTCCTGACGACTGTCGCCGAGTTGGCCGCCGGCTGCGAGTTGGGCGCGGACACCTGCGACGGGTACGTGCACCCGCTGGGTATCCGGGTCGCGGCCGGGTCCTACTATCCGTACCTGATCTCGCTGTCGGTGTTCCTCACCGTGTTCGTGCTGCCGGTCATCGGGGCGATCGCCGACCGGTCGGCGCACAAGAAGCGGCTGCTCGGCGGGGCCGCGTTCACCGGTGCCGGCGCGACGATCCTGATGGCCTTCGTCACCGGCGACCGCTACCTGCTCGGCGGGGCGTTGTTCCTGATCGCGAACATCTCCTTCGGCGCGGCGGTCGTCGTGTACCACTCGTTCCTGCCGCAGCTCGGCGGCCCCGACGAACGCGACGGCATCTCCAGCCGCGGCTGGGCGATCGGCTATCTCGGCGGCGGTCTGCTGCTGGCGTTGAACCTCGTCGCGATCACCCTGCTCGACGAGGGGGACAACCCGCAACGCACCCTGGACCTGGCCCGCTGGTCGATCGTGTCCGCCGGGGTGTGGTGGGCGGTGTTCACGCTGGTGCCGCTGCGCTGGATGCGTGAGCACCCCAGCGCGGCGGCCCTGGCCGGCGGTGGTGGCAACGTGGTCACCGACGGGTTCCGGCAGCTCGGCCGCACCATGCGCGAGATCAAGGCGTACCCGTTGACGTTGTTCTTCCTGCTCGCGTTCCTGGTCTACAACGACGGCATCCAGACCGTCATCACCCTGGCCAGCCAGTACGGCACCGAGGAGTTGCGCCTGGAGCAGAGCACCCTGATCATCACGATCCTGCTGGTGCAGTTCCTCGCCTTCGGCGGCGCGCTGAGCCTGGGTGCGCTGGCCAGGCGCATCGGCGCGTGGAAGACCGTGCTGCTCAGCCTGGTGCTCTGGACCGGTGTGATCATCGCCGCGTTCCGGCTGCCCGCCGAGGCGCCGGTGCCGTTCATGATCCTCGGCGCGGGCATCGGCCTGGTCCTCGGCGGCAGCCAGGCGTTGAGCCGGTCATTGTTCAGCCAGCTCATCCCGGTCGGCAAGGAAGGCGAGTACTACGGCTTCTACGAGATCAGCGACAAGGGCACCAGCTGGCTCGGTCCGCTCGCCTTCGGTCTGGTGTTCCAACTCACCGCCTCCTACCGGGTGGGCCTGGTCTCACTGCTGATCTTCTTCGTGGTCGGCTTCCTGCTCCTGGCCGCCGTGCCGATCCGCCGTGCCATCGTCGCCGCCGGCAACACCCCGCCCCGGGTGCTCTGAGCACGCGTCCCGCGCGCGGCAGATCAGCCTCGGCCGATCGGCTAGGCTGCCCGACCGTGACAGACGACGCCGCCACCGCTCCGACCTGCCTGGCTCACCCGTTCCCCGGCCAGCCGCACGCACCGGCCGGGTGCGCGGCCGCGCGCGGGCTCGACGGGCGGCCGGTGCACGCCGCGGCGTTGAAGTTCTTCTGGGGGCCGATGGACTGCGGCAAGTCGACGATGGCGTTGCAGATGAACTACAACCACGCCCGGCAGGGTCGCCGGGGGCTGGTCACCACCCGCATCGACAGGTCGCTGGGCCCGCAGGTCACCACGCGCATCGGCCTGGCCCACGAGGCCATCGAGGTCACCGACGACCTGGACCTGCGGGCCCTGGTCCGCGGGCGGTGGGCCGACGGGGTACGCGTCGACTACCTGATCTGCGACGAGGCGTGCTTCTACACCGTGGAGCACGTCGAGCAGATGGCCGAGTTGGTCGACAGCTACGACGTGGACGTGTTTGCGTTCGGCCTGGCCACCGACTTCCGGTCCTGCCTGTTCCCCGCCGCGCAACGCCTGTTCGAGTTGGCCGACGAGGTGGCCCGCATCCAGGTCGAGGTGCTCTGCTGGTGCGGCCGGGAAGGACTGCTCAACGCCCGTGTCTTCGACGGGCGGGTGGTCCGCGAGGGCGCGCAGGTCGTCATCGGCGACACCGTCGACACCGCCGAGGTGCGCTACCAGGTGCTCTGCCGCCGGCACTACCGCAGCGGCGACCTCGGCCCCCGCGACTGACCCGCCCGCCGAGCCGACACCTGGTCGGCCACGATCACCCCGACCGTGACCAGTAGCGCCGCGCTGGCGGCCACCGCGACCGGGGACCGCAGCGCGACCGCCGCCGGCGACAGGGCGAGCAGCAGCACCGCCGCCGCGAACCTGGCCACCGCCCCGCCGTCGCGCAGCACCAGCTGGTACGCGGCGTGCCCGGTCAGGAACAGCGCCGGACCGCCCAGCATGACCAGCGCGCCGGCCCAGCCGACAGGTTCACCGGGGGCGCGCAGCAGTCGCTCGTCGCCGACCGCGGTGACGACGATGCCGGCCACCATGACCGGGTGCAGATAGTTGAACACCAGTCGCGAGAGCCCACCGGCGCGCTCACCCGCACCCGCCAACACCGCCATCACGTCCTGTGCCCGGTCGAAATACACCCACCACAGGGCCACCGAGCCCGCGAAGGCGAGCAGGAACGCGGCGATCGTCCCCCGGTCCAGGTGCCGTGTCAGCGTCCCCCCGGTGATCAGGATCGACTCCCCCAGCGCGATGAGGATGAACGCCTGACAGCGTTCGGCGAGGTGCCCGCCCTCCACCTCCCAGTGCTCCGGGGCGCTGCGCCCCAACCCGGGCACCGGGAACCCGGTCGCCAGCCCGATCGCGTCGACGGCGATCACCGCGATCCAGATCACCTCCCGGGCCGGGGTGTCCACCAGGCCGCCGACGACCGCCAGCGCGGCGGTGCCGGAAACCCAGACCACGCACTGGCGGAAGCTGTCACCGAGCCACGGCTGACCGCGGATCGCCCACAGGGCGAAGACCGTCCGCCCCACCTGCACCGCCGCGTACACCCCGGCGAAGAGCAGGCCGTTGTCGCCGAACGCGCCGGGCAGCGCCGCCGCGAGCAGCAGGCTGCCCAGCGTCACCAGCAGCAGGACGGCTCGCACCGGTGCCCGATCCGGGCGCAGCCAGTTGCCCGCCCACACGGTGTAGATCCAGACCAACCAGACCAGGCCCAGTAGGACCGCGGTCCGGCCAGCGCCCGACCAGTCGAGATCCCTGCTCAGGTAGTGCGACAACTGGGTGATGGTGAAGACGTAGACCAGGTCGAAGAACAACTCGGTGGAGGTGGTCCGCTCCACGCCACGACGCGGGCGTAGCAGATCCGGGTGCAGCGGATGGCCGTCCGATCCGGAGCGGGTCACCGCGCGCCTGCCCGCCGGATCGGGCCGGCGGCCTGCGCATTCCCGGCATCCACGACTACCGACGGTAGAGAATACGATCGCACCGACGGGCGACAAGCCGGAAATCGACTCCACGCGCTGACCGGCCGCCCCCGTGCTGGGGACGGCCGGCCGTGACGCGGGTGGTTCAGCCCACGCAGACCTGCTGCGCCCTGACGTTCCACGCCGCGGCGAACGCGACGATCTCCCGTCCGGTCGCCTCAGCGGTGTCCAGTGCCGGCTTGGGCAACAACGTCGCCACCGAGCCGGCCCCGGTGAGCCCGGTCAACACCGCGCCGACCCCCGCGGTCTGCGACCCCGCCGGGCAGGCCAGCGTCGTCACGGATTTCGGCGAGGCCGCGTTGAACGCGCTCGTCGCCTCCGTCAACGCCATCGCCGGCAGCGGGGTGCCGCAGAACGCCTGGGTCTGCAACGTGAAGTTGCCCGGCGCGCCGAACACGTACGCGGTGCTCGACACCGAGCCGAGCGCCGAGGTGTACGCCAGTTCGTCGATCGCCACCGCGGCGTTGGCGTTGTCGATCCGGTACCCGCCGCCGAAGGTCTTCTTGCCCGCCGGGCAGACGGCGGTGACGCCCACCTTGTCGAGGGCGTTGTTGACCGACGTGGTGGTGACCAGTTGCAGGCCGGCCACCGCCCCGGCCGGGGCGCAGACCGCGAACGCGTCCACCGACCAGGGCACGTTCGTGGCGTTGGCCTCCACCCCGAGCACGGTCACCGTGTGCAGGGTGGCGTCGGCGTAGACCCGGGTCATCAGGACGTCACCCTGACCGTCGTTGATCCGCCCGCCGGCACCGACGACCTGGTCCGCGCCGTTGCAGGAGATGGGCATGGTCTTGGCGTTCGTCGCGTCCAGGACGCTGGTGGCGGCGACCCGGTACAGGCCGACCGACGCCTGCGCCGGGGTTGTCGGTGCGAGCAGCGTTGTGGCCGCCGCCATGCCGGTCAGCACTGCCAGACCGGCCAGTTTCCGCTTCATCGGATGTTCCCTCCGCACTGCCTCGTCGACTGTCGACGACGGCGTTGCGATCAGACTCCGCACCCTCGTCAGGAGCGCGTCAGCACCGCGGACGGCCACGCCGTACTGACGCCACGATGACGGGCGGCTGCGACAGTGCCGGCGACGTCATCGCGGCGTCACCGGGCTCCGGACGGGGTCCACGAACGGGAGGTCCCATCATGCGTATCCGAGCGGCGGCGCTGGCCGCCCTCCTGGTCAGCGGCGCTCTGATCGGCGTCAGCGGTGGCGCGGCGCACGCCGACCCGGACGTCAATCCGTGCGCCGCCACCGACGGCGACCCGATCATGGGCACCGACGGCGACGACATCCTGCACGGCAGCGGCGGACCCGACGAGATCTACGGGCTCGGCGGTGACGACATCATCTACGGCGGCGGTGGCGTCGACACGATCCACGGCGGTGGCGGCGACGACGTTCTGTTCGGTAACGACTGCGGGGACTTCATTGTCGGCGGGGCCGGCGACGATGTGCTGGCCGGTCTCTACGGCGACGACCACCTCTCCGGCGCCAACGGCGCGGACCTGCTGATCGGGGTGGCCGGCGTCACCGTCTGGGGCGTGGTCAGCGACGGCGACAGCCTCGACGGTGGGCCCGGGGAGGACACCTGCGCGGAGGACGACGAGACCAGCAGCGACATGGTCTTCTACTCGTACGTGGACACCAACGACGGCAACGAGAACCTCTACAACTGCTGACCAGCCGTCGCCCGCAGCACGCCCGGGTCCGGGGGCGGTGCGTCGATCGCGCGCATCGCCCCCACCCACCTGTCGAACGCCCGCCGAGCCTCTCCGTGCCGGCCGGCACCGACAAGCGTCGCGACCAGCGCGCGGTGCGCCCACTCGTCGTAGGAGTCGGCGTCGAGCAGCCGGACCAGAGTGGTGGCGGCCCGGTCGGCGTCACCGTCGCGCCGGTATCGGCGGGCCAGTTCACGCAGCGCCCGCAACCACACCGAGCGGGCCTCTTCCCGCAGCCCGTCGGCCCAGTCCTCGTAGGGCTCGTCGGCGAAGGCGTCCCCCCGGTAGGCGGCGTCCACCTCGGCGAGCAGCGCGCGGGCCCGCGCCGGGTCACCGTCGCGGGCGAGTCGCTCGGCCCGCGGGACGTCAGCGAGGACGTTCTCCGCGTCGACGACCACCCGGGTCAGGTCGATGCGCACGCCGGTCAGGTCGGCGCGCACGTACCGGTCGACGGGCCACCGCCGGGGAGGGTCGAGCACGGCACGCACAGCGGACAGCAACACCGACAGGCGGTGCGCGGTCCGCCGGGGCTCGTCGTCGGGCCACAGCAGCTCGCACAGCTCCGCTCGCCCCACGGCACGGCCGCGTCGGGCGACGAGGATCTTCAGTAACGTGCGGGCCTGCCGGGACCGCCACGACGGCAGCGGTACCTCCCGCCCGCCGACGATGACTTCGAACCGCCCGAGCACCCGCACCTCGACGGTGCCGCCGTCGACGGACGGCTCGGACAACTGCCGTCCGTCGACCGTCTCGACCCCGAGCGCCAGCAGCCGGTTGGCGGCCTCCTGCGCCGCCGAACGCTGCGCGCCGTCGGCGCCGGGGACCCGACCCAGCAGGACGACTGTCTGTTCGACGGCCGGTCCCGCGCCCGCCGCCCGCCAGATCGCCCCGGCCTCCAGCAGCGCGTCCCGGCTCGCGGCCGGGTCGGCGGCGACCGCGGCGGTGAGTTCCAACGCCTCGGCCAACGCGTCGGCCTGCCGCCCGGTCCGGGCCGCCCGCACCGCTTCGGCCGCCCGCCGCCGGGCCATCTCCAGGTCACCCCCGGCGTACGCCACCCAGCCCGTCGCCGCCAGCGCGCAGGAGAGCAGGAACGCCGGTGCCAGTCGGTGTGCCTCGTCGGCGGCGGCACGAGCGGCGGTGAGGTCGGCTGCGGCGCCCTCACAGCGCAGCCGGGCCAGGCCGACCAGCGCCGGGATGCGTACCTGTAGGTCGCCCACGTCCCGGGCCAGCTCCGCGGCCTCGGTGAAGGCCGCCAACGCCTCCTCCCGTCGGCCAAGGCGGCGACTGACCTCGGCCAACCCGTACACGCCGAAGGCCGCCCGGTTGAGTCCCAACCGCTGCGAGACCAGTTTGGAACGGGTGAAGTGCAGGGTCGCCTCGTCGTAGCGGCCCAACCGCACCAGCGCCTCACCCGCGTTGTGCAGCGCGGTCACCAACACTCCCGGCGGTCCGGCGAGTTCCGCCGCGCGGACCGCCCGCACGGCGGTGGCCAGCGCCGACGGGTACCGGGCCTCCCGCAGCAGGCAGTGCGCCTGGTTGACCAGGACCCGCGCCTGCTGGACCAGGTCACCCGCGCGTTCCGCCGCCGCCAGCGCCTCGGCCAGGTGCCCGTCGCGGCGGACACCGGACGAGGTCAGCGCGGCCGCGATGTGCGCCGCCGCCAACGGGGCGTCCTCGTTGAGCTGCCGCGCCGCGCCCAGCGCCCGCGCCCCGGTGCTGACCGCCTCGTCGACCCGGCCGAGCTGGGCGAGGGTGCTGGCGCGGCAGGCCAGCAGCAGGACGTCGTCGGGGCCGGGTGGGGTGACCGTCGGCGGCGCGCTCACCCGGTCGAGCACCGCGAGGGCACCGGCGTAGTCGGTGCGCAGGTACGGCACCATCGCGGCCCGCCACAGCAGCCGGGCCGGCCAGCGACGGTCCTGGTCCGATCGGGCCAGCAGCGGGGCGAAGACCCGCGACGCCCAGGTCACCGAGCCGGACATCCGCAACGCGTCGCCGAAGATCAGTTGGAGGTCGGGGTTCTGCTCGGCCGAGGGCAACACGCTGATCAGGTCGACGACATCCGGTGCCCCACCACCGGCGAGCATGTCCTCACCGTGGCTGACGATCAGCCCGGCACAGCGGGGGATGTCGCTCGCGTCGTGCAGGGCTCGGGCAGCCGCCAGCGGGTGCGCGTTGGCCAGGTACCAGTCGGCGGCGGCGGACAACCGACGGCGCCCCGGGCCGTCGGGCCGGCCTGCCTGCTGGGCCACCACCGCCGCCAGCACAGGCACCAGCTGCAACGTCGACGAGGTCGGGCCGGATCGTCGGCGGGGATGGGCGACCAACAACCCGGTGCGGGTCGACCAACGCAGCGCCTGCGCGGTCGCCGCTGGCGTGCCAGCGTCGATGGCCGCGCACAGCGGCGCGGTGATCGGGTCGAGGTGGTGGACGCGGCCGAGCAGACTCGTCACCTGCGCGGGTAGGTCGGCGAGGATCTCGTCGCGGGCGAAGTGCCCGCCGGCGGTGCCGGGTTCGGTCAGGGCCGCGAGCAGCTCCCGGCGGCCGATGCCCTGCCGGCCGAGGGCGTCACCGGCGAGGTGCACCCACGCCGGCCAGCCGGCGGTCAGCTCGTAGACCAGGTAGGCGAGGTCGCTGTCGGGCACCGCGTGTTCGTCGCGCAGGATCCGGGCGACCGCGTCCCGGTCGAGGGCGAGGGTTTCCGGCCCACGGTGCACGACGGGCCCGGCGCAGGCGCTTCGCGCCGCGTCGGCAAGCGGTTGTCGAGCCGCCAGCGTCACCGCCGGCTGACCCGGCAGCGCGCTCAACAGCCGCACCAGAGCCAGTTGGTCGTCCCCGTTGAGCGCGGATACCTCGTCCACGGCGACCCGGGCCAGCGGGTGCGCGTCCGACGGGCTGGTGGGCTGCGACAACGCATCGATCAGG
>NZ_JBEZFV010000021.1:0-99365 GCF_040649655.1 Micromonospora sp. NPDC048905 | reverse complement strand
TTGGCACTGGCTTTACAAGCACCCTGTTGAGTTCTCAAAGAACAACCACACACCGACCAGAAGCCCCACCTCAGTGGAACCCCAACCGGGGCTTTCCGTACCGTGTCCCCGCCGCTCTCGCGCCGGGCACTTTTACTACGTTACCTCACCGTCTTCGCCGTGTCAAACCGTGTGTCCCGGTCTGTCATGCTTCGTACGGCTTAGCACCGGCGCACTCACGCAGCAGCAGGCCGCTGCGTCAGGTCGTCGGATTTGGCAGGCCGGCCGCTGCGGTTTCCCGCAGTCTCGCCCGGTTCCCTGCCGGTCGTGAACCTTACCCGGTCGGCTTCGCTGCACCAAATCCGCCTCGCGGCCGATCCGGCGAGCACCGCCCGGACCGTGTCTCGCAGGAGTGAACCCCTCCGTGACCCGGTTGCCAGCTCGTTTCGGGGCCGCAGGACTTCCGTCCCGTTTGCCCCGTTCCGCGCTGGCAGAGAGAAAGTTACGCGTCTGCGGGTTTGATCGTCAAATCCGCGGGTAGCGGCGCGCGTCACACTCGCGTCGTCGACCGATTGCCGAGCTCGGACGGAGGCCCGATCGGTTCTGCGACAGCCGCTGGCACCGAGAGGCGGGGCAGGTCAGGACGCTTGCCGGCGGCGGGCGGCGAGCCAGGCCCGGATGCCGAGGACACCAACTGTCGTACCGATGGCCAGGGACGCCGCGATCAGCAGTACGTGGACCCACAGGAAGCTGGTGGCGGAGCCGTCGCCAACGGTGCCGGATGTCCAGGACCGCGGGTCCTGCCAGATGGCGACCGCGAACCTCGGCCAGATGACCCAGGTCCAGACCCCGACCCCGACCAGGAAGACAGCCCACCCTCGCGACAGCACCATGGCTGCCGAGTATGCCAGCGCACCTGTTCACCTGGCCGTTCGCGGACACCCGCCCGGCACCGGGCCGCCCCAGCACCGGGCCGCGATCGACGACGTGACGGGTCCAGGCTCGTCGGTCCGTTTCGATGCCCGCGCGGTGGGCACTGCAAAACAGGACGGCTGAGGACCATCCCCCCGGAGGTGCCCCATGCAACCCACGATCTTCAACCCCTGGGCCTGGCGTGACCCGTCCGCCCTGGCTGGCGGATACAACGAGACCACCCCGTCGGTCACCCCGCCGGAAGGTCAGGACGGTGGCCACGACGGTCCGGACGCTCCCGGCCCCGGCACGCCTGTGGACCTGGTGGGCTACCACGTGGAGGCGGGTGACGGACGCATCGGCACCATCGACGAGGCGAGCCACGAGGCGGATGCCGGGTACCTGGTGGTGGACACCGGCCCCTGGATCTTCGGTCAGAAGGTGCTGCTGCCCGCCGGCACGGTGGAGCGGGTGGATCACCAGGAACGCGTCGTGCATGTCGACCGGACCAAGCAGCAGATCAAGGACGCACCGCCGTTCGATGCGGATCCGGCCGACCCGGAGTACCGGGAACGCGTGGGCGCCTACTACGCCGGTAGCCAGCTTCCAGTGCCCGGTGCCGCTCCGCGGGTAATGTGAGGCCGTGGTTCGGACGGGCAGTTGCGCAGCGGAGGTCGACACGGTCGACGGCCTCCGCTTCGGCGCGGCGCCCGGTGTTCCGACCAGCTCCGGCGATGGCCGTGAGCAACTCCTGAGTGTCCTCCGTGCCGGTGGTCTGCGGTTCCGCGCCGGCGCGCGATGGCGGACGGCTCGCTGAGCCGATCCCGCTGACCGAGGGGGCTGACCCGCCCCGCTCGGCGCGCGCCCACGCGTCACCCACCAACGGAACGAGAGGCACCACCATGTCCGTCGCACGAATGCTCACCGGCGATCGGCCGACCGGCCGCCTGCACCTTGGCCACTACGTCGGCAGCATCGCCAACCGGGTACGGCTGCACCAGCGCTACGAGAGCTTCTTCATCATCGCCGACCTGCACATGCTCACCACTCGCAACCGCCGCGAGGACATCGACCAGGTCTCCGGCAACGCCCGGGAGATGGTCACGGACATCCTCGCCGCCGGCGTCGACCCGGAACGGGCCACTTTCTACCTCCAGTCGGCGATCCCCGAGGTCGGCGACCTCAACACCCTGCTCCAGAACCTGGTGACGGTTCCCCGGCTGGAACGGGTGCCGTCCCTCAAGGACATGGCCCGCGACGCCGGCAAGGAGGAGATGCCGTACGGGCTGCTGGGTTATCCGGTGCTTCAGGCCGCCGACATCCTCTGCGTGAAGGGCGAGGTGGTCCCGGTCGGTCGGGACAACGCCGCGCACGTCGAGGTCACCCGGGAGATCGCCCGGCGGTTCAACCATCTGTACGGCCCGGTCTTCCCGGTGCCCGAGCTGATCGCGGCGGACACGCCGAGCCTGGTGGGCACCGATGGGGCGGCCAAGATGAGCAAGAGTCGAGGGAACACCATCGCTCTCTCCGACGACGCGGCGACGGTGCGGCGCAAGGTGCTCGGCATGTACACCGATCCGAACCGGGTGCGCGCCGACGTGCCGGGCACGGTGGAGGGCAACCCGGTGTTCGCGTACCACGAGGTTTTCAATCCGGACCGCGACGAGGTGGCCGACCTGGCCCGGCGTTACCGGGCCGGGCGGGTCGGCGACGTGGAGGTCAAGCAGCGGCTGATCGCCGCGCTGGAGGGGTTCCTGGCGCCGATCCGGGAGCGTCGGGCCGAGATCGAGGCGGACCGGGGGTTGGTGGACCGGCTGATCGTCGAGGGCACGGAGCGGACCCGCGAGGAGGTCCGCCAGACCATGGTCGAGGTACGCCGGGCGATGGGTTTGACCGGCGCGTACCAGCAGGTGCGGCGGCGGGCTGAGCGGAGCCGGCGCCGGACGGACGCCTCGACCTGAGGCCGGGGCGTCCGGTCGGCGACAAGGCGCCGGGTCCACTGCCACACCGTCGGGGTGTCAGCGGATCCGGACGTCAGCCAGGTCCAGGGTGATCGGCGTCCAGGAGAGGTCCGGGGTGCGGTCCTCCTGGCGGATGTGGATCCGGCGTCGCGTCGGCACGACCAGCCCGTCGACCTCGATCGCCCCGCTCACGTAGTGCGCGGTCGGGGAGGAGCCGTTGACCACCGGCTGGTAGTCCATGCGCCGCAGCAGGCCGCTGTCGTCGAAGTAGTACAGCTGGGTGTCGTTGTGGGTGTCCAGGCTCTCGGGGTACGTGACGCGCAGCCCGCGCCACGACTCGCCGCCCTCGGCCCACGGCTCGACCTCGTGCGCCTCGACGCCGGGCCAGGTGAACAGGAACGGCTCGACGAGGTAGTGCCAGGTGGCGTAGCCACGGAAGTAGGCGGCCTGGGCGAGCGTCCACTGGCTCTCCCGGGTGTAGCCGGCGAAGCTGGCCCGGGGGTTCGTCAGTTCGTCGATGAGGCTGCCGTCGGCTGCGGTGACGGTGACCCGGTCGGTGTCGCGGTCGTACTCGGTGACCCGGCCGGTGCCCTCCTGGACGTGGCGAATCAGCTCCCGGTGCAGGTCGGCCTCGACCAGTTCGGTGCCGTCGAAGTCGGGTCTGCCCTTGAATGCCCAGAACGGGCCGCCGTAGGTGAGCCGGGTGGTGAGGGCCGACGCGGTGTTCCAGCGGTCGAGGCCGCCGTGTCGCTCGATCACCTTGGCGAGCAGTGCATCCATCACGTACTCCTAAGTTAGGACTAGATAGTCCGACACTAGCACTGTTCGGTGGACGCCGACTACGATGGCGATGTGACTCAGCGGACTTACCAGGACGCCTGCGGGGCGGCGCGCACGATGGACATCGTCGGCGAGCGCTGGGCTCTGCTGATCGTCCGAGAGCTGGTCTTCGGCCCGAAGCGTTTCGGCGATCTGCGGGCTGGCCTGCCGCGGGCCAGCCAGAACGTGCTCAGCCAGCGCCTGCGGGAGCTGGAGCAGTCCGGCATCGTCCGGCGGGTGCAGCTCGGGCCGCCGGCCAGCGTGCACGCGTACGAGCTGACGGAACGCGGTCAGCAACTGGAGCCGACGTTGATCGAGTTGTCGCGGTGGGGGGCCGGCCTGCCCGCGGAGCCGGACGCCGAGATGAGCACGGACGCGTTCATGCTGCTGCTCAAGGCCCTCTATCGGCCACCGGCCGACGCGCCCGTGACCACTCGACTCCGGTTGCAGGTGGGCACCGACGCCTTCGAGGTGGAGGTGGCACCGAGTGGGATCAGCGTGGCTCGTGGCCGGTCGGGCCAGGTCGACGTCACGGTCACCGGCACCGTGCACGCGCTGCGGGACCTGATGTTCGGCGGCACGCCGCTGCGATCGGCGGTCTCGGCGGGCGACATCGAGGTGCACGGCGACATCGGAGCCGCCGAGCGGTTCTTCCTGCTCTTCGGAGCGACGCCGGGCGGGTAGACCGGATGGGCCAGCGACCCAGATGGCGCAGAATGCGAGTATGAGGGGGATATTCGACATTCGTCCGGTGCCGGCGGGGGTGACGCACCGGACCACGATGTTCGAGATCTTCTTCGACCTGGTCTTCGTCTTCGCGCTCACCCGGGTCATCACGTTCATGGCGGTGTCGCCGAGCGCGCTCACCCTGGCCCAGGGGCTACTCCTCCTACTCCTGCTGCTCTACTCCTGGGGTCCGTACACCTGGGTGGGGAACCTGGTCCGCCCGGATGTCGGCCTGGTCCGCGCGGCCACCCTGGTCGCGATGGCGGCCATCTTCGTGGCCGCGCTGGTGCTGCCCGACGCCTGGAAACAGAGCCCCGGGTTGCTCGACGCGCCGCTCACCCTGGCCCTGGCCTACGTGATTGGCCGGGCGGTGCAGCTCGTGATTCTGTTCTGGGTGAGCGCGACGAACCCCGCACTGCGCTCGACGCTGCGCTTCTTCAGCGTGCCGGTGGTCCTGGCGTGGCTCCCGCTGATCGTCGGCGCGCTGCTCGGCGGCGCGGCCCAGACGGCGCTCTGGACGGCCGCGTTGCTGGTGGACATCGGCGGCGCGCGGATCGCGTCCGCCTTCCGGCCCTGGCAACTGGGCAGCGTGGACCACTTCACCGAGCGGTTCGGTCTGGTGCTCATCATCGCGCTGGGCGAGTCGTTGATCTCCGCCGGCGAAGGGCCACGGACGATGGCACCGGTCGGTGCGGCCGTGCTGGCCGCGCTGCTCGGCCTCACCAGCACGGTGTGCCTGTGGTGGCTCTACTTCGACCGGCTGGCCGCCGCCGCCCGGGAGGCGGTCAGCAACGTGCCCGGTGGGCGACGGGCCAGCGTGGCCGGCGACGCGTACGGCATCGGGCACTCCCCGCTGATCATCGGCGCCATCTACGTCGCGCTCGGCATCGAGGAGGTGATCGCCCAGCTCACCGAGGGGTCCGCGCATCCCGGCCGGCTGGGTTGGGAGGCCGCGACCGCGCTCTACGGCGGCACCGCCCTCTACCTGCTCAGCAGGTTGGTCTTCCGTCGACTGACCGTTGGCGCGGTGTACCCGGGGCAGGTCGTCGCCGCGCTGCTGCCACTGACTCTGCTGCCGATCAGTCGATCCCTGCCGCCACTTGCGGCGCTCACCCTGCTGACCGCCTTCCTGATCGGGGTCACCTGGTTCGAGCGACGAATGGACCGACGGGAGCCGCGACGTGAAGTTCCGCCCCGAAAAACCTGACCCGCCGTGTCGATATCCGCGGGCCTCGACCGTCGTCATGCTGTACGGCGAAGCGCCGCACCGAGAGGAGCCGAACGTGAAGTACATGCTGCTGTTCATGAGCCCCATGGTCGACGGAGAGGTCGTCGGCAACGGGTGCAGCTTCGAGGACTGGATCCGCTACGACCGGGAGATGAAGGACGCCGGGGTCTGGGTCTCCGGGCACCCCCTGCAGGACCTGACCACCTGCACCACCGTGCAGGTCGGCCCGGACGGCGACCGCACGATCACCGACGGGCCGTTCGCCGAGACCCGTGAGCTGCTCGGCGGGTACGACATCATCGACGTGCCGGACCTCGACGCCGCGCTGGACTGGGCGGCCCGCAGCCCCGGAGCCGTCGGCACCGGATCGGTCCAGGTCCGCCCGATCGCCGAGATCGACGTGCAGGTCTGACCGTGCCGGGTGAGCCGGCAGCAGTCGGGTCGTCGGTGGAGGCGGTGTTCCGGGAGGAACGCGGCCGACTGCTCGCCTCGCTGGTGCGCCGCTTCGGCGACCTCGACCTGGCCGAGGAGGTCACCTCGGAGGCCATCGAGGCGGCGCTGACGCACTGGCCGATCGACGGCGTCCCGAGCCGGCCGGGCGCCTGGCTGCTCACCACGGCCCGGCGTCGAGCGGTGGACCGGCTGCGTCGCGACCGGGTGCTGGCGACGCGGCTCGCCGTACTCCAGGCGGAGGCCGAGCGGGCCGACCACGCGCCGCCCGCCGACGCGGACCGGGACCTGCCCGACGACCGGCTGGCGCTCTTCTTCACCTGCGCGCACCCGGCCCTGGCCGCGCAGGATCGCGGCGCACTCACGCTGCGGTTCCTGGCCGGCCTCACCACCGCCGAGGTCGCGCGGGCCTTCCTGGTGCCGCCCGCCACCATGGCCCAGCGACTCGTCCGGGCCAAACGGAAGATCCGCGACGCCCGCATCCCGTTCCGGGTGCCCGGCCCCGACGAGCTGCCGGGTCGTCTGCCCACGGTGCTCCAGGCCGTCTACTCGGTCTTCACCGAGGGGTACGCGGCCAGCTCCGGCCCGGATCTGCAACGGATCGACCTGGCCGAGGAGGCCATCCGGCTGGGCCGGATCCTGCGTCGGCTGCTGCCGGCCGAGCGGGAGGTCGCCGGGCTGCTCGGCCTGATGCTGCTGGTCCACGCCCGACGGGACGCGCGAACCGGGCCGGACGGCGCCCTGGTCCTCCTCGACGACCAGGATCGGGAACGGTGGGACCGCCCGATGATCGAGGAGGGGTGCGGCCTGGTGGTGGTCGCGCTGACCGGCCGGGCGCCCGGCCCGTACGGGGTGCAGGCCGCCATCGCCGCGCTGCACGACGAGGCCGCCGACGTGGCCAGTACCGACTGGCCGCAGGTGGTGGCGCTCTACGACGTGCTGCTCGGCCTGATGCCCTCGCCTGTCGTCGCGCTGAACCGGGCCGCCGCGGTCGCCATGAAGGACGGGCCGGAGGCGGGGCTCGCGCTGCTCGACGAGTTGGCCGACGATCCGCGCCTGCGCGGCCACCACCCCTATCCGGCGGCGCGGGCCGCCCTGCTGCGCCGGCTCGGTCGGTACGACGAGGCGGCGGCCGCGTACCGCAGCGCATTGACGCTTGTCGGCACCGAACCGGAGCGCGCGTACCTGCTCAGCCAACTGGAAGCCGTCACGACCGAGTGAGCTGTGTACCCTTCCCCGGATGAGTCTGCCGCTGCCCGCCGGTGAGTTCGCCGCGTACCTGTTCGACTGCGACGGCACGATCGTCGACTCGATGCCGCTGCACTACCTGGCGTGGCAGCGGGCCCTGCACGACTGGGGTTGCGAGTTCCCGGAGGACCTCTTCTACGCCTGGGGTGGGCGGCCGACCGCCGACATCATCGTCGCCCTGAACGAGCAGCAGGGGCTGGCCATGCCGGTGGCGACAGTTGTCGAGCGCCGGGAGAGCTACTACGAGGAGCTGTTGCCGCAGCTCGCCGCCGTGCCGGAGGTGGTGGAGCACATCCACGACGCCCACCGGCGGGTCCCGTTCGCCGTGGTCTCCGGCAGCACCCGTGCCTCGGTCACCGCCTCGCTCGACGCGCTCGGCCTGCTGGACCGGTTCGACGTGCTGGTCTGCGCCGAGGACTACACCCGGGCCAAGCCGGACCCGGAGGCGTTCCTGCTCGCGGCGGAACACCTCGGCGTACCCCCGGGGTCGTGCCTGGTCTTCGAGGACACCGACCTGGGCATCCAGGCCGCGACCGCGGCCGGCATGGCATCGGTACGCGTGCCGCAACAGCGCACGGCGCGCTGAGGTCTCAGGCCACCGTCAGGAGCAGCTTGCCGGCGTAGGAGGTTTCCAGGCGCTGGTGCGCGTCGCGCACCTTGCCCAGCGGGAACTTCTCCGCGACGTGCACCACGAACGGGCCGGCCTCGATGAGTTCGTTGAGGCGCTGCAACTGTCGGGGGCTCGATTCGCCGTCGTACGCCCGGACCACCACGCCCGACCGTTCCTGCGGCTCCGGCTGCACCCCGTGGGCGAAGGCGACCACACCACCGTCGACAAGTGCCTCGGTGAGCCGGTCCAGCGTCTTGCCGCCGGCCATCGCCAGGATGGCGTCCACCCCGGCCGGTGCCGCGTCCCGGATCCGGGCGAGCACCTCGGTCAGGTCGGCGTGGCCGTCGAGGGACACGTCGGCGCCGAGTCGGGTCACCAGCGCGACGCCGTCCGCCCCGGACGCCACGGCGATCACGTTCAGGCCCTGCCGCTTGGCCAACTGCACGGCCAGGTGACCCTGACCGCCGCTCGCACCGAAGATCAACAACCAGGCGCCGGACGACAGGCTGACGGTGTCGAGCCCGGCCAGCGCGGTCAGCGCGTCGGTGGGCATGGCCCCGGCGTGCTCGGCCGGTACGCCGTCGGGCACCTTCGCCGCGTACTCCGCCTTGACCGCCGCGTACTCGGCGTAGAAGCCGCCCTTCGGGCGGGTGCTGGCGGAGACGTAGACCAGGTCACCGACCCCGACGTTGGACACCTTGCTGCCGGCGGCGAGGACGGTGCCGGCGCCGTCGGAGCCGGGCACGATCGGGAGCGCCGAGCCCTCCGGTACCAGCATGCCCTGCCGCTCGTACACGTCCCACACGCCCACGCCGGCGCTCCGGACCTTGATCAGGATCTCGTCGTCGGCGATCTGCGGGATCGGCAGCTTCCGCAGCGTGATCACCTCCGGCCCGCCGAACTCGTCCAGGGCCGCGGCCTGCATCCGCTCTGGCACATCCCCGTCAACCATGTGGATTCCCCCTCTGTGCCGGCGTCACCGTCGCAGCATGCCGGCTCGGGGACCGGCGTGGGCCGGAGATGAGTGCCATTCCCCCGAAAGGCCCCCACGCGACCTTGCGGTTTCGGTCGCCGATACGCGTGGAACGCCCCCTTATGCCGGGGCAGCAAGTGCAAGATCGCGGGAGAGAGATCGGGAGGAGCTGAACGATCAGGAGGTCTGCGGCTCCTGACCGCGCAGCGCCTGCGCGACGGCGTCACGTACGCGGGCGTCCTCGCGAACCGTGCGCCGCGTCCGGTTGCGACGCCGGTACAGGTACGCCCCGACAACCGCGGCGACGAGGACGACGAGCGCCAGCACCAACATCCACGGCAGCGCCCAGCCGTGCGCGGTGACCGTCACCGGCTTGAGCGAGGTGGTGGAGCCCGAGGCGTCGGTGAGCAGCGGCGTGAGGGTCACGGTCGCGGCCAGCGAGACGGCGGGGGCGACCCCGGCGATGGGTACGGTCACGTCCCAACTCTCGCCCGGGAGCAGCTCCGGCGGCGCGGCGATGTCCTTCGCCCGTACCCGCAGCACGCCGAACGGCCCCGAGACCGATACCGCCTGCTGCCCGGAGAGTGCCGCGTTGCCGATGTTGTGGATCTTGTAGGTGACGGTGGCGTCGCCCTTGCGGAACGGGTTGGCCGAGCCGCCGTACGTGACATGCGGGTCCTCGATCGCGAGGTTCGGCTTCAGCTCGCCGCCGACCCGCAGCTTGATCCGGATGCCGAGGCGCCTGTCGACGTTGATGCCTTCGGCCTGGTCGGCCTGGGTGAGCGTGGTGAGGATCCCGCCCACGTAGTCCCCGGGCGTGGCGTTGTCCGGGACGCTGACCGTGAAGGGGACCTGCGTGGTCTTGCCGGGCTGGATCACGACACTGCCGGCCTTCGGCTTCGCCCAGGCGCCGATCGCGACGGACTTGGCGTCCCTGGTGAGCAGGTCGAGTTGGCCCGCGTCGGTCGTGAAGCCGTCGGCGGCGTACACGGACAGGGTCAGTGGCGCCTTACCGCGGTTCGCCACGACCATGGCGTCCTCGACGGCGCCGCCGGGGTTGACGTTGTAGCTGTAACTGGACCGAGCCTCGCCGTAGCCGTTGGAGGCCGTGCGGACCGTCCAGGCGACGTTGCCGTCCGCCGCCAGGGCGGGGCCGGCACCGACGCCGACGGTCGCGACGGCGGCGAGCAGGGACAGCGCGGTGGTACGAGCAAGCTTCTTCCAGCGCGTTACGGACGGGTACATGTCGGATCCTTGAGGTGATCTTGGGAGGCCTGCACATGGGTGGCGGGGTAGGCCCCCGAAGGTGCCTACCCCGCCCGGTGGAACAGTTCGGTCAGCTGCTCAGCGCGGTGATCGTGAGCGTGGTGCGGTAGCTGCCCTTCGCGATGCTGTCCGGGATCTTCAGATCCAGGTCGGCACCGAGGCGGGCGCCGCCCCGCGGGTGACCCTGCGCGGCCGCGGCGAGGGCGCTGGAGACCGAGAGGCCCTTGCCCTGGTCGTCGAAGGACGACAGGACCGGAGCACCGGCCTCGGCGCCCGCGCCGCCGTCGAGCACGTACGGGTTCCAGCCCAGGTAGGAGCCGGAGAACTTCTTGTCGGCGTCCTGGAAGTCACCGACGTTGGCCGAGATCGACCACGGGGCGAGCGAACGGCGGCTGTCCGACACGAGGATCGGGTTGATCTTGCCGGCCGCCTCGAAGTACGTGCCGTCACGCTCCTGGGCGGTGCCCAGGTCGACCAGGCCGTTGTAGCCGTCGATCGTCCAGCCGAACTCGCCCGGAGCCGCGTTCGGCACGTTGACCTGGATGGCCTGACCGTCACCGTGGTACGGGTGCACCGTGACCTTGTCGACGATCGAGCCGACCGGCTGACCGTCCGGGGTGTTGACGCAGGAGAGGCCCTTCTCGACGGCCGCGTTGGGCGCCGCGCAGGTGCCGCTGCGGACGTTGGCCAGCACCAGCTTGTCGCCACGCACCTGCACCTTGACGTAGCTGCGGACGTGCTCCTGGTTCTGCACCGAGTTGTACCAGTACTTGCCCGGGTCGAGCGGGTCCGGGCCGTTGCCCCGGATGCCGGTGCCGCTGTCGTCCGGCTTCTTGATGTCGTAGTACTTCGAGCCGGATGCCGAGTTCGCCGTCACGTAGATGACGCCGCCCGGACCGGGGAACACGTCGGCAGCGCCGGGCTGCTCGGCCGGGTTCTCCTTCTGGCCGTTCTTGATCGAGTAGCTGCGGGTGTAGCTGTGGTCGTGGCCCTGGAGCACCATGTCCACGCCGAGGTTGGAGAAGGCCGTGGTGAAGTCTTCCCGCCGCTGCTTGTTGTCGCTGTCGGTCGCGTGGCTGGCCGGCGAGTAGATGGAGTGGTGGTAGACCAGCACCTTCCACTTGGCCTCGGAGCCGTGCTTGTTGATCACGTCGGTGACGTACGCGACGTGCGCCGCGTCGCCGCCGGCGGAGCCGTCCGCCGGGTTGGCGTAGCTGTTGCTGTTCAGGTCGATGAACAGCACATCCTTGTGGATGAACCAGTAGTCGCCGCCGGACCGGGTCGCCTGGTCGCCGTTGTAGTACTGCGCCGAGCGGTCGGTGTTCGGGGTGAAGTGGTGCTGCTCGTAGGACTTGCCGCCGACGTCGTGGTTACCGATGGTGGCCACGAGCGGGTACTGACGCAGCTGCTCGGGAGCCAGGAACGAGGTCCACTGTCCCTCGTCGTTGGCGCTCTCCACGTGGTCACCGGCGGAGACCAGCAGCTCGGCGTTCGGGTTGGCCCCGGTGGCGACCTTCAGGGTCTCCTCCCAGCCGGCCTGGTCCTTCAGCCGGTCACCGGAGGAGCCGATCTGCGGGTCACCGAAGAACAGGAAGTCGTAGTCGCCCTCGAAGTCCTGGGTCTTGAAGGCGTACGCCGGCGACCAGCTGCCCTCGGCGCCGACCCGGTACGAGTACGCCGTGTTCTCGCGCAGGTTGCCGATCGTGGCGTGCCGGTTGAAACCGGTGGTGGAGGTGTTCGCCGCGCCGACGGCGTCGAAGCTGACGGCGCCTGCCGGAAACTCGCCGTTGACGATCTCGGCGGTCGGGGCGAGCTGGATCTTCTGGGCGGTGTCGGCGGAGGAGTACCAGCTCACGATCCGCTGGGTCTCGTTGGCGCCGACGCCGAGGACCACACCGGTGATCGTGGTGGACTCGGCCGCGCTGGCGGTGGCCGTGAGGCCGCTACCGAGGGCCGCGCCCATTCCCAGGAAGCCGGCTGCGACCCCGGCGACCACGCGCCGCCGCACGAGCCCGGGGGCCCGTGTCGAGGTGCTCAATGTCATCGACATTGTTCCCTTTTCAAATAGAGAAATGGATGGTGACTTCACCCGACGCGGGGAAGCAAATCCACGCTTTCGCCGCCTGGTGAACCGACCATGAACGTGATCTTGCGAAAGCCTGCACTTCGCGAACTACTTAGCCTTACTCAGGACCCGGAAACGCGCTGGACAAACCAGATCAGCCCCATGACGGACACGGCTGCGGAAACAACACCGGTCGCCCAGATGCCGGCTTTCGGCGCACGGCGGCGCAGGACGAGCAGGAGCGGGAAGACCACCGCGATAATCGTCAACTGAACGACCTCGATGCCGATGTTGAACACCAACAGCGACCACAGCAGGGTCCACGACCACGCCTCGTCGATGCCCAACGCGCCCGCGAAGCCCAGGCCGTGCACGAGGCCGAAGCAGAAGACCACCCCGAGACGGATCCAGCCGGCCCGATCCAGGCTGAAGTGACCGTGCCCCGCCGTCTCCAGGTCGGTCGCGTGCTTGCCGCGTCGCCAGATTCCCCACAGGTGCCAGCCGGCGACGACGGCGATCGACAACGCGATGACCGGCTCCACGACCGCCCCCGGCACCTCGACCAGGCCGAGGGCCGCGAGCATGAACGTCACCGAGTGCGCCAGGGTGAAGCTGGTGGCCGCGAGCACGATCTCCCGCAGGCGCCGCGATCCGGCGATGAGCGCCAGCAGGAACAGGATGTGGTCGATCCCGGACAGCAGATGTTCGGCGCCCAACAGGAAGAACTCCCCGAACCGCTCGTACCACGCCTGAGCCGTCGAGAAGCTGGGGTTGGCGCTGTCCAGCGCCGCACTGCCCGAACGGCTGTCGATCTCGTAGGTGACGATCGTCTTGGTGCCCTTGACGTAGCCCTCGTCGTCCGGGAACAGCGCGCTGCGCACCTCGTGCTGGTCAACCCGCTCGGGGCAGGTCCAGTCGAGCAGCAGATTCGCGTACGGCACGCCCTCGCGCTCGCCGATCGTCGCGTCGCCCACCTGTGTCGGCTGACAGGCCGTGGCCCGAGCGGTCACCGAGACCCGGTCGGAGACATACCTGAGGACCGTCGACGAGTGGCTCTTCAATGCCGCGGCCTGGGCGCCGCTGTCGCCCGCGTCAAATGCGGCGGTGCCCGCCGTGAAGAGTGGGTCATCGTCGCCCGAATCCGCGGCGGACACGACGAGAAGGTCGTATTCGAGATCCAGCGCCGTGCGGATGTGACCCTCGTCTCCGGCCGTTATTTTCGCGTACACAGTCGACGAGAAGCCGTGCGCCGACGCGGTTCCGGCGCCCAAAAATGGAAGCACCACTGCGGCAATCCCGACAGCGGTGCAGATAACGGTACGGCGGACGCGCCCCAACATGCGACTCCCTCGGTTGGCCAGTGCACGTTGCATGGCGTGGGTAAACACCAGCCCGCGCGTCGACGAACCGCCGGAAAACAACTACCGCGAAGGACCGCCCGCGGATAACCGGGTGCGGGGAATTGAGATAGGAATACGAGGTTGCCGCCACCACTCGAAAGGACGACCACCTTGCGCCCCCCGCTTCGGGCCGTCGCCATGCTGGCCGCGACCGCCGCACTGGTCGCCGCCTGCGACTCCGGCGACGACTGGTCCCAGCCGCACCCCGCACCCAGCGCCGTGGGGACTCTCGGCCCTGGATTCGTCGACCCCTCCACCACCCCCGCTCCGGAGGCGACGATCACGCCGCGACCCGGTTCGTGGGCCGGGGTCCACCCGCCGAAGGACTATCGGGTCGTCCTACTCACCGCCGGCACCGACGACCCGACCAAGGCTCTCGTGACGGCCGTGCGGGAGTGGGCCGACGACGAGCACGCGGATCTCCGGACCATCACCGTCGGCAACGCCCACGATGCCGTTCCCAGCATCGCCAAGGCCATGGAGATGAAACCGGATCTCATCGTCAGCGCCGGCGGTGACCTCATCGACCCCCTCGCCCTGGTCACCCCGAACCACCTGGACGAGAAGTTCCTCGTGGTGGGCGCCGAGCTCGCCGAGCCCACCCACAACGTCACGTCCGTCGACTGGGAAGGCGCGTCGTTCCGCGGGGAGGGGCTCGGCATGTCCTCGACGTACGACCCGAAGTCGTTCACCGGCGAGCGCTGCGCGGCAGCCATCCGGGCGGGTGTGGCGGCGGTCCTCAACGACCTGACCGGGATCGTGGTCTGGCTCTGACAGCGGTCCGCCCCGGGCCGTGACGGTGCGGGCTCAGCGCGGAACCGGCCCACGATCCTCGAACTCGTACGTGGTGGTGAGGCCCTCGGGCAGGTCGGGGACCAGGGCGTTGGTGCCGTCGACCACCTGGACGTAGCGCTTCCCCTGAAAGATCGAGTAGCTGCCGTCGGCGACCTGCTCGATCCGGAAGCGCTGCGTCGAGAGGGCCACCTCGCAGGTCCGCCCGCGTACGCTGCCCGGCGCGGCGTCGTGCACGACAGTCATGCAGACCTGGTCGGCGTCGGGCGGGGCGGCCAGGACGATCCGGAACCCGTCACCGTCGGGGCGCAGCACCCACAGTGCCCGGTCGTCGCTGCCCCGATCGGTGCGGGCCCGCACCTGGTCGCCACCCTCGTCGATCACCAACGCGGCCCCACGCATGCCGGGCAGCACGATCTGGACCTGACGTCGGCCACCCAGAATGTCCTGTCGACTGGCCGTCGCGGTCTCGGACGGAACGACCGGGGCCGACGACGGGACGGGACTCACCGGGCCGACACCCACCTCCGGCGTCTCGACCTGGTTCGGGGTCGTCCAGACGACGACGCCCACGGTGCCGGCCAGGAGGGCCAGACCGGCGGCGACGATCGTCGTCCGATGCCGCCGACGCCTGTCGCTGCGCTGCCGCAACGTCTGCGCGGGGGGAAGCGTGGCGACTCGCCGGACCTCGTCGACGATCGCGGTGAGGTCGTCGCGTGGATCAGCCATGGGACGTCTCCTCCTGGTGCGCATCGGTCAGCAACCCGGCCATCGCTCGTCGACCACGGGCGAGGTACGTCTTCACGGTCCCGACGGGGGCCTGCATCTCGGCTGCCACCTCGGCGACGCTGAGATCGTTCAGGTGGTGCAGCACCACGGCCCGGCGCTCGTTGACGCTCAACCGCTGCAACGCCTGCAACAGGGCGACGTGGTCCTCGTTCAGTCCGGGAACGCCCTGGTCGACGGCGGCCCGGCGATGCGCGCGTACCCGGTTGAACGTCTTGCGCCAACTGCTCACCGCGATCCGGGACGCGACGCGGCGGACCCACGCCTCCGGGCTGTCCGCCTCCCGTACCGTCCGCCAGCGCTGCCAGGCCCGCATGAACGCCTCGGCGACGGCGTCCTCCGCCTCAGCCCGGTTGCCGGTCAGCGCGTACACGTGACCCACGACCCGGCCCGCGCAGGCCGCGTAGAGGGCGTCGAACTCCTCGGCGTCACGCATCCGACCGGTGCCCTCCCCTGCCGCGTCCGCTGGTCACCGCCGCATGCAACCCTTCCGGGTGAATCGGACACCTCAGCGCGGGGCAGGATTGTGGTGACCGTCACAGCAGAGTGATCAACCTAACGTCCTGCCCAGGCGTCATCGTGCCGTCCCGGGAGACGCCCGTGGCGGAGAGGACGATGTGCGACGACGGCAACGACGCGCGCTGACAGCCGGCGTACTCGCGATGGCGCTGGTGGCGGCGGGCCTGACGGCCACCCCGGCGAGCGCGCGGGTGCGGCCGGAGGGCGCGGTCGACGGCAGACCCGGCACCTTCACGCTGATCACCGGCGACGAGGTGTCGCTGGACGCGAGCGGTCACCCGACGATCCAGCGCGGGCCGGGGCGGCCCGGCATGCGGTTCGTGACCAGCCGCGAGGGCGGCCACCAGTTCGTCATCCCGGTGGACGCGATGCCGCTGCTGCGGGACGGACGCCTCGACCGTCGGCTGTTCGACCTCACCGTGCTCGGCGGGTTCGGCTACGACGACCGCTCCGCCGAGTTGCCGCTGCTTGTCGCGTACCCGGAGAACGCGTCAGCGCAGGCGCGGGCCGCGACCGTCGGGGGTGCCGCGCGGGTCCGGGCCGACCTGCCCGCCACCCACGCGTTGGCCGTGCGCGCGCAACCGGCCGACCGGGTCACGCTCTGGGGGTCGCTCACCCGTGGGACGGCCGCCGGGCGCACCCTCGCCGCGGGGGTCACCCACATCTGGTTGGACGGCAAGCGCACGGTCTCCCTCGATCGCAGCGTGCCGCAGATCGGTGCCCCGACGGCCTGGCAGGCCGGGTTCGACGGCACCGGTGTCACCGTGGGCGTGCTGGACACCGGGATCGACGCCGGTCACCCCGACTTCGCGGGACACCTCACCGAGGTCCGCGACTTCACCGGAGGCAACGACCCGAGCGACGCGGTCGGTCACGGCACCCACGTGGCGTCGACGATCGTGGGCAGCGGCGCTGCCTCCGACGGCAGGTACCGCGGGGTGGCGCCGGGGGCGAAGCTGCTCGTCGGCAAGGTCTGCGCCACCACCGAATGCCAGGACTCGGACATCATCACCGGCATGCAGTGGCTCGCGCCGCAGGCGCGGGTGGTCAACCTGAGCGTGGGCGGCGACGACGCCCCCGGCCTCGACCCGCTGGAGACCGCGGTCCAGGAGCTGAGCCACCGCTACGGCACCCTCTTCGTGGTCGCGGCCGGCAACGAGGGCAAACCGAAGTCGGTCTCCTCGCCGGCCTCCGCCGACGACGCCCTCGCCGTCGCCGCTGTCGACGCCGACGACCAGCGGGCGTACTTCTCCAGCCGGGGTCCGCGCGTCGGCGACAACCACATCAAGCCCGAGATCAGCGCACCGGGCGTCGACATCGTGGCCGCCGCGCCCGGCGGCCAGTACGCCACCATGTCCGGCACGTCGATGGCCACTCCGCACGTGGCCGGCACCGCCGCGATCCTCGCCGGGCAGCACCCGGACTGGGCCGGCCCGCAGCTCAAGGCCGCCCTGATGGACTCGGCCAAGCCGACCGGCGAGGACACCATCTACGAGCAGGGCGCCGGCCGGGTCGACATCGCCCGGGCGGTCGCCCAACCGGTCGCCGCCGAGGTCGCCGCCATCGACTTCCCCGTCCAGCGCTGGCCGCACGCCGACGACACCCCGGTCACCCAGGTCGTCGGCTACCGCAACACGGGCACCGCGCCGGTCACCCTGACGCTGGGCATCGCCCCGGCCCCGGCCGGCATGCTCACCGTCAGCCCGACCACGCTTGTGGTGCCGGCCGGTGGCCGCGCCGAGGCGACGATCACCGTGGACACGCGGGTGGACGCCCCGGACGGCGTCTACCAGGGTGCGCTGACCGCGACCGGAGCCGGCGACCTGCGGGTACGCACGCCGTTCGCGCTCAACCGCGAGATCGAGAGCTACGACGTACGGCTCACCCACACCGGACGCGACGGTCGACCGGCCACCGACTACACGACAGTGGCGGCGAACCTGGCCACCGGAGAGTTCAGCACCCTCGACGGGGCGCCGGGCGGCGGCACCCTGCGGCTGCCCAAGGGCCGGTACGCACTCTGGAGCACCATCCACGAGGGCGACGCGTCGACCCTGCTCGTGCAGCCCGTGCTGGACGTACGCGGCCCGGTCACCGAGGCCGTCGACGCCCGCACCGCCAAGCCGGTCGCGCTGACGGTGCCCCAGCCGGACGCCGCGCCCGTCGCGATCAACGTCAGTGCGAACTGGGACGACGGCTTCCGCTATCCCGGAGTGCAGCTCAGCGGGGTGTCGTTCGGGGATGTCTTCTTCGGCCGGATCGGACCCGCCGTCGCGGCACCCGAGTTCACCGCGACGCTGGGTGTCGGGCTCGCCCGTCCGGGCAGTGACGGGACCTTCCGGAACAGCCCCTACACGTACGACCTCGCGTACGTCCGCCCGGGCGACATGTTCACGGGCCTCACCAGGAAACTCTCACCGGGAAACCTGGCCACCGTCCGGACGACCTACCGGAGCCAGTCCACGGCGACGACGGCCGTCCGGTTGCACCGTGCGGCGGCGCCCGGCGGCTCGGGTCCGATCGGTTCGAGAACGCCGCTCGACCTGCCGTTCCGCGGCACCGAGTACTACAACACCGACGGCGGCATCACCTGGACGTCCACGTTCGTCGAGGGTGACAATGCCACCACGCAGACGTCGACCTTCACGGCGGGCAGGTCGTACACCCAGACCTGGAACGCGGCGCCCTTCGGCCCCACCGTGGCGCAGGCGCCGACGCTGACACCCCTGGGGTACGCGGGCCGCGACGGCGACACCATCTCGATCGCGTCGTTGCCCCTGTTCGGGGATGCCACGGGTCGCCCCGCCACCCGCGACGACCGGCCGGTGCAGGTCCGGCTGCTGCGGAACGGCAAGGAGATCGGCACCTCGGACAGCCCGTGGGCCGAGTTCGCGGTGCCCGCCGGCAAGGCGACGTACCGGCTCGAGGCGACGGCCACCCGCGGCGCGCCGGACACCCTGTCGACGTCGGTCTCGGTGGCCTGGACCTTCACCTCGGCGCACACCACGTCGCCGCAACGGTTGCCGCTGACGACGGTCCGGCCGACGCTCGTGCTCGACGACACCAACACGGCCCGGACGGGCCGGATCGCGGCCGTCCCGGTGGCGCTGGACCGGCAGGCGGGCTCGACGGCGGCCGCCAACCGGACCCTCGGGGTGTCCGCGTCGTTCGACGACGGCAGGACGTGGGTGGCGTTGCCGGTGCTCCGGAACGTGGCCCTCATCAGCCACCCCCGGCGAGCCGGGTTCGTCTCGCTGCGGCTGACGGCCACCGACACCGCCGGCAACACGGTCACGGAGACGATCCAGCGGGCCTACCGGATCGCCTGACACACCGTCCGGCCCGGGGTGGCGGCGCTTGAGCTGCCGCCCCGGGCCGGGCCTCGGTGCGCCACGGCGGTAACGGCACCGCCGTCGGTGATCGAGGACACGGTGCACTGGCTCGTCCGGCAGGGTGAAATCAGATGTGTGAGCAGAGCAGGCACCTCGGGCGACGCCGTGAAGTGCACTCTGCCCATCCGCCATTCGGCTTCCACCAGCGGAAACGGCATTCCCCTGCCGGACGAGCCGGGGCGGACGACGACGCACCACCGGCAGCGCTGGGCAGTGGAGACGATGACTGTCGCCCCCGACGACACGGTGCTGGAGATCGGATGCGGTCGGGGAGCCGCCGTCTCTCTGGTCGCCAGCCGCCTCACGACCGGTCGGATCGTCGCCATCGATCGGGCTGCGACGATGGTGCGACTTGCCACCAACCGGAACGTTGCCCATGTCAACGCCGGCCGAGCTGACATTCGCTGTGTCGGGTTCGAGTCGGCCGACCTTGACCCACTCCGTTTCGACAAGATCTTCGCAGTGAACGTCAGCATGTTCTGGCTGGGCGACGCGACACCGCAGATCGAGCGAGTGCGGAGCCTGCTGAAGCCCGATGGGCGGCTCTACGTCTTCGGCGAGCGACCCACGGCCGCACACGCCACAGCGAACCTCACCTCGACCACGTTGCTGCTGGAGGCCCACGGCTTCGCGACAACCACGGCGAGCGCCACTCGCGGTAAGGGGCAGGTGCTCACCTGCGTGAGCGGCGCACGCCGTCCCACCGAGTAGCGCGGGTGACGCAGCATCGACCGCGAACGTCGTTCGTCCCAGCGCGGGGAGCAGCGGCACCCAGATCGAGCCAGACCCCGCGCCTGCCCGTCGCCATCTCGCGGAAGGACCCGTGGCGGAGTTGTCCGCCACGGGTCCTTCGTCAGCAACGAGTCAGACCTACGTCACGACTCAGCGCTGGAGGGTCAGCAGACCCGGCCGGTACGGCAGAAGGCCGTAGGGGACACCGTCGGAGCTGGGGGAACGACCCTGGTAGAGCAACTGCAGGTTGCAGGCGTCGACTGTCATCGTCTGGTCGGCGTTGGTGCGCAGCAGCTCACCGTGGCTGATGTCGTTGGTCCAGGTGGCACCACTGTTGACCTTGGCGGCGAACGGGTTGCTCTGCGTCGCGGCCTGCGGCGTCCACGTACCGTTGAGGCTGGTCGCCGTGAACGAGCGGAAGTAGCGGCCGGTCGAGCCGATCGCCTCGACGATCATGAGGTACTTGTTCAGACCCTGCAGCTTGTAGACCTGCGGGGCCTCGAACAGGTTGTTCTGCGTGTCGCTCATGATGGTCGTGTAGCTGCTGCCGAAGTTACCGGGGAAGTTCCCGATCGGCATGCTGGTCCGGTAGATCTTGCCGTTGTCGCCGGCGAAGAACAGGTACATGGTCGTGTCGTCGGCGATGACCGTCTGGTCGATCGGCCCGGTACCGGAACCGGTGATGCTCCCGGTGAACATCGGCTGCGCCGCGGACCAGCCGTTCGGGTTGGTCGGGTTGGTCGAGGTCCGGTAGTGGAACGCCGCCCCGGCCCCCCACTGGTAGGTGAGCACCCAGATGTTCTTCGGCGCGAAGTAGAACAACGACGGGGCGACGGTCCCCGAGTTCATCCCGGTCTGGGTGGCCGAG
This sequence comes from Micromonospora sp. NPDC048905, assembly GCF_040649655.1. Lineage (NCBI taxonomy): Bacteria > Bacillati > Actinomycetota > Actinomycetes > Micromonosporales > Micromonosporaceae > Micromonospora > Micromonospora sp. NPDC048905. The sequence goes on along the minus strand of NZ_JBEZFV010000021.1, from coordinate 78,639 downwards.
GCCATCTGCGACCAGTTCGAGAAGAGACTGAAGTTCATCGAACCCCAGCTGTCGCCGAAGTCGTGCGTGGTGGCGTAGACCAACTGCTGGCCGTTGAAGGGGGCCACGGTGAAGTCCTTGAGCGACACCCAACCCGACTTCGGAGTCGCCAACACGCCACTCGACGACCAGCGGTACGTCGAGGGAAGGTCACACACGCCACCCGGCGGCGGTGACGACGGCGGCGGCGTGGTGGGGTTGCTCCCACCGTCGACGCGGACGAACTGCCACTGCTGGTTCGTGCCGTTCCAGTCGTCGTACTGCACGATGTTGCCACCGTCGGCGGTCGAGGCGCCCTGCACCTCCATCACCTTGTTGCTGTTGCGGTTGATCAACCGGACGTAGCCGCTGTCCGAGTCGGCCAACCGGAACTGCTGGTTGGTGCCGTTGTTGTCAGACCACTGCACGATCGGCCCGCCGTTGGCGGTCGAGCGGCCGGAGACGTCCAGCACCTTGCCGGACAGCCGCGACTTCACCCGGTAGTAGCCACCGCCGGAGTCGACGAACTGCCACTGCTGCTGGTTGCCGTTGTTGCGCGTCCACTGGGTGATCCGGGCACCGTCGTTCGTGGCCAGGTTGTACACGTCCAGGGCCTTGTTGCTGTTGCGGTTGATCAACACGTACCACGCGCTCGTGTCGACAGTCGCCGCGGCGGCGGGCGACGACACCACCGCGACGGCAGCACCGCCGACCAGCACCGCCGCCGCGCCAGCGGCGATAATGCGGGGCAACCACCAACGCCGCCGTGACGGCGGTGCGATCGATGGAGACCTATCGAGGGCAGACATGATCCTCCTTCAGTGACCAAAGCCGAACGGCCTGCCCGAGGGTGGGCGCACCGCGACGTGTGTCCGGGCGATGCGTCGGGGAAGTTAGCGCTAACAACACGCCTACATGCCCTGACGCACGACCGATTCGGGGGTCGACGAAGCAGGCTTCCCCGGTAAGCCATAGATGTCGTCGTCCTTAGCCATCGACTGTGAGCGATAACATGCCGTTCGTCAAGACGTAACGTGCTGGGAACATCAGGCGGTGACGTGTCGTGCCGCAGGGCGGGATCGCCTCCCACCGGGCCTGTGCAGGCATCCGCCCCCAACTCGTCGGCACGGGCCGCAGCCGGAGCCCTTGAGGAGCCGATGCGTTGGCGCTAACATCGACGGTTGCCCATTATTCGGGCAACGTCAACCCGGACCGCCGCAGCCGGCCGGACCGCCGCCACAGCGCACCACACCCAGGTTCAGGAGACGTGGGTCAGGCAACGATGGCCCCTGGGTGGGGGCTCGGCGACGCAGTCGGGGTGCGCCCGCCTCAGACCGCGCCTCGGTCGACCAGGCTGAAGGTGGTGTCGACCGGGGCATCACCCATGAACTCGACGTAGATCTCGCTCCTGGTCTCGTCCCACTGCACCACGCCGTGCTCCTCGTTGACGATGACGTAGGAGGTGCGCCCCTTGTCGTCCTTGCCCTCAGGAGTTATCGAGAACAGAGTTGCCTTGGTCGGCCGGCACTCGGCCCCTACCAACAACTTGTCGTCGTCCCCATCTCTCTTGACCCCGAGGCACGGTCGGTGGGCGATCTCCGGGTTCAACGACTTGATCATGTATTCGACGCCGTCCGGTTCGAGCACGAAGAGCGCGTCCTTGCCGGTCCCGCTACCGACCACGACCTCGCCGTCCGACGGCAGTGACAGATCACGGTCGATCTCCACCACGTGCACCAGGATTCGCCGCTGTCCGGTCAGGATGGCCTGGGTAGGGTCCGCGGCGGCCGACGGCGAACCGGTCGGCTTGGCCGCTGGCGTGGACGCGGCGGCCGATGCCCCGCTCGCCGCCTGACTCCCCGCCGCCGTCGAACCGGCCGGGGCCGGTCCGGCCTGGTCGTCCAGCAGTCGCGGGCCGAACAGAAAGGCGGGCACCAGCACCGCGATCACCGCGACGACCGACCCCAGAGCGATGAGCCAACGACGCCGGCCCGAGCCCGCACGCCCGCCGGACGGCTCCGAACGCCGCCCCTGGTCGGCAGCACCGTGCGCCTGTGCCGCACGCACTGTCGGCATCTCAGCCAGGCGTTGGGCTGTCTCGGCAGCACCCCGCTGATTCGCGGCGGTCAACAGTTCGTCGAGCAACTCCCGGGCGGTGGGCCGGGCAGCGGGATCCTTCTCCAGCGCCCGGGCGACCAACTCCCGCAGCGCACCGCCGAGGCCGGTCAGGTCCGGCGGTTGGGTGAGGATCCGCATCGCGACGGCGGTCGGGGAGTCACCCCCGAACGGGTTACGGCCGGTCGCGGCATGAGCGACCAGGGCGCCCCAGGCGAAGATGTCCGCGGCCGGACCCACCGTGTGGCCGGACGACGCGTCGAAGCGCTCCGGGGCCATGTACGAGACGGTCCCGACCATCTGGTTGGTCCGGGTGTGCTGGCTCGTCGCCTCGAAAGCTCGGGCGATGCCGAAGTCGATTACCTTGATCCCACCCGGTGCGACCAGGACATTGGCCGGCTTCAGGTCTCGGTGGATCACCCCGGCGCCATGGATGGCGGTGAGCGCGGTTGCCACCCCGACCGCGATGCTGTGCAGTTGCGCGGCCCCCAGCGGCCCTCGATCCCTGATCACCTGGGCCAGACTGGGGCCCTCGACGTACTCCACCACCAGGTACGGCGGGTTGTGGTCCGGGTCGGCGTCCAGGACCTCGGCGGTGCAGAACGGTGGAACCTGGCGGGCGCGGTTCACCTCACTTCGGAACCGACCACGGAACTCCTCGTCATGCGAGAACTCCGGCCGGACGACCTTGACCGCCACCTGCCGACCCTGCGGAGACCGGGCCAGGAAGACAGTGCCCATGCCCCCGTCGCCGAGCCGGTCGAGCACGTCGTACCCACCGAGGCGGGCCGGGTCCCCGGGACGCATCCCGTTGCTCACGCCGGATGCCCGCAGACCGCGATCACCGCGCGAACCGTTCCGCCTGTCACCCGTTCCCCTTAGGTCACTCGACTGCCGCCCGCAGCCTATCGTCCGCCCACCAAACCCTGTCGATGCCGTCCACGCCTCGGGGTTCCCCCGTCGGCGCCCCGGGCGCGGACGCCGCAGCGGGTGCGGGCGTGTTCAGGAGACAGGTCCGGAGCGTTCCGATGAGCTGTGGTGCAGCCCGCGAGGAAGGTGCTGCGGTCGGGGCCTCACGGCACTCCTCGGCCTCGGTGTTGCTCCGGCGGGGGACGCCCTCGCAGGAGCTATATGATGAGAGCCCTACCAGCACCGATGTCAGCGAGCGGGTCTGCGTTGCCGGCTCTCGACCGATGTGACCAGGAAGGCTGACCGCGTCGGTGACACCCACCATGACTCACCGCGAGGACCCCGCGGAAGTCGCGCCGACCGTCGTCGGCCGAAGCGGTGCACCTTCCCGCGCAGACCACGAATCCGGCTCGTGACCTTCCGCTACATCGCTCGGACGGTTCGCGGGCTGGAGTGGATCTCGGCCGCGGAGATCGAGCGGGACATCGCCGGCGCCACCATGATCACCATGGCGGCCAGGGAGGTGAGCTTCGAGACCGAGCGGCCCGAGCCGGCCGTCGCACGCCTCAAGACCGTCGACGACCTCTTCGTCCAGGTGGGTGAGGTCGGCGGTGTCGGACACACCAAGGCGGATCTTTCGCCACTCGCGACCCAACTGGCGCGGCTGGAGTGGAGGTCCTCGATCCCGGCCGTGTCCGCGCTCCGTGAACTTCCCGAAGCGCTCAGGTTCGATGTCGTCGCGAGCCTCGAAGGGCGACGGACCTACAACCGGTTCGACGTGGAGAACGGCACCGGACGTCTGCTCCAGGACCGGCTCGGAGGCACCCACCTGCCGCGCACGGAGAGCGTGCGCCCCAAGGATCCCGACCTGACCGTCCGGCTGTTCCTCCGCGGGCCGACGGCTGTCGCTGCGCTCCGGCTCGGGCAACGCCCCCTGCACCGGCGAGGCTACAAGGAGGAGGCGGGACCTGGGACTCTGCACCCTCCAGTGGCCGCGATGCTGGCGATGCTGGCGGACCTCGCTGCTGGCCAGACGATGATCGACCCGTTCTGCGGAGACGGCACGATCGCCATCGAGGCCGCCCTGCTCGGAACGGGCGCCGACGTGTCCGCCAGCGACATCGATGCCACTCGGGTCGGTAACGCACGCCGGAACGCGGAACGCGCAGGGGTGCGGGTCCGGTTCGCGGTCGCCGACGCGGGGAAAGCTGCCTGGACACCGGGATCCCTCGACGCGATGGTGACGAATCCGCCCTGGAACGTTGCGGTTTCCGGCAGCGGTGAGCTGCGCCGGTCTCTCGACCCCTTCTGGGCGCGGCTGTCTGACGCCTTCACCACGCAGGGACGGATCTGCGCTCTGGGCGACGCCGAACTCCAGATTCCGGCCAGGATCGCAAGCCTCGGCCATGTCGTCACCATGAGCACACAGATCCGTCTCGCCGGGAGGATCTCCGAGGTTGTCCTGGCTCACCCTGCCGCTGCGGAGCCGTTCCACCTGCCAGCCAACCTGGCGCGGTGGCGTGCGCGTGCCCGGCGTGCCGGCATCGTCACCGAAGCCGGCTGGTAGAGCGATCAGGGCCGCTCGGCGCTGAGGGGAAGTTGCGCGACCGGCACGAGCCGCCGGACACCCCGGCTGGGGCTGGGCTGGTCGGTGCCCTTGACGGTGGCGATGTCGGCGACGAGGGCCTCGATCTGTTGGCGGGTGACACCTGGCATGCAGATCAGGTGGCTGATGCCACCGTCGGCATTGGAGAGCCCGTGGCGACGGGCGATTGTCAGCGGTGGGGTGGTGAAGTACACGGTGAAGGCGTGGACGTTGCGCCAGGCGGGCCAGCCGATGCTGGCCAGGAGCGAGTGGGCGTAGCGGGCTGTCTCACGGGCCTGTTCGGCGCGCTCACGGTGCCCGTCCTCGCCGAAGAGCCGCATCACGTACCACATCTGCACGGCGAGTTGGCCGGTGCGGGATCCGCCGATGGTGGTGTCGGTCGTGGCGGTGTAGGCGATTCGCCGGGCCGCGCGTTGTAGTGAGCGGCGGGTCAGGACCAGTCCACCGGTGATCGTGGTGCCGTAGAACTTGTGGCACGAGATCGCGACCGAGTCGATCACGCCGTCGAGGTCGAGGGCCACCGGCCGCTCCGGCAGCAGGACCAGCGGGACGCCGGCGAGCGCGCCATCGACGTGCAGGTGGTTCTTGCGGATGGCCAGGTCGGAGAGGATGGTGCGAATCCGGACCGGGTCGTCGACCGCCTCCGTGACGGTCGTGCCAGCGTTGGCCACGACGATCGCCGGGCGGTCCCGGCGTCGGGCGAGCTCGCCGCGCAGATCGTCATAGTCGATCTCGCCGGTGTTGTCGGTGCGGATGACCACCTCGGGCAGGCCGAACATGCCTGCCGTCTTGTTGATCCAGTAATGAGTGGCCTGGCTGTAGTAGAGGACGGGATCCGCGCCCGCGAACCTGTCTCGCGCCAGCAGGATCGCCGCCTGGTTGGCCTCGGTGCCGTCGCCGGTCAGGTAGCCCCACCGGTCACCGGTTGGAGCGCGGAACAGGTCGGCATGCCAGTTGAGGACCTCCCGCTCGTACGCCTTCGTGTGGGCGGTGTCCGGTGCGGTCTCCGGGTCGCCGACGTTGTTGATCAACATCTGGAAGAGCGGAAGCGTTGGCCCGTAGTCGATGTCCCGTGCGGCCGGAAAGCCGATCGAGCGATCCTTCGACAGGCTGGCGAGAAGGTTCTCGATCTGGGCGGCGAGGGACAGATTGTCGGGGACGCTGGTGGGAGCGCTCATCGCGGACCCGCCGTCGCGGCACTCACGGCATCACGGACCAGCAGACCGCATCGCTGATGGCAGGGGGTGGTCACGAGCACTCCGTTGTTAGGCACCCAAAAACACAAAGTGGACCATGATTACGCCCGGCGGGCAACCAGTCCTTTGTCGAGCGATCGAACGGACTGGTGGTGTGCGGTTGATCGCGGTGCGTGTGCAATGAGAGGCTATGGCGACGGTTTTCCGGGGAGGACTACATCGTGGTGTATGACAGGCGAGCGACCCAGCCAGGCCCTCCTGAGTGGACTGCGGAGAGCTGGAGGGCGTCCGCCAGTGGCGGTTGGACGACGGAGGCGCCCTGGGACCAGCAACCGGACAACCAGACGTCGCCCTACCAGCAGGCGCCGGTGCCGGACAGCCGGCATGCCTGGGTGGCGCCGACGAGTGCGGTGCCGTCCCCGGCAGCTGAGCGGTACCCGCCGGCATCGTGGCATTCGACGTCTCCCGCGCAGCCGCCACCACCCGATCCGCCGCCGGCCGCGCGAGAGTCGCCCCCCGCCGCGCCCCCGGTCAGCGATCCCGAGACACGACGGATCTGGGCCTCGCTGCGGTCTTCCGCGCTGAGCCGAGTCGGGTTGATGAACACCATGCACGGCCGCCACGCCTGGGCCCAGCGCCGGCGTAGCCCGTTGTGCCCGTACGGCTTCGCGTTTCTCTACGCGGTGCCGTTCCCGGGCTCCACACCGGACCGACCGGTTTTCGAGGTCGGAGCGGCGACGCGTCTGGACAAGGCTGGCGAGGACGTGTCAAACCTGCCCAGGTTGCTGTACGACCTGACCGAGACAGCACAGCACTACCTCGATCACGGCGGGTTGGACCCGCGTCAGCCGCCGCAGATGTGTAACCGGGTCGACGAGCGGGTCAACGCCGACTCGACGTTCATCGGCATCGCGGTGAGTTCGCTCGATGGTCCGCTGGGCACCTGGGAGCAGACGATGCGGCAGGTGGAGGGCGAGGATCGGATCCCGGGACGGTTCTACATCCAGCTGATGGACCCCGAGGAGACGCGGATTCTCGTCGATCGGCCCACCGACCCGTGGAGGAAGCCGTTGATCCAGTCGACGACGCCGACGTACGAGGCGTGGCGGCCGTTGCAGAGCCACCCGGGCGACGCGCCCATCTGGACTGGCATAGCCCAGTTGGCCACCCTGGTCCACCACGGCGCTCAACGGATCGGGAAGGGCAGAGGCGGGGCAGCGTAGCCAGCTCGACAGAGCGAAGGCGGGGCCGCACACGCGGCCCCGCCTTCGGTGTCCTTCGAGGACGTTCAGAGCGTGAGGTGGCCCAGATCCTCGTCAACCTGACGCGTCGGGTTCGTCTCCCGCACACCGACGGAGGCGAGCAGCTCCGGCCGGCGAAGCCGCAGGCTGACCGCCCACAGCACGCCGACGAGGACGAAGGCGCCCACCGTCCCGGGCACCAGCCACGCCCGGTGTGACCCGGGTGGCGTACCCAGCGCGGCACTGATGTTGATCAGCGTGACCAGCAGGATCACCGCGATCGAGATACCGCCGAGCGTCGGTGCGATCATCCGCGCCCACAGCGACTCGTTGCGCCCACCGCCCCCGGCGAAGAAGCGGACGGTGGCGAGTGAGCTCACCGCCATCAACAGCATCAGACTCACCGCAGCGATGTTGGACAGCCAGGTGAACATGGTCAGCGCCTCGGCGCCGCTCATCACGAACAACAGGAGGACGATCAGAGCGGTGATCGACTGGGCGACCGATCCGCCCTGCGGCGCACCGGAGCCGCCCTCACGGATCGTCGCCAGCCGCGCCGGCAGCAGACGGTCCTTGCCCAGCGTGAACACGTACCTCGCCACGCTGTTGTGGAAACTGATCATCGCCGCGAGGACGCTGCTGATCAGCAACAGGTTGCCCAGCGCCACGAGCAGCACGCCGGCCGTACCAGCGCGGGAGGTGGAGAAGACCTCGAACGGCAGCGGCACCGACGGGTCGCGGGCCAGATCAGCGACCTGGTCCGCCCCCACCGTGGCCACCATCGCCCACGCGCACAGGGCGTAGAGCAGGCCCAGGCCGAGGATCCCGCAGAAGATGCTCCGCGACACCGCCCGCGGTGAGCGGGCCTCGGCACCGTACGCGGCAGGGGTTTCGGTGCCGAAGAACGCGGCGATACCCAGCGGCAGGACCGCGAGGCCGGCCACCACCCCGCCGCCGAACAGTTGCGTCGGGTTCAGCGCCTCGAACGTCAGGTGACCACCTGCCGGGTGCGCCAGCCCCATCAGCACGAAGACGAGCAGTAGTGCGACCTCGACGACCAGGATGGTTCCGAACATGGCGGTGCTGATGCCGGTGCGTTGCAGACCGAATGTCGCGACGATCGCCCAGGCGAGGAGAGCCCACGCCCACCACGGGCCGCCGATCAGTCCACTTGCCACCGAACCGAGCAGGCCGTACAGCGAGATCTGGATGGTGTTGTAGGCCAGCAGCACGACTGGCGCACCGGCGACGCCGACGGGCCGGGACAGCCCGGCAGCGAGGGCGGTGTAGAAGATCCCGCTGGGTGGCACGTACCTGGCGATGGCGATGTACCCCGGCGCCCAGAGAAGCATCACGACGGTCAGGAGCAGGAAACTGCTGGCCACGCCGGTGTTTCCGGTGGCCGCATAGGTGGCCACGATGCCGCCGACGAGCACGGCCATCGGGGACGATGCGGTCGCGCCGAATGTGACAAGCGAACTCATCCGCAGTGTCTTGCGAGCCAGCCCTCGCTCGGCGGACACCGTCAGGGGGGTCACAGGGGACGTGACCATCACTCAACCTCCCCAGGTCTAAGGCAAATCGGTCAGGCGACGGGACTCGATGACCTTACAGGTGATTTCGCCGTCACAGCGAGCAGCGAAGCATAGATGTGATCACTCATCGGAGGCGGGCGTTGCGCCGTGTGTGTCCACGGTGCGGCCCTCGGTCGCAGCGCGTCGCTGACCACCGCGTGGGGCTATGCCGGCTACCTACCGGTCACCTGATCGCAGGACCTCGCCGAGCAGAATCCGGTCGATCTTGCCGTTGGCCGTGAGCGGCAGGGCCTCGAACCGCGTGACCCGGCGGGGCACCATGAACGGGGCAAGCGTGGACCGCAGCAGGGCCAGCAGCTTCTCCTCGTCGGCCACCGGCCCCTCGTAGGCGAGGCGCAGATCCACACCACCCGCTGGAACGGCGAGGGCCAGGGCGACCGCCTCGGCGACCTCCGGGTGCCGCCGGGCGACCGCCTCGATCTCGCCGAGTTCGACGCGGTATCCGGACACCTTCACCTGGTGGTCCAGCCGGCCGAGGTGGATCAGCCGGCCGTTCTCGTGGCGGACCCGGTCCCCGGTCCGGTACCAGTCCGATCCGGACGGTGTGCCGTGGCGGAGCCGGTAACGGCCGGCGGCGCCGGTGACGAACCGGTCGCTGTCGTCCGCCGGATCGAGATAGCCCGGGAACCGCTGCGGACCCCGGACGCACAGCTCTCCCTCGGCCGTGGGGCGCAGGTCTTCGTCGAGCAGCAGCCAGTCGACCGCCGGGTAGGGCTCCCCGATGGGCACGGTGCCGTTCGTGGTGACAGGCCAGTCGGCGGGCGATGCCGGCAGGCGGTAGCCGGTGCACGTGACGGTGAGTTCGGTGGGTCCGTACATGTTCTCGATGACGCTGTTCGGCGCGGCCGTCTGCCAGGCGGCCGCGGCGTCGACGGACAGCGGCTCGCCGCAGAACATGCTCCATCGCAACGTCGGCATCCGGTCCGGGCCGAGCTGCCGTAGCCGCCGCGCGATGGCGACCGCCGACGGCACCGAACTCCAGTGGGTGATCTCGCGTTGCCGGACGAACCGGACCGCCGCCATCAGGTCCGCCGGCTGCGGCACCACCACTGTCGCTCCGGCGCCCCAGGTGGCGAAGAGGTCGAAGATCGACGGGTCGAAGGTGAGATCGAACATCTGCGACACCCGGGCGTCGCTGGTCAGCTCCGCGCGTCCGGTCACGGCCCGCAGGAAGGCGAGCACGTTGGCCTGGGTGACCGGCACGCCTTTCGGCGTCCCGGTCGACCCGGAGGTGAACATGATGTACGCCGGACGGGCCGCGTCCCCGTGGTCTGCGGGCCTGCCGTCGCCCGGTGGGAGCGCGGCGAGGGCGCGATCGTCGACCGGTAGCACCGGCACCGGCACCGCACCGCCGCTGCCGCCGGCGTCGGCGAGGACCAGGTCCAGCTCGGCCGCCGTGGCGATGGCCGCGGTCCGCGCGGGCGGATACGCCGGACTGAGCGGTACGACAGTGGCGCCCAACCGGTACGCGGCGAGATACCCGGCGTACGCACCGGCGCTGCGTGCCGCGAGCAGCCCCAGCCGGCGCGGGGGCTGTCCGAGCCGGTGGACCACCGCAGCGGCGACCCGGCCCGCGAGATCGTCGAGATCCCCGTACCGGAGCTGATTGGCTCCGAGATCCAGCGCGATCCGGTCCCGATGCCGGGCGGCGGACTCGGCGAACCAGTCGTACAGGGTGTTCACGCGGTTGCCCCCTCGGTGCTGATCCGGTCGAACGCGGCCCGGACCACACCCGGCCGGGGCCGCCCACGGCCGGCCGACTCCACGGCGAACCGCAGAGCCCGCGGCAGGTCCTCCCAGGCGGACACGGCGGCCGCGGCCACCGCCGGGTCGGTCAGCCCGGCGGCCGACCGGACCCGGTGGCGGAACACCTGGTGCCGGCTCGCCGCCCACAGGTCGTCGGCCAGTGCGGCGAGCCTCGCCGGGCCCTCGACCGCGGCGGCGAGGTGCGTCACGGCGGCCGAGCCGGTGAGCCATCCCGGCTCCACGGGAGGACGCACCGCGGCGGTACGGGCCAGCCAGCGGTACTGCGACGGCGGTGGCACCTCGACGGGCTCGCCGAGGGCGTGCCGATCGCGGTTGGCGACCTCACCGGACGCTGTGGTGACCGGCGTGAGCAGCACCCGCAGCTCGTCGTCGGTGACCGGCCCGTGGTACGGACGATGCTCACCATGCGGCGTCGTCGCGGCGAAGTGGTCCTCCACCTGCCAGCGGCCCCCGGGGCGGCCGCCGGTCAGCAGCACCCAGTGCGGGGTCGCGCGGCGCTGGTACTCGGGAGACCAGGGCAGCTGTTCGGTGTTCGCGACCGCCAGGACCGCGCCACGGGTCTCCAGCTCGGCGGCGATCCCGGCCGTGGCCTCCGCCCATCGGCCCGTCCCGAGATATCCCAGGCTGCCGCCGTCGATACGGCCGTGATGCGACAGGGCCGTCGTCGCGGGGAGGACCGCGAGACGTACCGCGTCGGCCAGCTCGGACCGCAGGTGCGGCCGCCCGGGTGCCAGGTAGGCGGCCAGGTTGCTGGTGTAGCAGCTCAGCTCCGCCCAGTTCGTCATCGTTCCCCCGTCCCGTGGGCCACGGCCAGGCGGCCGACCGCCACCGCGGCCGCCGTCGTACCCCGGTCGTGCGAGATGCTGACGCCGGTCGTGGACCACCCGGCCAGGGTGGGCAGGTCCGGTCCGGAAGGGTACGACCCGCCCGCCGTCCACACGTCCGTGTCCACCTAGACCACCGTCACCAGGCGAGACCGTGCAGGAGGTCGTCGACGCGGTCGGCGAGCAGCTCACGGGCCACCTCGCCGACACCACCACCGATGCCGAACACCGCCGCCTCCGTGCGCAGCCGCTGGACGCCGCCGTCGAGGAACCCGGCCGCGCCGTGCAGGCGAGCGCATTCACCGAGCACGTGGTCGACGGTGTCGGCGGTGGCGATCTTGACCCGGGCCGCGGCTGCGGAATCGTGGCGCTCGGCAACCCACGGGCCGGCGGTCACGCACACCGCGCGGAGTTCGTGGACCCGGGCCAGGCATCCGGCCACGTTCCGCCGTACGCCCGGGTCCTGCCAGAGCGAGGTGCCACCGTCGTCGGGCCGGCGCAGGCGTTCCACGGTGTCGGCCAGCACACGCCGGCACAGGGCGACCGCCCACAGACCACCGGCCAGTCGCTCGGTGGCGATATGCCGGGCGAACAGGGCCATCCCTCGGCCACGGCCGCCGATGACGGCGGTGGCGGGGAGCTGCACGCCGGTGAACGCCACGTCGCCGAGCCCGGCCCCGTCGAACAACTCGGTACGGGTCGGGGTCACTGTCACACCGGGAGTGTCGGCCGGGACCAGCACGAAGCTGAAGCTGGTGAAGTGCCGGCCCTCCTCGTGCCGGGCCAGCACGAGGAACGCGTCGGCGGTACGCGCGTTGGTGATCCACCGTTTCGCGCCGGTCAGGGTGAGCCGGTCGCCGTCGACCCGGTAGCCACTGCCCAGCGAGCTGAGCTGCGAACCTCGGCCGCTGTCGGTGGCGGCAAGCGCCAGCACCGCCCGCCCGGCGGTCACCTCGGCCGTCAGCGGATGGTCCGGCAGGGCCGTACGCAGCAGCGGCAGTGCCGCCGCGACCTGCACGCAGACACCCAGCGTGACGCCGATCGGTTGGGACGCGTCCACCGCGGCCAGCAGCCGGCCGAGCCGTTCCGAATTGACGCGTCCGCCCGGCTCGTACAGTGCCGCGATCAGGCCGGACGCCCCCAGAGCCGACCACACCGGGCGGTCACCGGTGAGCGCTCGGGCCACCGCGTCCCCGGCCCCTGACGTCCGCTCATCCACCGACATGGGTGACTTTCCGATCGAGCAGCACGTGCCGTCCATCGGCAAGGTCGAGGCGGTCGTTGTGGTAGTTGAGCGCCGCCGACCGCAGATCCCGCAGGACCCGTTCGAGGTAGGTGTCCGAGTCCTTGAAGTAGCCGTGCCGCAACCCGACCGCGTCGACGAGTTCCTCGACGGCCTGCCGGCACGACTCCGCCGCGGTCACCTTCAGGCCGTTGAGCAGCATCTGCACCGGCGCGGCCGACAGGTCACCGCCGTCCTCGACGATGTGCTGGGTATGCCGCAGCAGCGCGTGGACGGCGTCGATCCGATGGCGGGCCCGTGCCAGCCGGGTCAGGAGCAGCTCGGACCGGTGGTCGAATCGTTCCCGGCCGTCGGGGCTGCGCAGCAGGGTCGCCACCCGGGACAGCGCCCCGGCGGCGGCACCCAGCCAGCAGGCGGCCCAGCCGAGGTGGGCCAGCGGCGAGAAGAGGGCCAGCGAGATCTCCCGGAACCCGTGCTCCGCGCCGATCAACTGGTGGCGGGGGACGGTGCCGGTGAGCCGTAGCGCCACACTGTGGCTGGCCCGCATGCCCATCGGTTGCCACTGGCCCGACTCCGTGATCCGCAGTTGCTCGCGCTCGGCGTAGACGAGGCAGACCTGTCCGGGGGCGTCCGTGCCGGGGCTGCCCATGGTGATGAGGAAGCCGTCGGCGTGGGCACCGCCGGTGACGATCGGCGCGAATCGCTCGATCAGCAGCCCCTCCCCGGTGTCCCGCAGCGGCGCGGTCGCGGACAACAGGTGGCCACCGGTGCCCGCGGCGGTGGTGACCGACGCCAGATAGCGTTCGCCCGCGGCGATGCACGGCAGAAGGGTGGCCCGCAGCTCATCGCCGCCATACCTGACGACGGTGGCGACCTGCTGGCAGTGCATCGCGAAGATCAGCGCCACCGACAGATCGGCGCGGGCCAGCGACTCGGCACAGTCGATCAGTTCTGCCGGGCCGCCGCCCAGCCCGCCGTACGCGGCCGGCACCATCAACGCCAGCAGCCCGGACGCGCGCAGTTCGGCAAGCGCCTCGGTGGGGAAGACCGCCTCGTCGTCGGTACGCCGCGCGTGTTCCCGGGCCACCGCCGTGACCCGTTCCACCCGGCCGGCCAGGTCGACGGCCGTGGCCGCCACCGCCGTCATGGGGCGTCACCGCGAGCGGTACGCACGGCCGCCCAGAGGCTCCCGGCAGTGGTGAACGTGCTCTCGGTCAACGCCTCGTCGGGAAGGCTGACACCGAAGTCGTCCTCGATGGCGAAGAGCAGCTCGATCGACTGCATCGAGTCCAGGCCCAGATCGTGAAGTACGGCGTCGTCGGTGATCTGGTCGGGGGTGGCGTACTTGAGGAAACGCGACAGCAGCGCGACGAACTCCGGATTCACAGCGGCTCTCCCAGGGAGATCGGGGTACGGACCAGGCGCATCCGGGACACGTGCCAGGTGGCCGGGTCCGGGGCGGTGGAGTCGAGAACCACCTCGGCCGGCAGCGGGTGGCCCAGGAAGGCGAGCAGGCTCGCGTCCAGGCCGTAGGCGCCGACGTTGGGTACGGCCAGCAGGTCGCCGGGTTCGAGCCGGGGCAGTTCGACGGCCCGCGCCCAGACGTCCAGCGGGGTGCACAGCGGGCCGCACACCGTGGTCGGCACGGTGTCCGCCGCAGGCGCCGCCGTGTCGACCGGGACCAGGTACGGCACCAGCGGTGGGAGGCGGCGCAGCCCCGACAGGCCGCCGAGGTGGTTGATGCCGGACTCGAGGACGACCAGGTTGCTGCCGTGCGACGGTTTTGCGTCGAGGACCCGGGTGAGCAGGGTGCCGGCGGTACCGACGAGGTAGCGGCCCGATTCGAAGGCGATCCGGGGCCGGCCGTCCCGCCAGTCCGGTACCTCCGCGTCCAGCAGGGCGGTGAGCGGTTCACGTAGCCCGGACAGGTCGAGGCGACCGCCGGCCCGGGCGAACGGCGCACCGAATCCGCCGCCGAGATCGAGCACGTCCAGGCGTACGCCCTGGGCGCGCAGCACCTCGCGCAGGTCGGCGGCGGTTCGCAGGCTGCTGGTGAACTGGGCGAGCAGATCGTCCACGGTGGTCAGGTTGGTGCCCATGTAGAGGTGTAGTCCGGTCACGGTCACGTGCGGCAGGTGCCCGAACCGTTCCGGGGCGGTCGCCACCCAGCGGGCATCGGCACCGAACGGCGACGACACCCCGGTCATGGTCAGGCCGGGCCGGGACGCGGGCGCGTCGGCGTTGATCCGCAGCAGGCACCACACCGGCACACCGGCCGCTTCCGCGCACCGGTTCAGCTGGTCCAGGGCGTGCGGCGAGTCCACCGAGAAGTGCCGCACTCCGGCGGCAAGCGCGGTGCGCAGATCGAGGTCGCGTTTGCCGGGTCCGGCGTACAGGATGGTGTCGGGGTCCCAGCCGGCCGCCAGGGCGGCGGTGAGTTCGCCCGGGGAGCAGACCTCGGCGCGGCTGCCGGCGTGGTGCAGCGCCCGCAGCAGTTCCGGGTGACGGTTGGCCTTCACCGAGTAGTACGTGTCAGTCCGCTCGGGCAGGGCGATGCGCAGGGCGGCGAGGTTGTCCCGCGCGGCTGCCAGGTCGTACACGTAAGCCGGGGTGCCGGCCGTGGCCGCGACGTGCCGGGCCAGAGCGGGATCAAGCATGGCCGCCCACCAGGGTGGTCAGCGCCCTGCGGTCGATCTTGCCGTTGCTGGTCAGCGGCAGACCGTCGACGACCACGCACCGTTGCGGGATCTTGAACACCTCGAGATGGGCGCGCAGCCGGTCCAGCACCGTCTCCGGGGCCAGCTCCGTGACGGCGACCAGCACCGACCGCACGCCGTCGCGGGGTGGCAGGACCGCGACGGACGTGACCCGCGGTATCCGGCGAGCCGCGGCCTCCACCTCGGTGGCGCTCACCCGGTATCCGCGTTCCTTGTAGATGTCGTCGGTACGACCGTCGACGTAGACCCATCCCCCGGCGTCCACCCGACCCTGGTCGCCGGTGCGCAGCTGGGTGGTGAGGCCCTCCTCCACCCGGAACCGGTCGGCGGTCAGCTCCGGGCGCCGCCAGTAGCCGGACATCACATGCGGACCGCGGACCACCAGCTCACCGACGGCACCGTCGGGCAGACGACGTCCCTGGCCGTCGATGGCGAACACCTCCGTCCCGGCCAGCGGTCGACCGCTCGACCCGGGCCGCTCCCGATCACCGTCGGGGGGCATGATGGCGACCCGCTTGCACTCGGTCAGGCCGTACATCACCTGGGTCCGCAGCTGCGGCATCCGGGACCGCAGCGTCTGCAGCAGGTCCGCGGGCATCGCCGCGCCGGTGGTGGTGAGCAGCCGCAACGTGGGCGGCTCACCACCACGGCCTAGTAGCCGGGCCAGCATCTCGGCCGCCGACGGGACTGCCGCGAACACGGTCGCGCCGGTCGCGGTGAGCGCCGCCGACAGGCCGGGGCCGGTCGCCGTCAGACCGGCCAGGTGTATCCGGGCGCCGCTGAGCGCACCGAGGAAGAGCTGGTACAGCCCGTAGTCGAAGGAGACGGGTGACGGGCAGAACACCACGTCGCCGCGGCGATAGCCGACGGCCTCCTGGATGGCCGCGACGGCGAACAGCATCTGCTGGTGGGTGGTGACCACCGCGTTGGGCCGAGCCGTGGAACCGGAGGTGTAGACCAGACACACCGGGTCCACGGTCAGCGGCTCACCACCCGGCGGCAAGCCGTCCAGCGGTGCCCGCGCGGCCAGTCCGCTCACGTCGCCCGCCGCGGACCCGGACTCGACCGCCGAGGCTCTGACCTCCGCGTCGTCGCTGAGGACCAGGGCCGGCTCGCAGTCCTCGAGCACATGCCGCAGCGGATCACCGCGGAGTTGTTCGTGCAGGACGACGAAGACGACACCGACGCGGGCCGCGGCGTACAGGACGGCGGGCAGGACCACCGACGGCGGTGACACGATCACCAGCCGGTCACCGCGGCGCAGACCGGCCTGGAGCAGCCCGGCCGCGATCCGGCGACCCGATGTCACCACCTCGGCGAAGGTGGCCCGGTCCGCGCCTACGGTGACGGCCACGTCGTCGGGGGCACGCCGGGCCGCCCTGTCGAAGAGTTCGTGCAGCAGGGTCATGAGGCGCCGGTCCCGGCGCGGGCGACGATCCGGCACAGGCCGTCGAGGTCCTGCAGGTTCTCCGGTACGAGGTCGTCGGCGGACAGTTCCACACCGACCACCCGTTCCACCAGCTCGACGATCTCGACGATCCGCAACGAGCCGTAGTCGGGAGAGGCGTCGAACCGGGTGCCACCCAGCACCGCGGGCACGGGCAGGCCGAGGACGGACGCGGCAGCCTCGGCGACGTGCTGCCGCCACGGCTGCCCGCCGGCCGTCGGTACGGCGAAGAGCACCTGGTCCCGGTGCAGCAGGTCACCGAGTCGCCGCAGCGGGGCCTCCGGCGCGGGCCGGCCGCGCTGCACCATCCGCCACGCGACGTAGGTCTGCTGAACCAGCCCCTGCCAGGCCCCGAGATGTTCCTGGAGCTCCATGTCGCGGTAGGCGGCGTGCAGCAGCCGGGACCGGGCGAGCAGCCAGGTCTGCAGGGTCAGGCGGGCGAACGCGGCAGCCGGGTCCGGGGCGTCGGCGTACGCGGCCAGGTATTCGGTCGGGTCGTCGAACTCGACTGCCGGCCGCGGTTCGGGCAGCGCCGCCGCGCCGAAGCTGATCACGTCGGCGGTGTCGCCGAGTGCCGCGGTCAGGTCCTTCTCGCTCAGGTCCCAGTGTCCCGGCACCGCCGGCCCCCACCGGGTGTCGTTGCGGTAGGCGTCCCAGACACGTATGCCGTCGTCGTGGGCGTGCACGAGGAAGCTGTGTCGCAGGTGCTCCTGCCCGGCGTAGGGAAGCCACGGCAGGTGGTAGGCGTCGGCGACGACGTAGAGGGGCTCGCGCCGGGCGATCAACTCGGGCACCCGGTCCGCCGGGCAGGCGTCCCAGCGCTCGTCCACTCCGAGTCCGAGGAGCCCGGCCGAGTGCTCCACCTGGTCGGCCACGACGGGTTCGACGGTCCACCAACCGTCGTCGAGTCGGGGTCGGAAGGCGAGCCGGGCGCCGAGCCGCAGATGGGTGCCGAGACCGTGTCGCACGTCGGCCAACAGTGCGAGGTTGACCTGTACGCAGTCGAACAGGTCGGCGGGCAGCGCATCGAGAGCCGCGCCGAGATCGGCGGCGGGGCCGCTCATCGCGCGGTCCGCTGCACGAGGTCGACCAGGTCGCCGACGGTGCGCGGCAGGGAGGCGGAGAACAGGTCGTCGGGCAGCGTGACACCGAACTGTTCTTCGATCTTGAGCAGTACGGCGAGCAGGCCCAGCGAGGTGACGTCCAGCAGCGGCCCGGCGAGCGGCTCTGCCTCGGTGATCCGACCGGTACTGATCGTCAGCTGGGACTGTGCGATGACGAGCCGTTTCACGGTGTCCGCAACGGTGTCGCGGTCGGCGGTTCCGGTGGGCACTCTGTCGCTCCTTCCCGAGTGGACGGTGGTGCCGGATCGGGCCGGCGGGCACGCCCGTACCTCACCCCGGCGTCGTGCTGTGCCGAGGCGAGGCGGGGACGTGTGGATCAGTCGCCGTAGAGGCCGGCGACTTCCAGCGAGCGCAGCCGGTCGTAGTCGGCGATGACCTGCTGCCGGTCCGGGGCACACAGGTACAGCGTGCCCGGGCAGGTGGCCATGTCGGTGGTGGGCGACAGGAGGGTGCCCTCCGGGATGTTGAGCACCAGACTGTCGAAGGACGGAAGCGCCCGGACAGCCGCCCAAGCGTCGGCACCCGGCATGACGCCGTCGCGCTCGGTGATCAGGTTGACGCAGCGCAGGTAGGCGTCGAGCTGATAACCGCTGGTCCCCTGACGCGTGAACACCTCGGGGTCGGCGATCGCCAGGGCGAGGCTGTCGACCTGGTTGGTGCCTGTGCAACGGGTCAGCAGTTCCGGCATCTGCCCGCCACCGAGGCGGGCTCCGCACTCGACCAGCACCGGCCCGGACGCGGTCAGCATGACCTCGGTGTGTCCTGCGCCGGTACGGATCTCGAGCGCGTCCAGAACCGCGAGGGTGTAGTCGGCGATCTGCCGGGTGGCAGGGTCGTCCCAGGCCAGCAGGTCCTCGTAGTCGTAGATGGTCCGGCCACCCGTGGAGCGCTTGTGATAGCGCCAGACCTCAACGATCCGGTGCACGCCGGCCCGGCTGACCGAGTTGACGTAGTACTCGGTGCCGGCCAGGAACTGTTGCACCAGAACGATGCGGTTCTGCCGGCCGTACCGGTCGAGGTTGCCGGTGATCCGCGCGTGTGCGTCCCTGATCTCCTCGGCGGAGTGGCAGACGTAGACGTTGTCCCCGCCCGCGCTGGACGGCGGCTTGAGGACCACCGGCCATTGCCCACGCTCATCCGCCCAGCCGAGAATCGCGTCGACCGACTCGGACCGGAAGCCGTCGGCGGCGGCCAGGCCGGCGTCCCGGATCGCCTCGTGCATGGCGAACTTGTCGCGCCGCGCCAGGGGATTCCGCATACCGTTGCCCGGTGTGCCCAGGGCGGCCGACAACTGGTCGGCCAGCAGCACCCCGGACTCGGCGCCGGCCACGACGATGCCGACGCCGTGCTCCCGCATCCGGGCGACGGTGGCGTCGAGGTCGCCCTCGTGCTTCAGGTCGACAGTGAATTCCTCCGGCCGGTAGCTGAGCCGCCAGTCGGGCGCGTCCGAGCGGATGTGGATGAATTCCATGCCGTGCCGCAGCAACGCGGCCGGCAGGTGCCGGCCCGCGCCGTACGCGTCGACGATGGCGCATTTCATGGAGGACTCCTTCATCGACGGTCTCCGACGGTGTCGTAGGCCGACGGCATGGTCGCGGCTTCCAGTCGGCTGTCGTGGCGTGCCCGGGCCAGGGTCCCGGCGGTCGCAAGTGCCACGATGCCCACGATTCCCACGATGGTCAGCGAGGAGGGCTGCAAGCGCCCGTCCAGGAATTGCATGAAGTAGGCGAAGATCGGTGACAGCGAGACGATCAGTGCCGTGGTGATGGGCTCGGTGTGCCTGATCCCGATCTGCAGTACGTAGATCGGAAGCCCGATGCCGATGACGGCCACCACTGCGCCGGGCACGAGCGCGGCGGTCACCTCTTCCAGCGAACTCGTCGCGGTCATCGCCCACCCGATCGCGATCATCAGGAAGAACCGCACCGCCAGCACTTCCTGCGGGCTGCGGCCACGATCGCTGAGCCGCTTCATGTAGGTGATGTTGGCCGCCGATCCGATCGCGCACACCACCGAGAAGAAGAGTCCCCAGGCGGCGGTGCTCTCGCCGATGTCCCCGACGGCGGTCTCACCGGTGAAGGAGCCCCACACCAGGACGCTGAGGAAGACGCAGATCCCCAACGCGACCACGACCTCCGCGGCGATGACGGACGCCCCCCGGCGCAGGATCGCCCCGGTCAGAAGGATGAACACCGGACCGAGCGCCAGGCCGACCACGTTCACGACCGCGGGCTCCAGGTTGCGGAGGGCGTAGAAGGTGGCGAGCCACGTCACCGCGGTGGTGATGTTGATGGCGATGACGTCGTGGCGTGACTCCCGCAGCATGGTCAGGAACGCGGTGCCGTTACGCGCCATCTCCAGGACGAGGAAGAAGACCGCCGTCAGTGTGAACGAGACCGCGGTGAGGCTCTCCGGACTGACCACCTGGAGCCGGTTGCTGCCGTACACGTCCATCGCGGCGGTCAATGCGGCGAAGATCAGTAGCGGCACAATGCCGCGCCGAATCGTCGCCGATTGCCTGGTCCCCGACTGTTGCGCCATATCCTGGCCTCCCCGTAACTGGCTGTGAACCGCGCCAGACCGACCGAAGTGTACTTACCTCGGTACGTTATAAGGCGACCGAATTCCAACCATGTACTAGATCATCGGCCTATGGCACATATTCCTGACAGACGACTCCGTTGGCGGACAGGAAGTCCAACCAACTGTCGATCGAATCGGGGTCGGAGGTCGCCTGGTGCAGACCGGCGGACAGCCGGCCGGCCAGCAACTCGGCGAGCCCGCCGGCGAGGGCCACCGAGACCAGGCGAGGTGTCGCGTTCTCGCTGGCATCCCCCTGGACGTCCATGGTGTACTCACCGGCCCAGCGCGCTCCGTCGCCGGTCACCGCCTCCAGCCGTACGAACATGACCACCCGGTCGTGGTCCTCGCTGGTGGCCGGGTACTGCTCGGCCAGCCGCGCGGCCAGGGCAGTGATCTCGTCGGCGGTGCCGTTCTCCAGCTGAGTGAAGACCGGCTGCCAGGCGTCGGTCCATCCGTCGAGCCGGACGGTGCCGCGAATGAAGGTGTCCACCTCCCAGAACTTCGGGAACTGATACGTGGTGATGTACGGGATGCTGTCCCGGTTGGCGTAGACCTCGAACGGTTCGCCACCGAGGGTGATCTTCTCCGCGGCGCGGTACGGCCGGTCGACGGTCCGCTCGCGGCCACCCTCCACGAAGCGGGCGGGAGTGCCGAGTGCGGTCAGGACACCCCGCGGAGCCCAGCTGAACCGGTATCGGAAGTCGTTCGGCACCGCCGGGAAGCTCCCGCAGTACGACGTGAACGACACCGTTGCCGGCGTATCGCCGAGGGCCTTCTCCGCGGCCTGGACGAGCCGGTGGGCCAGCAGGTGATCGATGCCGGGGTCGAGTCCCGCGTCGGTCAGCACCACGAGCCCGGCCCGTCGCGCATCGGCGGCCAGCTCGGCGACCTCCGCGGAGACGTAGCTGGAACTGGCGAAGTGCGCCGACTGGCGCAGGCAGAGCCGGAGCACGGCCGGGTGCTCGGCGGCCGGCAGCATGGAGACGACGAGGTCACCTGGGCGGACACCCTCGGCGAGGGCGTCCCAGCCGAGTTCCCGCGCGTCGGCCTGGCCGCCGAGCCCGAGCCGCTCGAGACAGGCCTGTGCCTTCTCGCGGGTGCGTCCCCAGACCGTGGTCCCGGTCGCGGTGGCGCAGACCAGGGCGAGCCCGCTCCCGGTCGACAGGCCGGTGCCGAGCCAGTGAACCCGTCCGGTCGGCTGGATGAGGGTGGATGTCACGACGGGCTTCCCATCAGGTCGAGTTCAGATGTCGCGGTGGTGAACCGGTCGTACGCCCGTCGCCAGACCGGCGTGTCGTCCCGCAGGGTGCGCAGGTGCGGCAGCAGGTCGGCGGAGAAGGCCACACTCGCCTCCCGCGGCAGCAACGAGGGCAGGTTGTCGATGGCGAGCAGGTCGAGCACGGGCTCGGCACGCAGGTGGTGCACCGGCCGGGCCCAGTCGGTCGGGGTCCGGTAGATCGGCAGCAGGTTGAACTCGGACGTCACGTCGCAGGTCACATCGCTGATCACGGACAACGTGCGAGCCGGGTCGTCGAGATCCTCCGGGCGTACGAACGGAGGCGCGAGTTCGTTCGACAGCACGGTGTTGACCAGCACGTCGTGGTCGAGGATCGCTCGGCGGTCGAGATCACGGGTCTCGGCAAGGTCCCACGCCGTGGGCTCCACTCCGCCAACGGACAGCGCGTCTCGCGCGCCCCGACCGCACCGGCCCAGCGCGCCGATCACCAGTGCCCGTACCCGGCTGTTGCCGGACGCGGCAAGAGCCTCGTCCAGTTCCGGGCGGGTCATCGCGCGCAGGGGCGGAACGAGCCGGCCCCGGAGATGCAGGAGCGCCAACGCCGCGCCGACGTAACCGGCCCAGTAGCCGAACGCGGCGACCCGGCGGCCCGTGTCGTCGGTCAGGTATTCCAGGTCCAGCAGAGTGCCACCGGCCCGGAAGCGGCGCAGCAGCGCCGCCCCGTCGCGCTGACCCTTGTAGGCGTGTCCGAAGAAGATGTGTCGATGGTGCAGCGGTTCCGGCTCGTCGGCGGGGGCCTTGAGCCCCACGACGACGGTCTCGGCCGACGCCTCCGGCCAGGTGCCGGCCGTGACGATCCGGGCACCGGCCGCCGCGTACTCCCCGGTGTCGAAGATCCGGTGCGCCGACTCCTCGACGGTCAGCCGCACGCCATCGGCGATCAGCACCCGGGCGTCATCGGGAGTCAGAACGGTACGGTGCTCGTCCGGGTTGATCTCTTCGCGTAACCACAGCTCACGAACGCTCATCGCAGGCTCCCGGTCACGCGTGCAGCTGTGCTACGACCACGGACCGCCGGCGGGGACCCGACTGCGGGCGCCGGTAGTGGAAGTGTTGGATCTCGACTCGGTCGAAGCCCGCAGCGAGCGCCTGCTCGCCGAGGTAGCCGGCGGACAGCCAGTAGAAGCCCGTGACGTTCGAGGCCGCCTGCGCCCAGGAGCCGTTCCGGGTGTCGTCGTTGGACGCCACGAACGACGCCACGCCGGCAGGTCCCGGTTCGAGCCAGGTGAGGATGCGCTTCAGGATCGACTGGAGTCCGTTCTCGGGGTCGTACAGATGCCCGAGCACGCCGTCCATGTAGACGACCGACCACTTCTCTTCGGGCGTCCAGGTGTTCAGGTCCGCCTGCACCGCCTCCAGACCCTTGGCCCGGGCGAGATCGACCGCCTCCTCCAACGCGTCCACCGCAAGCACGCGGTAGCCGGCCTTGGCCGTGTCCGCCTCCACCACGGCGTTGCCGCAGCCGAGGCTGAGCAGGCCGGTGGCCCTGTTGGTCTCCAACCGGTTCACCAGGATGTCCGTCATCCAGCCGCGGTACTCGGTGGAGTAGGTCGACGGCGTCACCGAGTCGCCACGGGCCCCGCCCTTCTCCCAGATCTCGAAGAGGTTCGGCTCTCCGTCGCCCTGCGGACGATAGAAATCCAGAAGTTCCGTCTTCTGTCGACTTTCTGTGCTCACAGTTTTCCCCCGCTATTTGCCGGTCATTCACCAAATCACGTGGCGAGACGATCGCGTTAGCCAATGGCACCCAGCGGCGCGCTGCATCGCCTTGGTGATTCAAGTGATTAGTCGGAATTCCCCCAGGTAACGAGACGACCAGAAGCACCAGGCCACTCTCGCCAATTCGGACCACGGTCCGACAGATATCGATGCAAGCACATGGACCCCTGGCTGTGCAAGCATGCCTTCCTAAGATGTGGGAACGCGGCTCGAAACCCAGGCGAAATGTCGATCACCGGCTTTGGAGAATGCGGTGCGCACCCCCACACCGGACTCGCGATGAGCTACCGTGCCGAAGGTCCGGTACGCGACATCCCCGCAAACTTGCAGCCCCTTGGCCCGCCGTATAGACATGTTGTCCCAGCACAGGAAGCACCACCTTTGGTGATCACTGGCATCGATGCCAGTGGCGACACCGCCCAACCTCGCCCGCGCCACCGCCGTCGCCTGACGGGCACCCTGTGTGATGATGGCCACACAGAGCGAGGCGAATAATGTGGGGATGATGTCGGATCATGCCTTTCGTCCAGTAGCGAGTCTGCACTTCACCCCGCCTGACCGGCGATCACCACGACCGGAGCCGCTCGGTGGTGAGCCGCGAATCATTGCCGGAGACACACGTGTCGCACATGATGGATCGGACTCACCTCGACGACGTGGTGCGCACCTACTACCACCGGGTCGACGCCGATGACATCGAGGGAATGATGCTTCTCTTCGAAGCGGACTCCATATACGACCGGCCAGGTCAAGAATCCATTGTCGGGCGATCGGCCATCGAAGCGTTCTACCGTTCTCAGCCACCCATTCGCAGCCGCCGGCACAACCTTTCATCCTTGATCGTCGAAGGGTCGGAGGTGGCAGTGCACGGCTCTGCCGACCGGATCACCCTGGGCGGACAGCACTCCACAATCGGCTTTGCCGACTTCTTCACCGTCTCCCGATCCGGCCTGTTCTCGTACCGCCGGACCTTCTTCTTCGTCCCATTCGCCTAGCGACTCCCAGGGAGAAACCAATGAGCGCAGCTGAGGGTGCGGCGCGCGCCGGCGCGGAACTTCTGGTCGAAGCGCTGGTGCGGCACGGTGTCGACACGATCTTCGGGTTCCCCGGAGACACCAGCATCCACTTCTACGACGTCATCGCGAGGCGCCCGCAGGACGTCCGGCACGTGCTCGCCCGCGACGAACGCCACGCGGCGTACATGGCCGACGGTTACGCACGTACCCTCCGCCGCCTCGGGGTCTGCGAAGCGCCGAGCGGCGCGGGCGCCGTCTATCTGGCCAGCGGTCTGGGCGAGGCATTCGCCTCCGGCATCCCGATCCTGGCGATCGCCACCGACAACCCGCATCGCAGCCGGGGCACCAGCGCCATCAGCGAGATCGACCAGATGGCTCTGTTCAGCGGCGTGACGAAGTGGCGGCGAACGGTGGACCGGACGGCCGACCTGCCCGGCGCGGTCGCGGAGGCGATCACCGCCGCGACGAGCGGCCGGCCCGGCCCGGTCGTGCTGATCATCCCGGAGAACGTTCTGGAAGAGACCGCCGACCTGCCCGTCGGCACCGGCAGCAGCACGGTTCCCGCCGCACGCCCGCTTGCCCCGACCGAGGCCGTGAACACGGTGGCCGAACAGATCGCGCAGGCCGCACGCCCCGCGATCGTCGTCGGCGGCGGCGTACACCTGTCCGGTGCCTGGCGCGCCCTCACCGACCTCGCGGAGCACGCGGCCATTCCGGTCGGCACCTCCATCCACGGCAAGGGCACTCTCCCCGAGGACCACCCGCTCGCCCTCGGCGTCGTCGGTGCCAACGGCGCCCGGGAGTACGCCAACGACTACCTGCGCAACTCCGACTTCGTCCTCTTCGTGGGAACCCGCGCGAACGCCACCGACACGGCCAGTTTCACCGCACCGCCACGCTCGGGCACCCGGATCGCGCACATCGACCTCTCCCCGGAGCGGGCCGGACGCAACTATCCCGGAAGCACGCCCCTGGTCGCGGACGCCGGGGCGGCTCTCGACCAGCTCCGCCAGGCACTACCCGCCGCCGACGAGCAGACGCGCGACGGTCGGATCCGGGCTCTCGCCGCCGCCCGGCAACTGTGGGTCACGGCGAACTCGTCACCACTGCCGGACCCCGGTGACCAGCGGCTTCAGCCGCGGGACGTGGTTCGTGCGCTGCACGCCGAATTCGGCGGGTCCACCTGGGTCGTGGCGGACGCCGGCACCCCCACGCCGTTCCTCGCCTCCTTCTGGGAGTCGTCCGGTGCCGGGTGGCGAGTCGTCATTCCGCGCGGTCACGGGCCACTGGGCTTCGCCATCTCGGCCGCGATCGGCGTCGCCGTGGCGCACCCCGGCGAGCGGATCCTCTGCCTCACCACCGAGGGCAGCGTGGCGATGGGTCTCGGCGACTGGGAGACGGCCGGCCGGCTCGGGCTGCCGATCACCTACGTGGTCCTGGACAACACCTCGCTCGGCTGGATCAAGATGATCCAGCATCTCTACGCCGGCGGGCGTTACTTCGCGGTCGACCCCGGGCGGATCGACCCCGTCCTGCTCGCCAACGGCATGGGACTGCCCGCGGCACGAGCGTTCGACATGGAACAGCTCAGCGTGATGATCAAGGAGGCGGCCACCGGAGGTGGTCCGTCGGTCATCCACGTCCGGGTCCCCGAGCACATGGACAATCCGCCGCCGGTGGAGGCGTGGCAGGCAGCACTCGCCGGCACCGCCACGCAGCGCCCGATCCACTGACAACCTCCGCCCGCCCGCCGGCGCGCCTGAGACGGGAACGCGCCGATATCGAAAGGAAACGTCGTGGCACGCCGCCTTTTCACCTCCGAGTCGGTCACGGAAGGCCACCCGGACAAGATCGCTGACCAGATCAGCGACGGGATTCTCGATGCCCTGCTCGCCCAGGACCCGCGGAGCCGCGTCGCGGTGGAGACCCTGATCACCACGGGCCAGGTGCACGTGGCGGGCGAGGTCACCACGCAGGCCTACGCCGACATTCCCAGCATCGTTCGCGACACGATCCTGCGGATCGGTTACGACTCGTCGAAGAAGGGCTTCGACGGCGCCTCCTGCGGCGTGAGCGTCTCCATCGGCTCACAGTCGCCCGACATCGCGCAGGGTGTCGACGCCGCCATCGAGGCGCGCGAGGGTGGGGCCGGCGACTCGCTGGACAGCCAGGGCGCCGGGGACCAGGGCATGATGTTCGGGTTCGCCTGCTCGGAGACGCCCGAGCTGATGCCGGTGCCGATCGCGCTGGCACACCGTCTGGCCCGCCGGCTGTCGGCCGCCCGTAAGGGCGGCACGATCCCCTACCTGCGTCCGGACGGCAAGACGCAGGTCACCGTCGAGTACGACGGTCTGCGTCCGGTGCGTCTGGACACGGTCGTGGTGTCCTCGCAGCACGCCGCCGACATCTCGTTGGAGTCACTGCTGACGCCGGACGTCCGCGACCACGTCATCGCTCCCGAGTTGGAGACGCTCGGCCTGGACTTCGAGGGTTACCGGCTGCTGGTCAACCCGACGGGCCGGTTCGAGATCGGTGGTCCGATGGGTGACGCGGGCCTGACCGGCCGCAAGATCATCGTGGACACGTACGGGGGGTACGCCCGCCACGGTGGTGGCGCGTTCTCCGGTAAGGACCCGTCGAAGGTGGATCGCTCGGCGGCGTACGCGACGCGCTGGGTCGCCAAGAACGTGGTGGCGGCCGGCCTGGCCGAGCGGTGTGAGGTGCAGGTGGCCTACGCGATCGGCAAGGCCCACCCGGTGAGCTTGTTCGTCGAGACGTTCGGAACCGAGAACGTGCCGGTCGAGCGGATCGAGAAGGCGATCAAGGAGCTGTTCGACCTGCGGCCGGCCGCGATCATCCGTGATCTGGACCTGCTGCGTCCGATCTACCAGCAGACCGCCGCGTACGGCCACTTCGGCCGTGAGCTGCCGGACCTGACGTGGGAGAGCACCGACCGTGCTGCCGATCTGAAGAGCGCGGCGACCAGCTGACATGGGGCGGCTGATGCCGTGCGTGCGGCCGCCGACCACACCGACGCCGGCTGAACGCCCTACTGTCGAAGGCACTGCGCACACCTGTTGCTCGATGGAGACGCTTTGCACGAGATCACCGAGACCCGTATCTCCTATCACCGGGGTGAGACTGCCGCGGAGGCGCGGATCGAGGCCGTCCTGCCGGCCGGCTCCGGGCGCTGGGCCGTCGTCACCGACGCGACCCCGTTCCACCCGGTCGACGCCGCCTGGCCGGACCAACCGGGTGATCACGGCAACCTGACCGTGGGCGATCAGGTCATCCCGGTCGTCGACACCCAGATCGTCACCTTCCGGCCGGCCGACGGCGCGGTGTCCATCGGACCCGAGGTGACCGCACGCCGTGGCGACACCGAGCACGTGTTCGCGGTCGCTCACCTCATCGTCAAGCAGCCGGATGAGTCCTGGGTCGGTCGGACCGCCCAACTGACGGTGGACGATCACCGGCGGCGATGGTTGAGCGCCGCCCACACCGGGTGTCACCTGGTGGCGTACGCGTTCAACGAGGCCACGGACGAACTGTGGAGCAAGGACGCGCCCCGGGACTCACGGGGAAGCCGCAACTTCGACGCCGCCGCGCTGATCGACAGCCGGCACGACCTCGGCAGCAGCGTGGACCGGTATCGCCTGGGCAAGTCGTTGCGACGCAAGGGTTTCGACCACGCCCGGATGCTCGCCGGTCTCGACACGTACCTCGCTCGCGCCAATGATCTGCTGGCCTCCTGGGTCGCCGCCGACGCCCCGGTTCATCTCACCGGATCGTCGGACAGTTTCACCGCGGAGCGGGTCTGGCGCTGTGAGATCTCGCCCGTGGCGACGATGCCGTGTGGCGGCACACATGTCAGCAGCCTCGGGCAGCTGCGTTCCATCGAGATTCGGGCCGAGTACCTGGAGTCGGAGAAGGAGATGCACCTGGTCGCGGCCTCTCAGCCGCGATGAGCGGAGGCGGTCAGACCTCCAGGAGTGTGCAGAACCAGTGCATGCCGTACCCGATACCGGCCAGTGCCACCACGTCACCCTTCCGCAGATCGCCGCGCTCGACATAGGTGTCCAGGCAGATCAGCTGGTCCGCGGCACCGCAGTGGCCGATCGACGCCCCCAGCTCGAAGTTGGTCCGATCGAGCGGCAACCCGACCGCCTCTGCCACGTCGACCATCGCCTTGTGGTTGTCGTTCAGGTAGATCAGCCGGGTCAGCCGGGCCCGGTCGGTACCGGAGCGCGCGAAGGCGTTGTCCACGACCAGGGCGACCCGTTGGTTCAGCTCGCGGGTGAACCGGGTGAAGTGGTCGGGGTCACGGCGGAACTGCCGGTAGACGGCGGCGAGCCGGTCAAATTCGAGGTTGCCGAGGCCATCGGGGGCGATCGGTGCCGCGGCTCCGCCGTACTCCACCCGGAAGAAGTCGACGCACTCGGGATCGGTGAACTGGTCGGTCGCCAGCCACCGCAACGTTGCGTGGTCCCGCCTCAACACGGCGGCGGCGGCCCCGTCGCTGGAGACACACGTGTTGGTGTTCATCCGGTTGGCGTGTCCCTCGCTGACCTGGTTGATCGCGACGAGGAGGACGGTCCGCACGTCGTCACGGACGGCGAAGGTCCCGGCGATCTGCTGGAACGCCGTCACCGTGGCGGCGCAGGCCTGGGTGAGCAGCAGCGTCGGCGTCCCGATCATCCCCAGCTCGCGGGCCACCGCCGAGGAGACGTCCCACTGCAGGTAGTCCGGGACATCGCTGGCGGCCACCACGAGCAGGTCGATCTCGCCGACCTCGATCCGCGCCCGCTCCAACGCCCGGCTGGCCGCTCGGGCGCCGAGATGCGCCGACGTGGTTCCGTCGACGACCCGATGGAACGTGCGATAACCCCACGCCATCACCCGCTCGGGATCCTTCACGTAGCTCGGTGCCACCTCAGCGACATCCTGAGGTTCCCCCAACGCGGCACCCAACGAGACGACGCCGAACTGCACAGGCGGCATGGCACTTCCTTCCTTTGCGGGCTACGCCACGATCGGGTCAGGCCTCTGCGGCCCGGCTGGGCACCGCGGCGTCACCGGGTTCCCGGGAACGCGCCGAACGCTGGGTGAGCAACGAGGTGACCACCCCGGTGACGAGGAGAACGGCTCCCAGGACCAGCCAACCGACCGGCCCGGGACCGACGACGGCCACGGTGAGCAGCCCTGGGCCGACGACCGCGAAGCCACCCGCCCCGAGGTTGTAGAGACCCAGATAGAAATTGCGTCGATCCACCGGGGACAGCCCGAAGGACACCCCCCATCCCCCGGCCGACTGCCACAGCTCCCCGAATGTCAACGCCACCGCGGCGAGGAGGAGCACAGCCGTCGTGGCCACCGGACCCAACCCGGCCGACACCGCGGCCAGGACGCAGAACACCGCGAGAGCCACACCCGCGCGGCGCTGGAGCCGACCGGCATGAGCGAGATCGTCACCACCACGGCTGAATCGGACCTGCAGCGCCACGGCGAGGACGGTGTTGATGAGCAACACGACTCCGACGACCGGCTTGGGTGCCGACGTCTGCGTCACGATCCACAGCGGCAGTGCCACACCCAGGATCGCAACGTGCAGGAACAGGATGCCGTTGAGCAGGGCCAGCGACACGAAACGCAGGTCCCGCCAGGGGAGTGCCCCCACACTGGCGCCGCGCGGCCGTACCGCGACACCCCGTGGTAGCTCTCCGCGCACCCGCAGCAGCAAAACTGCGGTGATCAAAAAAGCCACCGCATTGACCAATACAAACCCGATGTACGCCGACGCGTCGGCCAGGGTGATGAAGAGTGTGGCTGCCAGCGTAGCCAGGGAGTACGCCGTGTTGCGCACCACCGAAACCGCCGCCATCGTACCGACCGGCGTATCGTCCTCGGCGATCGAACCAGCAATTGATTGCA
Source organism: Micromonospora sp. NPDC048905 (assembly GCF_040649655.1). Classification (NCBI taxonomy): domain Bacteria; kingdom Bacillati; phylum Actinomycetota; class Actinomycetes; order Micromonosporales; family Micromonosporaceae; genus Micromonospora; species Micromonospora sp. NPDC048905. The sequence continues at coordinate 48,291 of NZ_JBEZFV010000021.1, read as the reverse complement.
GTAGGGGGGTGGCCGCGTTCTCGGCCATGCCGATGAAACACGCCGCTATCAGGAATCCGCTGAAATCGTCGACCAGTGGATAGGCCAAGAAGCCGGCCGCGCGCCACAACTGGAGCGCGATGAGCATCCGGGGCGCTCCGACCCGATCAGCGAGCCGGCTGATGGGTACGACGCAGACCAGCCCGCAGAGCGCCGCGATCGACAGCCCGGTACCCACCTGCGTGCTGGTCAGCCCGATCACCTGCGTGTAGAAGAGGACCGACCCGGTGAGGAAGATCCCCCGGCCCGCCGCGTCGATGAAGACCGCCAGCAGGAAGGCCCGGGCGGCTCTGCTGTGAGACAGCCGGCGGAGCAGATGCAGATCGAGTCCGAGTAACCGGTTCAATGCCGTGGTCCGCGATCAGTCGTGCCGGGCGGATTACATCGGGCCGCCATCTCGGCGCTCCCCGGAATGCGGCCCGCAAGGCCGTCCTTGCGCAGGCCCATTCGAGCAGTCAAGTGCGAGTATCGCATCATTCGCCGAGCCTTCCCCCGATGTCCGGCACCTCGACGTTCGCGGGGATACAGTTCCAAGGCAACGACTGATTGACCCGCCGCGATCCGTGATCGGATCCTAGGTCGACCACACAGCGACCACAATGGATGTCCCATCGTGCCGCTGTGAACTAACTCTCACCGTGCGACAACCGGGACGGCCCGGTCTTGTCCGCACCCGCCCGCCCCGGTGGCTCCCGCCCACGGCTCCCACCAACCCAGGCTGGAGCCGGCTGCTACCAACGGATTCCGCGTGGTCACGGGGCAGTCAGTGTTCAAGTTCTGGAACTGGCCCATGCTCGACCCTGCTTCGCCGCCGCCGTGTCCAACCGGCTGGGCCACCGGACCGTCCGACCACGCGGAAAGCTCTAAGCCCTGCCTGGCCCGAGCGGGCAGGTCCACTCCGAGCGCAGGTGGTGGTCTTCGACGACTGCCGTCCGCTCAGCCGGGGATCAACGACTCCGCGCCAGGGTAGTAGCGCCACCAGCGTTCCCTGTTCTGTTTCCGCAGCTGCCCGCCGAACCGGGTCAGCACCAGCACCTCACCGTTGAGCACCAACGCGGCGTCCTCGACACCGGAGCGGAGCACCCTGTCCACGGCCACCACCATGTTCCGGGCACCCCGGTCCGGCGGGCCGAACTTGTCCATCCGGAAGCTCAGGTCCGTGTAGTGCTCCGGCTCCCACTCCCACGGACCGTCGTCGCCGTCGGCGTCCAGGTAGCCGTTTCGGCCGGTGAGCAGCGTGACATCGAAGCCGCGCTGCTCCGACATCTCCGCGCCGAGCGTTGCCAGGTACGGCTCGAACCTCGCCACGTCCGCTGGGTCGGGAAAGGCGCGGGCGGCGAGGTCGGGCAAACAGACCTGACCAGCGAGGGTCAGTCGGTAGTCGATGGACATGTGACTCCCTACAGCAACGGGCGATTGGCGCGACCGGCTTCCCGCCTCCTCGACGATTCGGGACCGGCTCCCTCATGGAAGTCCGGGCGTACTTCTTGCGCTTCTGGAAGTTGTCGGTCCTGACTGTCGACGTCGCTAGCCTCATCAGGGAACCTCGGCAGATCGACGACGGAGGAGGCCGTGGCGTTGCGGTTCGAGCATCGCGACACCGAGATCGACGTGAGCCTCGTCGACCGCGTGTGGCGCACCCGCTCTGACGCGGAGGAGACGATGACGTCCGCAGCACGCACCTGCTGGCATCTGATCCTCTCGCGGGCGCAGGGACGCCTACTCGCCAGCCTGCGCGGGCCGGAAACGAGGGCGACTACGGCACCGGTCCCGCCGGGCACCGAGTTCCTCGGGATCCGGTTCGCATTCGGCGCGGTTCTTCGGCCGCATCCCGCAGCCTCGATCGTCGATGGGTGGGTGCCGTTCCCAGTGACGGAATCGGGCAGGATCGTCATCGGCGGCGAGAGCTGGGAGGCGCCGACGTTCGAGAACGTCGAGCACTTCGTCCGGCGACTGCAGGACGCGGGTCTGCTGGTGCGATCGCATCTCGGGGACGAGGAGCGGACCGCCGAGCATCCCGAGGCCAGCCCGACCGAGCGAACCCTGCAGCGTCGCTACCGAGCGATCATCGGACTGTCGCAAACCGCCGTGCGGCAGATCGACCGCGCGAACGCCGCAGCCACGATGCTGCACGACGGCCTTGACTGGCGCACAGTCGTCGAGACGTTGGGGTACTTCGACCAAGCCCATCTCGCGCACGCGCTGCGTCGCTACGTCGGGTGCACCGCACGCGAGCTTCAGGCGGGCCACTTCGCCGCGATGTCGTTCCTGTACAAGACCCACCCTGGGCCCGGCAGCTAGCGTCCGTCTGCCAGCCAGCCCTGGCCGGCTGTCCGCCACCAGAACCTGAAGGAAAACCGTGCTGCTCAGCGTCAACATCTTCGTCAGTCTCGACGGCGTCATGCAGGGACCCGGAAATCCCGACGAGGACCGCTCCGGCGGCTTCGACCGCGGCGGGTGGCTCGTTCCGCACGCCTCGAAGCACACAAACGACGTCGTCGAGAGCTGGTTCCGTGAGGCCGACGCGTTCCTCTTCGGCCGCACCAGCTTCGGCCTGCTCGGCGGGTACTGGCCGAAGGTCACCGAACCGAACAACCTGATCGCCACCAAGCTCAACACGCTGCCAAAGTATGTCGTCAGCTCCACCCTGACCGACGATGAAGCCGATTGGAACCCGACGACGGTCCTACGCGGCGACCCGGTCGACGAGGTACGCCGCCTCAAGGAGCTTCCCGGCAAGGAACTCCAGGTTCACGGAAGCTGGAAACTCGTGCAGACGCTGCACCAGGCAGGACTCGTCGATGTCTACCGGCTACTCCAGCACCCGGTCGTCGTCGGCACGGGAAAGCGCCTGTTCCCGGGCGGATCGACGCCCGCGACGTTCGCAACCGTCGAAGAGAGCTCGCGCGTACTGCCCGGCGGCGTCGTCTCGCTGACCCTCAACCCCACGAGCCTCGGCGTGATCTCCGCAGGCTCGTACGGGGTCGACGAAGGGCGCTCGGCGACGTTCCTCGACTGACAACGGTGCCCGACCGGCTTCGAGGCCCTGATCTCCGGCTCAGACGGTCGGGACTGTTCCGCCATCGATCACGTACTCGGCGCCCACGATGGCCGAGGCGCGGTCCGAGACCAGGAACCCGACCAGGTCGGCGATCTCCTCGGTGTTGGCAAACCGTCCCAGGGGTACGCCTCCGAGGGAGTCGTAGATGCTCTGCTTGGCTTGTTCTCGACTGATCCCGTTGCCCTCGGCGATTCGGTCCACGAACCTCTCGTAGGCCTCCGTCTCGATCCCGCCGGGGCTGATCGCGTTGACGCGGACGCCGCGCGGGGCGAGCTCGTTGGCGAGCCCCTTGCTGTAGGTGCGCAACGCGGCCTTCGCTGCCGCGTAGGCCAGGGACGCGTCGTACTGAGGAAGTTCACGCTGGATCGAGGTGAAGTGCAGCACGACCGCCGACCCGGACTCGATCATCGCCGGGAGGAGAGCTCGATCGAGCCGCACCGCGCCGAGGAGGTTCAAGTTCAGCTCGATCATCCACTGCTCGTCGGTGATGACGGCGAACCCACCGGACGGCGTCGAGGCACCTCCGACGACGTGCACCAGGATGTCCAGTGCGCCGCCGGTCTCGGCGATCCGGTCGGCCACCGCCTTCGCGCCCTCGACCGTCGAGGTGTCGGCCTCGATGAACCGGTCGGGGTACTCGTACCCCTCGGGCATCGTCCGGGCCGTCACGTGGACGTCGGCGCCCATCTCCCGCAGTCTCTCGACGACGGCCTTGCCTGAGCCCTTCGATCCGCCCGTGACCAGCGCACGACGTCCATCGAGACGATCGCGATCTGAAGTAGGCATTCTTTCTCCTCTGAAGATGAACGTGGTGCGGGTCTTGTCAGGATCCGTGGTTGGCGATGACGAGTTCGGTGACGGCGTCCTGACGGATCGTGAACCGGTAGTCGAGCTCGGCGACGCCGCCTGGGAAGGTTCCCTCGAGCCGCAGGGTCACCACCCAGTGGCTGTCGTCGATGCGAGCAGCACCGATCTGCTCGGTCGTGTACTCGAACTCGGAGCCGGCGTCCCGCAGGAACGCGTGAATCTGCTCTCGGCCGCGGAAGGACTCGCCCTGATCGACGGCCACCGCGTCCTCGGCGAAGAACGGCGATGCCGCGTCGGCGTCGCGGACGAAGTGAGCGGCGAGGAAGCCGCGGACGATGGCTGGGAGTGGGTCGGACCGGAGGCCGTTGTGCTGTGTCATGAGCCCACCGTGCGGCCTCGCGGTGCAGGAGGGTCAAGCGCTGGACTCTCCCCCCGGGGGAGCCTTCATACTGCGGGGGTGCTGACGATCGGGGAGTTCTCGCGCCTGACCCACCTGAGCGTGCGGACCCTGCGTCGGTACCACGAGAGCGACCTACTGGAACCCGCCGTCGTGGACGAGACCTCCGGCTACCGCTACTACGCCATCGAGCAGATCCCGACCGCCCAGGTCATCAACCGGCTCCGCGAACTCGACGTCCCCCTGGGCGACGTCCAGCGGATCCTGCGGTCCCCGGACCCCGGTGTCCGCGCGACCCTGATCGCCGACCACCTCCAACGCCTGGAGGCCGAACTCGACCGCACCCGAGCCGCCGTCGCGTCGCTGCGCCGCCTGCTCCGGCCCGACCCCGCGCCGATCAAGGTGGAGCTCCGTGCCGAGCCCGCCCGCACGGTCGCGGCGGTGGCGGCCGTGGTCGACGAGGGCGAGGTCGAAGCCTGGTTCGCCGGCGCAATGGCCGAGTTGGAGGTGGCCGTTGGCGACGCGGTGACCGGTCCACCGGGTGGCACCTACGACAACTCCCTGTTCGAGCAGGGCCGCGGTCACGTGTTGGTCTACCTGCCGACGGCGGCTCCGCCTCGTACCGGGCGGGTGCACGCCGCGACCCTGCCCGCCGCGGAACTGGCAGTGGCCACCCACGTCGGCGAGCACGATGGCATCGAGGTCACCTACGGCAAGCTCGGTACCTGGGTCGTGAACAACGCGATGTCGGTGGCGGGGCCGGTGCGGGAGGTCTACCTCGTCGGACCTCGGGACGCAAGCGATCCGGCCGCGTGGCGCACCGAGATCGGGTGGCCGGTGTTCCGAGTGACCTGAGTGGTTCGGCGGACCGACGGTCGAGAACTTCACGAGGGTGCGACGGTCACCATCCAGGGCGCCGCTCACTCGAGCATCGGCCCGCCGGGGTGGCCGCAGGGCCTCTCAGACGCCAGGGTTATAACCGGTTGACGTGTCAGCACCCGAACAGAGCAGCCCCAGCCCTCCCGGTCGAGCTGTCCCGGGTCGACGGCCTCGCGGCGTCGTTGACCACAAACCGGCACGGTGACGCCGTCGCGGCGGTGGTCAGCACGTCCTACGAGCCCGGAAACGTCTACGCCGGCCCCACGAGCGGGCCGCTGACGAGGCTGACCCGGCCGGTCCCACAAGGACGGGCCCTTTCCACTGGTGACGCTGGTCCCACGGCGGCCCGTACGACCGGCACGCCGACCGGCTCATGCTCGGCTGGGACCCGTCCGGCCAGTGGCTGGCGACCGCCGGCTACGCCGTGTTTCTGCCGAACCCGCGCGGCGGCAAAGGGCACGGCCAAGGCCGCCGTGATGGGAGCCGGAATCAGCGACTGGGGAATGCTCGCCGCAACTGGAGAAGAGGGGCCGTTCGAGGCCGCCTTCGGCGGTAGCAGCGGCTGGGAAGGACCGGGTCCACACCGCCACGACCGGCTCAGCCCGATCTCGTACGCCTCCAAGGTCCGCACGGCGGTGCTGATCCTGCACGGCGGTAGCGGTGGTGTCCCTTTTTCAGGCAGCGCTGCGTTCGCCGGCCGGTCGGCGACGTAGGGCCGGGTCCAGGACTGGCGGGGGCACGTAGGCCTGGTCGAGGCGGGTGACGTCGGTGCCGGGCGGAACGATCTCGTCGATCCGGTCGAGGATGTCGTCGGTGAGCGCGACGCCGACGCCCCTGAGCAGGTCATCGAGGTGTTCCATGGTGCGTGCGCCGAGCAGTGTGCTGGTGACGCCCGGGTGCGCGATGGTGAAGGCCATGGCGAGGTGGGTCAGCGGCAGGCCGGCCTCGTCGGCGAGCGGGATGAGTTGTTCGACGATGTCGATGCGGCGCTCGTCGCTGAGGTGTTGGAAGTAGCGCGCGCGGCTCAGGTCGTTCTGCTGACCTTTGCGGACGCGGCCGGTGAGCATCCCCTGCCCGAGCGGGCCCCACACCAGGGTGCCGAGGCCGTAGCGCTGCGCTGCCGGCAGTACGTCGTTCTCGATGCCGCGGTTGAGGATCGAGTACGGTAGCTGCTCGGTGCGGAAGCGTGCCAGCCCGTGCCGTTGGGAAAGCCACTGGGTATCGACGATGTCGATGGCCGGCGTGTTGGACGATCCGATCGCCCGCACCTTGCCGGTGCGGATCAGGTCGGTGAGCGCGGAGAGCGTTTCCTCGATGTCCGTGTCCGGGTCCAGCTTGTGCACCTGGTAGAGGTCGATGTGGTCGGTCTGTAGGCGACGCAGCGAGTTCTCGACCGCGGTCATGATCCAGCGTCGGGAGGTGCCCTGCTGGTTGGGGTCGGCGCCGGTCGGCCTGCCGAACTTGGTGGCGAGCACGACGGTGTCCCTCCGCCCTTTGAGCGCCCGGCCCACGACCTCCTCCGAGTCGCCGTAGACGTCGGAGGTGTCGATGAGGTTGATGCCGGAGTCGAGCGCCTTGTGGATCACTTGGATCGAGTCTTCCGGATCGGAGTTGCCTACCGACGTGGCGAACATCAGCGCGCCGAGTGCGTACGGGCTGACCTTGATGCCGGTCCGGCCCAGGGTGCGGTACTGCATGAGCGTCTCCTAGCGGTATGGTGAGTTAAGCGGAATCTCTTTCCGGAACTATACGGAAAGCCTTTCCGGAACGGCAAGGAGGGCTACCGTGACCAACGACACCACCGGCTCGAGAACGGGCGCGAGCGCACCGCGCCGGATTCGCACCGACGCGCGCCGCAACGTCGAGGCGCTGCTGGATGCAGCGAAGACGGTCTTCGGCACGTCGGGCGTCGACGCGCCTGCGAAGGAGATCACCGATCTGGCCGGTGTCGGCGTCGGCACCCTCTACCGGCATTTCCCGCAACGCTCCGACCTAATCAAGGCAGTGATCGAGCGCGAGATCGACGCCTGCGCCGACGCGGCGCCTGCACTGGCCGCCGAGCACCCGCCGGGCATCGCCCTCGCGAAGTGGCTCGAACGGCTCGCCGCGTTCGTCGTGACCAAACGCGGGTTCGCCGCGGCGCTGCATTCCGGCGATCCGGCGTTCGACGGCCTCTCCGGCTACCTGATGGAGAAGCTGGGACCAGCGCTGGGGTCGTTGCTCGACGCCGCGACCGCGGCCGACGAAATCCGGGCCGTGGTCAGCTCGCAGGACCTTCTCTACGCGGTCGCGAAACTGTGCGCACCCCTACCGGACGAGGAGCCGGACTACGGCCGCCGCATGGTCGCGCTCCTCGTCGATGGACTACGGTCCATCGACACCCAGCGCTGACCTAACTCGTCATAAGGCATGGCGGATCCGGAGCCGCGGCCGGACACAGTGCCCAGCCGCCCACCCGACTCCCGATGGTTGAGCCGCTTACCGACCGGCATTGCGTGCAGTGTTGTGCGTTCACTCCCGCAGGCGGTCGCAATCGCCCTCAACTCGGCATGAGCGAACGTTTCGTCGGCGGCTAACCTGCCGCCCCCCAGAGCGGGTCGAGGGCGAACAGGTCGCTGCGGTCCGGTCAACCATCGCCAACCGGCCGCCTTTGACCACTCCGTCACGATCAACCAGCGTCAGTGGAGGCGCACGCGCCCATAGGCACGCGCAAAATACCCCTCCGTCGATGGACGGAGGGGTATTTTCCCTGCTCAACTACTGTGCGCCCGAAGGGACTCGAACCCCTAACCTTCTGATCCGTAGTCAGATGCTCTATCCATTGAGCTACGGGCGCTCGTGCTCAGCCAGTCTACACAACCAACTTTCGCGCGGAGACTCCGGGATTCGAACCCGGGAGGGGCTTTAAGACCCCAACCGCATTAGCAGTGCGGCGCCATAGACCAGACTAGGCGAAGTCTCCCCGGTGATCCGCAGACCACCGCGCCCGAGGATACAGGTCGCCACCCGCCGGGAGCAAAACGACTTCCGGGGTACGCCGACCAGGGCTACCCCGCCTCCGTGTTTCAGCGGTGTGCGGCGGCGTGATCGGGACTACGCTCCATCGATATGCAGGAGCAGCCGCCCAGCGAGTCGACCCGTCGAGAGCCTGCTGAAAGAGCGCGCCGGCGCCCCCCGCGGCCGACCTTCACACCGCCGACCGCCTCCGAGCAGCCCGGGGAGACGGTGCCACCGCCGGCAGCCGCGCCGGTGAGTCCGCGTCCTCGACGGGCCAAGGCCGCTCCGGCGGTGCTCTTCCAGCCTCCGGAGCCGGACCGCCCCCTGCCTCGGCAGGCACTCCGCTCGTCCCCCGCACCGAGCGCCCCGCCCGAGGACGCCGCACCCGCCAGCGACCTGACCGCCCCACCCGCGAAGGCCCGGCCCACCCCGGACCAGGCCAGCCCGCCCGACAAAGCGGCACCAGCCGCCGGCCAGGCCGGCCCACCCGAGCCCGCAGCGGCCGCTGACCAGGCCAACCCACCTGCGCGCGGCCGGCAATCATCCGCCGGAGCGTCGGCACGCACGCCGACGGCTCGCGCCACCCCCCGTAAGACCACCGCCCTAAAGGCCACGAAGCCGACCCCCGCAGCCCCGGCCGTACCCGCTGAGGCCGGCACGACGGACAGCCCAACCAGCCAGGCGCCAACCCCGGCCACGACGACCGCGCCGCCGCAGAAAGCCACCCCGGCCGGCCCAACCAGGAAAGCCCCGGCCAGCAAGACGGCCGCGTCACCCAGGAAAGCCACGCCCAGTAAGGCGGCCAGCCCGACCACCCAACCCGCCACCCCGACCACCCCCGCCAGACGAGCCGCCTCGCCGACCAAGCGAGCGGCGACCCCACCCCAGAGCGCCCCACCCACCGAGGCCACCCCAGCACCGCAGCCCACGGCGAGCCCACCCCAGAGCGCCCCACCCACCGAGGCCACCCCGGCACCGCAGCCCACGGCGACCCCGGCGCTGGTCGGTGACCTGGTGCCGGCCCTGGGGCGTACCCCCGAATCAGAGCTGCGGGCGGTCGCCGCGCGTGTGCTCGATCACCCGGGCTTCGCGCCGGAGCTGTTGGCGCTGGCCGCGGCGCGGTCGCTCGGACCCGGTGCGGGCGAGTGGGCCGCGCGGCTGCGGGACAGGTATCCGGACGCTCCGGCGGACGGCCTGGCCCGGCTGGTGACCCGGCGATACGTGCGGGCGGCGGGCGCGGGTGGGGCGACCGCGGCGCTGGCTGGCTTCTTCGCGCCGCTCGCCGAGTTGGCCTCGGTGCTGTGGACGCAGGCCAACCTGGTGTTGCACCTGGCGGCGGTGTACGGCAGGGATCCGGCGCATCCCGACCGAGCCGTCGAGCTGCTGGTGCTGACTCAGGTACACCCGGACGAGGCGAGCGCGCGGCAGGCCCTGACTGCTGCGCAGACGGCGGGCGACCCGGTCGAGGGGGCCTGGCCACGGGCGGCGGAGGCGGCCTGGCGGCTGGCCGCGCCGCTCACCGCGCAGGCCGGCGGTTGGGTGGCGTTGCGGCTGGTGGCCCGGCTGCTGCCCGGGGCGGCGGCGCTGGCGGCGGCGCTGGGGGACGCGGCGGCGGCCGACCGGCTCGCCGCTCGAACGGTGGCCGTCTACCGGCGCTGATCAGAGCCAGTCGAACCACTCCCGGGGCAGCGACGCGTAGCCGACGAAGGCGACCACGTCGAGCAGGGTGTGGGCGATGATCAGCGGCAGTACCCGCCGGGTCCGCAGGTAGAAGAGGCTGAAGATCACGCCCATCACCGCGTTGCCGACGAACGCGCCGAAGCCCTGGTAGAGGTGGTACGAGCCGCGGAGCAGCGCGCTGGCCGCGATGATCGCGGCGAGCCGCCACTGGAGCTGCCGCAGCCGGGTGACCAGGTAGCCGACCACGATCACCTCTTCCAGCACGGCGTTCTGCACGGCGGCGAGGATCAGCACGGGGATCGCCCACCAGACCGGCGGCAGCGCGGCCGGCACCAGCGTGGCGTTGAGGCCGAGTTGGGCCGCGACGAAGAACAGGGCCAGTCCGGGCAGGCCGATCAGCGCGGCCAGACCGGCACCGCGGGCCAGGTCCTGGCCGGGCCGCCGGGCGTCCACGCCGAGGGTCCGCGCCGGGTCGCCGGGGTCACGGCTGAGCAGGTGTACGGCGAGCAGCACCGGCAGCAGCGCGAAGACGATGCCGAGCAACTGGTAGGTGAGGTCCAGCCACGGCCGGGTCGACGCCGAGGTGTTCAGCGAGGCGGTCTGTTTCGAGAGCGGACCCTCGGCGGTCAGCTTGGCGATGATCGAGACCACCGCGTAGACCGCCGACTGGCCGAGGGACAGGCCGAGGACCAGCAACGTTTCGGTGCCCAGCAGGCGGCGGGACACCGGGCGGGTCAGCTCAACGGTCACCGCACCACTCTGCCCGACGGGCGGCACCGGCGGCACGGCCGACCGGCCAGCGTGAGCCGATCGCACATTCTGTGCGACCAGTAGACACTCTCCGTGGAGATTCTATGGGCGCCCGATCCGCTGCCGACTGGAGGAGGAGCGCCCCGTGGACAACCTCGCACGGTTGCTGAAGGAGAGCTGGACCTTGGTCGAGGACGATCGGGCCCGCCTGACCGAGCACTTCTACGCCCGGGTGTTCCTGCTCGACCCCGCCCTGCGGCACCTCTTCCCGGTGCAGATGACCGGCCAGGGCGACCGGCTGCTGGAAGCGATCATCAGGGCGATCCACACGGTCGACGATCCGGAGAGTTTCGCCGAGTTCCTCCGGGGGTTGGGTCGCGACCATCGGAAGTACCACGTCGACGAGAGGCACTACACGACGATGGGCACCGCACTGCTGGACGCGCTGCGCCGGATCGCCGGCGACGGCTGGAACCTGGAGTACGACCAGGCGTGGCGGGAGGCGTACGAGGCGGTCGCCGCCCTGATGGTCGCCGGGGCGGCGGATGACGACGGGCCGCCGTTCTGGCACGCCGAGGTGCTGACCCACAAGCGCTACGGTCCGGACACCGCCGTGTTGACCTGCCAGGCGTTGCAGCACCCACTGCGTTGGCAGGCTGGGCAGTACGTCAGCCTGGAGGTGCCGCGCCACCACCCCCGGGAGTGGCGCAACTACTCGGTGGCGAACGCTCCCAACGACGACAGCGTGCTGGAATTCCACGTGCGGTCGCCGGGAGCCGGTTGGGTGTCCGGCGCGTTGGTGCGTCGGGTGCGGCCGGGTGACCTGCTCCGCCTGGCGGCGCCGATGGGGTCGATGACCCTGGACCGCACCTCGGAACGGGACATCCTCTGTGTGGCCGGCGGGGTCGGCCTGGCGCCGATCAAGGCGCTCGTGGAGGATCTCGCCACCTTCAACCGCACCCGGTGGGTGCACGTCTTCTACGGCGCCCAGCAGGCAGCGGACCTGTACGGCCTGGCCGGGTTGCAGGAGTTGGTCGCCGTACACCCGTGGTTGTCGGTGACCGCGGCGTGCAGCGACGACCCGGACTTCGACGGTGAGCTGGGTGACATCCCGGAGGTGGTGGCCCGGTACGGCCCGTGGACCGCGCACGACTGTTATGTCTCCGGCTCGGCCCGGATGGTCCGGTCCACGCTGCGGGTGCTCGCCGCGGACGAGGTGCCGCCGCCGCGCATCCGCTACGACACCTTCGGTGACCTCTAGACGTTCCTCCCCCCACACCGGGGCGCGTGCCCCTGCCCCCTGGGGCACGCGCCCCGGTCCCCTCGTTCGTCAGTAACGCCAGGGGTGCCCGGTCTCGCGGTATTCCTCGACCGGCACCAGCGGCACGCCGGGTGCCATCCGGTCGACGTAGAGCCGGCCCTCCAGGTGGTCGATCTCGTGGGCCACCAGCCGGGCCATGCCGAACTCGAACGAGGTGATGATCCGGCTGCCGTCCCACTGGGCGTGTTCCACGTCCAGGCGCAGCGGCCGGGGCACCAGACCTCGGTGATCGAAGAAGGACAGGCAGCCCTCGTACTGCTCGTCGGTCTCCGGGTCGGCGTCGACCACCCGGGGGTTGAGCAGCACGACCGGCTCCGCCGACCGGTCGGGGGGCCGCACCACGGCAGCCGCGCGGCCGATGCCGAACTGCGGCGCGGCGACGCCCACTCCCTTGCTGAACGGGTGCAGTTCGTCGAGCCGGGCCAGGGCCGTGGTGAGCCGGTCGACCACATCCCGGGCGACGTGTTCCTCGCCGGGCAGGTCGAACGGGCGGGCGCGCTGCCGGAGCAGGTCGTCTCCGCGCTGCACGATGCCGAGGCCGCGCATCCGGTCGCTGGGTCGGATCCGGGTGCCACCGGGGCCGATGTCCGGTTCGGTGTCCGGGCGGGCGCGGAACCGCCACTGCATCCGGTAGCGCGCGTTCAGCGGAGGGTCGTCGGTCTGCCAGTCGTAGATCGCCCGGTCGCCCTCGTCGTGGCGTTGCGGCGCCGTCCGCAGCGGGCCCTCCTCCGCGCTGAGCGAGGTCTCCACCCCCCAGACCTGCGGGTCGAGCGCCGCGGGCAGATCCAGGCGTACGGCGAGCTGCCGGGTGGGCAGTCGGACGGCTCGTTGGAACCAGGGACCCCACTTCTCGTGCCCGACGCTGTAGGCGTACTCGATGGTGGCCCGGTCGCCCGGGTAGAGGGGGAAGCGTCGCTCCCCGTTCTCGAAGAGCAGCCAGATCTCCTTGAACGCGTCCCGATCGTGCTTGGCTCGCCAGTGCATCGGCTCCGGGTCGCCGCCGCCGTCGTCTCGGCGGGCCTGTAGCTGAAGCTCGGCGAAGGTGAGCGGGTGTTCCCGGTGGTGCCGGTTGGAGCGGCCGGGGTCGTTCGGGAAGCGGTCGACGGCGACCCGGACCAGGTAGCGGGTGACCGGCTCGGTGCCGGCGTTGTACAACTCACGGTGGATGACGCACCGGTAGTCGTCGTCGGTGTGGGTGAGGGTGGCCAGCTCCCGTTCCACGACCAGGCCGGTGCCGGGTGGCAGCCACTGGCCGGGCGGGTGCGACTCGCGGTATGGCTGACCCGACCGGGCGTGCCGCAGGTCGTCGTACTCCCGGAAGCGCTGCCAGATCGCGCCGCTGGCCTCCAGGACGGCCTCCGCGCGGCGGGCGAAGTCCTCGGTCGGGCGGTGTCGGCGCCCCTCGACGTGGCTCACGTAGGACGGGTCGAACCCCATCAGGACGGCCAGTTGCTTCTTGGACAGCCCGCGCCCGGTCCGTTGCCTGGCGAGTTCGGCCGCGAAGGAGTCGGCAGCCCGTTCGAGGGGTGAGGTCGTCATCGGCTTCCTCGTGGCCGGGGCTATAAGTTTCACGTTCCGTGCCCGAGCACACACGCAACTGGCATCTTTTCGACACACTGCTTGACAATCCACCGATGACCATCGATTGTGCGGCGGCGTTTCCCAGCACTGACTCCGGGTAGTACGCGAAGCGCTACTCCCGTCGGATACGGAGTGACCTGGGCGTCTGGGATGTGACCAAGGTGAGCCTTCCCTTACGGTCCGGGGCTTGGTTAGGCTAGCCTTAGCTCAGGACGGCACTGGTCCGTCCGCCGGGGCGCACTCCTCGGTCACACAGACAGGGGACGACTCAGGTGACAGCGGTGATGCCACGGCGCGAGGTCTCCACCACGCCGCTCGCCCCCGTCACCGCAGCGCTTCGGGCCATGTTCGGCACCGACGACGTTCCCGGGCTCGCCCGGGGCCTTGTCGTCGACGACGAGTTCGGCTGGGCGCCCGCCACCACCCTGATCGACGGCAGTCGGCTGCCGGAGTTGCTGCGCGGCGCCGCCGTCCGCTGGGGTGGCACCCCGCACGCGTGCGCGGCGCTGGCCTGGAAGTCGTACAGCTACTGGACGGCGCTGCCGGTCGTGCTCGGTTGGGCCTCCGCCCGCCGGGTGCCGCTCGTCGATCCGGCCGACGTGCTGATCCACTTCGAGGACCACCGGCAGCTACTCACCATGGGTCTGCGTCGGGGGACCACCGTCGCGGTGCTGCCGAACGACCCGTTGGCTCTCGCCGGCCTGCCGGAGGTGCGGGTCGTCGCCGACGAGACGGAGCTGCTGGCCGCGCTGCGCGCGTCACTGCTCGACGCGCACCTCGCACCGCTCATCACGGCGATCCAGTCGGAGGTTCGGGTGGGCACCCGGACGCTGCTCGGCTCGGTCGCCTCCGGCATCGCCCACGGCATCCTGCGGGCCGCCGACGGGCTGCCCGGCTCGACGGTGCAGAGCATCGACACGCTGCTCGGCGCGCTCGACCTGGCCGACCTGATCGAGCTGGTGCCGGGGCCGACCGGCGAGCCGACCGTGCAACGCCGCACCTGCTGCCTCGCCTTCACCCTGCCCCGGCCGAAGGTCTGCCAGGGCTGCTGCGTCCGCTAGGCCGGGCTGGGCGGCACTGCTCAGTCGGTCAGCGACCGGACGTCCCACACCCACACATCCCCGGTGCGGGCCGGCTGGATCCCGGTCAGCTCGGTCATCCCCCGACGCAGCGCGGTCTCGTGCTCGTGCGGCCCGAGGATGACCACCCCGGCCCGCCAGAAGCGCAGATCGTCGACCGCTCGGACCCGTGCCTGCGGGGTGATCGGCGGCACCGCCCCGGTACGCCTGATGGTGGCGAAGAAGCTGCTGGTGGGGCGGGGCGGGGCACCGAACAACGCGACGCGCGGGGGGTCGGCGCTCGGGCGGGTGTCCGGACCGAGGAAGTAACCACGGGCCAAGGGCAGGTCCAGCCGGGTCTCCGCAGCCCATCGCAGCGGCTCCGCGTAGGTGCTGTCCGGCAACGGCAGAGTCACCACGCTGCGCCCACCTGTCACGTACGGACGCCAGGCCCCACTTGTCACGAACGTGGGAACCGGGTCGAGGTGGGTCACGGGCAGCGGAGTGGGGACGATCGGCAACAGGGCCATCGTGAGCACTGTTGCGGTGACGAAACGGACCTGCCCCCTGGCGGCCGGGTGCGAGCCGGCCAGCTCGCGGGCACGCTCGGCGCCGTAGGCGAGGAGCAGCCCGATGATCGGGGTGATCGCCAACGCCCACCGGGTCGGCACCACCGAGTGCAGGATCGGCAGGTTCTCCAGCGCCGCCCAGGGTCCCGGCACCCCCGTACCCCGGTTGTCGAAGCGGACCTCCCGGCCCAGCGAGAGCACCGAGAAGAGCAGCCCGAGCGCGGCGAGCGCGAGCACCACGACCGAGCGCCGCAACCACCAGACCAGGGCGATCACCAGCACCAGCAACGCCCAGCCGAAGAAGCTGTTCTCCTCGGTCGGGTTCTTGGCCAGACCGGCGGCGGTGCGCGGGCTGCCGGCGAGCGCCTCCCGGGAGTACGCGACGAACGACGCCAGGTCGCTGGAGTAGCCGCGGATCAGCCGGGACAGCCCGGAGTACGCGTCCGGTCCGAAGAACTGCACGTACAGGGGGTACGCCAGCAGCAGCGCGGCGAGCCCGGCCGCGACGGCGAGGCCGGCGAGGAAGGACCGGATACGCGAGCGTAGTTCGGCGCGACCGAGGGCGAGTACGCCGATGACCAGGCCCAGCCCGATCGCGGTCATCAGCAGGATCTCCAGGTTGAGGAAGGCCTGCCAGACGATCACGAGCGCGAGGAGGAGCCCGTTGCGGAGCCAGCGGCCCGGTTCGCCGAGTCGCAGGGTCCGCCAGATGATCAACGGGACGACGAACTGGGACACGATGTTCGGGTGCCCGTTGGCGTGCGACACCATGGCCGGCGCGAACGCACAGAAGCCACCGCCCAGCCACGCCGGCCCGCGGCTGCCGATCAGGACCCGGGAGAGCAGGAAATACCAGGCGGTGGCGGTGGCAATCATGCCGACGGTGAGAAAGACCAGGAATGCCACTCTCGGCCCCAGCAGCAGGGTGACCGGCGTCAGTGGGAGCGAAACGGATAAGACGGACGTATTGGCCATCAGATTCACGCCGTCCGGGACGTTCATCTGATTGGAATGGAACGGATACGCAAAGTGCGTGACGACTCGCGCACCGTGGGCCATCATCCATTCGAACTGTGACTGATCGGACTGGTTGTCCCGTACGCCACTACCTGGGTCCAACCAGAGCCGGGCGGTCACCCACAGGCCGAGCACCACGAAGCTCAGCACGGCGACCAGATCGGACCACTTACCCCTGCGGGGAGGCCGGACGCGACCCGACTCCCCCTGCACCGACGGCACCACGGCCGGACCGTCGCTGTCGCTGGGCGAGTCCGGCTCAGGAGTAGTCATGACAATTCCCAGAGTAGTCAGGGCATGGCGCTGCCGTGACATGTTTCGGGGTACTGCCGTACTATGTGCCGGGTTCGCCGACCGCCGATCACGAACCCACCCCCGACCATAATTCGGCCACCCCCGATGCCCCGATTCTTCTGCCGTCCCAGCGGATGATTCACTCTGTCGGTCCAGGCACGGGTCGAGTTCATATCGTGAGGAATCGACGCATGGCAGAAATCACTGGGGATCAGCGCGTTCAGTCCGAGGTGTTGGAAGGCCTGGCGACCGCTGTCAACCACCGTCGCTGGTTCATCGAACTGGCCCTGCCGTACCTCGGCGACGACCCGATCGAGATCGGCAGCGGCCTCGGTGACTACGCGCTGGAGTGGTCCGAGCTGCTGCCCCGGTTCACCGCGACCGAGGCCGACCCGGACCGGCTGGTGCAGCTCAAGGAGCGCCTGGCCGACCGGCCGAACATCGACGTCCGGCAGATGCTGCTGCCCCACAACGACCGGGGCGACTACAGTGCCGCGGTCTCGTACAACGTCCTGGAGCACATCGAGGACCACGTGGGCGCGCTGAGCAGCATGCGCGACCTGGTCCGACCCGGCGGCGCCGTGATCATCATCGTGCCGGCGTTCCAGTTCGCGATGGGTCCGGCCGACATCGCCACCGGACACGTCCGCCGCTACACGAAGAAGACGCTCGGTGCGGCGATGACCGAGGCCGGGCTGACCATCGAGAAGATGCACTACGCCAACGCGCTGGGGCTGATCGGCTACTTCATGGCCACCAAGGTCTTCCGGCTGATGCCGAAGGAGGGCCCGATGGTCAAGGTGTACGACACCCTCGTCCTGCCCGCCACCAAGGCCGCCGAGCAGCTCGTCCGCCCCCCGTTCGGCCAGTCGGTCTTCGCCGTGGCCCGCGTCCCAGCCTAACCCCGGCCCCATAGCAGGCCCGCCCGGTCGATCATGGAGTTGTGGTGCCTGATTTGGCGCTTGCCAGGCTTTTTGTCGCCCACCACAACTCCATGATCGACGAGACTGGGCGGCGTTGCCCACCCTCCCGGGTTAGTCCTTGATCTGGTACGTGGGGCGGATTACCGCCCTCGCCAGGGTGTGGAACGTCAGGTTGAAGCCTACGTAGGCGGGGCTGGCTTCTGGGGTCAGGTCCAAGCGGTCGACGTCTACCGCGTGCACCGCGAAGACGTACCGGTGCGGGCGGTCGCCGGCCGGCGGGGCCGCACCGCCGTAACCCTGCTCGCCGTAGTCGTTGCGGACCGCGAACGCCCCACCGAGGTCGGTGCCGGCCGCGCCACCGGCGCCGCTGGGCAACTGCGTGACCTCGACCGGCACGTTCACGAGCACCCAGTGCCAGAAACCGCTGCCGGTCGGCGCGTCGGGGTCGTAGCAGGTCACCGCGAAGCTCTTCGTCTCGGCCGGGAAATCCGACCAGGCGAGCTGCGGCGAGACGTTGTCACCCCCGGTGCTGCCATGCGCGTGCCGGGCATCCATCGGCTCACCGTTCTGCACGTCGTCACTTGTCAGCGTGAACGAGGGCAGCGTCGGCAGCAGCTCGTACGGGTCCGGGGCGATCGGTCGTTCCAGGGTCATCAGAACGCGTCCTTCCGGTGTGCGGAGATATCAGCCCCTTCTTACCCCGTTCCAGGGCCGTCAACGACCGGTTGGGGCACTGTCGGGACCACCCGCGCGGATACGATCATCGCCGCAACGTCCACGGGGGAACTTCTTGAGCATCTGGCGTGACTTCCTGGTCGCCGTCGTGACCGCGCTCCGCAAGCCGGACGAGCAGTCGCTCGCCCGGGAACGCCGGCGCGCGATCGAACGACTGGCCGACGAGACCATCCGCGCGGATCGACGGCCTGCCGACCCGCCGGAGTGACGGACCTGTCTGCGCTCGGTATCCAGGAAACCGCGCATCCGTACGGCCCGAACACCCCGGCATCCCGAAAACCCTGTTACAGGTTGCGCTCGGCGTAGACGTGCATCGCATCGCGGATCAGCGTCACGGTGCCGGCGGTGTTCTCGGCGGTGTCGAACGCCGCCGTGTAGCGCGGGTCGGACACGTACAGCTCGCCGAGCCCGGTGAAGTACTCCTTGGTCGGGGTCGTCGAACTCCCCGACAGCCAGTCGTACAGCCGCTGGGTGATCGCCTGCACCTGGTCGCTGTCGGCCGCCGCCCCGGCGCGGTGCGCCGCGCCGAAGTCCCGCCCGATCTCGATCTGGCGCTGCTGGAACGCCAGCTTCTCAGCCGGGCTGAGTGAGCGCCACCACCGGTCACCCTTCGCGTAGGCCTCTCGGCCCCACCGTTCGGTGACCTCCCGCTCGTATTGCGTGTGGTCGAAACCGTCGAACATCTCCTCAGGCATGAGTGGTTCACCTCCTTCCGTCTTGCGCAGGGTCGTCTTCACCGACTCGATCTGCCTCCCGATCCGCTCACGCTCCTGCTCGAGCAGTTTCAGGTGGGTGCGCAGCGCTTCGACTGGGTGCTGGCTCCCGTCGAGCACCTCGGCGATCGCGGGCAGCCCGAGGCCGAGCTCCCGCAACAGCAGAATCCTCTGCAACCGGAGCAGCTTCTCCTGGTCGTAGTACCGGTACCCGTTGCGGCCGAGCCGGCTCGGCCGAAGCAGACCGACGTCGCCATAGTGGCGCAGGGTGCGACTGGTCGTTCCGACCATGCGCGCGAGGTCTTGGATCGACCAATCCACCTCACTCACCCCTTCAACTCGTCGGTGTGAAATGAAGGTTAGAGGTTGACGTAACGTCAAAGTCAACCATGCCGAACATCCGCAAGAGCGGCGCCAGCGAGGGCACTTGCCGCTGTCGGCACAGGTTTCCCTGGGCAGGGTCTACGCCTCATGCGTCGACGGACAGGACGAGGCCGCGCGGAAGTGGATCGAGGGCCGGACTCACCGCACACAGACACGCCCCTCGACCAGCTTTGCGCTGGTCAAAGGGCGTTTTTGCTGTCCAGATGGGCGGAGGGTGTGGGATTCGAACCCACGAAGACATCGCTGCCTTACCGGTTTTCAAGACCAGCGCCATCGGCCACTAGGCGAACCCTCCTGGGCCGCCACCCGCGGGCGTACGGCCACGCACAGTCTGCCACGGCTTCCGCCGGACGGCCCGACGTCCCTCCCCGAACGCGGTGACCAGCCCGTCCGGGCCGTCCACTGTGGCCTTGCGGTTGCGCCTGCGGCACCCGGGAAGATCGGGAAGACTGGGCTCATGCGAGCCATCACCATTCCGCAGCCCGGTGGACCCGACGCGCTGGTCTGGGCCGAGGTGCCCGACCCGGAGCCGGGCCCCGACGAGGTGATCGTGGATGTGCGGGCCAGCGGGGTCAACCGCGCTGACCTGCTGCAACGGCAGGGGCACTACCCGCCGCCGGCGGGCGCGTCCGCGTACCCCGGGTTGGAATGCTCCGGGGTGATCACGGAGGTCGGGTCGGAGGTCGCCGGGTGGGCGGTCGGGCAGCAGGTGTGCGCGCTGCTGGCCGGCGGCGGGTACGCCGAGCGGGTCGCGGTCCCCGCCGGGCAGTTGCTGCCGGTGCCGGCCTGCGACCCGGTGGACGCCGGGGCGCTGCCGGAGGTGGCCTGCACGGTCTGGTCGAACCTGATCCAGGTGGGTCGGCTCGGCGCAGGTGACACGCTGCTGGTGCACGGCGGGGGCAGCGGGATCGGCACCTTCGCGGTCCAGTTCGGGGCGGCCCTCGGCGCGACGGTCCTGACCACCGCCCGGGAGGCCAAGCACGCCCGGCTGCGGGAGCTGGGCGCGTCCCACACGATCGACTACCGGGAGCAGGACTTCGTCGAGGAGGTCCGGCAGGCGACTGACGGTCGGGGCGCGGACGTCATCCTGGACATCATGGGCGCGTCCTACCTGGGCCGAAACGTCTCCGCGCTGGCCACCGGCGGCCGGCTGGTGGTGATCGGGATGCAGGGTGGGCGCAAGGGCGAGTTGGATCTCGGCGCGCTGGTGGCGAAGCGGGCCAGTGTCACCGCGACGTCGCTGCGCTCCCGACCGCCTGCCGAGAAGGCGGAGATCGTTCAGGGCGTACGGGACGAGGTGTGGCCGTTGATCGAGGCCGGCACGGTCCGACCGATCGTGGACCGGCGGCTGCCGATGAGCGAGGCGGCGACGGCGCACCGGCTCGTCGAGTCGAACGACCACTTCGGCAAGGTGCTCCTCACGCGCGGGTGAGAGGCGTCAGACGAGCGTGTCGTCAGTCGGTCGGGGCAGCATCAGGCGGGCGCCGGGCCCCTCGCCGGCCAGCGCGTCACCCGGGTTGTTGAGCGTGCAGCGTTGCAGGGACAGGCAGCCACAGCCGATGCAGCCGTCCAGGTCGTCGCGGAGGTTGGTGAGCAGGCGGATCTTCTCGTCCAACCGGCCCCGCCAGCTCGCGGAGAGCCGCGCCCAGTCCTGCGGGCTGGGCGTGCGGGCCTCGGGGAGCGACTCCAACGCCGCCCGGATCTCGTCGAGCGAGACGCCGACCTGTTGGGAGATCCGGATGAAGGCGACCCGGCGCAGCTCGGAGCGGGCGTACCGGCGCTGGTTGCCGCCGGTACGGTCGGCGCGGATCAGCCCGAGCCGCTCGTAGTAGCGCAGCGCCGAGGGCGCCACGCCGGAGCGGGCGGACAACTCGCCGATCGTCAGCAGATCCTGCATCACCAGGTCCTTGAGTTGAAGTGCACTTCAAGTCACACAGTAGTGGCATGACCACCACACTGCCCACCGACACCGGGTCCCGGCTCCCCGGGCTCATCCGACGACTGACCGGCGACGAGAAGCACGCACCCAGTGCGCACTCCACCATCGACGTGCTCCAGGTGCTCTACGACCAGGTGCTGCGGGTCACCCCGGACACCGTCGACGACCCGGAGCGGGACCGGTTCCTGCTCTCCAAGGGGCACGGGCCGGCCGCCTACTACGCGGTGCTCGCCGCGCACGGCTTTCTCCCGGAGGCCTGGCTCGACGACCTCGCCGGGCCACACAGTCGGCTCGGCCACCACCCGGACCGGCTGCTGGTGCCCGGGGTCGAGATCGGCTCCGGCTCGCTCGGCCACGGCCTCGGGCTGGCCGTCGGCACCGCCCTCGGCCTGCGGGCCCAGGGGCTGCACACCCCCCGGGTGTACGTGCTGCTCGGCGACGCCGAACTGGACGAGGGATCCAACCACGAGGCGATCGCGTACGCGGGAGCGACCGGCCTGGAAAGCCTCACCGCGATCGTGGTCGACAACTCGTCGTCCACCCACGGCTGGTCGGGTGGCATCGCCAGCCGTTTCACGGTCAACGGCTGGACCGCCGACACCGTCGACGGCCGGGACCACACCGCCCTGTACCGGGCGCTGACCGGGCACCGCCCACAGCGGCCACACCTGGTGGTCGCCCGCATCGAGAGCAAGGGGTGACCGCCATGCGTGCGGCCTTCATCGACAGCACCGCCACGCTCCTCGACGAGGATCCGCGTACCGCGCTCGTCGTGGCCGACATCTCGGCCAGCCAGTTCGCTCCGGCCGCTCGACGGCACCCGGATCGGGTGCTCAACGTCGGCATCCGGGAGCAACTCATGATCGGTGTGGCCGGCGGGCTCGCCCTGACCGGGCTCCGCCCGATCGTGCACTCGTACGCGACGTTCCTGGTGGACCGGGCGTACGAGCAGATCAAGTTGGATCTGGACCACCAGGGGGTGGGCGCGGTCCTGGTCAGCATCGGCGCGTCGTACGACGGGTCGGCCGAAGGCCGGACCCACCAGTCACCGGGGGACGTGGCCCTCTTCGACTCTCTCGGCGACAGCTGGACGGTGCGGGTGCCCGGCCACCCGGACGAGGTCGCGCCGCTGCTCCGGCACGCCGCGGCCAGCGACGACCCGGTCTACCTGCGGCTCAGTGAGCAGCGCAACGCCGAGGCGCACCCGAACGCGGACCGGCTACGGATGCTGCGGCAGGGCGGGACGAACGCGCCGCTGGTGGTGGCCGTCGGGCCGATGCTCGATGCCACGTTGGCGGCGACCGAGGGAATGGACGTGACAGTCGCGTACACCCACACGCCCCGGCCGTTCGACACCGCGGGGCTGCGGGCGCTCGCCGGGACCGACGTGGTGCTTGTCGAGCCGTACCTGGCGGGCACGTCGAGCGCGATCGTCAGCCGGGCGATGGCAGACGTGCCGCACCGGCTGCTCACGCTCGGGGTGGGTCAGACCGACCTACGGCGCTACGGAAGCCCGGCCGACCACATCCGGTGGCACGGCCTGGACGCCGCCGGTCTCCGGCGCTCGATCAGCGCGTTCCTGGGCTCAACGCGCGGCTGAGGTGGCGGGACGGCGGCGTGCGCGCTCGCGACCGAGGATCCAGATCGCCTCGACGCCGTCCTTCCAGGTGATCTTCTTGCCCTCTTCCCGGCCACGTGCCCGGTAGCTGATCGGCACCTCGTATGGCCGGATCCGCTGGCGCAGCAGCTTGCCGGTCACCTCGGCCTCCATGCCGAAGCCGCGCGAGCGCACCTGCAGCGACCGGTAGAGCGCCACCGGCATCAGCTTGAAGCAGGTCTCCAGGTCACCGATGTACGAGTTGAACAGCACGTTGGCCGCCATCGTGACGCCCTTGTTGCCCATCACGTACCAGAAGCTGTAGGCGCTGTGGCTGCCGAAGGTGCGGTTGCCGTAGACCACCTCGGCCCGCCCGTCGAGCACCGGGGCGAGCAGCTTGGGGATGTCCTGCGGGTCGTACTCCAGGTCGGCGTCGAGGATGACCATGTAGTCGCCCTCCGCGCTGTCGACGGCCGTCTTGATGGCGGCACCCTTGCCGGCGTTGCGCTGGTGGGTGATGACCCGCAGGCGTGCGTCGTCGGCGCGACCGAGGACCTCACCGGTGCCGTCCCGGCTCCCGTCGTCGACGACGACCAGCTCGATCTCGCACGGATAGTCAACTGCCAATGCCTGCTTGAGGGCGTCCGCGATGCGCTCTTCCTCGTTGAAGACCGGCATGAGGATTGAAAGCTTCACGGGAATCTCCACGGTGGCGACGACACGTCGGGGATAGCCTAGCCTGACTGGTCAGCGCGACGTGTGCCCCCACCGGCGGGCAGTCGACGTGGCGGTCCCAGGCCGATGGTGTTTACTTCCGGCCATGTCGGCTGCCGGCTCCCTGCTCGCGGTGGTGCCCGCCGCCGCGATGCTCCTGCTCACCGTCGCGACGAGGCCGCGCCGGGCCGCCGCGGTGGCGCCGCTACGGCTCGCGGTGATGCGCGCCGCCCTGGTCGGCGGGGCGTACGCGGTGCTCGTTGTCGAGCTGTTCGGCGCGGCGCACGTGCTGAACCGGCCGGCGTTCGCCGCCGCCTGGCTACTTTTTCTGCTCGTCTGCGCGGCGGCGGCGGGGCTGCGTTGGCGCCGCCGGGAGGCCATTCCCGCGCACCAGCCCGCCGCGGCGCTCCGGCCGGTACCGGTCGGGGCGGCGGTGTCCGCCGGCGCCGGCCCGGAGCTGCCCGCGCCGATCGCCGACGGCGGCCGGCCCGGACCCGACCACCGGCCGGTCCAGGTCGATCGGGTACGCGGCGGCCTGCTCGCCAGGGCTGTCGACACCTGGCGGACGGCGGGTCGGGGGGACCGCCTGCTCGCCGGCACGGTCGGCGGCCTGGTCCTGGTGGAGTTGCTCGTCGCGCTGCTGGCCGAGCCGAACAACTTCGACTCGCAGACGTACCACCTGCCGAAGGTGGAGCACTGGGTGGCCCAGGGCGATCTGGACTTCTGGCCGACAGCGATCCACCGGCAGGTGACCATCCCGCCCGGAGCCGAGTACCTGCTCCTGCACCTGCGCCTGCTGACCGGCGGGGACCACCTGTACAACCTGGTGCAGTGGGCCGCCGGGGTGCTCTGCCTGCTGGTGGCCGCACGGATCACGGCGCAGCTCGGCGGTGGCCGCCGGGCTCAGTTGATCACCGCGTTCGTACTGGCGACCACGCCGATGGTGGTGCTCCAGGCGACGAGCACCCAGACCGATCTGGTCTGTGCGGCATGGGTGGCGTGCGCGGCGACGCTGGTGCTGGACGGGCTGCGTCGGCGTACCGGCTGGGGCACCCTGCTCGGGTTGGGTGCGGCCGCCGGGCTGACCGCGGTGACGAAGACCAGCGGCCTGATCGCGGTGGGTCCGTTGCTGGTGCTCTGGGGGTTGGCGCAGCTCCGACTGGCCCTGGCCATCCGGGCACCGGCCGCCGGGGCGTCGACTGCTGGCGCGGTGCCGGCCTCCCGCCCGGCCCCGACGCACCGCCCGGTCGCTGGCGCGGCGCGTGTCGTCTGTGGTTCGGTGCTGATCGTGCTGGTGGCGGCCGTGGTCGTCGGCCCGTTCCTGGCTCGGGTGACTGCCGAGTTCGGGCATCCGCTGGGTCCGCCCCGGTTGCGGGAGTCGATCCCGATGGAGCGCCACGATCCACCGTCGATCCTGATCAACGCGTTGCGGATCGGGCACACGGCGTTCGACACGCCACTGGCACCGCTGCGTCAGCTCGGCGGGAAGGCGATCATCGGCGGGGCGGACGCGATCGGCGTCGACCCCCAGGACCGGGCGATCACCTTCGGCCGGGAGAGCTTCCCGGAGCCCGCCTGGTACCCGGACGAGGACCGGGTGGCGTTCCCGGTCGCCGGGGCGTTGGCGTTGATCGGCGCGGTGGTCGCGCTGGCCCGGCCGCGCCGGATCGACAGTGGGCAGGTCGGGCCGCTGCGCGCGTACGCGGTGGTGGTGCTGGCCACCGTCCTGCTGCACACCTCGATGATCAAGTGGCAGCCGTGGGGCAACCGGCTGCTGCTCTACGCGCTGGTGCTCGCCGTGCCGCTGGCCGGGCTGTGGTTGGACGCGCTGCTGCGCCGCCGGGCCAGCCGCGCAACCGGCACGGCCAGCGGTCGGCAGCGTTCGGTGGCCACTCTTGCGGTGGCCGTCGTGTTGGCCACCTCCGCGCTGGCCGGGGTGCTCGCCCTGTCGTACGGCTTCCCGCGCCGACTCGTCGGCTCCGGCTCGGTCTTCACCACCTCGGACTGGGACACCCGGTTCCTGCGCCGCCCGCAGTGGGCCGACGAGTTCCGTTGGGCCGCGGCGGCGGTTCGCGACAGCGGTGCCCGGCGGATCGGGCTGGTGGAGCAGAACGACAACTGGGAGTACCCGTGGTGGTTGGTGCTGCGCCAACCCGACGGCCGCTCGCCGGAGCTGGTGCCGTTGCAGTCGGTCCTGCCCGAACGGCCGCCGGCCGAGCCCACCTCGGTGGACGCGATCGTCTGCACCGGCAGTCGGCCGGCCTGCGCCAAGCTGGTTCCGGCCGGTTGGCGGTTGGAGTTTCGCGACTACGTCGGCTACGCGCTGCCACCCGGCCGGTGACCGAGCGCCCGGATCGTCCGATCCGGGCGGTTCGGCAGCCCGCGCGCAAGGATCCGAGGCGCATTCACATCCGTTGATCCGCACGTTACCGTCTGGTAACTCAGTCGACGTCCCGCGGCTGAGCCGAAAGGAGTGCGTCGATGCCTGCAATCCCCGCCAGGCCCGAACGCGCGACCCGACGACGGGCCAGCACCATCGCCGTCGCCGTCGCCGCTCTCGTCCTACCGATGCTCGCCGGACCGGCCACCCCCGCCACCGCCGCCGATCGGCCCGCCGTCCAGCCGCTCCCCGCCAACCTCGAAGCCGTCCGGGCCGCCGAAGCCACAGCCCTCTACGGCAGCCCCGCGATCCGTCCGATCGAGCAACGTCGCACCGCGCTGATCACCATGGGCGACAGTGAGATCTCCGGTGAGGGCGTCGGCAACTACGTCCCCGGCACCCACCAGGACGGCAACTGGTGCGACCGCTCGTACGACCAGGCGGTCTTCCGCACCGGCATCCCGTCGGACACGCAGTACAACATCGCCTGTTCCGGTGCCACCCCGTGGAACCTCATCGCCGGCGGACCGACCCAGCACAACGAGCTGAACCAGGGCGACCACCTGGGCATCAAGGCGCGCAACACGCACGTGAAGCTGATCTGGGTGGTGGTCGGCGCGAACGGTGACGGCACCATCCAGTTCGGCCCGGTCGCCACCGACTGCGCCGTCCGTCGGGTCCTCTTCCAGGGGCCCTGCTATCCCACCTACACCGACCAGTGGACGATCCGCACCGACGGCAGTCGGCAGGCCGTGACCGACGCGCTCACCGACATCCGGCAGACCATGACCGACGCCGGCTACCTGCGCTCGGACTACGAGCTGGTGCTCATGTCGTACCCGAGCCCGGGTAGCCCGGACGTGGAGGACAACCCGAACTTCCCCGGCTGGTACTCCGGTGGCTGCCTGCTCTACCTGGCCGACGCGGCGTTCGCCCGGAACAAGGCCGTGCCGCTGTTCGAGTCGGCGCTGCGGGCAGCCGCCGCGAACACCGGCACCCGCTACCTGGACGCCAGCCGACTCTTCCACGGCCACGAGGTGTGCACCGACAACACCTCGGTCCGCGGCCTCTTCATCGAGGTCGGGATCTGGAACGAGAACGCCGCCCGGCAGTCGTTCCACCCCAACGCCCGGGGGCACGGCATGTTCGCCCAGTGCATCACCCAGTTCTGGAACTCCGGCCAGGATCGGGCGAGCTGCGTCGACCCGGCCAGCACCGGCGGCGGCGTGCTCTACCCCGGGCTGCTGGAGTTCGGGCAACTGCGCAACCTGGCCACCGGCACCTGCGTCGACGGCAGGGGGTACGACTCCCGCAACGGCACCGTGCAGCAGCCGCACGCCTGTCACGGTGGCCGTAACCAGGGCTTCTGGTACGACTCGGCCCGACGGTCACTGCACTCGGAGCTGTCCCACGACCGTTGCCTGGACGTCTCGAACAGCTCGATGACCTCGGGCACGGCGGTCAACATCTACGACTGCAACGGCACCGGCGCCCAGCAGTTCGTCTTCGTCGGCAACCAGCTCCGGCCGGCAGCGGCGAGCAACCTCTGCGTGGCGTTCGACAACCCGTTGCTGGGCAGCTCCCGCCTGCGGTTGGCGAGTTGTTCCAGCAGCACCCGACAGCAGTGGTCGTTCGAGGCCCGCACCGCCGCCAACCCGGTCGGCTACGGTCACGACGACTTCATCGGCTCCCGCGTCTACTGAGGGAAGGGGCCTCGGCTGAGGCCCCTTCCGCTCACTTGGCGCCGGGGATGAGGATCAGCCGGGCCACTCCCTTGTCGCCGTCCTTGGCACCGGCGACGCCGACCGTCGCGCCGACCTTCACCTCGCTCGGCTGCACGGTGGCGCGGCGCTCGACGACCCGCAGATCGTCGCCGAAGCTCCAGGTCAGGGTGAAGCCGTCGGTGGACTTGACGGTCATCGAGTCGCCGTTGATCGCGGTCACCTCGCCGCGCTGCACGGTGACGGTCTGCGTACCGCCGTCCTTCGCCTTCACCACCGCCTCACCGTGCAGGGTGTTCCTGCGCAACAGCACGCGGGCCTGGTGGCGCTTGCGCCACTCCTCGCCGCGCTTGTCCCGGGCCTTGTCCTTGGCCGTGGGGGAGGCACCCGGCGTCGGGGTGGCCGGCGCGGCGACGGTCCGCACGTCCAACTCGTCGGGGTCGAAGCCCATCGCGGTCAGCGCCTGACCCTCCACCCCCAGGGCGGCGGCGACGTCGACGGCGGCGTCCCGGGCGGGCTGGCTGGCCACCTCGGCCGCACCGCAGCCGGTGACGCCCAGTGCGACCGCCGCGAGCAGTGCCGTGGTGCCGGTGGCGAATCCCCAACGTGGCATGACGTTCCCTCTCGTCCGTGGAGTCCTCAGCATTCCCGCCGAGGACGAGCGGAGCGTCAGGCCGATGTTCGAGTCAGGTAAGGATCACCGGGTAGCCGGACCGTGAAGGCCGCGCCGCCCTCCGGCGCGTGACCCGCGGCGATCTCCCCGCCCAGCCGACGGACCAGGCCGGCGGCCAGCGCCAACCCCAGCCCGCTGCCCACCTTGCGCACCCCCCGGTACCGCTCGTGCAGCGCACCGCGCTCGAACGCCACCGCCAGGTCGTCGTCGGTGAAGCCGGGTCCGCCGTCCCGGACCTCCAGCTCACCGCCGGAGGCCGGGTCCGCGGCCGGCCGGACCGCGAGCACCACCGGCGACCCCGGGGGTACGACCCGCAGCGCGTTCTCCAACAACCCGTCCAGCACCTGCCGGATCCGCCCCGGATCGGTGTACGCGGGCACCGGCCGACCGGGCGTCTCCAACCGGAACGGCACCCCCACCGCCGCGCACCGACCGGCCCAGGTCGGCTCCGCGTGCACGGCCAGCTCGGTCAGGTCCACCGGCACCGGTTCCAGCGGGAAGTCGGCGGCCTCCAGTCGGGCCAGCGCCAGCAGGTCCCCGATCAGCCGGTCCAGGTGTTGGGCCTCGGTCAGCATCGTCCGACCGGTGTCCACCGTGTCGTCCGCGCCGAGCACCCCGTCGGCGAGCGCCTCGGCGTACCCCCGGATCGCGGTCAGCGGGGTGCGCAGCTCGTGCGAGACGGACAGCAGGAACTCCCGCTGCCGGCCCTCGCTGGTGGCCAGCGCGCCGGCCAGACCGTTCAACGCCTCGGCCAGGTCGGCGACCTCGTCCGGTGACTCGACAGGTATCCGGACGGCGCGGTCGCCGGCGCGTAGCCGGGCGGCGGCGGTGGCCGCCACGCGGATCGGCCGAGCCAACCGGCGGGCCAGCAGCAGCCCGGCGACCACACCGGCGGCCAACCCGGCCAGCAGCGGCAACCAGAGGCTCAGCAGCACCTGTGCCCACAACCCGGGTGACGCCGCACGGGAGAGCACCACCCCGTTGCCGTTGGGTAGCGCCCGGCCCTCGACCAGGGCACGCTCCCCGTTGACGACGCGCCGCACCGACACGTTGCGGCCCTGTTCGATCCGCTGCACCACCCTGGGTGGCAGGCCCGGCCGGTCGACCGCCCCGCGCCGGATCAGGTACGCGTCGATGCCCTGGTTGCGGAGCTGCTGGATGAGCCGCTCCTCGTCGGCGCTGCGACCCCGGTCCAGGCGGGTCCGCAGCACCTCGGCGGCCAGCCGGGCCTGGGCGGCGAGCGCTTCCTGATCGCGTCGCTCCGCGCCACGGATCGCCAACGGCACCGCGACGATGGCGGTGACCAGCACCGACACCAGCGCCACCGCGCAGGTGACGAGCACCGCGCGGGCGGTCAGCGTACGGCCGAGTCGGCCTCGTCGAGGTGCGGCGGGCGGGCCGGCGCCGACCACCGGCAGGGTCATGGTCGGCGACCCGACGCGCCCGGAGTGGTCAGGCATCGACCGCGTACCCGACGCCACGGTGGGTCTTGATGACGCTGGCCGGGCCGAGTTTCGCCCGCACCTGGGCGACGTGCACGTCGACCGTGCGGGTGCCGGCGTGCGCCGCGTAACCCCAGACCCCGGCCAGCAGCTCCTCCCGGGTGAAGACCCGACCGGGCCGGGCCATCAGGTGCGCCAGCAGGTCGAACTCGGTGGAGGTGAGCTGCACCGGCGCGCCCGCGGCGGTGACCGTGCGCCGCGCCGGGTCGAGCGTCACCGGGCCGACGACCCGCGGCCGGTCCGCGCCCTCCGGGCCACCGGCGGAGCGCCGCAGCACCGCGCGCACCCGGGCGACCAACTCCCGGGGGCTGAACGGCTTGGTGACGTAGTCGTCGGCGCCCAACTCCAGGCCGACGATCCGATCCACCTCGTCGTCCCGGGCGGTGAGGAAGATGACCGGGGTCCAGTCGCCCGCCTCGCGCAGCCGGCGGCAGATCTCGGTGCCGGGCAGGCCCGGTAGCGCGATGTCCAGGACGCAGGCCACCGGGCGTAACCGGCGAGCCGCGTGCAGACCGGCCTCACCGTCGCGTTCCAGGTGGACGCCGAATCCGTCCCGGGCGAGGTAGAGCCGGACCAGGTCGGCGATGGCCGGCTCGTCCTCGACCACGAGGACGAGCCCGCGGTGCGGCGGTTCGACGGTCACCGGCCCATGATTGCCGACGGCGGGGCTCGGCGCGATCGGCGCGTGTTCGAGTTCGGTAAAGGCGTCGCGAAGGTCGGGTGTCAGCTCACCAGGACGGAGCGAACATGCCGGGCCGCGAGTCGGCCGGGGCGTCACCGATGCTGGCGACGACCCGGGCGCCGGGCGGCCGCAGGCGGGTCCGGAACGCCTGGTTGAGCAGCGCGTCGAGCTGCCAGACCTGCTTGGGGTGGCTGGTGCGGATCAGGAACCGCTCACGGATCCCGTCGATCGCGGTGGCCGCCATCTCGACCGAGTGCAGTCGGGGGTCCGGGCTCCAGGTCACGTTGCTCAGCTCGCGCAGCTCGGTGTTGAGGTGCAGGCGCAGCCGGTGCAGGAGACGGGTCTGCTGGGTCACCACCAGCCGACGGTGCGTGAGCAGTAGGAGGTAGTCGCCGGTGACCGGGCGGTCGGGGCGGCTGCAACGGGTGACCAGGATGGTGGCGTCACCGGAGCCGACGCAGCGCCGGAAGACCGGCATGTGCCGGCTCACCGTCTGCACGGCCAGGCCAGCCTCGGAGGCGGCCGGGAGGAACGTTCGGGAGAAGACGTCCATGACCTGCCCAACGACGCCACCAGCGGGGTGACGTGGGTCACGCCGTTTTTTTGGAAGTTCCACGCCGCGTGTCGCACTGCCTGTCCGACTTCCGACTCGGACGGATCATGGTCAGGAGTTGGGCCGAATCGGGCTGGCGGCGAACAGCTCCGACAACCAACCGGGGACCGCGGCAGCGTACTCGGACCGCGACTCCTCGGTGGTGTCCAGGGCTCGACGCCAGGAGAGCGACCGGCTCACCGGCCCCAGGGTGATCGCCAGGTCGGCGGCCTCCAGGAGGGTCCGCCGGTCGTACCGGTCGGTCCACGCCTCCAGGTAGGCGTCCCGCAACCGGGCCAGCCCGGCGTCGTCGACCGCCAGCTCGTCGGCGTACCGGATGGAACGCAGGGTCACCAGCAGCGTGCCGAACGGGTGCGCCACCGAGGCGTCCCCCCAGTCGAAGTAGCGGTACCCGTCCGGACCGGCGAAGACATTGTCGTCGTGCAGGTCGTCGTGCTGCACCGTGGCCGGGATGCCGAACTCGGCGAGCCGACGGCACCGCTCGGCGTACGACGGCACCTCCGCCCGCAGCCGGTCGTACATCTCGGGGTCGAGCCCCTCCTCCGCACCGAGCAACAGCGACGCGCGGTCGTCGAGCAGCTCGACGAAGAGGTCGGCGAGCACCTCGGGCCGATGGTCCGGTACGCCGGAGGCGACCAGCTCGTCGGCCTGCGCCGCGGTGGCCAGTTGGAGGGCGGCGTACCCGGGCAGCGCCCGCTCCCAGTGCGTCAGGTCCGGGTCGCGGCCCAGCAGGCCGCGCAGTGACTCGCCGCCGTCGGGCAGCAACGACCAGCCCCGCTCCGGGTCCACCGCGATCGGGGTGAGCACCCGTTCCGGCGTGAGCCGGGCCAGTCTCGCGATCAGGGCGGCCTCGTGCGCCGTGCCCCGATTGTTGGCCTTGAACCAGACCGGACCACCGTCGGTGGGCACCCGCCACACCAGCGACCACGGACGGACCCGCGGCTCCACCGGCCCGGTCACCCGCCGACCCGCGCGGGTCAACTGCTCGTCGACCCAGGACCGGGCCTGCGTCCGCCACTGCTCTCCGGACCAGTCCGCGGCACGCTCGATCGTCGTCACGCTGGGCACCCTAGGCCGTCGTCCGGGAGTTGGGGACCCCTTTTCCGCACCGCCCGGACGTGTGGGCGGAGGTGTCCTCAGATCAGCTCGACGATCGTGGCGTTGGCCATGCCGCCACCCTCGCACATGGTCTGTAGGCCGTAGCGGATCCCGTTGTCCCGCATGTGCTGGAGCATGGTGGTCATGATCCGGGCGCCGGAACCACCGAGCGGGTGACCGAGGGCGATCGCCCCGCCGCGCGGGTTGAGCCGCTCCGGGTCGGCCTCGGTCTCCGCCAGCCACGCCAGCGGGACCGGGGCGAACGCCTCGTTCACCTCGTACACCCCGATCTCCTCGATGCCCAGCCCCGCGCGGCGCAGCGCCTTCGCGGTGGCCGGGATGGGTGCGGTGAGCATGGTGACCGGGTCGTCGGCGGCGACCACGGCGGTGTGGATCCGAGCAAGCGGACGCAGGCCGTGCCGGCTGGCCCAGTCGGAGGTGGTCACGGCGAGCGCCGCCGCGCCGTCGGAGATCTGGGACGCGGAACCGGCGGTCACCACACCGTCGGCGCGGAACGGCGTGGCCAGTTCGCCCAGCTTCTCCAGGGAGGTCTCCCGGCGGATGCCCTCGTCGGCGGCGAACTTGCCCCCATCGCCCAGCGGCACCGGGGTCAGCTCCGGATCGAACGCCCCGGCGTCCTGTGCGGCGGCTGCCTTCTCGTGGCTGGCCAACGCGAACTCGTCCAACTGGGTGCGCGAGAGGCGCCACCGCTGGGCGATCAGTTCGGCCCCGACCCCCTGGTTGAACGGCAGCGGCGCGTCGTCGGCGAAGCCCTCGACGCCTCGGTAGCGGGCGCGCAACTGGTCGCTGAACGGCATCCCACCGGCCACGCTGGAGCCCATCGGTACCCGGGTCATCGACTCGACACCGCCGGCCACAACCAGGTCGGCCTGGCCGGAGAGCACGGTCGCGGCGGCGAAGTGCAGGGCCTGCTGGCTGGAGCCGCACTGCCGGTCCAGGGTCGTGCCGGGCACCGTCTCGGGCCAGCCGGCGGCGAGCACGCCGTTGCGGGCGATGTTCCACGATTGCTCGCCGACCTGGGACACGCAGCCCCAGAGGACGTCGTCGACCTGCTCCGGGTCGATCCCGGTGCGCTCGGCGAGGGCGCGCAGCACGTGCGCCGAGAGATCTACCGGGTGGACGTCGGCGAGGCTGCCCCGCCGCCGTCCGACCGGGGTGCGCACCGCGCCGACGATGACCGCGTCACTCATGTTTACTCCCCGGTAACCTGGGCTGCCCCGATCCTACGTCCTCCCTGGAGCGGCTGACTGCCCCCGGGCTGCTCTCCCTCCACCGGCACGCCGGTGCGCCCGAGCCGGTCGGGCACGAGCGCGGGCCGGGCGGGCATTCGCGGGCCGGGCGGGCATTCGCGGGCCGGGCGGGCATTCGCGGGCCGGGCGGGCACTGCCGGGAGCCGGCAGCCGCTGGCATGCTGAGCGGGTGGATGAAATCTCCCCGGTCCGGCAGTGGCGAGTGCCGGCGAGCCTACCGGCGGCGAAGCTGGCCGGTGGGGTCCTGCTGGTCGCGCTCGGGCTGCTCTTCGCCGACGGCGACCCGGTGCGGTTGGTGCTGGCCGTCCTGGCCGCCGCCGCGCTGGCTGTCTGGGCGGTACGCGACCTGATCGCACCGGTCCGATTGGCGGCGGATCCGGCCGGACTGACCGTCATTCGCGGGTTCGCTGGTCGCCGACTGCTGCCCTGGCCGGCGATCGAGGCGATCACCGTGGACCGGCGACCGCGACTGGGGCTCACGTCCGAGGTCCTGGAGATCGACGCGGGCGAGTCACTGCACCTCTTCGGCCGATACGACCTGGGCGCCACCCCGGAAGAGGTCGCCGCCGCGCTACGCGCCGCCCGCCGCTCCTGACACCCGGAGATCTTGGAAGGAAACCGCCCTCCGGGGGCACCTTCCTTCCAAGATCTCGATCGAGAGGTCAACCGAGCAGGGCGGCGGTGCGGAAGAGGACCAGGCCCAGCAGGATCAGCAGGATGATCGCCCCGCCGGCGACCTGCACCAACGTGCGTCGACCACGCGGCGCGTACGCGAGCACCAGCGCCATCAGCGCGCCGACCACCAGGCCACCCAGGTGCCCGGGGATCGAGATGCCCGGAACGGCGAGCGTGAACACCAGGTTGATCACCAGGATCGGGATGATCTGGGAGATGTCCCGACCCATCTTGCGCTCGATGATGAGCAGTGCGGCGAAGAGCCCGAAGATCGAGGTCGACGCCCCGGCGGTGGCCGAGTTCTGGGCGCTGAACAGGTACGCGGCCACGTTGCCGCCGAGGCCCGCGATCAGGTAGAGCGCGGCGAACCGCACCCGGCCGAGGCTGGCCTCCAGGGATCGGCCGAGCACCCACAGAGCCCACATGTTGAGCAGCAGATGGACCACGCCGTAGTGCAGGAACATCGCGGTGACCAGCCGGTACCACTGGCCCTCGGCGATCCCGCCGAGCGTGCCGTCGGGCAGGACCGCCAGTCCGAGCACCGACCCCCAGTTGGTCAGCGGCGTGCCGCCGCCCATCAGACCGCCGAAGCCGGAACCGCCCACCGCCGCGTCCCCACCTCGGTCGGAGGCGATGGACAGCAGCATGAGCAGCACGTTCAGCGCGATGAGCGCCTTGGTGACATAGCCGTGCCGGCCGGCGGCACCGCCACCGAAGGCGGTACGCGCCGGCCGGACACTGCGACGTCCCTCGTTGACGCACTCCGGGCACTGGTGCCCGACGGACGCCTCCCGCATGCAGTCCGGGCAGATCGGCCGGTCGCAGCGGGTGCACCGGACATAGGTCTCCCGGCCGGGGTGCCGGTAGCAGACCGGGGTGGTCGGCGGAGACTCGCTCACCGGGCCGACCCTCCGTCCACCGCCGCGCGATCCACCGACTCCGGCCGGTGCGGTGCTCCGGAGCGCTCAATCATGCGAGCAAAGGTACCTCGCGAATCGGTCAGGAAGCAGACCGCTCGATCTCGACCCGCTCGATGACGACGTCCTGGAGGGGACGGTCGCTCGGGCCGGTCGGGGTGCTGGCGATCGAGTCGACGACCTTCACCGACTGCTCGTCGGCAACCTGGCCGAAGATCGTGTGCCGGTTGTTGAGGTGCGGCGTCGGGGACACGGTGATGAAGAACTGCGAACCGTTGGTGCCCGGTCCGGCGTTCGCCATCGCCAGCAGGTAGGGACGGTCGAACCGCAGCTCCGGGTGGAACTCGTCGGCGAACTTGTAGCCCGGTCCGCCCCGACCGGTGCCGGTCGGGTCGCCCATCTGGACCATGAAACCGCTGATCACCCGGTGCGAGATGGTGCCGTCGTAGTACGGCCCACTGCCCGGCTGACCGGTGCGCGGGTCGGTGTACTCACGGTTGCCCTCGGCCAGGTCGACGAAGTTGCGGACGGTCTTCGGCGCGTGGTTGGGGAAGAGCTCCAGCCGGATCGGGCCAGCGTTGGTGTGCAGGGTGGCGTAGACAGCCTCGGCCACGGGTACTCCTCACTCGTTGGTCAGTTCCATGCGGATCCTCCCATGTGCCCGATCTGGCATCGCGGAGGCATCCGTTGGTGGAGGATGACGAAGGAACAACTCCCAGGAGGTAGGACCGTGTTTGGATTCGGGCGGCGTAAGTCCCAGGGGCAGTTGGCCAAGGCCGAGCTGAACCAGAGCATCAGCCACCTGATGCAGGCAGCCAACCACGCGGCGAAGGGTGCTGGCGCGACCGTCGGTCCGCGGGTCCAGGTAGCCCGGGGCTACGTCGGGCCGGCCGCGGCGAGGGTTCGCGACCAGGCGTCGACCGGCTGGGGGACGACACTCACCACGCTGGCACCGCTGGCCGCGGCGGCCCGTGACGGCGCCGCGCAGGCAGGGCCGCTGACCAGGAAGGCCAAGTCGAAGACCATGCGGATCACCGGTAAGAAGAAGCAGCCGCGCCGTCGCGGCTCGATGATGACCGGCCTGCTGGCCGCGGGTGTCGTCGCCGGCCTGGCCGGCGCAGTGGCGATGCGCCGTCGCCGGGAGCAGCAGGAGTGGGCCGAGTACGACCCGACCCGCAACCTCGAACCGATGCGCGACGAGGTCGACTCGATCGAGGTGCGCACGCCGTCCGCCCCCAAGGGGACCGACGGGGCGGCCATGGCCGGCGCGGCGGGGATGGCCGGCGCGGCGGGGATGACCGGCGCGGGCAGCTCGGCGGTGGCCGGCGGCAGCAGCGCCAGCACCACCGCCCCGGCGAAGCAGACCGGGATCCGCCCGACCGACAAGGTCCCCTCGGTCGCCGAGGGCGCCACGGACGTCACCGGTCGGCCGACCGACGACCTCACCAAGGCACTGGGCAAGGACACGGCCCGCACCAACGGCCGCCGCTGACCCAGCGACAACACGTTCAGGTGCCGGCGAGCGGGCTGCCCCCGCTCGCCGGCACCTGAACGTGTCGCGGTCAGAGCCAGCCGTTGCGGCGGAACCAGCGGTAGAGGGCCAGTGAGACGCCGAGCATGAGGGCCAGGGCCACCGGATAGCCGTACGTCATCTTCAGCTCGGGCATGTTGTCGAAGTTCATGCCCTCGACGCCGGCGATGGAGGTCCAGACCGCGGCGATCGCCGCCCAGGCGGCGATCTTGCGCATGTCGTTGTTCTGGTCGACGGTGACCTGGGCCAGCCGTGCCTGGAGGATCGAGTTCAGCAGGTCGTCGTAGGAGTTCACCTGCTCCACGGTGCGGCTCAGGTGGTCCTGCACGTCCCGGAAGTACTTGCGGATCTCCTTGGGCACGTCCCGGTTGACCTGGGAGGTCAGCGTCATCAGCGGCCGTTGCAACGGCACCACCGCCCGCTTGAACTCCACCAGCTCCCGCTTCATCTGGTAGATCCGCTGGATCCGCCCGTGGCCCTGCCGGTCGAAGACCTCCGCCTCCAGCACGTCGAGGTCGTCCTCGATCTGCTCGGCCACCTCCAGATAGAGGTCGACCACCCGGTCGGTCACCCCGTACGCCACCGCCCACGGGCCGTGCAGCAGCAGATCGTGCTTGGTCTCCAGGTCGGCGCGGATCGGGGCGAGCCGGCAGGCATCACCGTGCCGGACGCTGATCACGAAGTTCGGGCCGATGAAGAGCATCACCTGCCCGGTCTCCACGACCTCGGAGTTCTCGGTCAGCTCGGCGTGCTCGCAGTACCGCGCCGTACGCAGCACCAGGAAGACGACGTCGCCGAACCGCTCCAGCTTCGGGCGCTGCTCGGCCTTCACGGCGTCCTCGACGGCCAGCTCGTGCAGACCGTAGGTCTCCGCGATGGCGGTCATCTCGGCCAACTCGGGCTGGTGCAGACCGAGCCACACGAAGCCGTGTTCCTCGCGGCGGGCCGCGGTCAGCGCGTCGGCGTACGTCCAGTCACCGGGTTGCCGCTTGCCGTCGACGTAGAGCGCGCAGTCGACCACGGCGCTGCGGTCGGTGCCAGTGGGCGCTGGCACGGGCGGCGAGCCGTCGGCGTTGAGGATCCGGGTCATCGCCCGGACCGGGGAGGGCCACGCGCGAGGCCGTAGCACCCGACCCGTGGTCGGCGGTGCCGTCCGGTCCCGCTCTGTGCGATCCGTCATCGCGTCACCTCCCACGCTCGGCTGCGGCTTGCAGGCTACGCCGACCGCGGTCCGGGTCACGTGTGACGGCGGTCGCGTGGGGCGGCGCCGGGCGGGCCGGGCCGCATCGGGGGGTGTGCGGGGACGACACGGCCCACCCGGCACCTGTGGGGGCGGGAGGTTGTGCTGCCGCGGCACCCAGGTCGTCGCCGGTCCGAAGGCCGCGAGTGACCTCCGTAACAGCTGATGGGTGACGCTCGCAGCATTGTGGGCCGCCGACCGCCCCGGGCGGGAGCCCCGAGGCGGTTGGCGTCGTCGTTCTGTCGGGAACCCGACAGACGGCTCAGGTGCGGACCGCCTCGACGGCCTCGGCGAGCCGACGGACACCCTCGTCGATCTTGTCGGCGGTCACCGCCGAGAAGGCCAACCGAAGGGCGTGCCGCCCGCCTTCCAGCACGAAGTCACTGCCCTTGACCACGGCGACCCCCCGCTCGGCCGCCGCCGGGGCGAGCCGATCGACGAGCACGTCCTCCGGGAACTCGACCCAGAGGAAGTAGCCGCCGTCGGGCTCCACGAACCGCGCCTGCGGCAGGTGCCGGCGCAGCGACTCGGCGAGCACCCGGGCCCG
Source organism: Micromonospora sp. NPDC048905 (assembly GCF_040649655.1). Taxonomy (NCBI): domain Bacteria; kingdom Bacillati; phylum Actinomycetota; class Actinomycetes; order Micromonosporales; family Micromonosporaceae; genus Micromonospora; species Micromonospora sp. NPDC048905. Next base: position 9,986 of record NZ_JBEZFV010000021.1, on the reverse strand, counting down.
CTCGCCCAGCGCCGCCCGGACCGTCTCGATCGAGCGGTCGATGTCACCGGAGACGCAGAACTGGTGCACGATCGCCTGCGACACCATGCCCGGGGAGATGTAGAGGCTCGTCGCGTTCTTGGCGATGTCGGCGATCAGGTCCGCCGGGCCGACCAGGTATCCGACCCGAACACCCGGGCAGACCGTCTTGGTGAAGCTCGACGCGTGCACCACCACGTTGCGGGTGTCCAGCGAGAGCATCGACGGCAGCGCCTCGCCACGGAACCGGACGTCCGCGTACGGGTCGTCCTCGAAGATCGTGAACTCGTACTCGGCGGCCAGGTCGAGCAACTCCCGACGCTTCTCCAGCGAGAGCGTCATGCCGGCCGGGTTCTGGTAGTTCGGAATGACGTGCGCGAGCCGGGGCCGCACCCCGGACTCCAGCAACTTGCGCAGCTCGGCGGTGTCGAGCCCATCCGGCTGGACCGAGATGCCGTGCAGCTCACTGCCCATGCGCTGGAGGTTGAGCAGCGTCCGGTCGTACGTCGGGCGTTCCACCACCACCGCGTCGCCGGGGCGGACCAGGTGGTCGAAGAGGAACGCGTCGGCCTGAAGCGACCCGTTGGTGACCAGCACCTGGTCGGCCTGGACGCCGTGCTTGTCGGCGATCCACTTCCGCAGCGGAAGGTAACCGACGGAGGTGCCGTACGCCGTGACCCCCGCGGGGTCGGCGTCGAAGGCGCGGACGGCGGCGGCCTTGAGCCCCTCGACATCGACGATGTCCAGCGAGGGAGCCCCACGGGCAAAGGAGATCAATTGCTCGGCGGTCATGGATGTTGAGCGTACGGGCGGCGACGGGGGACGCGCGGACGGCACGGCGATGTCCGCATCCTGAGCCACCGGGACGGGTGACCCGACTCCACCGGTCGGCGACAGATCAGACCGGAAGTGCGAGCGCGTCGTGGTGCGCCACCCGGGAAAGTCCCTCAAACTGCACGCCGAGCGCGTCGAGGAGCTGGCTCCAGTCGAAGTAGGAACGCCAGGCGGTGATCCGACCATGACGAGCCCGGACCACGTCGGCCACCTCCCAGCTCACCAACCGGCCGGTGGGCGCGACGGTGCCGTACGGCGAGTGCAGCGTGCCGGTGTGGGTGCCGGTCAGGCGCAGCTCGACGGCCGCCCCGCCGCCCGTACGGACCGCGCCGATCGGGTCCACCCGCAGGTCCGGGAAGGCACCGGTCCAGGTACGCAGCAGCGCGGGCAACTCGATCGGGCGGACCGTCACACCCGGCATGGCGTAGAACGCCTCCGGGGCGTAGAGGTCGGGTAGACGGGCCACGTCCCGCGACAGGAGCATGGCGTACTGCTGCTCGACAAGGCGCTCCGCGTCACGCATCGGGCCCTCCCTCGCGGGCCACGGCACCTCCGCGCCCGCAGGGGATCCTTACCCGTCGATCCGGCCCGCCACACCTGCTCGGCTCAGGTCGTGACCGCCACCTGACCCTCCGACCAGACCCGCATGATGTCCCGCACGGAGATCACCCCGGCGACCTCGCGGCCGTCCAGCACCACCAGATGCCGGAATCCACCACGGGCCATGGCCGCGGCCGCCTCGGCCACCATCCATTCCGGCCCCGCGTAGACCACGTCCCAGGTCAGATGGGCACCGGTGCGTTCCACGTCGCAGTCCAGGCCGGCGCCGATGGCCTTCAACACGTCTCGTTCGGTCATGATCCCGACCCCCTCGGAGTCCGGGTCGATCACGACGGCCGACCCGACACCGCGGGCCGACATCATCCGGGCCGCCTGGCGAAGCGTGTGCTCCGGACCGACGACGAGAACCTGGCTGGACATGGCATCCCGTACCTGCATCACACATCACTCCTTTGGGACGGTGGCCTCCGGTACGGACATGGTCGTCCGTGGATGTTTCCGGGACAAGACCGAACATCGCCGTACCGGCGGCCGCTCGCTACTGTCGGACCGTGTCCACCGAGCCCCTGCGCTGCGCCGGCGCGCTGATCGTCGACCATGACGGCCGCATCTTCTTCCAGCGCCGCTCACCGCACCGACGCCTCTTCCCCGACTGCTGGGACATCGTCGGTGGCCACCTCGAACCAGGCGAGGACATCGACGAGGCGCTGCGCCGGGAGATCACCGAGGAGACCGGCTGGGTCCTCTCGCACGTCCTGGGCCAGGTGGGCGAGTACAGCTACGTCGGTGACGACGGTCTGGCCCGGACCGAGTACGACTTCCTGGTCCGGGTCGACGGTGACCTGGACCGCCCGACGCTGGAGGTCGGCAAGCACACCGAGTTCCGCTGGCTCGCCGAGCACGAGGTGGCCGTGCTGGACGAGCACCGCGACGTCAACGACGGGCTGATCCGACGGATCGCGGAGGAGGGCTTCGCCGTCCTGCGGTCGATCGGTCTGTGAACACCGTCGAGTTGGCGCCGCACCGCGTCGCCGGGCTGCTCGCCCCGGCCGTGGACCGGGTCTTCCGCGCCGGCATGCTGGCCGGCCGCGACTGCGGAGGCGCCGAGCTGAGCCAGCGCTACGGCGGAGTGACGGCGACCGGTTTCCTGGTCGACCTGCGTACCCGGCTGGCCGCACCCGGCGGTACGGTCGACGGAGCCGGGTTCGCGGCGATCACCCGGTACCACGACCCGGTCGTCTGCCGGCGGACCGTCGACAAGCAGGTCGCGCACGGGATGCTCCACCGCCGCCCGGACGGCTCGCTCTCTGCCACCGAGCGGGGCGCGGCCTTCCTCACCGAGCTGTACCAGGTGCACGCGGAGGTCACCGAGGAGCTGTGGGTCGGGCACGACGAGCGGGTGTCCCGGCTGGTCGCGCTGCTCGGCCGGCTGCTGTCGTACGCCCTGGTGCTGGCCGACGAGGAGGACGACCGGGGCGGCTCGGCCTTCGCCGCGATGGCACCCCCCTACGAACCGGACGGCACCCCTCCGGGTGTGCTGCTGCTCAACCGGCTCGGCACGCTGCGCTACCACCGCGCCGACGCGCACGCCGACGCCTGGGCCGCCGCCGGGCACACCGCATCCAGCATCACCGCTCTGCCGGCCGGCCCCGAACGGCTCGCCATCGAGCTGGAAACCGACCGACGGGCCGCCGGCCCGTACTCCGTGCTCAGCGCGGACGAGCGGCTGACCATGCTCGCCGACCTGGCCGCGCTGCCCGGCTGACCCGGTTGGCCGGAGCGGCGAGGCCAGCCGGCGCTATCCTCCAGCGGTGACCGGGAGCAGGACGAGGGAGGATGTCGCGATGATCGGAATGGTGCTCGCGGCCGGAGCGGGACGCCGGCTGCGCCCGTACACCGACACCCTGCCCAAGGCGTTGGTGCCGGTGGACGGCGAGACGACGATCCTGGACATCGCGCTGGGCAACCTGGCCGAGGTCGGGCTCACCGACATCGTGATCGTGGTCGGCTACGCGGCGGACGCGGTCCGCGAGCGGCAGGCCGACCTGGAGAAGAAGTACGGGGTGACGCTCACCCTGGTGCACAACGACAAGGCCGAGGAGTGGAACAACGCGTACTCGCTCTGGCTGGCCCGGGAGTACTTCGCGCGCGGGGTGCTGCTGGTCAACGGGGACACCGTGCACCCGGTGAGCATCGAGAAGACCCTGCTGGCCGAGCGCGGGCCGGGCATCCTGCTCGCGGTGGACACCCTCAAGCCGCTGGCCGAGGAGGAGATGAAGACCACCTTCGACGCCGCCGGCCAGCTCACCCGCATCACCAAGCTGATGGACCCGGGCGAGGCGTACGGGGAGTACATCGGCGCCACGCTCATCGAGCCGCAGGTCGCCGACGCGCTCGCCGACGCGCTGGAGGCGACCTGGCGGCGGGACCCGAACCTCTACTACGAGGACGGCTACCAGGAGTTCTCCGACCGCGGCGGGGAGGTGCGGGCGGCGCCGATCGGTGACGTCCCGTGGGTCGAGGTCGACAACCACGCCGACCTGGCCCGCGCACGGGAGATCGCGTGCCGCTACTAGCTCGGAGCGTCCTCACCCCACTGCACATCGACGTGCGACGGGGGGCGGTGGCCGACCTGGGCGCGATCCTGGCCGACGGGCGGATCTCCGCCGGCGGTGACGTCGCGGTCGTGGTCGGCCCCGGTCAGGGCACCCAGATCGCGGAGCTGATCCGACCGTCCCTGCGGACGGCGGACGTCTTCACCGTCTCCGGGGGGACGCTGGACGCCGCCGACGACCTCGGTGGCAAACTGCGCGCCCGGTCGTACGACGCGGTCGTCGGGATCGGTGGCGGCAAGACCATCGACGTGGCCAAGTACGCGGCCACCCGCCGGGGCCTCCCGATGGTGTCGGTGGCGACGAGCCTCGCCAACGACGGGATCGCCTCCCCGGTGGCCAGCCTCATCACCGACGGGCTCAAGGGCTCCTACGGCGTGCACATCCCGATCGCGGTGATCGTCGACCTGGACTTCGTGGAGAGCGGCCCGGACCGGCACAACCGGGCCGGTATCGGCGACGTGATCAGCAACATCAGCGCGCTGGCCGACTGGGAACTGGCCCGCCGGGTACGCGTCGAACCGTTCGACGGGCTCGCCGCCTCGCTGTCCCGGGCGGGTGCCGAAGCGGTGCTCAACCACCCCGGCGACATGGCCGACGACGCCTTCGTCACCGTGCTGGCCGAGGCGTTGATCTCCAGCGGCCTGGCCATGGCCATCGAGGGCACCAGCCGTCCGTGCAGTGGCGGCTGCCACGAGATCATGCACGCCATCGACGCGCTCTTCCCCGGCACCGCCTCACACGGCGAGTTGGCCGGGCTGGGCGCGCTGTTCTGCACCTGGCTGCGCGGGGACCTGCGCCGCTTCGGGGAGATGTCGGCCTGTCTGGCCCGGCACGGTCTGCCCCGGCTCCCCGCCGAGGTGGGGCTCAGCGACGACCAGTTCGTGGAGGCGGTGCAGTTCGCGCCGCGTACCCGACCGGACCGCTACACCATCCTCGAACACCTGGCGCTGTCGCCTACCGAGACCCGGGAGCGGCTGGCAGACTACGCCGGTGCAATCCGCGACCAGCTTGGCTGACCCCCGTCCCACCGTCGCCGACTTCCACCGGGTGAACCGGGGCGGCGGCCTGTTCAGCGAGTCGATCAGCCAGTGGCTGGGTGCCGTCTTCGCACTTGTCGCCCAGCGGCTCGGGCTGCGCCCCACGGCGCTCACCATCACCAACCTGGTGCTCGGGCTGGCCACCTCGGTCACCGTGGTGGCGCTCGCCGGCCCGGTCGCCGCCGGCGACACACCGGCCTGGGTGGTCGGCCTGCTCGCCCTGGTCGGCTGGCAGGTGGCGTACTCCCTGGACTGCGCCGACGGGCAGCTCGCCCGGGTGACCGGGCAGGGCAGCGCGGCCGGCGCCCGGATCGACGTGCTCTGCGACGTGGCCGCGCAGATCGCCCTGGTCGCCGCGCTGGCCGCCACCGCCGTGGCGCAGGAGCCGTCCACCCCGACCTGGCTGGTGGCGACGTTCGCGGGGACCTGGATGGTCAACCTGGTCACGTCGGTGATGCAGGCCGGCCCGAACGCCGCCAGCATGGTCACCTCGACCTCACTGCCGGTACGTCTCGTGAAGCTGGTCCGCGACTACGGCGCGGTGGTCTTCGTGGCCGCCCTGGTGCTCGCCGTGGCCCCCGCGCTGGTCCTCTGGGTGCTCGTCGCGTTCACGATCGTCAACGGTGGCTTCCTGCTGGCCAGCATCGCCTTCTCCGCCCGCGCCTCCCTCCGCTGACCCACCCCGATCCGCACCGGACCGCCAAGATCGCGCTCGATCCAGGATCTAGTGGCCTCGGAGCAGCCGGATGGGACTACATCCTGGTTCGAGCGCGATCATGCCCAGGCAGGGGCGGTCACGGCGAGGGGGCGCCTGCGCGTCGACGGCGCGGGCGGGACCGGGGTTCAGACGCGGTTGGGGGTGCGGGCAAGGCCCGCGTAGATGTCGATCAGCTGCTTGGTGACCACGTCGGGGTGGAAGATCCGCTCGTAGCGGGCGCGGGCGGCCACGGCCAGTCCGGCCGCACCGGCGCGGGCGACCGGTAGGGCGGCGGCCAGCGCGGCCGGCTCCGGTGCGACGACCCAGCCGGCCTCGCCCACCTCGATGCCGACCGGCATGGGCGACCCGCCGCCGACGACCGCGGAGGCCACCTCGGCCGGGCCGGTGCCGGCGGGCTCGTGCGGGGCGTCGGCCCCCACCAGGTAAGGAATGCCGCCCAACGCCGTACCGAGCACCGGCCGGCCGTTCGCCAACGCCTCGATGATCACGGTGGGCAGCACGTCGTGCCACATCGCGGCGGCGATCACCACCGCGCTCGCCTCGACGGCGGCCTGCACGCCGGCCCGGTCGAGCTGACCGAGGTAGACCACGTCGGGTCGCTCGGCGGCGGCGGCCTCCACCAGCGGGCGCAGCTCCCCGTCGCCCGCCACGCGGAGCGTGCCCAGCGAGCCCACCGGGTGCCGCCGCCAGGCGTCCAGCAGCAGGTCGACGCCCTTCTCCGGAGAGAGCCGGGCCATATAGAGGAACCCGTCCCCCAGTGGCGCCGGCCGACCCGGGTCGGGTACGGAGTTCGGCTTCACCACGATGCGTTCGTCCGGAATGCCGTAGTCGCGGAGGTGATCGGCGATCGCCGAGGTGAGCGCGACGTACCGATCGACCGAGCGCCAGGTGCCCCGGTGCACGGCCAGGGTGGTCGCCATCAACGCGCTCTGCGCCGCCGAGTCGCGGTAGCAGCGGTGCTTGATCGCCGGCACCCCCAACACGCGACCCTTGCAGTCCTGACAGATCACGCCGTCGCGGAAGTAGATCCCCGACGAGCAGACCTGCCGGTAGTTGTGCACCGTCTGCACCACCGGCACGCCGTGGCGGTGCGCGGTCCGCACCACCCAGGGCGAGATCAGGGGGTACGGGTTGTGCAGGTGCAGGACGTCCGGTCGGCGCTCGGTGAGCAGCCGGCTCAGGTCGTGCTGGGCACGCGGCGCCCAGATCGGCGAGATCGGCAGCAGCGCCTTCGCCGCCTTCGACATCGACGGGATCTCGTCCGAACTGCGGATGAAGGGCAGCACCTCGACGCCGGCGGCGGTGAGCTGGGCGATCTCCGAGTCGACGATGGTGTTCTCGCCGGAGGGTTGGGCTTCCCGATACCGGTTGTGCGCCACCACGATTCTCACGGGAAGAAAGGCTACCGTTGACTGGTGCCCGAACTACCGGAGGTTGAGGCGCTCGCGGGTTATCTGCGACAGCGCGCGGTGGGCCGGCGCGTCGATCGGCTGGAGATCGCCGCGATCAGCGCCCTGAAGACGTACGAACCGGCACCGACCGAGGTCGCCGGCCGGGCGGTGGTCGACGCCGGCCGGCACGGCAAGTTCCTCGACGTGCTCTTCGAAGGTGACCTGCACCTCGTGGTGCACCTGGCCCGGGCGGGCTGGCTGCACTACCGGGAGGCGTTCCCCGCCACCACGCCGCTGCGTCCCGGCAAGGGTCCGATCGCGCTGCGCGTACGCCTGGACGACGGCTCCGGTTTCGATCTCACCGAGGCCGGCACCCAGAAGAAGCTGGCCGCGTACCTGGTCACCGACCTGGCGGCGGTGCCCGGGGTGGTCAAGCTGGGTCCGGACGCGCTCGCCGCCGACCTGCCCACCTTCGCCGAGCGACTGCGCAGCCGGCGGGGGCAGGTCAAGGGGGTGCTGACCGACCAGTCGGTGCTGTCCGGGGTGGGCAACGCGTACTCCGACGAGATCCTGCACGCCGCGAAGCTGTCCCCGTTCGCGATCACCGATCGGCTCACCGACGCCCAGATCGCCACCCTGCACGCGGCCACCCGGCAGGTCCTCGGCGACGCGGTCGATCGGTCCCTCGGTCAGCGGGCTGCGGAGCTGAAGGGCGAGAAGCGCTCCGGGTTGAAGGTGCACGCCCGCACCGGGCTGCCCTGCCCGGTGTGCGGGGACACCGTGCGTGAGGTGTCCTTCGCCGACTCCAGCCTCCAGTACTGCGCGACGTGTCAGACCGGCGGCAAACCGCTCGCTGACCGACGGTTGTCCAAACTTGTACGGTGAGTAATTCCACTCGGCGACTACGCAGCGGAATCGCCCACGGTGAGCGGAAGCTCCGGTCCGCCGTTCTGGCCACGCGCGCATCCATCGGTATAGTGGCCCGGTCCCCGGCTTCTGAAATGGTGCGGAGCCGGCCAGATCGCACCGGCACCATCGCTCGCCAATCTCCTTCGGGGCGGCGACCGGTCGGAGCCCGCGTGGGAGACTGGGACGGTGGGCGACCCGGGTCCTCACTCCGAGTGAGCGGCCCGTGTCATGCGGGAGGACATGGGTGAGGTGACGGCAAGCCTCCAGCGCCCGGTAACCAACGAAGGCCGGAGCAGACTCGTGCGGCACGTCGACAGCTTCGAGATCCAGCCGCCGACGCCGCCGTCTCACAACGGCGTCCCCCGGTCGGCGTGGACGAGGTCGCGTCGCCGGGTCTCCCGCTGGCACCGCCCCTACATCGCCGTCCTGCTGCTGCTCGACTTCGGCGCGGCGGCGTTCGCGAGTTGGATCGCGATCCAACTGTTCGACCAGGCCGCCTCCGGGTTCAACGACCTCAAGCAGGACCCGACCTGGTTCCACACCGTCTCCTACCTGCTGCTCCCGCTCGGCTGGGTGGTCATCCTCTGGAGCAACCGGGCCTACGACCGGCGCTATCTGGGGCTCGGCCCGGACGAGTTCAAGCGGGTCATCCGCGCTGCGGTGACCGTCGCCGCGAGCGTCTCGTTCCTCGCGTTCGCCACCAAGACCGCGCTGTCCCGCTGGACGGTCGGCACGGCGCTGCTCGGCGCGTTGCTGTTGATCCTGTGGGGCCGTTTCGTGGCCCGCTGGGCGCTGCACTACATCAGGCGACGCGCCGGCCAGGCCGCCCACCGGATGGTGCTGGTCGGCACCCTGCCGGAGTGCCTGGAGGTCTACGCGGCGGTCACCCGCAGCCCGGCCGCCGGGCTGATGCCCGTCGCCATCCACATCACCGACGGGTACGCGGCGGCCCGAGGCATGCCGACGCCGGTCCCGGTGTACGCCGGACGTGACGTCCTCGCTCTCGTCCGTGAGGTCGGCGGGGACACCATCGCCGTCTGCGGGTCGGCCAGCGCGGAGCCGGGTGAGCTGCGCCGACTGGCCTGGCAGTTGGAGGGCTCCGGCGTCGATCTGGTGGTCGCCCCGCAGTTGACCGACATCGCTGGCCCCCGGGTGCACATCCGCCCGATCGAGGGTCTGCCGCTGCTGCACGTCGAGGAACCGACCCTCTCCGGGCCGGCGCTGCTGGCCAAGAACCTGATGGACCGGGTCGCCGCCGGCCTCGGCCTGCTGGTGCTGGCCCCGCTCTTCCTGGGCATCGCCCTGGCGATCCGGATCTCCGACCCCGGGCCGGTCTTCTTCCGCCAGCCCCGGGTGGGGCACGAGGGGCGCACGTTCCGGGTGTGGAAGTTCCGGACCATGTACGTCGATGCCGAGGACCGGCTGGCCAGCCTGGTCGACCGGAACGAGACCGACGGCATGCTGTTCAAGATGAAGCAGGATCCCCGGGTCTTCCCCGTGGGCCGCTTCCTGCGGGCCTCCTCGCTGGACGAGCTGCCGCAGCTGATCAACGTGCTCTGGGGGGAGATGTCGCTGGTCGGGCCACGCCCGTTGCCGGCCGACGACGGCGACTTCCTCGGTGACGTACGCCGGCGGCTGCTGGTCCGCCCCGGCATGACCGGCCTGTGGCAGGTCTCGGGCCGCTCCGACCTGTCCTGGGACGAGTCGGTCCGGCTGGACCTCTACTACGTCGACAACTGGTCCTTGGCGTACGACCTGAGCATCCTGTGGCGCACGGTCGGCGTGGTGCTCGCCCGCAAGGGCGCGTACTAGGGCGTGTCTTCAAAGGCTCACAACCATTGGAGTAGCGCGGCGATGGTGACTGTGGCCTGGAACGAGGTCGCGGTCTTGTCGTAGCGGGTCG
>NZ_JBEZFV010000020.1:0-101774 GCF_040649655.1 Micromonospora sp. NPDC048905 | reverse complement strand
CCGGATCATCCGATCTGGTTCACCAACCTGATCTACGAGAACACCCTCTACACGCTGACCTACAAGTGGCCGAACATTCCGCTCTTCCCGCCCCGGCCGATGCGCGCCGCCGCAGCGGTGGCGAGCAGGTACGCCACCGCGACGGCGGCGATGACCAGGACCAGCCCGCCGCTGCCGGTGGCCGCCGGGTGCAGGCCGTTCTCCTGGCCGAAGCGCAACCAGGCCGGCGCGTTGGAGAGGCTGTCGTACATGGTCGAGCCGAGCAGCACGATCACCACGGCGACCAGCCCGGGGCGGGGGCGCAGCCCGGCGATCCCGTCGAGCGGGTTGCGCCAGACCAGCACGCCGTCCGCGGCGCGGCCGATCGGGGCGAGCTGACCGATCAGGGAGCTGTACGTCTCGAACGGGTCGGCGTGGTCGAACCAGGCGGCGCCGAACAGCGCCGCCCCGGCCAGCAGGACCACCGCGTACGCGGCGAGCCAGGCGGTGATGACCGGCAGGGTGGCCCGGTCGGGTGCGACGAGCTCCAGCCAGACGAACCCGAACAGCGTGGCGGCGGCCGGCCACAGGCCCACACCGGGCGGCAGCTCACGAAGCCCGCGGTCCGGGTCGCGGCGCAGCGCCAGCGTGGCGAGCAGGTGCACGGTACGCAGCGGGTTGAGCGCCCGCCAGACGGGGCCGAGCAGCAGCGACAGGGGCGCCAGGCCGACCCAGAGCAGCACGTAGAGCGCACCTGCCGTCGGGTTGTCGGCGATGTCCGGCCCGCCCAGCAGACCGAGGCAGAACCAGGCGGCGGCGAGCAGGCCGAGTCCGCGCAGCGCCCACCGGAACGCGGGCGCGTCGATGAGCCGGGCGAGCCAGCGCGGCACCGGGCGACCGCCGACGGCGTCCCGGTCGAGCCGGGGTTCGCGCCAGAGCAGGCCCAGCGCCACGAACGTGACGACGAGGGTCAGCGCGGCGGCGACGACAAGCTGCGGCAGCGTGATCGGCAGGTCCTGTCGGCCGCCGACGCCGTGCGCCAGCACCGTTGCGGGGGTGGTCATGTCGGTCAACGGACGACGAGTTGGAACAGCACCAGCTCGGTCTCGTGCGTCTCCACCTCGAACAGACCGGTCTTGTCGGCCCGGAACTCCACCGAGCCGGGTTTGCCGGCCGGCAGTCGGGCGCCCAAGTCGTAGCCGTGCACGTGCAGCTCGTCCGCCGCGTCCGAGGTGACCGTGATGCGCAACAACTCTCCCTTAGCCACGGTGATCCGTCCGGTCGGCGGAGTGATCCGCCGCTTCGCGATCGTCACGACGATCTCGCGGTCCGCGGCCGGTGCGCTGGGGGTGGGGCTTGCCGTCGGACTCGGCGCGGTGGTGGCGGCGCTCGGCGGTGCGGCGGACGTGGCTGGCGCGGAGGGGGTGGCCACGGACGGGTCGTCGTCGTGCCCACAACCGGTGACCAGCAGGGCGGTGAGGACGCCGGCGGCGAGGGCGGCACAGGCGCGGGTGGCGGGGGTACGGACGAACACGGGCGGACTCCGAACGACGCGAGGGGGACGGGTGTCGAGGTGAGAGTCGGGGAGGAGAACTCTACGTCTTGTTCGGCAGAGGGGAAATGACCATGATGAACGAATGCGATCGAGGTTGGTCACTGCGCGTAACACCCTGAGCCGTATGCTGGCGGCGGTGGCCGCGACGCTTGTGGTGTCGCTGCTGCTGCCCGCCGCGCCGGCGTCCGCGCACGGCCAGTTGGCGACCTCCACTCCGCTCAAGGGCACCGTCGTGCGCGAGCCCCTGACCCAGTTGGCCCTGTACTTCACCGAGAAGCCGGCCGCCAACGCGCACTTCGCCATCAGCGGCCCGGACGGGTCGCGAGTGGACAACGGCTGGTCCAACGGTGAGCCCAAGCGACTCGACAAGCCGGTCACGGAATACTTCATGGTCAACGGCGTGTTCGAGCCCCGGCTCTACCACACCGGCTTCCCGGCCATGGTGACCGTCGCGCACTGGCCGGCGAAGGGTCGCTACACCGCCAGCTACCTCTCCGTCGCCTCGGACGGTGAGGCGGTGCGGGGCGAGGTGACCTTCGACTACCAGGGACGGAGCACACCGGCCCCGGCCGGCTGGACGGCACCCACGGCGGGGCCGGATCCGGCGCTACTCGCCCAGGCCGAGGGCGAGGGATCGGCCAGCCCCGCGGTGACCGGCAGCCCGGCGGGTCCTACCAGCGCTCCGCCCGCTGCCAGCGAGGAGCGCGCCGGTGGCGGGTTTCCGGCCTGGTTGGTCCCGGCCCTGATCGTCGTCACGGTCGCAGTGCTCGTGCTGGTGGCGGCGCGCCGCCGGCCCGTCACGCGCGGGGCCCCGACACCGGGCCGTCGGCCGTCCGGCGCCACCGCCGGCAAGTCCGGCGCCGCTGCTGGCAAGTCCCGCGCCGCCAGCGGCAAGGCCGCTCCCCCGCGTAAGACGGGTGGTTCGGCCCGGCGCGGGCGGCGGTGAGCCGCCCCCAGAGCCGGCACTCTTCGCGTATCACCGCGAACTTTCGCACGGACATCGGGAACTTTTGATGTATCGACGCGAAGCCATGGACAGTCCAATCGAAACACCTTAATGTCTCGACTCATCAACCCGGTGTTTCCACAATGTCACTCGTCGGCGTCGAGGACGTTACGGAGCCGGGGCCGACGGCCATCCTCACCGCTGCCTCGCACCGGCCGTCGGACACTCCACTGCCTCCTGGAGGAACGATGGGCCCACGCCTGCAACGCCGACTCCCCCATCCCGTCCTGGGTGCGCTCGCACTCGTCCTCACCACCGGCCTCTGGGCCGCTCCGGCCACCGCCGCGCCCGCGCAGGAGCCCGGCGTCACGCTGCGCGTCTTCGACGTGCAGGTGCCCCTCTCCGAACTGTGCACCCTCAAGCCCGCGCAGACCCCCAACGTGGACAGGCTCATGCCCACCATCAACTGGACCTCGGCGTCCGACTTCGGCTTCGAGGACAACTTCGTCTCGCAGGTGCTCGGCAACATCACCACCACCCAGGCCGGCAGCTACACGTTCCGGCTCAGCAGCGACGACGGATCCAAACTGGCGATCGACAACACGGTCGTGATCAACCACGACGGCCTGCACGGCGCGACGCCGCCGAAGGAGGGCACGGTCACCCTCACCGCCGGCCTGCACCCGCTGCGCATCGACCATTTCGAGCGAGGCGGCGGGCAGCAGATCACCCTGGAGTGGAAGACGCCGGGCTCGTCGTCCTTCGTGGTCGTACCGAACTCGGCGTTGAGCACCGACGCCGGCGTGGTCCGGGTGACCGCGCCGGGCCGCAAGGAGTGCGAGGGCATCGCCGACACCCCCGGCGACGGCCTGCCGCTGACCGGGGTGCACCCCGGCTACACGCTCACCAATCTGCGGCCCAGCGGCTTCCAGCCGAAAGTCACCGGGATGGACTGGCTGACCGACGGCCGGCTGGTCATCTCGACCTGGGGCGGCAGCGACCAGTCCGGCACCTCCCAGGACGGTGAGGTCTGGATCCTCGGCAACACCGGCGGCGCGACCACCCCGGGCGCCGTGACCACCAAACGGATCGCCAGTGGGCTGAAGGAGCCGCAGGGGCTCAAGGTCGTCGACGGGGTGGTCTACGTCTCGGAGAAACAGCGGCTGACCCGGCTGGTCAACACCGGCGGCGACGAGGTGGCCGAGCGCCTGGAGACCGTCGCCACCTGGCCGTACGGCGGCAACTTCCACGAGTTCGCGTTCGGGCTGCTCTACCAGGACGGGTTCTTCTACCTGAACCTGTCGGTGTCGATCAACTCCGGCGGTGCCACCACCAACCCGCAGCCAGCCGTCAACCGGGGCACCACCCTCAAGGTCAACAAGGACACCGGCGCGGTCAGCTACGTCGCCGGCGGCCTGCGTACCCCGCACGGCATCGGTTGGGGTCCGGAGGGCGGCATCTTCGTCACCGACAACCAGGGCGGCTGGCTGCCCTCGTCGAAGCTGGTGCACATCAAGCAGGGGCGCTTCTTCAACCACTACACCAACCCGGCCGGCCCCTTCGACACCGCACCTGTCACGTCCCCGGTGCTCTGGATGCCGCAGAACGAGATCGCCAACTCGCCCAGCACGCCGCTGTACCTGACCAGCGGCCGATACGCCGGCCAGTTCGTCATCGGCGACGTGACGTACGGCGGCCTCCAGCGGGCCAACGTGGAGAAGGTCAACGGCGAGTACCAGGGCGCGCTGTTCCGGCTCACCCAGGGCCTGGAGGCGGGCGTCTCGGAGGTCAACGTCGGCCCGGACGGCGCGATCTACGTCGGCGGGCTCGGCGCGGGCGGCAACTGGGGTCAGACCGGCAAGCTGTCGTACGGCCTGCAGAAGCTCACCCCGAACACCGCCACCACGTTCGAGATGCTCGCCATGCGGGCCACCACGACCGGCTTCGAGGTCGAGTACACCCAGCCCGTCTCGACGGAGACCGCCGCCGGACTGGCCGCGCGTTACAAGATCAAGCAGTGGCGGTACGTGGCGACGTCCAACTACGGCGGGCCGAAGATCGACGAGGAGACGCTGACCGTCACCTCGGCCACCCTCTCGTCGGACGGGAAGAAGGTGAGCCTCACGGTGCCCGGCCGCAAGGCCGGCCGGGTGGTGCACCTGCGCTCGCCGCGCCCGTTCGCCTCCACCACCGGCCAGTCACTGTGGAGCACCGAGGCGTGGTACACGCTCAACTCGATCCCGGGCAGCCCTCCGCCGCCGGCCGGCGGGAGCATCACCGGCGTCGGTGGCAAGTGCCTGGACGTCGACAACGCGGGCACCGCCGACGGCACGAAGATCCAGCTCTGGACCTGCAACGGCACCACGGCGCAGTCGTGGACGAAGGTCGGCGACACGTACCGGGTGCTGGGCAAGTGCCTGGACGTGGACAACGCCGGCACCGCGAACGGCACGAAGGTTCAGCTCTGGACGTGCAACGGCACCGCGGCGCAGGTCTGGCAGCCGCAGTCCGACGGGTCGATCCGCAATCCGCAGTCCGGCAAGGTCCTGGAGGCAGCCGGCGGCAGCAGCGCCGACCGCACCCAGATCCAGCTCGGCACGTACTCGGGCGGCGCGCATCAGAAGTGGGTGATCGGCAGCGGGGTCACCGGCTGACCTCGGCGGGGGCGTGGTCCGACCGGCGGGTCGGGCCGCGCCCCTCAGGGGCCGTGTGGCAGTGGCTGCGCCAGCGCCCGCAGCTCCGCCGGGAGTTGGGCCAGGGCATCCTCGAACTCCCGGTGCCCGACCACCCGGTGCATCGTCTGTAGGACGGCGCGGGCGCCCCGCTCGGCGGCGGGTCGGTCGATCCCGGCGCGGTCGGCCACCCGGCGCAGGAACTCGTCGCAACCGAACGCCTCCGGCGGCTCCGCGGCCTTGACCAGCAGCGGGCTCAACTCGTTGGCGAGGTGGGGGGCCAACGCGCCCGCCTCACCGCCGCTGAGGCGCTCGGTGAGGGTCCGTAGAACAGCCTCGGTCAGTGTGCGCGCCTGCTCCGGCGGGATGCCCGCCCGCGCCGCGACCTTGTCGACGAACCCCAGCTCGGCCATGCCCCCGCCCTTCGCTTCGGAAAGGCGTGGCTACCCGGGACCACCGGCGGCAAACCCCGCCCGGCGGCCCGGACGGCGTGCACGGCACGTCCTGACCGCCCGCCCGGTCGTTCTGAATCGTTGCCCCGCGCGGTGGCGTCCGCTTCTCGTACGGTGAGGTCGGACCGGGAACCCGACGGCTGCCCGACGGCGGCCCGTGCCGCAGGAGGAGCAGATGGCGGTGGACCTGCCCGACGTGATCAACAGGTACTTCCGGGCCGTCAACGACCGGGACCTGGATGCCTTCGTCGCCTGCTTCGCGGACACCGCGAGCGTCGCCGACGAGGACCGGCTCTACGACGGACGGGCCTCGATCCGCTCCTGGCGGCAGAAGACGATGGATGCCTACTCGTACTCTGCCGAGCCGGTCGGTGTCACGCCGCAGGCGGGCGACTCGTACCTGGTCCGCACCCGGGTGTCCGGCGACTTCCCCGGCAGCCCGATCGAACTGCGCTACCGGTTCACCCTGCGCGACGACCTGGTCGGAGCGCTGGACATCCGCCCGTAGCAGCCGCCCATCCGCCAGCCAGGAGGAGACCACGTGCCGCGAGTCTGGCTCATCACCGGTTGTTCCCGAGGCCTCGGTCGGGCGCTCGCCGAGGCCGTGCTGGCCGACGGCGACCACCTGGTCGCCACCGCGCGCAACCCGGCCCAGCTCGACGCCCTGAGCGACAGGTACGGCGAACGGGTCAGGACGGTGGCCCTCGACGTCACCGACCCCGCCGCCGCCCACGCCGTCGTCCGCACCACCGTGGACACGTTCGGCAGCCTCGACATCCTGGTCAACAACGCCGGATACGCCGACGTCGCCGCGATCGAGGACATGCCGGAGGACAACTTCCGGGCCCAGATCGAGGCCAACTTCTACGGAGTGGTCAATCTCTCCCGCGCGGCCCTGCCGGCGATGCGCTCCCAGGGGCGCGGGCACATCCTCCAGATCTCCAGCGTCGGCAGCCGGGTCGCCAGCACCGGACTGGGCGCGTACCAGGCCGCCAAGTGGGCGGTCAGCGGCTTGTCCGGGGTACTCGCCAAGGAGGTCGAGGGGTTCGGGATCCGGGTCACCAGCGTGGAGCCGGGCGCGTTGCGGACCGACTGGGCTGGCTCGTCGATGAGCATGCTGCCGATCAGCGACCCGTACCGGTCGGTCATCGATCCGGCCGTGCAACGGCTCCGCCAGGCCAGCGGCAACCAGCCGGGCGACCCGGCCCGCGCCGCCCAGGCGATCATCCAGATCACCCGGGTCGACGACCCGCCCCTGCGGCTGCTGCTCGGCGCCGATGCCGTGGCGGGCGCCTCGGCTGCCGCCGAGGCGCTGGCCGCGTCCGACGCGCGGTGGCGCGAGCTGAGCGAGTCCATCGCCTTCGACCCGGCCCCCTGACCGGCGCGGCTCCCCCGACCGACACCACCATCGGACGGGGGTGCGACAGGCATGACCGGGCGTCGCCGGATCGACCGCCGAACGGGTGGGACAGCCCGCGCACCAACAGGTGACATGATGTGCCGACAAACAGCTGTCGCTAGGAGAAGGGTTGCTGCTGCCCGATGGCGCACTTCGCGGCTCGCATGATCCCCGCACCCGGGCCTGTCGTGGTGACGCTCGCCGACAACCCGCCGATGGCGGGCTGATGCCGGCCGAGCGACCAGAGGTCGTGGCCGAGCAGAGCGTCCCCGCCCCTCTCGCGGACACCATGTCGTACCAGGTCGCCACGGACGTGCGAGCGCTCCGCGCGTTCGTCAGCGTCGGGGCGCTGGCCCGCGGCCTGCCGCCCGAGCGGGTGGAGCTGCTGACGCTGGCGGTCAGCGAGCTGGCCACCAACACGTTGCAGCACACCACCGGCGGCGGCCGGGTCCGGCTCTGGGTCGATTCGGGTCAGCTGTTCTGCGACGTCGTCGACCGGGGGCCGACCCGGGCGCTGGGCCGGCGCATGCCGGCCGCCGACGCGATACGGGGTCGAGGGCTGGCGATCGTGGAGCAGATCTGCGACGAGGTCGCCGTGCTCACCAGCCCGGACGAGACGGTCGTACGGATCCGCCTGAGCCTGTGACCGCCGCCGGCGATCCACCCGCCGCGGGCTGCGCCGGCTGCCACAATGCGGACAGCCCGGGCTGATGGTGACACCGGGCCGACACCGATCGGGAGGACGCCACAATGCCGGACAGCGCACGTGAGGCAGAGCTGCTCGATGCCGAGCGGACCCTGCAGGCCGCCCTGCGGGCCGGCGACGTGGCCGCCCTCGACCAACTGCTCGTCGACCAGCTGATCGCCGTCGGCCCGGGCGGCGGGACGTACACCAAGCAGGATGACCTGGCCGCCCACCGGGACCGTCGCTCGGTGGTGGAGGAGTTGGTCGAGGAGGAGTTGGACCTGCTCGTCGTCGGAAAGACCGGGGTGACGTTCTTCCTGGGCCGGGTGGCCGGGGTGTACGAGGGGGCGGCGTTCGCGGCGCGCCTGCGCTACACCCGGACCTGGGTCCACGACGACCCGCACGGCTGGCGGGTCCTCGCCGCGCACGTCAGCCCGGTCTGACCCGTCAGGTCTCGTCGTCGGTGTCGAGCAGGCCCTGCTCGTCGAGGAACGCGAACCACCTGTCGTCGCCGGGGGTCAACTCGGCATAACCCGGGCCGAGCAGGTAGTAGTCCACGAAGGAGCCGAGGTCGGGGGCGAGCTCCTCGAACGTGTCGGACATGAACCACTCGGTGCCGTTCGGCGGGAAATACCAGACGGCGCCCGTGCCGCGGTCCAGGAAGATCGGCTCGTCGCTGCGGGTGCCGACCACCAGCCAGCCCGCCCGGTCCTCCGGGATGGACGAGAAGTCCGGCGCGTAGTCGAGGTGGTACTGGATCCCCGCGAGGGTCGACGCGGACGCCAGCTCGACCCGACCGGCGCGCAGCCCGTCGGCGACCAGCAGCAGGTCCCGCAGGTCGTCCGGCAGACCCGCCGGAACGGCATCGATGGCAGCGCCCTCGCCGAACTCGGCGAACGCCACGCTCGCCGGCTGGTCGGCCAGATCCACCCGCAGCTCCTCGATGAGCTGCCGCAGCTCGTGGATCAATCCACCACCTCTGTTCGGATCAGGTCCTCCTCCGAGCTGCCCTCAGCTCCGCGAACCCCGGTGCGCGTGTTGGTTCTACCACGCGCCGGCGGATGCCGGAGCCACCTCACCGAATCGCGTTTGCTCAGCTCACCGTGGCGTCGATCGGCCCGATGCGCAGGGTCCCGTCGTTGAGTGGCGTGCAGCGGATGCCGCCGGTGGTGCGGAGCGCCTTCCACGTCCCGGGGCCGACGGTGACGTCCATCCAGGCGCAGGGCCGGGCCGCCCGGTTGACCCGCAGGCTCACCGGGCCGTCGCCGGAGTCCAGCACCAGCACCCTGCCGATCAGCTCGTCCACCGCGATGCCGGTGGTGAGGATGTTGCGCCGCACCTCCGCCAGGCCGATGCCGACCGGCAGTGACTCCTGAGCGATGACCGTGACGCTGGCGTCGCGGTGCGCCTGCTGGCCGAAGTACCGGTCGCCGACGATGCCGAGGTGTGCCCGGATCCGGACGGCGTCGACCAGCTCACCGGGTGGGGCCGGCGCGGGGCCGTCGGCGGGCCGGCCCAGGAAGCGGTGCACGGGCGAGGCCAGCAACTCGACGATCTCCGGCATGGCAGGGATTCTACGAAGCGGCAGGGTCCTCCGGGGGCACGTCGACGGATGACCGCTCAACGACGCGATGGCCATGGGCGTGCTGTCGACGCTGCGGTCCGCCCGCCGCCGTCCCACCGGGCACCTGCTGGTCGTCCGTGACTCGACCGGCCCCGCACCGAGGACCTGACCGCAATGTCCCACCGCGACGGCACGACTTCTGGCACGGTCGAGACGTCCACCCCCGTGACTGGGTCAGGAGAGGCCATGGCCGAGAACGCCGTACGACACCGGACGGTCGACGTCGACGGCATCGCGATCTTCTATCGGGAGGCCGGCCCGACCGACGCGCCGGTGGTGCTGCTGCCGCACGGCTACCCGTCGTCGTCGTTCCAGTTTCGTCACCTGCTGCCCGCGCTGGCCGATGAGTGGCGCGTCATCGCTCCCGACTACCCCGGCTTCGGCTACAGCGACCTGCCCGACCCCGACCGGTTCGCGTACACCTTCGACGCCCACGCCGACCTGCTCCGACGCTTCGTCGACACGCTGGGGCTGACCCGCTACGTGATCTACCTCCAGGACTACGGCAGCCAGTTCGGGTTGCGCCTGGCGATGGGCGCGCCGCAGCGGGTCGCCGGCCTCGTCATCCAGAACGGGGACATCTACCCCGACCAGCACGGGCCCAAGTACGCGCCGCTGAAACGGTTCTGGCGCGACCCAACCGATGAGGGCCGGGAGAAACTGGCCGCGGCGATCAGCGAGGAGGGCTTCCGGCGGGAGTTCCTGGGCGAGCTGCCGGACCGGCTGACCGACCTGGTGAGCCCCGACCTGTGGCGGCTCTCGGGTGCGCTGGTCATGGAACCCCGACGGCAGGACGCCTGGCTACGGCTTGTCGCGGACCAGGGCAGCACGGTCGCCTGGTTCCCCCGCCAGCAGGAGTACCTGCGGACCCACCGGCCGCCCACCCTGATCGTGTGGGGGCCGCACGACGGGTACATGCCGGCAGGGGCGGCCCACGCCTACCGACGGGATCTGCCGGATGCCGACCTCCACCTGCTCGACGGCGGGCACTGGCTGCTCGAGACGCACCTCGACGAGGTAGTCCGGTTGGTCCGGAACTTCCTCACCCGTCTCCAGCCCTGAACGGGTGGTCGCGGGTCAGACCGCCAGGGCTGCCCGGACCTCCCGTTCCGCCGTGACACCCCCGTCGCCGTGTGAGGTGACCCGGCCGGACTCCAGCACGTGGTAGCGGTTCGCCACCCGCAACGCGAAGCCCAGGTGCTGCTCGACGAGCAGCACGCTGAACCCGGACTGCCGGGTCAGCTCGACGATCCGTTCCTGGATCTCGGCGACCACCGACGGCTGGATACCCTCGGTCGGCTCGTCGAGCATCAGCAACCTCGGCCGGGTGATCAGTGCCCGGGCGATGGCCAGTTGCTGCCGCTGACCGCCGGAGAGCAACCCGGCCCGCCGCCGCAGCAACGGCCGCAACGCCGGAAACAGGTCCAGCACCTCCGCGGTGGCCACCGCACCGTCGCGCCGCCCGTCGGCGACGAGCCGCAGATTCTCGGCGGCGGTCAGGTGCGGGAAGCTCTGCTGGCCCTGCGGGACGTACGCCATGCCCCGCGCCACCCGCTCGTGCGGCCCGAGACGGGTGACGTCCTCGCCGTCCAGCTCGACGGTGCCGGCACTCGGGCGCAGCAGTCCGGCCGCGACCCGCAACAGGGTGCTCTTGCCGGCGCCGTTGTGCCCGAGCACGGCGGCCACCCCGTCGGGCGGGACGGCGAGGTCGACCCCGTGCAGCACCTGAGAGCGCCCGTACCCGGCGTGCACCCCGCGCAGCGTCAGCATCATGCCTCCCGGATCGTGGGGGCCGACCCGGCGTCGACCGGGTGGCCAAGGTAGACCTCCTGCACGCGCGGGTCCGCCTGGACCTGCGCCACCGTGCCCTCGCTGAGCACCCGACCGGCGTGCAACACCGTGACGGTGCGCGCGAACCGACGCAGGAAGTCCATGTCGTGCTCGATCACCACCACCGTGCGGTCCCGGCTCACCGCCTCCAGCAGGGCGCCGGTGGCGTCGCGTTCCTCGTGGCTCATCCCGGCGACCGGCTCGTCGAGCAGCAGCAACCGGACGTCCTGCACCAGCAGCATGCCGATCTCCAGCCACTGCTTCTGGCCGTGCGCGAGCGTCCCGGCGAGGTGCCCGGCCCGCCCGGTCAGACCGATGGTCTCCAGCGCCGCGGCCACCTCGTCGGGAATGGCGCGCCGACGACGGGCCAGGGTCGCCCAACTACGACGGGCGCCCGCCGCGATGTCGAGGTTCTGCAACACCGACAGCTCCTCGAAGACCGTCGACGTCTGGAACGTGCGCCCGATGCCCAACCGGCTGATCCGGTGCACCGGACGGCCCAGCAGCTCGTGCTCGCCGAAGCGGACCGAACCGGTGGCCCGGACCAGGCCGGTGATCGCGTCGACCAGGGTGGTCTTGCCGGCGCCGTTCGGCCCGATCAGGAACCGGATGTCACCGGCGGGCACCTCCAACGAGACACCGTCGACGGCGGTGAACCCGTCGAAGCTGACCCGCACGTCACGGACGGACAACCCGTCCAGCCGCTCGTCGCTCATGCCGCCGGCACCTCCGCCCGCTCGGCGCGTCGTCGACCCGTCGGTAACCACCCACGCCGACGCGCTGCCACGCCGCCGCCCTCCTCCCGGCGGCGGGCCAGCGCC
This sequence comes from Micromonospora sp. NPDC048905, assembly GCF_040649655.1. Lineage (NCBI taxonomy): Bacteria > Bacillati > Actinomycetota > Actinomycetes > Micromonosporales > Micromonosporaceae > Micromonospora > Micromonospora sp. NPDC048905. The sequence goes on along the minus strand of NZ_JBEZFV010000020.1, from coordinate 89,811 downwards.
CACAGCGACGCCAGGCCACCGGGAAGGAACGCCACCACCACCACGAAGAGCAACCCCTGCAGGTACGTCCAGGTGCCGGGGAACCGCTCCGACAGGGCGGTACGCGCCCAGGCCACCGCCACCGCGCCGAGCACCGGGCCGAGCAGAGTGGCCCGGCCGCCCACCGCGACGCCGATGACGAACTCGATCGACGGGACGATGCCGATCAGCGCGGGCGAGATGATGCCCACCGCCGGCACGAACAGCGCCCCGGCCAGCCCCGCCATCCCGGCCGCCACGACGTACGCGACGAGCTTGACCGACGCCGGGTCGTAGCCGAGGAACCGGACCCGCTCCTCACCGTCGCGGACCGCCACCAGCAGCTCACCGTAGCGACTCTGGATGAGTTGACGGGCCAGCGCGAGCAACGCCAGCAGCGTGCCGGCGATGATGAAATAGACCATTCGCTGGTTGACCGGGTCGTCGAGGTTGTAGCCGAAGAAACCCTTGATGTCGGTCAACCCGTTGGTGCCACCTGTGGTGCCCTGCTGTCCGATCAGCAGGATCACCATGGCGGCCGCGAGCGCCTGGCTGAGGATGGCGAAGTACGCGCCCCGGACTCGGCGGCGGAAGACAAGCGAGCCGAGCCCGAAGGCGACGGCCATCGGCAGCAGCACCGTCGCGGGCAGCGCGAACCACGGGCTGGCGAACGGCCGCCACCACAGCGGCAGTTCGTCGAGCTGCCCGTACAGTTGCATGAAGTCGGGCATCCCACCGGGACCCGCGTCGGCGAGCTTGAGGTGCATGGCCATCGCGTAGCCGCCGAGGCCGAAGAAGACGCCCTGGCCGAGGGTGAGCATCCCGCCCCGGCCCCAGGCGATCCCGATGCCGACGGCCACCATGGCGACGCAGAGATACTTGGCGAGCAGGGCCAGCCGGAAGTCCGACAGCAGCAGCGGCGCCACGGCGAACAGCAGTGCCGCGCCGAACGCGAAGCCGGCGGCGGTCCGTAGCCGCGAGCGACCACCGGTCCGGGCCGGAGGTGCGGGGCGGGTGGCCTCCGGACCGGTGGCGGCGCTGGGGGGCGCGGGGGTGACGGCGGTCATGCGAGGCTCCTGGTCCGCAGGGTGAACAGGCCCTGTGGCCGCCACTGAAGGAACGCGACGATCGCCACGAACACGATCACCTTGGCGACGCTGAGGGTGGTGAGGTACTCCCCGGTGGCCTGGAGCACGCCGAGGGCGAAGGCGACGATCACGCTGCCCTTGAGCTGGCCGATCCCGCCGACCACGACGACCAGGAAGGCGTCGATGATCAGGTTGGTGCCCATGGTCGGGCCGATCGGGCCGAGCAGGGTCAGCGCCACCCCGGCCAGCCCGGCCAGGCCGGAGCCGACGAAGAAGGTCGTCCGGTCGACCCGGGCGGTCGGGATGCCGGACACCGCGGCGAGGTCGCGGTTCTGCACCACGGCGCGAATGCGGCGGCCCAGCGGGGTGAGCCGTAACGCCAGGGTGAGCGCCGCGACGGCGGCCAACGCCAGGGCCAGGATGAACAACCGGTTGTTGGCAATGGTCAGCCCTCCGGGCAGCGCCACGTTGCCGGTGAGCAGTTCGGGGGCGCGGGTCTGCACGTTCGGGCTGCCGAACACGTCGCGCGCCAACTGTTGCAGCATCAGCGACACACCCCAGGTGACCAGCAGGGTGTCCAAGGGTCGGGCGTAGAGCCGGCGGATGAGCAGCATCTCCAGTAGGACGCCCATCGTGCCGGCGACCACGAACGCCACCGGCAGTGCGACCACTAGTGACAGGCCGGCCCCGGTGATGCTCTGTTGCAGGACGTAGGTGGTGTACGCGCCGGCCATGATGAACTCACCGTGCGCCATGTTGATCACGTTCATCTGGCCGAAGGTCAGCGCCAGGCCGAGAGCGATGAGCAGCAGCACCGCGCCGATGCTGATGCCGGTGAAGAGTTGTCCGAAGAGGACTGTCACGGTGGGTACTCCGTACTGCTGGTCGGGAGGCCCGGGCGGACCGCGCGGCAACGCGGTCTGCCCGGGCCGGCATCGTCAGCTCAGGCCGCTCGCCCAGGGGTAGGTCTTGAGGTACGGGTCCGGCTGCACCGGCTTGCCGGAGTTCCACACCTCGCTGATCAGGCCGTCCGCGCCGATCTTGCCGATCCGGGCGGTCTTGGCGATGTGCTGGGTCGGGCCGTCGACCGTGACCATGCCCTCCGGCGCGTCGAGGGTGATCCCCCCGGAGGCGGCGCGGACCTTCTCCACGTCGAAGGCGCCGGCCTTCTCGACCATCGCCTTCCACAGGTGCACCGCCACGTAGGCGGCCTCCATCGGGTCGCTCGTCGGCTTGTCCGCGCCGTACTTGGCCTTGTACGCGGCCACGAACTTCGAGTTCGCCGCCCCGGGCGTGGTCTGGTAGTAGTTCCAGGCGGTCAGCTGGCCCTCCAGGTACTGGGTGCCGATCCCCTTGACCTCCTCCTCGGCGATCGACACCGACACCACAGGCATCGCGGCGGCGGTCAGACCGGCCGACTTGTACTCCTTGAAGAAGGCCACGTTGCTGTCACCGTTGAGGGTGTTGAACACGGCGTCGGCTCCGGCCGACTTGACCTTGTTCACGATCGTGCCGAACTCGGTGGATCCGAGCGGCGCGTAGTCCTCGCCGGACACGGTCATCCCATTGGCGGCCGCGTACGCCTTGATGATTTTGTTGGCGGTGCGGGGAAAGACGTAGTCGCTGCCGACCAGATAGACCGATTTCGCGCCCTGCGCCTTGAGGTAGTCGAGCCCGGGAACAATCTGCTGGTTTGTCGTCGCACCGGTGTAGAAGATGTAGGGCGACTGTTCCAGACCCTCGTACTGCACGGGATAGAACAGCAGCGCCTTGTTCTTCTCGAACACCGGCTTGACCGCCTTGCGGCTGGCCGACGTCCAGCAGCCGAAGACGGCCGCGACCCGGTCCTCGGAGATGAGCTTCTCCGCCTTCTCGGCGAAGGTGGGCCAGTCCGAGGCGCCGTCCTCGCCGACCGGCTGGATCTTCTTGCCGAGGACGCCTCCGGCCGCGTTGATCTCATCGACGGCGAGCATGATGGAGTCGCGGACGGTGACCTCGCTGATCGCCATGGTCCCGGAGAGCGAGTTGAGCAGGCCGACCTTGACGGTGTCGCCGGAGACATCGGCGGTGACGCCGGTCGCGCCGCCCTCGTCGGAGGTCTTGCTGCCGCACGCGGTCAACGCGGCCGCGGCGACCAGGGTCATGGCACCCGCCAGGATGCGGCGGCCCCGGAATAATGACATCTATTCTCCCTGCGGTGCGCTCAAGTGGCGTAAGGACGGTCGGTGCGGTCCGATGGAGCTGAGGTGGGCGATGCCGGGGTCGACGGGTGGACGCCGCTTCGGGCACCGGCTCGGATATGGGCACCGAAAGCGTCGACCGGCATGATTGCGCGGGTGTTTCCCAGTCCTTAATTGACTGTTTCCGAGCGGACGACCGGCACACGCAAAGAACGGCCGGCACCGTTGGGGAGGAAACGGTGCCGGCCGTTCGGAAAGATGCGGAATAGGTGCCGCCACAATGGTCGACGGGCAATTCTGTCGACGGTGGGGACACGGCGGTGACATCCGGCCCACCGGCCAGATACTTCACGCAGGAAGTATTTTAGGGCGGGATCGGGTGGCGCTGTCAAGGGTCCGGCCGGGCCGGCCGGCAACGCCTGGTCTCAGAGCTGGGCGAGCACGGTGAAGTCGAGCCCGTCGGCCTCGGCCAGGTAGATGCGCTGACGCACGTGCCGTTGGCGCAGCCGCAACCGCCCACGTGGCCCGTGGTAGGCCACCGTGTCGGCGGCCGTCTCGATGGCCCGCACGTCCAGGGTGCGGGCCTGACCGATCAGCGCGGCCAGCAGCATGACGCCCTCGTAGCAGGATTCCCCCAGGCTGCCCAGCGGCGGCGCCTCCACCCCGAACCGGCGGGCGAACTCACCGTGGAAGTCGAGGTTCTCCTGGGTCACCAGCCCGGCGAAGAAACCCGCCGTGCTGTACAGCCGCCGCGTCGCGCCGGCACCACTGGCCAGCAGCATGTTCTCGTCCATCAGCGTGCTCAGCCGCAGACAGCGCTGATCCAGGCCGGACCGGGCGAACGCCCGGTTGAAACGCACCGCGTCCGCACCGACCAGCAGCATCAACACCGCGTCCGCGTCACTGTGCTCGATGCGGCGCAACACCTCGGTGAAGTCGTGGGCGTCCAACGGCAGGAAGTGCCGACCCACCACCTGTCCACCGCCGCGCAGCGCGTACCGCTGGGCCGCCCGCGCCGTGCGGCGCGGCCACACGTAGTCGTTGCCGACCACGAACCAGCGACGCACGCCCTGCTCACCCGCGAGCAGCCGCATCGCGGGCCACAGTTGGGCATCCGGCGTCTCGCTGGTCAGGAAGACCCCTTCGGTACGTTCACCGCCCTCGTAGAGTGCGGTGTAGACGTAGGGCACCCGGTGCGCGACGCGGGGCGCCAACGCCTGGCGCACCGAGGAGATGTGCCACCCCGTCACCCCCTGCACAGCCCCCACCGACACCAACGCCTCGACCTCGGCGGCCACCTCGGCCGGCGGTGCGCCACCGTCGACCGGCACCAGCCGCACCTCCCGACCCAGCACCCCGCCGCAGCTGTTGATCTCCTCGACCGCGAGTTGCGCGCAGAGCTCGCAGGTGGGGCCGAACATGCCGGCCGGCCCGCGCATCGGGTAGACCAGCGCGATGCTGACCACGGCACGGTCGACGGTCAGCCACGGCGGTGCCGGCGCGGACATGAGCACATGATTGCCCGGCCCTGGGCGGAAGACCAGCGCTCACCACGGACCGGGACGACTCGCTACGATGACAGGGCCACCGGACCAGGGAGTTTCATGTCAGACGTGCCCGGGGCGCCAGCCGACCTGCTGCGCTCGCTCACCCGCGCCGAACGGCTGCTCTCCCGCCGGCTGGGCGCTGTCCTGGCCGACGACGCCCTGACCATCGAGGCGTGGCGGGTGCTCTGTCTGCTCGCCGACGGCCAGGGTCATCCGATGAGCGAGGTGTCGGCCGAGGCGTCACTGCCGCCGGGCACCCTCACCAAGCTCGTCGACCAGCTCGTCGACCGCAACCTCGTGTTCCGCCGGATCGATCCGCTGGACCGTCGGCGGATCCGGGCGTACCTGACCGCTCGGGGCCGCCGCGAGCACGACCGCCTCGACCAGCGCATCCGGGCCAGCCTCGCGGAACTGGGCGTCTCGCCGGAGGCCCCACTGATCCACCAGCTCGACGACCTGGTCGGCCGCCTCGACCCGGCCCGTCGTCGCGAGCACGCCGACGTGGGCCGCCCCCGCCGCTGACCCGCCTTCTCGCCGCACCAGTCCCACCTGCCGTACTGCCCGTGATCCGGGACCAGGCGACGGCCGACCGCTTGCACGGACGAGACCGCACACCCGCCGATCGGCAGCACCGCGACGGCCGAACCATGGAGAGCGTGATGCCTGTGCGTCATCATGGTGACTCACAGGCATCAGGCTCTTGGGGATGTCTGGCTGCCGCCGGGCGCGGGTGGGGCCTTCCCGCCACCCTCGCACCCGACACACGTTCCGGCTAGCCGGTGAGGTGGGCGCGCAGGGTGTGTGCGTCCGGGGCGGTGGCGGTCCACAGTGTTGCCGGACCGCCGGCCAGTGGCAGTCGGGCGACGGTCGCGTCGGGCCGGACGTGCGCCGGCTCGGCGGGTCGCGACGGGTCGACCACCAGCAGTGAGCCGGTGGCCGGCGCGCCGTCGAGCACCGCCGGCCCGGCCCAGCCGGATGCCTGTGGTCCCACGGCGAGGGACTGCCGCAACAGCGGCCGGCCCCCGTAGTCGACCTGGGTGTGCACGACGGCCCCGCCGGGCGCCTCGCCGTACCGGCCGCAGATCAGCTCGTCACGCCAGCGCAGAGTCGCGCCGGCGGCCAGGTCGATCCGGGATTCGGCGAGATGCGCGCAGCCGGCCGCCGCGACCAGCTGTTCGGGCAGCCAGTGCAGCGTGGCTCCGGCGTGCACCACCGCCCGCACCGCCATCCGGGACACGGCACCCGGCCGGCCCGGCAGGGCGATCGACGCGGCGACGGTGTGCACCCGGACCGCCGCGCCCGGCCCCACCTCGATGTCCAGGCGCAGATCGTCGCCGGCGAGCGGCCCGGCTGCCCCACCGACGAGGTGCACGGTGGCGACACCACGGTCGGCCGGGGTCTGGCGCAGCAGCAGCGGCGTCTCGCCGTGCACCTCGACCAGGACGGTCCCACCCCGGCCGTCGGCCCGAGCGACCAGTCGGGCGGACGCCCGCATCAGACCGCGACGGCCGGTACGGCACGTGGGTGCGCGGTGGCATGGTGGGCCAACTCGTGCCGGATCCAGGCGGCGACCGTACTCGCCGTGGTGTCACCGACGATGGACAGGAAGACGGTCGGGAGGTCGCCACGCCGGGCCCGCGCGTCGCGATCCATGACGGCGAGGTCGGCCCCCACCATCGGCGCCAGGTCGGTTTTGTTGATCACGAGGAGGTCGGCGGCGGTGACGCCCGGCCCGCCCTTGCGCGGCACCTTGTCCCCTCCCGCCACGTCGACCACGAAGATCTGCCGATCGACCAGCCCCCGGCTGAAGGTCGCGGTCAGGTTGTCCCCGCCGCTCTCCACCAGGACCAGGTCCAACGGGCCGACCGCCTCGGCCAGTTCGTCGATGGCGTCCAGGTTGGCGCCGATGTCGTCGCGAATCGCGGTGTGCGGGCAGCACCCGGTCTCCACCGCGCGGATCCGCGCCGGGTCGAGCACTCCGGCCCGCCGGAGGAAGTCGGCGTCCTCGGTCGTGTAGATGTCGTTGGTCACCACGCCGAGCCGCAACTCGCCCGCGAAGGCACGGCAGAGCGCGGCCACCAGTGCCGTCTTGCCGGACCCGACCGGGCCGCCGATGCCGACCCGCAGGGCACGATCCGCGGGTGCCAGCGACGGATGCGGGTCCACCCCCGGCTCTGGGTGGGTATGCGGGACGGTCTCGTCGTGGGGTGGAGTGACCGGCTGCGTGGTCGAGTCGGTGGCGGGGACAGCGTTCGGCACAACGGTGTCAGGACGCAAAGAGACGCACCTCCCAGGTGGCATGGATTTCGGCATGGATGTCGGCGAGTGGAGCGGCCGCGGCGGGCAGCCGCTCCGGTGGGTCGTCGGCGGCCCGCGCCGCGTCGGCGGCCGTGCGGTCGCAGGCGTCGGCCAGGCCGACCAGCAGGGCCTGCACCTGGTACGGGTCGAGGCCGAGCAGGCGTACGCCGGCGCTGGCCGCTCCGGTCAGCGTCCCGTACGCGGCGATCGTGGCGGTGTCGACGCGGGACAGCCCGGCCGCCGCGCAGAGCAGCCCCAGGACCAGCGGCTGGTGTATGCCGCAGGACGTCGCGGGTAGGTCACCGAACGGCGCGTCCGGCCAGATGGCCCGGCCGGCGCGCAGCAGCGCTCGACCCTGCCGACGGGAGATCGTCCGCAATGTCGGCGACGCGGTACGGGCGTCCAGCTCCACGTCGAGCTGGGCCAGCATGCGCGACCGCGCGGCGGACCCGGCGGCTGCCGACCCGCCCGCCGCGGACCCGTCGGCGTCGGCCACGTCGACGGGACCCGCGGCCTCGACCACGTCGGTGCCCCCGGGCTTCGCCGCCCGGTGTGCGGCCGCCGCGAAGGCCGCGCCGACCAGGCCGGCGGTGGCCAACCGTCCGGCCAGGAACGCCTCCAACGTGGCCAGGTCCTTGACCCGCCCGGCGGCGACGGCCGCCTCCAGGCCGCCGGAGTGCGCGTGCGCCCCGGCCGGAAAGCGTCCGTCGGCCACCAGCAACAGCAGGCTCGGTGTCGCCATCAGAACAGGAAGTACCGCTGGGCCATCGGCAGCCGGGTCACCGGGTCCGGCTCCACCACCTGCCCGTCGATGCGGACCGTGAAGGTGTCCGGGTCCACCTCGATGCGGGGCATCGCGTTGTTCTCCGGCAGGTCGGCCTTGCCCCGCGACCGCACGTCACGCACCGGCACCACCCGGCGTCGTACGTCCAGGCGGAGCCCGGCGTCCAGGGCCGCCGGCGCCACGAAGGCCACGCTGGTCGCGGCCGCCGCCGCCCCGTACGCACCGAACATCGGCCGCGGCAACATCGGTTGCGGCGTCGGGATGGACGCGTTGGCGTCACCCATCTGGGCGTACGCGATCATGCCGCCCTTGATGACCAGGTGCGGTCGGACGCCGAAGAACGCCGGGTCCCAGAGCACCAGGTCGGCGAGCTTGCCCGGCTCGACCGAGCCGACCTCGTCCTCCAACCCGTTGGCCATCGCCGCGCAGATGGTGTACTTCGCGACGTACCGTCGGGCTCGGTGATTGTCGGCGGCCCCGTCGCCCGGCAGTGCGCCGACCCGGTCCTTCATCACGTGGGCGCTCTGCCAGGTTCGCATGATCACCTCGCCGACCCGGCCCATCGCCTGCGCGTCGGAGCCGATGATGGAGATCGCGCCGAGGTCGTGCAGCAGGTCCTCGGCGGCCATCGTGGACGGGCGGATCCGGCTCTCGGCGAAGGCCAGGTCCTCCGGCACGGACGGGTTGAGGTGGTGGCAGACCATCAACATGTCCAGGTGTTCGGCGAGCGTGTTGGCGGTGTACGGCCGGGTCGGGTTCGTCGACGACGGCAACACGTTCGGCTCACTCGCCACGGTGATGATGTCCGGTGCGTGCCCGCCGCCGGCCCCCTCGGTGTGGTACGAGTGGATGGCCCGGCCGCCGATCGCGCGCAGGGTGTCGGCGACGAAACCAGCTTCGTTGAGCGTGTCGGTGTGGATCGACACCTGGACCCCGGAGGCGTCCGCCACCCGCAGGCAGGCGTCGATCGCCGCCGGAGTGGTGCCCCAGTCCTCGTGCAGCTTGAAACCGCCCGCGCCGGCCCGCAACTGCTCCCATAGCGCCTCGGTGGAGACGGTGTTGCCCTTGCCGAGCAGCAACACGTTGACCGGCAGGGTGTCCAGGGCCTCGTGCATCCGGGCCAGGTGCCAGGCGTTCGGCGTGACGGTGGTCGCGCGGGTGCCCTCGGCCGGCCCGGTGCCGCCGCCGACCATCGTGGTGATGCCACTGGCCAACGCCTCGGTGACGATCTGCGGACAGATGAAGTGCACGTGGGTGTCCACCGCGCCGGCGGTGAGGATCCGCCCGTTGCCGGCGATCACCTCGGTGGCCGGGCCGATGACCAGGTCGGGGTGGACGCCGGGCATGGTGTCCGGGTTGCCGGCCCGGCCAAGTGCCACGATCCGTCCGTCGCGCAGCCCCACGTCGGCCTTGACGACACCCCAGTGGTCGAGCACCACGGCGCCGGTGATGACGGTGTCCAGCGCGCCTTCGGCGCGGGTCGCCCGGGACTGTCCCATCGACTCGCGGATCACCTTCCCGCCGCCGAAGACCGCCTCGTCGCCGCCGACGCAGTGGTCGGTCTCCACCTCGATCAGCAGGTTGGTGTCGGCCAGCCGGATCCGGTCACCGGTGGTGGGTCCGTACAGGTCGATGTAGCGGTCCCGCCGCACGGCGCTCACTCCGGGGACCCGTCGGCCGGCGCGTCCAGCGGGCCGGCGCACTCCCCGCGCAGTCCCGGCACGATGCGCGCTCCCCCGAACGGGACGAGGTCGACGCTGCGGCTGATGCCCGGCTCGAAGCGGACCGAGGTCCCCGCCGGCACCCCGAGCCGTTGCCCCCACGCGGCGGCCCGGTCGAACGCCAGCGCCGGGTTGCACTCGGCGAAGTGGTAGTGCGAACCGACCTGCACCGGTCGGTCGGCGGTGTTCACCACGAGCAGGGTGGTCACCGGGCGACCCGCGTTGATCTCGACCGGGCCGGCGGCCGGCAGGATCTCCCCCGGGATCACGGGATCGGGTGGTGCACCGTCACCAGCTTGGTGCCATCCGGGAACGTCGCCTCCACCTGCACCTCCCTCAGCAGCTCGGGGATGCCGTCCTGGACGTCGTCGCGGCCGAGCACCGTCCGGCCGGCCGACATCAGGTCGACCACCGACCGGCCGTCGCGGGCACCTTCGAGCAGGAACGCGGTGATCAGCGCGACGGCTTCGGGATAGTTGAGGCGCAGGCCGCGCTCGCGGCGGCGGCGGGCGACATCGGCCGCGACGTGGACGAGCAGGCGGTCCTGCTCGTGCGGGCTGAGGAACACGGGGCTCTCCCGGTGGGTAAGCGTGCCCCGCTCGTCGTCGGCTCCGCAGTGAGCCACGCCGGGCAGCAACGCACCCGGGATTACGAGCTGGAGTCACACGACCGCCGAGCCGCCGCCGACGGGTCGACCCGGGACTCCACCACCCCGGCCCGAACGACGGGCAACCGGCGGTGTCCGGTCGGATGCGGACCGCACCGCCCACCGCTGAGCAGACCGTAGAGGATCGCCACCGACCAAGGCAACAGTCCAGGGGAAATGCTACGAAGGGGACGTGCCTGACCTGACAAGCTCCCCCGGTGCCACGTCCCTCCTGACCCCGCGGCTGCTGTTGCGCCGCTTACGAAGCGATGATCTGGACGGGTTCGCCGCCGTCAACGCGCAGCCCGAGGTGATGCGCTACATCCATGACGGCCGCACCCTGGACCGGGCCGCGACCGCGGAGCGTCTAGCCACCTATCAGCGGCACTGGGACGAGCACGGCTTCGGCCTGTACGCGGTGGAGATCAGAGAGACCGGCGAGCTGGCCGGTTTCACCGGACTGGCGGTGCCGACCTTCCTGCCCGAGATCATGCCGGCCGTGGAGATCGGCTGGCGGCTCGGCCGCGCGTACTGGGGTCGGGGCCTGGCCACCGAGGCGGCCCAGGCCGTTGTCACCCATACTCGTGCCGAGCTCGACCTGCGGCGGCTGGTCAGCATCCACGTCGTCGGCAACGAGGCGTCCGCGCGGGTGATGGTCAAGCTGGGCATGTCGCTGGAGCGCGAGACCGTGCAGCCGGACACCGGCCGCCAGGTCCGGGTCTACGCGGTGGACCTGTAAGCCAGCGCCGATCTTGCAGTTTCGGTCGCCGGTATGAGGAGAACGCCCTCATATGTCGCGATAGAAAGCGCAAGATCGCGGAGGAGCGGCGGCCCGCCCCCGTCGATCATGGAATTATGATGCCTGGTTTGGTGTGATACGGGCACTTTGTCACCCACCACAACTCCATGATCGACGGGACAGTGCGGGGTTGGCGAACAGCCACTGTGAGCGGCTGTGGCGCGGGTCGGGCGGTCAGCGGACCCCGGCGGGCTGCGGCGTCGCCGACCCGGCGAAGGGAACGTCGACGTGGTCCGCCGGCCCCGGCTGGCCGTCGGGGTGTCGCCACAGGCCGCGGTCGCGCAGGATCGGCAGGACGCCCTCACCGAACCAGTACGCCTCCTCCAGGTGCGGATAGCCGGAGAGGATGAACTCGTCGATGCCGAGGGCGTGGTATTCGGCGATCCGGTCGGCGATCTCGGTGTGGCTGCCCACGAGCGCGGTGCCGGCCCCGCCACGGACCAGCCCGACCCCGGCCCACAGGTTGGGCGCGACCTCCAGGCCGTCGCGGGAGCCGCCGTGCAGGTCGAGCATCCGGCGCTGCCCCTCGGACTCGCTGCGGCGCAGCCCGTCCTGCACAGCCCGGATGTCAGCCTCGGCGATGCCGTCGAGCAGCCGGTGGGCCTGCGCCCAGGCCTGCTCGGCGGTGTCCCGGGCGATGACGTGCAGCCGGATGCCGAAGCGCACCTCGCGCCCGGCGTCGGCGGCCAGCGCCCGGACCCGCGCCAGTTTGTCGGCGACCAGCGCCGGGGGTTCACCCCAGGTCAGGTAGACGTCGCTGTGCCGCACCGCCACCGGCAGCGCGGCTGCGGACGAGCCACCGAAGTAGACCGGCGGGACCGGGTCGGGCAGGCGGTGCAGCCGCGCCTGCTCGACGCGTACGTGGGTGCCGGCGTGGTCGACCGTCTCGCCGCGCCACAGCGCGCGCACCACGTGCAGGAACTCGTCGGCCCGTGCGTACCGGGCGTCCTTGTTCAGGAAGTCACCGTAGGCCCGCTGTTCCTGCGACTCGCCGCCGGTGACCACGTTGAGCAGCAGCCGGCCCCGGGACAGCCGTTGGAAGGTCGAGGCCATCTGGGCGGCGAGCGTGGGTGAGGTCAGGCCGGGTCGGAAGGCGACCAGGAACTTGAGCCGCTCGGTCACCTCGGTCAGCATCGCCGTGCTCAGCCAGGCATCCTCACACCAGGCGCCCGTCGGGGTGAGCGCGCCGACGAAACCGAGTTGTTCGGCGGTGCGGGCGATCTGTCCCAGGTACGCCACGCTGGCCGGTCGGGATCCTCCGGCGGCGCCGGTCGGTACGCCGTGTCCACCACCGACGATGTCCCGGCTGTCGCCGTTGGTGGGCAGGAACCAGTGGAAGGTGAGGGTCATGGCGGCTCTTTCCTCCAACGGGGACGGACGGCGCACGCGCTGCGGCGGGCACCTCCTGAGGGGTGGGACGATCGCGCCGACAGCCTACCCATAAAACCTATCGGGTTAGTAGGCTACCGCCCACGCACTCACGCCGGTCGACGCGGCCCGGCACACCTGCCCACCCCAAGGAGCCGCCATGCGTACCCCCTCGGTCCGCCGTCCCCCGCACCACCGTCGCCTGGTCACCGCCGCGCTGACGACCGTGGCCCTGCTCGCCACGGCCGCCCTGAGCGCCTGCGGCGGCTCCGCCGACGCCGGGGAAGGCGGGGGCAAGCTCCGGATCGGGTACCAGCGCTTCGGTGGCCTCAGCCTGGTCAAGGCGCGCGGCGCCGCGCCGGACGTGGAGTGGTCGCTGTTCGAGAGTGGTCCGGCGCTCACCGAGGCCCTCAAGGCCGGGTCCATCGACATCGGACAGGTCGGCGAGGCGCCACCGGTCTTCGCCGCCGCCGGGAAGATCCCGTTCTCCGTCATCGGGACCTCGGCGCCGATCCCGCAGGGCGAGGCCGTGCTCGTCAAGGCCGACCGCGGCTACCGCACCTTCGCTGACCTGAAGGGCAGGACGGTGGCCCTGAACAAGGGGTCAAACGTGCACTGGCTGCTGGTCCAGCTCCTCAAGGCGAACAACATGACCTTGAAGGACATCCAGGTCAAGTACCTCAAGCCGGCGGAGGGGCGACCCGCCTTCGACGGCGGCCAGGTCGACGCCTGGGTGATCTGGGACCCGTACTTCGCGCTGGCCGAGCAACCGGGGGTCCAGGTGCTCGCGGACGCGACAGGTCTGGCCAGCAACCGCGAGTACGTCCTGGCCGCCCCGGACGCGGTCTCGAAGCGGTCGGACGACGTCCGGGCGTTCCTCCAGCGCTACCGCGAGGTGACCGACTGGGGCATCGCCCACCCCGACGAGCGGGCCAGCACCCTCGCGCCGGAGCTGAAGATCCCGCAGGACGTCACCACCCGCGCCCTGGCCCGCAGCGCCCGGCCCCTCGCCCCGGTGACCCCGGCCATCGGCGACGAGCTCCAGGCGATCACCGACAGCTTCATCGCCCTGGAGCTCATTCCGGGGCCGGTCGACCTGCGATCCCGGGTCGACGACCGGTTCAGCGCGGTCTTCCAGTGAGCCGGACGACGCTCGCCGAGCCTCCCGCCGAGGTCGTGACCGCCGCGCCCGTCACGCCTCGGCGCCCGAGATCGACTCGGCGCTACCGGCGGCTGATCAGCCCGGTGGTCCTGGTCCTGGGCTGGGAGTTGGCCGCCCGGACCGGGTTGCTGGCACCGGAGAAGCTGCCCGCGCCCAGTGACGTCCTGGCCACCGGCTGGCGGCTGACCCGGGACGGGACGCTTCTCGTGCACCTGCTGGACTCGCTCACCCGCGCCGGGGCGGGGCTGCTGATCGGCGGCGTCCTGGCGCTGGTCCTGGGCACGGTGGCGGGGCTGCTGCGCCTCGGCGACGACCTGGTCGACCCACCTGTGCAGATGGCCCGGATGCTGCCGCACCTGGGCCTGGTCCCGCTGCTGATCATCTGGGTCGGCATCGGTGAGTCACTCAAGATCAGCCTGGTGGCCCTGGGGGCGTTCTTCCCCATCTACTTCAACACCTACGCCGGCATCCGCGACATCGACGAACGGCTGGTGGAGGCCGCCCGTACCTGTGGGTTGGGGCAGGCCGCCCGGCTGCGGCACGTGGTGCTGCCCGGGGCGCTGCCGTCGCTCTTCCTCGGCCTGCGCCTGGCGATCGGGGCGGCCTGGCTCAGCCTGGTCGTCGGTGAACAGGTCAACGCCCAGACGGGAATCGGCTTTCTGATGATGGAGGCGAGGGAGTTCAGCCAGACCGACGTGGTGGTGCTCGGCCTGCTCGTCTACGCCCTGCTCGGGCTGATATCCGACCTTGCGTTGCGGGTCCTGGAGAGGAGGATGTTGACATGGCGTCGCGGACTGCGGGCCACCTGACCGGTACGACGCCGGTGTTGACCGCGCACGCGGTGCACCGGGCGTTCGGGCCGACTGTCGTGTTGGCCGGAGTCGACCTGACCATCGCGCGGGGCGAGGTGGTGGCCCTACTGGGGGGCAGTGGCTCCGGCAAGAGCACCCTCCTGCGGATTCTCGCCGGGCTCGACGGCGAGGCCACCGGCGACATCGTCGTGCACGGCACCGCCGCCGTGGTCTTCCAGGAGCACCGGTTGCTGCCCTGGAAACGGGTGGCGCCCAACGTCGGGCTCGGGCTGTCCGGCGCGGACACCACCGGTCGGATCCAGCGCGCGCTGGCCGAGGTCGGGCTCGCCGAACGGGATCGCGCCTGGCCGGCCGAGCTGTCCGGTGGGCAGGCGCAACGGGTGGCCGTCGCGCGGGCCCTGGTCCGCGAACCGGACCTGCTGCTACTCGACGAGCCGTTCGGCGCCCTGGACGCGCTGACCCGACTGCGGATGCAGGTCCTGCTGCGTCGGCTGCGCGCCGAGCACGGCTTCGCCGCCCTGCTGGTCACCCACGACGTGGAGGAAGCCCTGTTGCTCGCCGACCGGATCCTGCTCCTCGACGAGGGCCGCATCGCCGCGGGCCTGCCCGTCGAACTGGCCCCCACCCGTACGCCGGACGATCCGGCCTTCGGCGTGCTGCGCCGGCACCTGCTCGACCGACTCGGCGTTCCCACCACCTGACGAGCGGAGATCCGATGACCCGCTGGACCCCCGATCCCACCTTCTACCCCTCCCCTTCGGAGGCGGCGACCGCGCCGGCGGAGAAGCTCGCCTACGTGGCGGCCTTCGACCGGACGGCCAGCCGTCCGGACGCCATCGTGGTGCTGGACACCGATCCCGACTCCCCCGCCTACGGCACCGTGGTCGGCTGGACGGACCTGCCGCACCTCGGCGACGAACTGCACCACTTCGGGTGGAACGCGTGCAGCAGCGCGCTCTGCCCGACCGCCCCGCACCCGCACGTGGAGCGGCGCTACCTGATCGTGCCCGGCCTGCGGTCGTCGCGCATCCACGTGCTCGACACGCAGCCCGACCCGCGGCAGCCGCAGGTGGTCAAGGTGATCGAGGCGGAGGAGTTGGCGAAGAAGGCCGGCTACTCGCGCCCGCACACCGTGCACTGTGGCCCGGACGGCATCTACCTCTCCGCCCTCGGCGGCGCGGACGGCGCGGAGGGGCCGGGCGGCATCGCCATCCTCGACCACACCACGTTCGAGGTACGCGGAGCGTGGGAGTCCGACCGGGGTCCACAGTTCCTGGCGTACGACGTGTGGTGGCACCTCACGCAGGACGTGCTGGTCACCAGCGAGTGGGGCACCCCGTCGATGATCGAGGACGGCATCATCGGTGAGTTGCTGCTGGGCCGGCGCTACGGCCACGCGATCCACTTCTGGGATCTCGCGAAGCGTCGACACGTGCAGCGCGTCGACCTGGGCGAGGCATACCAGATGCCGTTGGAGCTGCGCCCGGCGCACGACCCGACGAAGTCGTACGGGTTCGTCGGCGTGGTGATCAGTGTCGAGGACCTGTCCGCCTCGGTCTGGCTGTGGCACTCCGACGGGGACGCCTGGGCGGTCACCAAGGTGATCGACATCCCGGCCGAGCCAGCCGACCCGGCGGATCTGCCCGACCTGCTCAAGCCGTTCGGCGCGGTGCCGCCACTGGTGACCGACATCGACCTGTCGGTCGACGACCGGTTCCTCTACGTCTCCTGCTGGGGCACCGGAGAGCTGCGCCAGTACGACGTCAGCGACCCGCTGCACCCCGTACAGACCGGCTCGGTGCACCTCGGTGGGATCGTGCGTCGCACCGCACACCCGTCCGCGCCCAACGAGGCCCTCGCGGGTGGGCCGCAGATGGTCGAGGTCAGCCGGGACGGCCGCCGGGTCTACGTCAGCAACTCCCTCTACGGCGCGTGGGACGACCAGTTCTACCCCGACGGGGTGGGTGCCTGGTTGGCGAAGCTCGACGTCGACACCGACGCCGGCGGGCTCACCCCCGACGAGCGGTTCTTCCCGCACGGGGAGGAGTTCCGCGGGCTGCGGGTGCACCAGACCCGGTTGCAGGGCGGGGACGCGTCCTCCGACTCGTACTGCTTCCCGTGACCGTCGCCACCTGGGTGACGCTCGTCGCGCTCGGCGCGTTCCACGGTCTGAACCCGGCGATGGGTTGGCTCTTCGCGGTGGCCCGGGGCCTGCAGGAACGCAGCCGGGCGGCCCTGCTGCGGTCGCTGCCACCGATCGCGGCGGGGCATCTCGCCTCGGTGGCCATCGTCGCGGCGCTGGTCAGCGCGACCCGGTCGGTGACGGCGAGCACCGCCGTGGCGGTGGTCGGTGGTCTGCTGCTCGTCGGGTTCGGGTTGTGGCGGCTGCTCTCCGAACGGCACTTCCGCTGGGCGGGGATGCGGTTGTCCCCCGCCCAGCTCGCCGGCTGGTCGTTCCTCATGTCGTCGGCGCACGGCGCGGGCCTGATGCTGTTGCCGCTGCTGGTGACCGCGCCGGTGTCCGGGAGTCATTCCGGGCACCTGGCCGCCGCGCCGGTGGGCGCGCTGTCCGGGCTCGCGGCGGCGGGGGTGCACACCGTTGCCATGCTCGCCACGGCCCTGGTCGTGGCGGTGCTGGTCTACCAGGTGCTCGGGGTCGGGGTGCTGCGTCGGGCGTGGTTCAACGTGGATCGGCTCTGGGCCGGCGTGCTGGTCGCGGCCGGACTGGTGACCCTCATCCGGGCGTGAAATCGACCGTCGTGGACTTCGACAACCTATGATCTGATGTTTCCGTGACCACTCCCACTCCCCTCATGCGCCTGGTGGCCGGTGTCTGGGGGTTCAAGACCCTCGCGGTCGGCGTCGAACTCGGCCTGTTCACCAGGTTGGCCGGCGGTCGGACGATGACTGTCGACGAGGTCGCCGCCGAGTTCGGGCTGCCCGACCGGCCCGCGGACCTGTTCCTGGCCGCCACCGCCTCGCTCGGCCTGTTGGAGAAGGCCGGCGACGGCTACCGCAACACCGAGTTGGCCGAGCAGTTCCTGGTCGAAGGCCGCCCGTACTACTTCGGCGCGCAGGTGCGCTACTCGGACCTGCGCACCTACCTGCCCTGGCACCGCATCGGCGAGGCCCTGCGCACGGATCGGCCGTTGACCTGGGACCCGGAGTCCCAGCAGTCGATGTTCGACACCGAGGACCCGGCGATGCTGGCGCAGTTCTGGGACGCGATGTTCTCCACGTCCAGCTTCACCGCCAGCGCGTTGGCCGACGCGTACGACTTCTCCGCGCATCGCCGGTTGCTCGACGTGGGCGGCGGGGCGGGGGCGTTCCCGATCGAGTTCTGCCGCCGCCTGCCCGACCTGCGGGCCACGGTGCTGGACCTGCCGCACGTCTGTGTACGGGCGCGGGAGCGGATCGCGGAGGCCGGTCTGACCGGGCGGATCGACGCGGTCGCCGGGGACTTCCTCGTCGACCCGGCGCTGCCGGGCGGGCACGACGTCATCCTGCTCAGCATGATCCTGCACGACTGGGACGAGCCCACCAACCGGGCGCTGCTGGCCCGCTGCCACGCGGCGCTGCCGCCCGGTGGGGCGATCGTCGTGTGTGAGCTGCTGCTCAACGACGAGCGCACCGGTCCGCCGGAGGCGGCGCTGATGGGCATGAACATGCTTGTCGAGACCGAGGGCGGCCGGAACTACTCGGGCGCGGAGTACATGGCCTGGCTCGCCGACGCCGGTTTCGTCGACGTGCGTACCGTGCCGTTCGACGCCCCCGGTGCCAACGGCGCGGTGGTGGCCCGCCGACCCTGACCGACGGCGGCACCCGGCCCCGGTGCGAACCGTGGGCCGGGTGCCGCGGCGCCGCAAGGCGCGGGCGTCCGATCGGCTACCGGTACGGGTCAGGCGCGAGCCTTGGCCGGCTGCTTCATGAAGTCCATGATCGCCTTGTTGACCTCGTCGGCGTGGGTCCACGGAATGCCGTGCGGCGCGCCCTTCATCGTGATCAGGTTGGCGGTCGGCATCATCGGCCCGAGCCGCTGACCGGTCACCGGGTAGGGCAGCACGTTGTCCTTGTCACCCTGCATGATCAAGATCGGCACGTCGATCTTCGGCAGGTCCTGACGGAAGTCCTCCTGCCAGGCGGTCACGCTGTCGTGGGTGGCCCTGGCCGAGGCCATCGCGCCGATCTGCCAGTGCCCCCGGTACGCGTCCTCGCTGACCAGCTTGCCCTTGTTCTCGCTGTAGTTGAAGAACGCGTCGCAGAACTGGGTCAGGTAGGCGTAGCGGTCCTTGATGATGGCCTGCTGGAATCCCTGGAAGAGGCTCGTGTCGACACCCTCCGGGTTGTCCTTCGCCTTGGCCAGCATCGGTTGCAGCGGGCTGAGCAGCACACCGCGACTCACTCGCTGGGAGCCGTAGTTGGCCAGGTAGCGGACGACCTCGCCGGTGCCCATCGAGTGACCGACCAGGGTCGCGTCCTTCAGGTCCAACTCGGTCATCAACACGTCCAGGTCGGCCGCGAACGTGTTGTAGTCGTAGCCGAAGGTCGGCTGGGCCGAGTTGCCGTAGCCGCGCCGATCGTAGGTGATCGTCCGGTATCCGGCGTTCAGTAGCGCGTTTGTCGCCTTCTCGAAGGTTGCCCCGTTGAACGGGAAACCCGCGATCAGCACGACCGGCTTACCGGAACCGTGATCCTCGTAGTACAGGTCGATGGGCGCGGAGTTTTCCGTACCCACGGTGATGAAAGGCATGTTTGTCTCCTGCTCCGGTCTCGGGCTGTCGGACGTCGCGGCTTTCCCGCCGAGTCGGCGGATATGCCGGCGACGGGACTCGCCCAGGAACGCCGGACAGGGCCTGTTCGGATCGGGCCGCGACGCCTAGCCTCGAAGGGGTGAGCCCATCTCCGCGGCTGCGGGCCGTCAGCGACCTGCACATCGCCCACCCGGAGAACCGCTCGTTCGTCCAGGAGCTACACCCGGACCACGACGGCGACTGGTTGCTCGTCGCCGGCGACGTGGCCGAACGGTACGAGGACATCGAGTGGGCACTGGCGCTGCTGAGCACCCGGTTCGCGACTGTCGTCTGGGCGCCGGGCAACCACGAGTTGTGGACGCCACCCAAAGACCCGGTGCAGCTGCGCGGCGTGGCGCGCTACGAGGCACTGGTCCGCATGTGCCGTGGGCTGGGCGTTGTCACCCCGGAGGATCCGTACCCGGTCTGGGACGGCGTGGGCGGCCCGGCCACGATCGCCCCCCTCTTCGTGCTCTACGACTACACGTTCCGGGTGCCCGGGGCGAGCACCAAGCAGGAGTCACTGGGTCTGGCGTACCGGGCCGGGGTGGTGTGCAGGGACGAGGCGCTGCTGCACCCCGACCCGTACCCGAGCCGGGAGGCGTGGTGCGACGCCCGGATCACCGAGACCGAACGCCGGTTGGCCGCACTCGACCCGACCCTGCCGACCGTGCTCGTCAACCACTACCCGCTGGTGCGCGAGCCGACCGACATCCTGTGGTACCCGGAGTTCGCCCAGTGGTGCGGCACCGTCCGCACCCGCGACTGGCACCTGCGCTTCGGTGCGGCCACGATGGTCTACGGGCACCTGCACATCCCCCGCACCACGTTTTATGACGGGGTGCGGTTCGAGGAGGTCTCGCTGGGCTACCCGCGCGAGTGGCGGCGACGCGGCCCGGTGCCCGACCCGGTGCGCACCATCGACCCCGCGGAGGACTTCCGCCAGCGCGCCTCGGTCAACGGTTAAGACCGCCACCGTCGCCCAGCCGAGCCCCGCCCCGCCCCGCCCCGCCCCGTCGATCATGAGGTTGACGGACGATTTGATCTACACAAGGCCCGCCAACTCCATGATCACCGGGGCAGTGGGGCGGGGCGGTCAGTGACCGGCCAGCGGTGTGTTCTGGTACGCGGCAAACAGCCAGCGGCCCTCGAATCGCTGGGCCACCAGCGAGTACACGGTGCGCTTGTTGCCGTCGCTGGAACGGTTGTCCAGGTATTCGATGTGCCCGTGCGCGATCAGCAACGCCACCTCGCTGGTGATGAAGCGGATGCTCTCGATCCGACCGACCAAACGGCTGTTGCGTGCCCACGCCGAGAAGATGATGTCGTGGCCGTCGACGATCTCCTGCCAGCCGTGCTCGATCATCCCGTTCGCGATGATGTAGTCGGCGTCGGGGGTGAAGCATTCGGCGTAGGCGGATGAATCGCCCCAACTGTCGAGCATGTGCTGGTAGTGAGCGCGGATCGCGGCCTCGTCGGCGTAGCTGACGGCGGCGGTCATGGGGAGCCCCTCGGCTCGTAGGGCCAGGCAGGCCCACTACGAAGAGGCTTCGCAGGGGCCGTGGCACGAATGTGCGCCTGGCGGAAATCCTGCGAGGCGAGTCTGAGACTCGCTGGAGGATCGAAGACTCGATCCCTTCGGAGCCGAAAGCTCCTAAACATTGGTTCCCACGCCAACCCTACCAGGACCAACGGAGATGCTGTCGCCAGCCAACTCGGGCGCAGTCAGGGGTGCATCGGTCCGCCTCTCGGCGATTGGCCAACTGGGATATCTGCCTCGACCAGGATACGGCGGAAAATAGGCTCCCAGCCGGTCGGAATAGTCACCGCGTCCCACACGCCTTCCGGAGGGACGAGACGGCGCTCGACCATCTCGTGCTCGGGCATCCACGCATCCAGGCGGACCTCGGCGCGCCACAGCGCCCGCACGAGCACGAGACCCTGCTCTGACCCTCTCCTGCACACCCCACGGCTGAAGCCCAGCAATCGACAGCCGAGCACCGTCGCGCACGCCTCCTCGCTCACCTCACGGGCCAGGGTGCCGGACCAGTCCTCGTCGGCCTCCGGGCGTCCGCCCGGGAACTGCCAGTGCTTGCCGTCATCGCTGACCAGGATCACCTGACCAGCGACCACGCAGACCCCGGTCGATCCGTGTGGAGTGCCCGCGGGAGGGTTCGACGGCGGATACCAGGAGGACTGCCAGTGGTCGGCAGCGGTGATGATGTCGACGGCTTCCCCGTCCGTCGCGATGTGCACCACGCGATGCTGCCCGTTGCCCAACCGGCCCGTCCATCTGGTTACGTGGGTGCCCGCCAGCGAGGCAGCCGCCTCAAACTGGTCCGCCTCACGTCCTGTCCGGACGTCGGGGTGGCACGATGCGTGCTGTGGGTTGGTTCTTGGTGGTGACGCCCCTGCATCAGGCAGCCGAGAATGGTGGACTCGAGTGGGCGGCCGGCGCCGAGTCTTCCTTTGGTCTGCCCGAGGAGCCACCACCAGTCCGTCAGCTGCCGACAGTGGAACAGGTCCTGTCGGCGTTTCGGGAGGCTGGCTGTCACGGCACTCCGTGGTTCCAGGTCACGGGGCATGAACCGGTCGTCGACCTCCCCGGCTGCCCGAACCCCGCCAGGTGCGCGTCAACGGGTGGCCTGGACCTGGGAGAGGTCACGCTGGGCGTCGATGGTGCCACCCGCGACGAGCCGGTGGCGTTGAACCAGGCTGTGACCGACATCGGATTCCGCAAGCCATCGGGCCTCGCCGTTCTGAGCGCGTCGGTGGCGCTGGCATCGCGGGCCGGGCCGTTGCTGTTGTTCGACGACAGCGGCACCTGCGCGTTCGTGGTGTCGCCGGGCGACGACCCGACCAACCTCGCCAAGCACTGGCCGTGGTAGCCATACCGCCCTGCTTTCCGGTGCGGCCGGTCAGCGGGTAAGGCCGACCACCGCCGCCAGTCGCGCGACGCCGGCCGGTGTCGGCTGCGCGCGGGCAATCTCGGCGATCACGGTACGCACCAACGGCCGGCACCGGACCTCGGCCGGCGCGACGTGGTCCGCGTCGACGAGGGCGCGGGCGGCCCCGCGCAGGTCACCCAGCCTGAGGTACGTCCGCGCGACGTCGAGCAGGTACGCGTCCCGATACTCGGCCGGCAAACGCCGCCACCCCTCCCGCCGCACCACTGTCGAGTGCCGACGCACTGCCTCGGCGGCATCGTCTCGTTGCGCCGCCAGCAGCACCCGGGCCAACTCGACGGCAACCGGCCCGAAGCTGGTGCGGTGCGGATCGTCGTACCCCCGAAGGTTTGCGGCGATGCCAGCGGCCCGGTCGATCAGCTCGCCAGCACGGCGGTGCTCACCACACCCGGCAGCGGCCAGGGCGGCCTGCACCAGCAACGTCCCACCCACAGCCTGGTCCCGGCGATCGGTCTGACCCCGGTGATCAAGAGGTTTGCGGGAAATTTGATCTACAAAAGTCCCGCTAACCTCTTGATCACCGGAGTGGGTTGAGGGTGGAAGGGCGCGGTTGGCGGCGGGGAGCAGCGCGGCCAACGCCAGGTGGTCTCGGTTTTGCGCCCGGAGCGCCTGGGCGATCGACACGACCGCTGCCGCCGACAACAGCGGATCGTCACCGGCGGCGGCCCTTGCTCGATCGGCGGCCAGCCAGCCGAGGTCGGCCGCACCGAGCTTGACCAGCAACGACGAGGTGATCCGGTACGCCTGCACCAGCAACTCCGGCGACCGCGAGCCCTGGACGGCGTCGAGCAGGCCCGGCAACGTCCGCACCAACTGGGCGTAGTCCGCGTGCTGATAGGTCAACCAGGCGTATCCGACCTGCCTATTCGCCTCTTCCGTCGTCCGCTCTGACGCCTGCGAGGTGTCGTAGCGCGCAAGAGCGGCCCGGATGTCGTCCACCCCCTCGACAGTGCCGATCGGTGTGCGCTGCGGCCGCTGGCTGAGCAGCACCTCGGGGTTGACCCGCAGCACCTCGGCCAACTCCTGGATCACCGAGTACCGGTCCAGGGCGCGCACACCCCGCTCGACCTTGTCGACCCAACTCTTCGACCGACATATACGATCCGCGAGCTGCTGCTGCGTCATCGAGCGCCGTACCCGCCAGCGCGCGACCCGGCGGCCGATCGGCAGGTCATCGCTGGTCACGCCGCCACCGCCGATCCGGGACCGCGCGAGTCGTGTCCTCCACCGGTACGCGGTCTGCCTCCGCCTGCGCGAGGAGGCGCTGCTTGGCGGCCTCCCGCTCGGCCGCCTCAGCCTGCTCGCTCTTGCTCGCCGCCTCGTCGCCCTACATTCCCACCTCCGTCAACCGGCGCACGATTGTCCTGTCTGGACGACAGGTCCTGCAGAACCAGGCTCTGCGAATTGGTAGTGACAACTTCACCGCGAGTTACGGACGAGTGGGGACGTCCTTGCTAGGTTGAGTCGTCCCAATGTCGTCCTCGGACCCCGGTGAGCAGGAGGTGTGATGCCGAACGACCGTCTTCGCCACGGGATGCTCAAGAAAGGCCTGACGGCGTCGACGCTGGCCGACAAGCTCGGTGTCGACCCGAAGACTGTCGAGCGGTGGGTGACGCAGACCCGCAACCCGTACCCGCGCTATCGCCACTCCATCGCGGAGCTGCTCAACGAGAGTGAGGCGTACCTCTGGCCGGACGCACTTCCGACGCAGCGGGCCGTGCAGATCAGCCAGTCGGAACTAGTCCACATCTACCCGCGTCGCGGTGCCGTCCCCACCGACCTCTGGCAGCGACTCCTGGAGCACGCCACCCGACAGGTCGGCGTCCTGGTCTACGGAGGCCTGTTCCTGCCGGAGTTCAACCACCGCTGGATCCCGACGCTTCGGGAGAAGGCGTTGGCCGGGGCGCAGGTGGAGTTGCTGTTCGGCGACCCGGAGGGCGAGCACATCGCCGAGCGTGGAGATGCCGAGGGCATCGGCCCAGCCATGTCCAACAAGATCCTGAACGCGTTGGCCTTCTACAAAGATCTTCGGGACCTGGACAACGTTGGGATCTACTACCACGACACGATCCTCTACAACTCCATCTACCGCTTCGACGACGAGATGCTGATCAACACTCACCTGTACGGCACCCCGGCTGCATACGCGCCGGTGCTGCACCTGCGCCGCCTTGGCGGCGGGGATCTGTTTGACAGCTACGTCGCCAGCTTCAACCGCGTCCTCGGCAAGAAGCGGGCCGTCTGGCCCGAGCACTGATCCGTCCAGTGGAAGGTTGACGGCATGGCCCGGATCGAGCACTTCAACAACCCAAGCGCCCCGAAGCCGAACAGCATCGTCGTAGCTGTGACCGTCTTCGTCCAGGATGACCAGGGGCGCGTGCTCCTCATCCAACGCTCCGACAACGATCTGTGGGCACTCCCCGGCGGCGCACAGGACTTCGGCGAGTACATCACCGAGACGGCCGTACGGGAGACGCGTGAGGAGACAGGCGTCGAGATCGAGGTAGCCGGGCTGGTAGGGGTCTACAGCAATCCGAACCATGTGGTGCAGTACAGCGACGGCGAGGTCCGGCAGCAGTTCTCGATCTGCTTCCGAGGCCGCTACCTGTCGGGCGACCCGACGACCAGCGATGAGTCATCGTCAGTGCGTTGGGTGGCGCAAGACCATCTGGACCACCTTTCGATCCATCCCTCCATGCGGCTTCGGGTCGACCATGGATTTCAGTGGAGTCCCGAGCCCTACCTCTGCTGAGCTGACATGCGTAGTTTGGTCCTGCGTATCGCGTCTTGAAGCGCCGGCTCCGCTTTGTGCCAGAACCGAGTCACCACGTCGTCCGGGCCGTAGCGCTCTCGGATCTCCTCCAACCTCTCATCGACGGTCAAGTCCTGACCGTCTGGACCGGTCGTCATGTCCGCGTACCAGAGTGCGTCCGAGGTGGCCGTCTCCTCACGGGGAAACTCGCTGGCCAAAGCCTGACCCAGACCGCGCTCGTCTGCTTCGTACGCGGCGCAGGAGTGATGGGCAACCAGAGCAGCGACTCGAGCATCGAAGCCTCGACGCCGAAGCCAGCGCGCGCCGTCCAGCGAGTGCAAGCCCGTATCGGCGACAGCTAGGGAGTATCCGATGTCGTGGAGCCAGGCAGCCGCGACCAGCAGGTCTGCATCGTCTCCGACCAGGTACGCAAGCTGCTCCGCCTTGGCCGCCACGGCCTGTACGTGCAGCCACCGACGGGGTAGGTAGCTCCGCAGGTGACGCTGCGAGACTGCCGCAGCTAGCTCTGAGTAGGTACCCACACGGAAATTCTATGAGGCTCCACTTGGGTTGGGCCGCCCCTATCCACCTCGGCCCGCCGCTAGCCCTACCCGTTCCTCGGTCTGCGCCCACATCCGCAGGTTCGTAATGATCGGGGACTGCTACAGCAGGTTCCTGAGGAGGCCCAGGTGCTTCCGCATCAGGCGGATACATGCCAGCCGCTCCGCCCTGTCATCAAAGGTGTACAAGTACCCGGCCTCGATGTCGATATCAGCGGCCGGGGCCGGCCTGGACAATGCATCCTTCCTGAATTCACTGTTCCTTTCGCGCACCTTGTCGACCAGATTGTCATAAGCGGCGCCAATCTCGGCGGACTCTAGCGTGAGCCAGCGGCGATAGAAAGACAGTGATTTCTGCGTCTCACCGAGCATCTCTGCGAGCTTGGTCCGAGTCTCGGGGGTACCGTCATGCAATCGCAAGAAAGTGTAGGGCAACTGCCTGTAGTGCTCGACCATTTCTAGCGCTTCCGCGTATCGCTGAGCTCTTTCCCCGCGCCTTGTTGCAGCGCTGTTGAGGAGATAGCCCACCAACGCCGTGGCCGCTGCGATTATGCCAACAACAATCGTCGGATCAAGCGTCATGAGCATCATTGAAGCAGGACCGAGCAATACAGCGTGCTCGGTACACGCAGCTCAGCGAGGAGGGTCGCGGCAGTCGCGGCCGAAGGCAATGGCGCTGCGCCCACTCGCCTGGTGGGTGTCGGCCGCCGGTCGGCGTCCGGCGGCCGCCCACCTCGGCTCAGCTCGCGTACACCTCCAGGCCCGACAACTGCCCGGCCGGCCACCCGCTGTTGCCGGTGACGGTGATTCGCACGTAACGCGTCTGCGCGGCACTGAACGTGATCGTCACCTGGTTCCCGCTGGCCGGGTCGAACGTGCGCCCCGCCGAACCCGACAACATCCCGAAGCTGCCCCCGTCCGTGCTGCCCTGCACCGCGATGGTCTGCGTCCGGCTGCCCCAGGCTGACGACGGCGGCAGCTTCAACACCACCCGCCCGACCGCGCGCGCGGAACCCAGGTCGACCTGCACCCACTGCGGGAACGCGTTGTTCGCGCTCTCCCAGTAGCTGTTCGCGTCGCCGTCGACCACGTTCCCCGACGCGTAGCTCTGGACGTGGCTG
The DNA here is from genome assembly GCF_040649655.1 of Micromonospora sp. NPDC048905. Classification (NCBI taxonomy): domain Bacteria; kingdom Bacillati; phylum Actinomycetota; class Actinomycetes; order Micromonosporales; family Micromonosporaceae; genus Micromonospora; species Micromonospora sp. NPDC048905. The sequence continues at coordinate 63,199 of NZ_JBEZFV010000020.1, read as the reverse complement.
CTCTCCGAGGTGGACCGCCCCCGAGCGAGGTCCGCGTTGGCCGCAGCGTCCGTGGTGACCGTGACCGAGTTCGAGGCCGCCGAGGTGTTGCCGGCCGCGTCGCGCGCGGTGACCGTGAAGGTGTACGCGGTGGACGCGCTCAGCCCGCTCACGGTAGCCGTGGTGCCCGTGACGGTGGCGACCACGTTGCCACCCTGACGCACCTGGTAACCGGTCACCCCGGTGTCGTCGGTGGAGGCCGTCCACGCCAGGGACACGCTGCTCGACGTCTTGCCGGTCACGGTGAGGCCGCTCGGCGTGCTCGGCGGGTTGTCGGTGGTGCCGCCTGAGGCGTACACCTCGACCTGGGCGAGTTGGGCGGCCGGCCAGCCGGTGTTGCCGCTGATGCTGAGGCGGACGTAGCGGGTCGTGGTGGTCGTCAGCGTGCGGGTGACGGTGTTGCCGGTGGCCGGGTCGAAGGCGAACGCGGAGGCCCCGGCGATGGTGGTGAACGATCCGCCGTCGACGCTGCCCTGCACGGTGATGGTCTGGGTACGCGAGCCCCAGCCGGCGGGCAGTCGTACCACGAGTTTGTTGACCTGGTGGCTGGCGCCGAGGTCGACCTGCCACCAGTGCGGGAAGGCGCCGCCGCCGCTCTCCCAGTAGCTGCCGGCGTTGGCGTCCACCGCGTTGCCCGACGGGAAGCCGCCGCCCTGGCTGCTCGCGGAGGTGGACCGGCCGGCGGCCAGGTTCCCGCCGGTCGGGGGTGGGGTGCCGGTCGTCGGTGGGGTGGGGCGGACCGCGGTGAGCGCGAGTTGGCCCTTGAGCATCCGGCCGCCGTCGGCGGTGATCCGCAGGTAGTAGTCGGAGGAGCAGGCCACGCCGTCCTCGTCCAGGGCGCGGATGTTCGCGCCGGCCGGGGTGGTGGCCTGGGTCTCGGAGGTCTTGGCGATCTGGTTGCCCTCGTTGTACTCGTCGAACATGGACACGTAGAGGCCCTGGGAACCGAGCCGGACCATGTTGTAGATGTGCCGCCAGTAGAAGTCGCCGTGTCGCCGGTGGCCACCGGCGAGGTCACCGGGCATCACGCAGGGCAGGTAGTCGATGCCACGGGCCGCACAGTCGGCCATGTCACCGATGTTGACGTTGTTGTAGTACGAGTCGAGCCCTTCCAGGGTGTCGGTCCGGTAGACCATCCAGGGCGAGATCGCGTTGAACGCGTGGTAGACGTCGAGGAAACCGGGGCGGGAGTCCTCTCGGCCCAGCCGCCACCAGGTGGGCACACCACCGATGACGTAACAGCCCTGCGCCTTGAACCAGTTGATGACCTCCAGGCAGGGGCCGGGGGTGAAGGGGCGACTCGATTCGCTGAAGCCGAAGCCCCAGATGCAGACGACCGGCTTGCCGTTCTGCCGGGCGTACGCGCTGGACGCGGTGTGCGTGGACATCTTCGTCGTCCAGTCGGCCTTGATGTCCGCCTGCATGGTCAGCCAGTCGGTGACGTCGTACATGATGTAGAACTTGCGGTTGTGGCGCTCGGCCGCCGAGCGGACCTTCAGCGTCATCGCGTCGCGGGTCGGCCCCTCGTCGCCCGTCGGGTTGAAGCGTTGCAGGGCTGCGGTGTCGCAGCCGTACTCCTGCATCCACCGGAAGTGGGTGTCCACCGTCTGCTGGTCGTAGGAGGAGAAGAGGGTCGCCGGCGATCCGCTGCCGAGGTTGGGGTACGCGGTGGGGTAGCTGCGCGTGTACTCGCGCATGTCCGGCCAGGACACGATCGTGGTGTTCGCGGGCGAGGGCGGCTGGAACCGGTCGCGGCTCCAGTGCCACCAGCCGCCGATCGGCGCGGAGTCGCCAGGGGCACTGAACCAGCCCTGGTAGCCGACCGTCACCTTGCCGACCACGTCCCCGGGGGGACTGGCGGCGGAGGCGGGGCTGGCCAGGGTGGTGAGCAGCTCGGTGGTGGAGGCGGCGGCGAGGGCGGAACCGCCCAGCACCGACGTGACGAACCTGCGGCGGGAGACCGCCATGGGGACCACTCCTTCGGGACGGAAGGCATTGACGGCCATCGTGGCAGGAGTGGTTGCCGTATCGCAAGAGTTCGACTGATCGATGAAATTATTCGCGTGCGGAGCGGAAGTAGTGAGCGCCCCGCCCCCGAACGGGCCGGGGGCGGGGCGCTCACCCCGTTCAGGCCGAGAAGTTGCGGAACAGCAGGGACGCCAGGCCGAGCGCCAACGCGAGGTTGAACACGGTGGCACTGGCGAACACCGCCACCGGCCGCCACCCGGCCTCCCGCAGCGACGCGACCCGGACCTCCAGGCCGATGCTGACGAAGGCCAGGATCAGGAACCAGACGCGCAGGTCGTTGACGATGGCGATGGTGGCCTTGCCGTCCGCGCCGGCCCCGTCGAGATACCAGGTGGCGATGACCGAGGCGGCGATGAAGCCCAGGACGAACTTCGGAAACCGGGTCCACAGCTCGCGCAGGCCGGGCCGTTCCGCGCCGGGCCGCCGCTCCACCCGCAGGGTGAAGTACGCGGTGAGCGCGACCGCGACCACACCCATCAGCGCGTTCTGGGTGACCTTGACGATGCTGGCGATCTGGAGGGCCTCCTCACCGGCGATCGCTCCGGCGGCGGTGACCGCGGCGGTGGTGTCGATGTTGCCGCCGATCCAGGCGCCGGCCACCGCGTCGGACAGCCCGAACACGTCGGCCAGCCAGGGCAGGATGAAGATCGACGGCAGCGCGAAGATGATGACCAGGCTCGCCGTGTAGGCCAACTGTTCCCGGCGCGCCCGGACCGCGCCGGCCGCGGCGATCGCCGCGCTGACCCCGCAGATCGACACCGCCGACGCGAGCAAGGCGCGCAGCTTGTCCTCGAGGCCGAACTTGCCGGCCAGCCACCAGGTGAAGAAGAAGACCCCGCTGATCAACAGGATCGCCTGGGCGATCGCCGGGCCGGCGGCACTGGCGATGACGGCCAGGTTGATCGAGGCCCCGAGCAGCACGAGGCCGGTCTTGATGAAGAACTCGGTCCGGAACGCGGCCACTATCCGGTCCCGCCACCCGAGCAGCGTGACGGCGACGTTGCCCAGCAGGCCCAGCAGGATGGCGTAGACCGGGTACTCGATCGCCGCCCCGATGTCCCCGACGGCGGTGCCCTCGGCCCACCCGGGAACGTTCTGCTCCAGGTAGCGGGTGAGCGCGGCGAGGCCGAGCACGATCACCAGGCCGAGTGCCGTCCACGCCCAGAACCGACCGTCGCGCGCCGTGTGGGTGGGGCCGGCCGGGTCCACGGTGGTGGGTGGGCCGCTGGCCGGGGCCGGCCCGACGGCGTCGACGGCGCCCGTCGCGTCGCCCTCCCGGGTCGCGTCGCCCGCCCGGGTCGCGTCGCCCGCCCGGGTCGCGTCGGTGGTCATCAGGGCACCAGCCCGGCGGGGATGGCGCCGATCAGGACCAGGGCGAGCAGCGCCAGGCCGAGGACGGTCGCCACCCAGTCCTCGTTGAACGCGAGCCGGGACTCGCCCGCCGTCGGCCCGGTGGATGGTGATTGATCGGATGTCATGGCGTACCTCCATGGGGGTGAACCGATCCCGTGGTGGCGGGTTCGGTGGGGGGCGGGACAGGAAGCGGGTGCCCTGGGCGACCACGCGCAGACCGCCGGGGTCGGTTGGGCCACGGGGTGGCGGGTGAGTTGCGGCCGGGGCCGGATGAGGGGTGCGGGTGGCGCCGGCGCTCGTCGGCGGTCAGCGGCCCGGACAGAGCTCGGAGGCGACCCGCATCAGGTCGACGGCCCGACGCGAGGTGAGGAACGGACCAGCCGGCATCCGCCTATTTTCCTACCATCCCAGTAGGAATTCAAGACTCTTGGCGTGATTGTCCGCCCGGAGGATGACTCAGGGCCTGACCGGCTGCGGGCGAAGCCCGTCCATGATGACCGACACATAGCTCTCGGAGAGGGCTGGCGATGCCGACTGCGACCTCGCGACCGCGTAGGTCACCTCACCGATCAGCACGGTGACGACGGAGGCCTCGATATCGGTACGGATCGCACCGTCGTCGCGGGCCCTGGTGATCAGGTCGAGCCCGGCGGCGTTCAGGGCGGCCCGTTGCGCGGTCGTCGCCGGCAAGTCCATCTCCCCGAGTCGTTCGCCCATGATCCAGTACGTGGACTGAAACGCGATCACCTCGACGAGGAAGCCGCGAAGAGCTTGTTCGGCATCCGGCTCGAGCAGCGCGTCACGGCCTCGCTGGACGAGCGGTACGAGCAACTCGGCCACGGCGGCGTCGATGAGCGCCTCCTTGCTGCCGAAGGTGCGAACGACAGTAGCCGCCCCCACCCCCGCTCTCCGCGAGATCGCGTCGACCGTGGGAGTGGCACCTCCCTCGGCGAGGAGCGTCTTCGTCGCGTCCAACACGCGTTGGCGATTGCGGACGGCGTCCGCTCTGCGTCGGGTGGCACCGCTCGCGGCCGGGGTTGACATCTGAAACGACCATTCCATATCGTCATGTGGAACATGCATTTCAGTTAGCCTACGAAACCCCCACCGGACCACGCAAGCGGCGTACCTGCCACTGGCGTGCTCCTCGCTGTGCCACGAAGGAGGAGTCGATGAACCGGCGGATCCTGATCTCCGGTGCCAGCATCGCGGGGCCGACCGTGGCGTTCTGGCTGGCCCGGCACGGCTTTGCGCCCACGGTGGTCGAGCGGGCACCTCGCCTGCGTGAGGGCGGCAACGGCGTCGACCTACGTGGGCAGGCCGTCGACGTCGCCGAGCGGATGGGGATCATGTCGCAGACCCGTGCGGTGGCGGCGGACGTCCTCGGTATGTCCTTTGTGAACGCGGCCAACCGAAGCGTGGCCCGCATCGACATGCAAGCGATCCGGGGCGGAGTCGCCGGCACCGAGGTCGAGATCATGCGCGGCGACCTGGCGGCCATCCTGTACGAGACGACCAAGGACGACGTCGAGTACATCTTCGGTGATTCGATCCGCACCATGGAGCAGGACGACAATGGTGTGACCGTCACCTTCGAGCACGGTCGGATGAGGCGGTTCGACCTGGTCGTCGGCGCCGACGGCACGCACTCGACGGTGCGACATCTGGCCTTCGGCCCGGAGCCGGAGTTCCTTACCCACCTGGGCCACTACTTCGCGTCCGCCAACGCGGACCCGGGCCTGGGTGAGCAGCGGTGGGTGACGCTCTACAACCAGCCGGGCAGGGTGGCCGGGATCTACCGCTCAGGCACCCACGCCGGGGCGAAGGTGAACTTCCTGTTCCGCAGCAGGCCGCTGACGTACGACCACCGGGACGTCGAGCAGCAGAAGCGGCTGCTGAGCGAGGCGTTCGCGGGTCTGCCATGGGTCGTACCGGAACTCCTCGCGGGCGCACTCGCCGATCCTGACTTCTACTTCGACGCGCTGAGCCAGGTGCGGATGGGGTCGTGGTCGTCCGGGCGGGTGGCGCTTGTTGGAGACGCCGCGCACTGTGCGTCACCGGCGGCGGGCGCCGGGGCGACGCTGTCGCTCATCGGCGCCTACCGACTCGCGGGCGAGTTGTCGTCCGCCGGCGGGGATCATCGGATCGCGTTTCGGCGCTACGAGCAGGGCCATCGGAAGATGGTCGAGCGAAGTCAGTCGAGCCTCTTCATCGGTATGATCGCGCCGAAGAGCCGCCCGGGCATCTGGGCTCGAAACACGATGGCCCAACTGCCGCTGCTCGCAGCCATGGCCGCGGTGGAGCGCCGCCTACAGCCCAGAGCCCTGCCGCTGCCGGACTACGAGTTGAGCTAGTCGACCGCTCGGACCGGCGAGCCAGGCCGTAGCGGATCAGCCCATCGGGGCCGGAGCCTCGCCGGCTCCGGCCCCGTCGGTGCGCCCGAGATCCCTACGGGGTCGGGTACTGCGCGAGGTAGACCGGCGCTCCGACCTTTGTCATGTCGGCCGCCGCACCGACGCCGTTGACCACGTGGTCGATCGTGCCGGCACTGAGGTTGACGGTCATGATGTGGTGCAGCCGCACACCCGGCTGGTTCGGGACCTCGAAGCCGTTCTCGGTGTGGATCGACGGGTTGTTCTGGTTGAAGACGTACACCCCGCCGCCGTACAGGGTGTGGTGCCGCACCCGGTCACCGACCTTGTACCCGGCCCAGCCCTCGACCGCGCCGTTCATCCAGTCGGCCTGCGTCGGCGGGTCGTACGGCAGCTCGTTCTGGTAGAGGATCGTGGTGCCGTGCTCGCCGTTCCAGACGGTGTTGTAGCGCTGGAAGTGCTCGACGAACAGGCCGGTCGCGGTCACGTGGTCGCCGTTGATGACGGCGCCGTAGCGACCGGTGTTGGTGCGCCAGCGGTCGGTGTCCCCGTTGACGCCCTCGGTGAAGCCCTCCACGCCGTGGTCACCACGCCACACCCAGGTGTGGTCGATGAGCACGTGGTCGCTGTTGACCTCCAGCGCGGTGTTCGTCCGCCCGATGTGCGGACCGCCGACCCGGAAGTACACGTCGGACAGCGTGGTCGGGTTGGTCGGGCTGCTGGCGTCGTGACCGTGCTGGCGGCCCACCCGCAACAGGACCGGCGACTCGACCAGACCGGCGTCGATCGTGACACCCGCGACGATCACTCCGGGAACGCCGGCGACGTCCAGCGGGATGGCGCCGTTCACCGCCGTGAGGGTGGCGTGGCCGATGCCGAGCACCACGGTGCCGGGCCGCCGGACCTCGATGCTGCGCGCGATGTCGTACGTGCCGGGTGTGAGCAGCAGGTGCTTCCCGCGCGCGAGTTGGGCGTTGATGACGCGTACCGGGTCGGTCGGCTTGGCGATGAAGAAGTCGCCGATGTCGAGGGTCCGCCCCGGCGTCACGCCGTCGGCCCAGGAGACTCCCCGGCTGTCCCGCTGCGCGGCGGGCACCCGCACCTGGTAGCGACCCTTGGCGTCGACGAAGAGGTACGGCTTCTCCCGACTGAGCGGGGTGGTCTCCAGGGTCGTGTACGGCGGGTCGGGGAACGTGGCGTCGTCCGGCGCGCCCTCGACGCCCGCGAAGACCTGGTTCCACACCGCGTTGGACCAGCCGCCGACCTCGCTGTTGCGGGTCAGCCACTGCTGTTGGGAGCCGTTCGTGGTGGCCGGCAGCCGCGAGTCGGCGATGAACCCGCCACTGGCGTACTGCGGGCCGGCGGTGCAGTAGTCCATCAGCGACAGACCGCCGCCGCCGATGTTCAGCCGGCGCATCGACACCGCCTGGGACACCGCCCAGAAGTTCGCGGTCGAGCGGCAGTCGTCCTGACCGGCGGCGTTGATGGTGAGCGACAGGTTGGACAGGGTGCGCCAGAAGTTGACCAGGGCGAGGCAGTTGCCGGTGCCGCCGTCGGCCAGGCAGCGGTTGTAGACCTCGAGTTTGCCGTTGACGGTGACGTCGGTGGGCGAGGCGCCCAGGCCGGACACCTCGGTGTAGTAGCCGACCTTGGCCTGCAGGGGCTGCTCGGCCGTGCCGTACGTGCCCGGCTTGAACAGGTAGGCGTGCCGCGCGGTGCCCATCTCGTTGTCGACCTGCCGGGCGTGCGCCGCGTCCAGGGTCTGCTGGATCTCGTCGACCGGCATGGACGGGTCGAAGATCGTCACGTTCGGGCCGAAGTCGGGTGCGCCGTGCGTGGGGTGTCCCGCGGTGGCGGCCGTGCTCGTCGTCACGACCGCGGTGGTCACCAGAAGGGCAAGCAGGAGGGTACGTCGGGACGGGGTTGTCATGTGGTTCGTCCTCTCCGCTGGCCGGAGGCGTACCACCGGCACAGCTGGGGCGTGAGAGCGCTCTCTGACGCGTAGACATGTTTCTACCCGTTGGATCGATCACACGCCATGACCGCGGGCGGCGAACTTCGGGAGGGACGGGTGAGAATGGAGCCGACGCGAGGAGGCGTTGATGGCCATCGACTCGTTGCCCCACCTGGACGAACACTCCACTCTCATCGCGGCGGACACCGACCGGATCTGGCCCCACCTGACCGACATCGTGGAGAGGTCCTTCGCGCGGCTGGGGATGACCGGGTACGCCCGGCTCGTGAGGGCTGCCGACCCCGTCTCGTCCGGGCCACGACCGCTCGCCGCCGGCTCGACGTTCCCCGGGTTCCGGGTGGCCACCGCGATCCCCGGTCAGGAGCTGGCACTGCGCGGCAGTCACCGGTTCTCGACCTACGCGCTGATCTTCCGCCTCGACCCAGCCGGGCCGGGCCGATCCCGGCTACGAGCCGAGACGCGCGCCGTCTTCCCCGGCCTGACCGGCGGCCTCTACCGGCAGATCCTGTTGACCTCGGGCGGTCACGTGATCGCCGTCCGCCGACTGCTTGCCGCAATCCGCCGCAAATCCGAACAAGCCCCATAACCCCCACCCCACCCCACCCCACCCCACCCCGCCCCGCCCCGCCCCGCCCCACCCCACCCCGCCCCGCCCCGCCCCGCCCCACCCGGTCGATCATGGAGTTGTGGTGGTGCACAAAAGGGCATCGGGCCGACAAGGTGGGCACCACAAGTCCATGATCGACGCTTCGTGGGGGCCGTTCTACTCCTCGGTCAGGAACTCGTCGATCATCGGGGCCAGCCAGTCGGCGCGTTGCGGGATCGAGGTGTGCGTGGTGCCGGGCAGGACGGCCAGCCGGCACGCCGGCAGACCGGTCAGGTCGCCGGGCACCGCGCCGCCGAGCAGTCGGAACATCAGCACCGCGTGCTCCGGCTGGACGATGTCCGAGTCGGCCAGGACGATCATGGTCGGGGCGGCCAGCGCGCGGATCTGCTCGGGCGTCCACTGCGGCAGGTTCGCGTCCAGCACCTTCATCTTGGTGACCAGGTTGGCCCACCCCGCCGGGTCCGGCGCGGTCCGCAGGTACTCCTCGTGGAACTCCGAGCCGTGTAGGTGCTCGGGTTGCAGGTCCTGGATCCCGTCCAGGAGCCCGGGGTGCAGGCCGTCGTCGTCGAAGCTCACCGAGGCGAGCACCAACCGCCCGACCCGGTCGGGGTGATCGGTGCCGAGGCGCAGCGCGACGGCGGCGCCCATGCTCCAGCCGAACACGTCGGCCCGCGCGACGCCCAGCCGGTCGAGCAGTTCCACGACGTCGGCGGCGAAGTGCTCGACGGTCAGCGGGCGGTCCGCGTCCGGAGTGCGGCCGTGGGCCTGCAACTCGACGGCGATCACCTGTCGGGTCTTCGCCAGGAGCGGCAGGATCGTGCCGAACGAGGTGCCGATGCCGGAGAGCGCGCCGTGGATCAGCACCAGGGGGCGAGCGGTTCCGTTGCCGTGTGTTTCGGAATAGATGTCCATGGCCACACAATGCGCCGACGCGCTTACGGTTCACTTCCGGCAGCCTTACCGACGCTAGGATGACCGCCGTGCAGTTCGGGGTGCTCGGGCCGCTCGCCGTGGCCACCGACGACGGCGAGCCGGTGGTGGTGCCCGGCGCGAAGGTGCGCGCGTTGTTGGCCGACCTGCTGACCAACCGCAATCAGGTCGTGTCGGCGGACCGCCTCGTCGACGACCTGTGGGGCGCGGACGCCCCCGCCAACCCGCTCGGCGCTCTCCAGGTGCGGGTGTCCCAGTTGCGCAAGGCGCTCAACGACGCCGAGCCGGGCGCTCGCGAGGTGGTCGAGTCCCGACCGCCCGGCTACCTGCTGCGCACCGCCACCGTCGACGCCGACCGCTTCGCCGAGTTGGCCCGCAGCAGCGACGCCGACCGGTTGGCCGAGGCGCTCGGGCTGTGGCGCGGCGAGGCGTACGCCGATGTGGCCGACGCCGAGTTCGTCCGCGCCGAGGCGGGCCGCCTCGCCGAGCAGCGCCTCGCCGTGCACGAACGGCTGGCCGAGGCCCGCCTGGCCCGGGGTGAGCACGACCTGGTCGCGGCCGACCTCGCCGAGCTGGTCGCCCGGCATCCGCTGCGCGAGGGCCTGCGGGCCGTGCAGCTACGAGCGCTGTACGCGGCCGGCCGCCAGTCCGAGGCGTTGGACAGCTACGCCGACCTGCGCGAGCGGCTCGCCGAGGAGTTGGGCCTCGACCCGGGGCCGGAGCTGGTCGCCCTGCACCGCAGGATCCTCGAACAGGACGCCGGCCTGAGCGCACCTCCGAAGGCCGCGCTCATCCGCAACAGCCTGCCGGCCCAGCTCGACGAACTGGTCGGCAGGGCCGAGGCGCTGGCCGAGCTGCGGACGCTGCTGCCCCGGCAACGGCTGGTCACACTCGTCGGGCCGGGCGGGGTCGGCAAGACGCGCCTGGCCACCGAGACGGCCCGGACCCAGTCCTTCCCGGACGGCGTCCAGCTGGTGGAGCTGGCCCCGCTGTCGGCCGGCGACCCGCGCGTCGCCGAGCAGGTGCTCGCGGTGCTGGGCGCCCACGAGGCCGCCGGCACGAGCCTGTCGGCCACTGACCGGCTGGTCACGGCTCTGCGACACCGGCACCTGCTCCTCGTCCTGGACAACTGCGAGCACGTGGTCGAGCCAGCCGCCGAGCTGGTGGCCCGACTGCTGCGGGACGCGCCCGGGGTGAGCGTGCTGGCCACCAGCAGGGAGCCACTCGGGTTGACCGGCGAGCTGCTCTGGGACGTACCCCCGCTGCCCGTGCCGGTCGACGGTGACCTCGACGCGGTCCGGCGCTCGGCGGCGGCCCGGTTGTTCGCCGCCCGCGCCGCCGCGCAGCAGCGCGGCTTCCGGCTCGACGAGCAGACCGCGCCGGCGGTGGCGCAGCTATGTCGCCGCCTCGACGGGCTGCCGCTGGCCCTGGAGTTGGCCGCGACCCGGGTCCGCGCCCTCGGTGTGCGGGGTGTGGTGGACCGGCTCGACGACCGTTTCCGGTTGCTCAGCACCGCCCAACGGGACGTGCCGACCCGGCAGCGGACACTGACCGCGGTGATCGGCTGGAGCTGGGACCTCCTCGACGCGCCCGACCGGGAGGTGCTGGCCCGATTGGCGGTGTTCCGCGACGGCTGCACCCCGCCGGCCGCCGAGCACGTCTGCCGCACCGACCTGGACACCCTCGCGCGGCTGGTGGACCGGTCACTGGTGGTGCTCGACGACTCCGGCGCGGAGCCGCGCTACCGGCTGCTCGAATCGGTGGCCGCGTTCGGTCTGGACCGGCTGACCGACGCCGAGGAGGTACGCGCGCGGCACGCCGCCTACTTCACCGAGCTGGCCGAACGCGCCGACCCCGAGCTGCGCGGCGCCGACCAGCAACGGTGGCTGGCGCTGCTGGACGCGGAGACGGCGAACCTGCGCGCGGCACTTGTTCACGGTGGCGGGCTGCGGTTGGCCATCGCCCTGAGCTGGTACTGGTATCTGCGCGGCCGGCTCACCGAGGCACGGCAGGCCCTGACCGCGCCCGGTGACCCGGGACAGGAGACCCGCGCGGCCCCCTGGCGGGTCGGCTTCGCCCTGTCGCAGGGCGAGGTGATCGCACCCGACGACGTACGCGCCGCGGTGGCCGTCGACCCGGGTGGACACGCCGCCTGGTTCGCGGCCAACGCGGTGATCGAGCACGGCGACCTGGCCCTGGCGTCGGAGCTGCTGCCCACCGCCCCCGTCGACAGGTGGACCGAGGCGGCGGTGCTCACCTCCCGGGCCCACCTCGCGCACGCCAACGGTGACCAGGCCACCCTGGAACGCACCGCGACCCGCAGCGCGGCACTGTTCGCGGACCTCGGCGACCGGTGGGGTCGACTCCGGGCGACCGAGTGGGTGGGTGGGCTCGCCGACATGCGCGGCGAGCACGAACGCGCCGTCGCGCTGCACCGGGAGGGGCTGCGCTGGGCGGAGGAGTTGGCGCTCTGGCCGCAGGTCTGCGCGGAGCTGTCCTGGTTGGCCTGGCTCGCCGTGCAGACCCGCGACTACGCCCAGGGTCGGGAGCTGGCCGAACGCGCGTACGAGCTGGCGGTGGACCAGGGCTCGCCCGGTGCGGTGATCTTCGCGGAGATGAGCCTCGGAATGGCCGCCCGGCGCGACGGCAAGCTCGACCTGGCCGTCACCCACCTCACCCGACTCGTCGACCTGGGCCGGAGCGAGACGCAACCGGCGCTCTACCTGCCCATGGTCCTGGTCGAGCTGGGCTACGCGGTCGAGCAGGGCGGCGACCCGGACGCGGCGCTGGCCCTGCACATCGAGGCGTTCGAGGCCGCCGAGGCGATGGCGACGATGCGCGACGCGGTCGGCCCCCTGGAGGGGATGGCGGCGGCGGCGCGCTCCCCCGAGGTCGCCGCCCGGCTGCTGGGCGCCGCGGCCGCCGCCCGACTCGCCGCGCAGTCCCCCGCCGCGCCGGCCGAACGCGACGACACCGACCGGACGACCGCTCGGCTGCGGGCCGAACTCGGGCCGGAACGGTTCGACGCGCTGCTCGCCGAGGGCGCGAAGCTGAGCCCGAGCGAGGCCCGGGCTCAGCTCTGATCTCGGCTCAGGCCGGAGTCTTCGGCGCGTACGAGGCGACGATCACGCCGCTCTTGTGCACCCGGGTGTCGACCAGGTCGAACGACGCCTTCACGTCGGTCAGCGGCGCGGTGAGGCTGGGACCGCCCTCCAGCACCGGGTGGATCCAGAACCGGACCTCGTCCACCAGACCCGCCCTGATCAGTTGGGCGGTGACCGAGCCGAAGCCGTACTGGATGATGTTCTTGCCCTCCTGGGCCTTGAGCGCGGTGACCGCCTCGACCAGGTCGCCCTGGAGCACCTCCGTGTTGTTCCAGGTGGGGTCGGTCAGGGTGGTCGAGGCGACGTACTTCTTGACGTTGTTGAAGAACGCGGCGCCCGTGGTCGGGTCGCTCTCGTCCATGTTCGGCCACGCGGCGGAGAAGCCGTCGTAGGTGGCCCGGCCCATCAGCATCGCGTCGGCCTCGGTGGTCTGCGCCCCGGCGAGGCTGGCGGCCTCCTCGTCGAAGTACGGCATGGTCCACATGGGGTTGTCGATGACGCCGTCGAGGGTGATGTAGGTCGAGTTGATGAGCTTGCGCATCGGGATTCTCCTGGGTTTGTGTCGTGTTCTCCGGTGACACCCAGAACTCTGCCGATCCGCGCTTACGATTCGCTTCCGACGCCCTTACCGGCGTCCGCGTCCGGGTCGGTCAGTGGGATGGGCAGCGCCTGCGCGGCCACCGTGCCACCGCCGGTCGAGTGCGCCGGCGCGGGGCGGTCCCCGCCGCGGCTGTGCAGCCGTCCGCGCCCGGCGGGACCGGCCCGACGGGTCACCTCGAGGGTCACCATCCGCACCGGCGGTGGCGGCGCGGTGAACCGTCCGACCCCCCACCGCACCCAGATCGGGATGCGACCGGCGTCCGCCTCGGCGTGCAGCTTCTGCACCGTACGGGCGCGGTCGGTGTGGTCGACCTCCACGACGACCGGCGGACCGTCCGGGCGGGCACACGCCACGTCGAGGACCGAGTGTCGCTGCTCCATCGGCGGTGGCAACGGCAGCACGCTCGGCGCCCGCCGGTAGACCCGCCAGCCCTGCGCCTCGGCCCACCGCACCACCGAGTCGATCACCCGGGCGGTGACCGCGTCCACGTCCAGGTCGACGAAGGTCAGCTCGGCCAACCAGCGACCCAGGTCCGCGGCCAACCGCTCGCCCTGCGTCGTGACCTCCACCGGCGCAGGATAACGCCTCAGCCCACGGTGGCCGCGGTCGCGGCGAGGTGCCGGGTCAGCCACGCGGTGGTGGCCGTCCGGGCCGCCTCCTGGTTGGCCCGCGCCAGGAAGTCGTGCCCCTCGCCGGTGAGCACCAGGTGCCGGTGCGGCACGTCCCGGGCGGCGAGGGCCCGCGCCACCTGCGCCGACTCGCCGGCCGGCACGTTCGTGTCGTTCGCGCCGTGGATGAGCAGCACCGGCACGTCCAGCCGGTCGATGTGGGTCAGCGGCGACAGGTCCCGCAGCAGCTCCGCGTCCCGCCGCGGGTCGCCGTACTTGCTGACGGCGGCGGCGGCGATCCACGGTTCGGTGCCGGCGTAGAAGGTGTGGAAGTCGGAGATGCCGCACTCGGCGACCCCGGCGGCGAACAGCCCGGGGAAGTTCACCAGCACCGCGAGGACCAGGTAACCGCCGTAGGAACGGCCCAGACAGCCGAGCTGACCGGGCCGGGCGACACCGGCGTCGACGAGGAACTCGGCACAGGCCGCCACATCGGCGATCGCACCGTAGCGGCCGGCGAGGTTGTCGGCGGCGACGAAGGAGCGGCCGAACCCGGACGACCCGCGGACGTTCGGCGCGAACACGGCGACACCCTGCGCCACGAGGGCCTGGAACAGCGGGTTGTAGCCGGGGCGCTCCTGCGCCTCCGGGCCGCCGTGCAGGCTGATCGCGGTCGGCCAGGGACCCGGGCCGGCCGGGCGGTAGAGCCAGCCGGAGAGGGGCAACCCGTCCTGGGCGCGCAGGTCGACAAGTTGTGGCGCGACCCCGCCGCCGCCCGTGCCGGTGGGCGGGGTGCTCGGCCGCAACGGACGCAGCGCGCCGGACGACGGGTCGACGAGCCAGACCTCCCGGGGCTGCACCGGCCCCTGCGCGGTCAGGCAGAGCAGGTCGCCGCCGGCGGCGAACACGGCGTCGTCGAGCACCTCCCCGGGGGCGCCGGCGGCCCGCTGCACGCCGTCGGTGAGGTCGAGCAGGCTCAGCTCGCTGCGCCCGCCGTAGGTGTTCCACAGCAGCGCGACACGGCGCCCGTCCGTGCTGGGAGCGGCATGCTCCAACTCGGCGTCCGGTCGCCCGGCCAGCCGGGTCGGCGTCCGCTCCGGTCGGGTCAGGTCGACCCGCACCAGCGCGGCCAGCTCCGAGAACGCGTCGGTACGGGCCAGCACGCTCGTGCCGTCCGGGCCGAACCAGCCCTGGTCGGTGCTGCCCTGGCCGGTGTCCGGGAACAACCGCAGCTGTTCGCCTGTCGCCACGTCGAGCAGCTCCAACCACCGGGCGTTGCGAGGGCCACGGCGCAGCAGCGCGGCGCCGGCGTCCGGGGTCACGTCCAGGAGGGTGAGCAGATCACCCTCGGCGAGCACCCGCCGGTGCCCGGTGCCCGCGTCGACCAGGACGGCCCGGCCCCGCTCGTCGGTCTCGGTGACCATCAGGACCGCGCCGTCGGGCAGCCAGCCGGCCAGCGCGGCGCTGCACCTGCCGAACCCGGCGACCTGCCGGCGTCGCGAACCGTCCGGGCGCAGCACCCACAGCTCGGTGCGGGGCGCGCCACCGGGGGCGACGACACAGGCCAGCCACCGCCCGTCCGGGGACCAGCTCAGCGCCAGCACCGGCTCGTCACCGGTGGGCAGCGCGACGGCCTCGGCGGTGTCGACGTCGCGGACCCAGACGCGTGGGCTGCCGCCCTGGTCGGAGAGGTACGCCACCCGGCGGCCGTCGGGCGACGGCGCCGGACGGTAGTCCTCGCTCACCGGCACCGGCACCGGCACCGCCGGCGCAGGGCTGGTCGGTCGGGTCCGCCGGACGATACGCGGCACCTCGGTCCGAACGATCATCTAAACCCCGATCCGCTGCAACCAGAGCTCCAGCAGCCCGAGCTGCCAGAGCGCGTTGGAACCCAGCGTGGTCCGCCGGGCGTTCGGCGCGTCCAGCAACTCCTCCAGGTAGTCCTTGCGGAACAGCCCCCGCTCGCGCGCCGGCTGGGCGGTCAGCGCGTCCCGCACGTCGTCGAGCAGTGGCCCGGAGAGGTGCCGGATGGCGGGGACCGGGAAGTAGCCCTTCGGCCGGTCGATCACCTCGTCCGGGACGATGCCCCGGCTCGCCGCCTTGAGCACGCCCTTGCCACCCTGGGCCAGCTTCAGCGCGGGTGGGCAGGCGGCGGCCAGCTCGACCACCTCGTGGTCGAGGAACGGCACGCGCGCCTCCAACCCCCAGGCCATCGTCATGTTGTCGACCCGTTTGACCGGATCGTCGACGAGCATCACCAGGCTGTCCTGGCGCAGCGCCGCGTCCAGCGCGGTTTCCGCGCCGGGCGCGCCGAAGTGGGCGGCGACGAACTCCAGGCTCGCGTCGTGGTCGAGCATCCACTCGGGTGCCAGGTGCCCGCCGAGCGCGTCGTGCCGACGGTCGAAGAACACCCGGGCGTACGCCTCGACGGCGTCCGCGCGGGCCACGTTCGCCATCGGCGGGTACCAGTCGTAGCCGGCCAGGATCTCGTCGGCGCCCTGCCCGGACTGCACCACCGTGATGCGCTGCGAGACCTCCTCGGAGAGCAGGTGGAACGCGACGCAGTCGTGACTGACCATCGGCTCGCTCATCGCCGCGATGGCGTCGTGCACGGCGGGGACGAACCGGCTGGCACCGATGCGGATCTGCTGGTGGTCGGTGTCGAAGTGGCGGGCCACCAGGTCGGAGTAGTGGAACTCGTCGCCGCTCTCCCCCGCCGCCGCCTCGAACCCGATGCTGAAGGTGGCCAACCCGGTCTGGCCCTGCTCGGCCAGCAGCGCGACGATCAGGCTGGAGTCGAGCCCGCCGGAGAGCAGCACCCCGACCGGCACGTCGGCGACCATCCGTCGGCGTACGGCGGTGCGCAACGCCGCCATGAGTCGTTCCTGCCACTCGTCGGCGGACATCGGGTCGGCCGCGGACCGGCTGAACTGCGGCTGCCAGTAAAGGTTGTCGGTGCTCCGGCCGTCCGCGGTGATCACCCGCACGGTGGCCGGTGGGAGCTTGCGGACCCCGGCGAGGATCGTGCGCGGTGGGGGCACCACCGAGTGGAAGGTCATGTAGTGGTGCAGCGCCACCGGGTCCAGGTCGGTGTCCACGTCACCGGCGGCGAGCAACGCCGGCAGGGTCGAGGCGAAGCGGACCCGTCCCGGCCCCTCGGACAGGTAGAGCGGCTTGATGCCGAGCCGGTCGCGGGCCAGCACCAGGGTGTGCGTGGCCAGCTCGACCAGGGCGAACGCGAACATCCCGTAGAACCGTTCGACGCAGGCCGTCCCCCACCGGTGGTACGCCTTGAGGATCACCTCGGTGTCGGAGGTCGACCGGAAGGAGTAGCCGAGGCCGATCAGTTCGTCGCGCAGCTCCCGGTAGTTGTAGATGCAACCGTTGAAGACCAGGGCCAGGCCCAGCTCGGGATCGACCATCGGCTGGGCGCCGGCGTCGGAGAGGTCGATGATGCGCAACCGGCGGTGCACCAGAGCCGCCGGCCCGTGCTGCCACACACCCGCACCGTCCGGGCCTCGGGGGGCCAGGACGGGGAGCATCCGCTCGACGGCGGCAACGTCCGGTGGCGTCCCGTCGAGGCGTAACTCGCCTCCGATACCGCACATGGCACTCACCTCTCATCGGCTCGGATCCGCTCGGGCCGCTGACCGGTCCAGGTTTGGCGGACCGGGTTGCGAACCGATGACGGGTTGGTCAACCGTGCGTTACACCGAATTCTGCTCGTCTCCACCGAGCAGCCAGGTGTCCTTCGACCCACCGCCTCGCGACGAGTTGACGATCATGCTGCCGGCGGGCGCGACCCTGGTCAGCGCCACCGGCGCGACCTCGGCCTGCTCGCCGAGGAACACGAAGGCCCGCAGGTCGACGTGGCGGGGAGCGAGAGCCGTGCCGTCGAAGACCGGGTGGGTGGTGAGCGAGACCATCTCCTGGGCGATCCACCGGTGCGGGGCCGCGAGGATCTGTTCCCGGACGGCGTCCAGCTCCTCCGCCTCGGCCCGCGGGCCGATCACCACGCGGTCGCCGCCGTACCCGTCGACCGGCTTGAGCACCAACTGGTCGAGCCGGTCCAGCACCTCGGCCCGCTGCTCGGGCAGCCCACACAGGTACGTCGGCACATCCCCCAGCAGGGGCTTCTCGCCCAGGTAGTACTCGATCAGTCGGGGCACGTACGCGTACAGCGCCTTGTCGTCGCCGACGCCGTTGCCCAGCGCGTTGGCGAGCGTGAGCCGCCCGGCGTGCACCGCGGCGAGCAACGGCCAGCCCAGCGGCACCCCGTCGGCGCCGGGCGCGTGCAGCAGCGCCTCCTCGTCCATCCGCAGGTAGATAACGTCGACCCGGCTGCGGGTGCCGGAGCGGACCAGCCAGACCCGGCCCTCCTCCACCAGCAGGTCGCTGGTCTCGGTCAGCGGCACGGCCATCTCGTCGGCGAGCAGCCGGTGCTCGAACCACGCGGGGTCACCCGGGCCGCTGCTGAGCACCACCACGGCGGGATCGTCGGCCGCGGCGGGCGCGCCGGCGATCAGCGCCCGGTACAGCATCGCGGGCGTCTCGTCGGCGGGCAGCAGGTCGTCGGGCACCGGCAGCTCCGGGAGCACCGCCTGGGTCAGCCGGCGGTTCTGCACCGCGTAGCCGATCCCGGAGGGCACCCGCAGGTTGTCCTCCAGGACGTACCAGCCGCCGTCCGGGTCCCGGACGAGGTCGGTCCCGGACACCTGGGCGCGGGTGCGCCGCCGGCCCATCAGCGCGCCGGTCGGGCGCAGCCCGGGTGAGGACTCCACCACCCACGCCGGCACCACGCCGTCGGCCACCACGGCCCGGTCGCCGTAGACGTCCCGGAGGAACGCGTCCAGGGCGTGGGCACGCTGCACCAGGCCGGTACGCAGGGTCCGCCAGTCGGCGGCCGGCACCACGCGGGGCACCAGGTCGACCGGGAAGAGCCGGGTGCTCGCCTCACCGGCCACGCTGAACGTCACGCCCCGCGCGCGCTGCTCCTCGTCCCGGTCGTGCTCACGCTGGCGGAGGGCGCCGGCACCGAGGTGGCGCAGGGCCGCCAGGATCGGGGCGTACGCCGGCTCCGGCCCGGCCGCTCCGAAGACCTCGTCACCGGCGTCGGCGTACGTGGGCAGCGCCGGTGGTGTGGGCGCACCCGGCAGCGTCTCGCGGACCCGGCCCCGGGTCTCGTCCAGGAGCAGGTCCACCACGTCGGCCAGCCGGCCGCGACGCTCGTACGCCCGTCGCTGCCGCGCGGCGGAGCTGCCGCGCTCCAGGGCGTAGCGGGTCAGCTCCCGGATCTGCTCCCAGTCACCGGTCGCCTCCAGTTGCGGGCGCAGGTCGGTCACCAGGCGGCGGACCGCCTCGGCGGCCGGCACCGGCCGGGCCGAGCGGGGCAGGTCGAGCAGGTCACCCTCCAGGCCGGAGCGGGCCGCCCGCCACACCGCGGCGCGCAGCACCGGGGGCCGCACCGCGGTGCGCTCGACCCCGGCGCGCAGGGCGGCGACCTCGCGCCGGACCAACGCCCGGAACAGGCCGGTGAGCAGGACGATGGTCTCCACGTCGGCGTTGGCGTCGGTGATGCGCAGCTCCACGGTGGGGACGTGCGCCGACGGCCGGACATCGAAGTAGATCATGGCGGGGTCGGTGATCGTCTCGGAGGAGATCAGCTCGGCGACCAGCGCCTCGTGATCCGCCGCGCTGGTCACCTCGCCCGGGTCACCCGCCGTGGGCCAGCGCTGCCAGACCAGCGACCGCATGCTGGCGTAACCGCTGTCCTGACCCATCCAGTACGGCGAGCTGGTCGACAGGGCGAGCAGCACCGGCAGCCACGGCTGGACCCGCCGGGTGACCGCGACGGCCAGGTCCCGGTCGGTCACCCCGACGTGCACCTGCGCGCCGCAGATCAGCTGCTCCCGCGCGAGCAACTGGTACTCGTCGAGCATCCGCCGGTACCGGGAGGTCGGGGTGACGCTCGGATCGCCGTCGGCACGCAACGGCACCGTGCCGGCCGCCACGATGCCCAGCCCGGCCCGGTCGGCGACCTGCACGGCCAGTTGGCGCAGTCGGGTCAGCTCGGCGCGGATCTCGTCCAGGGTGCGGCAGACCGCGGTGTTGGTCTCCACCACGCTGCGGTGCAACTCCGCGGTGAACGAGTCGGCCGGCAGCCGGTCGAGCAACTCCCCCGCCCGGGGCACCAGTTCCCGGGTGTGCAGGTCGACGACGTGGAACTCCTCCTCCACACCGAGCGTGGCGAGATCCGCCGGGTCGCCGTCGTCGAGGGTCGCGGCCGTGTTGGCGCGCGGCGTGGGCAGTGCCCGGCCGTTGCCGGACCGGCTGGTCGGCCCGTCGAACGTCGGCGCGTTCGTGATGTTGTCGGCCATGGTCACCCCGGTTCGCGTATCGGTGGTCGTGGCTGTCCGACGAGCGTTCCCAGGTTTGGTACCGGGCGTGTTTCCGGTGCGTTAAGGTGGCGGACCGTTCTCACCGGGGCCGCGTCTCACCAGGTTGTCGGTCCGCGGCGCTACTGTCGCTGCCGTGACCGAGCTGATGAACACCCCTCGGCTGATCGCGACGGCGTTACGGGGCACGGCGCTGGCGGGCCATCCGGTCGAGGAGGGCTTGGGAGGCACCGTCCTCGTCGGCGACGTCGACCCGACGCGATTGCGGGAGGCCTGGCGGGCTGCCCACTCGGTGCTACCGGTCACCGGGCGCTGGCCGGTTTTCACCCTGCCCGGCGGCCTGGACCACGAGCCCGACGCCGCCGAGATCGACGAGCTGGACCGGGCGTCGCGCACGGTTGATCCGTGGTCGGTCTATCGGCGGTACGTCGACGACGAGCCGTTGGACAGGTGGCGCGTCGAGTACAGCGTGCGGGCAGCACCGGGTGACGAGTTCGTGGCCACGGCTCTCGATCAGCTCGGGGACGCGATCACCGCGGCGGCGCTGGACCGGTGGACCTACGACGCCCTGCTGGCCGACCCGTCCCTCGCCGCGCGTGCCGCTCGTTACCACGAGAATCTCGCGGGAGTGGGGAGCTGGCACACCTGGGATCGGGTGCAGCTGGTGCTGCTACCCACCGCGTCGCAGCGGCTGGCGCCGGCCTGGGTCGGCTACCACGGGGCGGGGAGCGACGAGCACCGTCTGGCCTGGGCGGCGGCGATGCGCGAGTGGGAGCAGCGGTGGGGTGCCGGGCTCGTGGCAGCGTGGGGGACGATGCTGCAGTTCGTCGTCGACCGTCCACCGAGGCCGGGCCGACAGGCGTGGGACCTGGCCGGACAGCTCCTGGCCGTCGGCGGCAGCCTGCAGTACCAGCAGTGGCAGTTGGCTCTGGCCGTGGCCGGCAGCGACGCGTGGTTCCTGCACGACCGCCCGTGACGGGCCGCCCGGGGTGGCGTCGTCCCTGCGCGCTCGACACGGGATCGGCAATGTCGGGGTGTCGTGCCGCAGCGGACACCCCGACATCGGCGATTCGGAGTTGATCAAGCGTGCCGGCTGGATTACCTCATGTTCGCCACCACGAACGGCGCGTGGCCGTGCAGGTAGTTGCTCCACCCGCCGGTAACCGGCGCGCCGGGGCTGAGCAGGTTCGTCGTGTCGGTGCCGACGTCGAGCTTCCACGCCGTCCAGGAGATGCCGTTCGCCCTCATCCAGTCGATCCAGGACTGCGCCTCGGGCAGGCAGGAGCGGCCGTCGAGGCCGCCGTCGGCGTTGCTGGCGCCCCACTCGGTGACGAAGAGCGCGAGGCCGGCCCGGATCGCCGCGTCACCCTTGGCCCGCAGCGACGCGCCGTGCGTGCACGAGTAGAAGTGCAGGGTGTACATCAGGTTGGTGCCGCTCACCGGGCTGGCCGCCGCCACGTCCACGTCCTGCGACCAGGTCGGCGTGCCGAGCACGACGATGTTGTCCGGGTCGGCGGCGCGGATCGCGGAGACCACCGCCTGGTGGTACGGCTTGATGACGCTGGTCCAGCTCACCTGCAACGGCTCGTTGTACGGCTCCCAGATGACGTTGGGCAGGTGGCCGTAGCGGCGGGCCAGGTCGCCGAAGAACGCCACCGCCTGGGACTGGTTGTTCTGCGCCTCGTGCGCGTGCCAGTCGACGATCACGTACACCCCGGCGGTGACCGCGTTGTTGATGATGGTCTCCACCTGCGCCCGCGCCCTGGTCGGGTCACTCAGGTACGCGCCGGCCGGCTCCACGCCCATGGCCGCGCGGATCACCTGGAGGTTCCAGTTGTCCCGCATCCACCTCAGCGCGGAGAGGTTCTCGGCGTACGGGGCGGTCTCCCAGTTGAGCCACATGCTGCTGATGCCGCGCAACTGCACCCGCGCGCCGGACCTGTCGCACATCGTCGTGCCGCAGACCCGGAGCTGCCCGTGCCGCTCGACCGGGGTGCCGGTGCTCGGCGGCGGGGTGGTCGGTGGCGCAGTCGTGGGCGGGGTGGTCGTCGGGGGCAACGTGGTCGGTGGCGCGGTCGTCGGCGGGGTGCCGCCGGTGCAGGACGCACCGTTCACCGTGCAGTTGAGCGGAGTGCCGGAGCCGTTGACGAGAAAGCCGAACGACGTCGAGGCCCCGGCGGCGAGCGTGCCGTTCCAGGACACGTTGGTGAAGGTGTAGTGGCTGCCGGAGGTCGTCTGCTGAGCGTTCCACGACTGGGTGACGCTCGATCCGGCTGGCAGGTCGAACTCGACGCGCCAACTGGTGATCTGGGCGGAGGTGTTGTTGGTGACGGCGACCTGCCCCTGGTAGCCATTGCCCCAGTTGTTGGTCACGGAGAACACGGCGGTCGCCGCGCTGGCCGGTGTGGCGACTGTCGCCACCGCACCGGCGAGCAGGCCGGCGACGGCCAGAGTCGTGACAAGTCTCAGTGCGCGCATGGTGAACCCGCTTCGGTCGATCGACGGTGATGGCCTGGGGCGGGGCGGCGCCTGCGGCAGACAATATCGATCATCCGCTATGTAGTTCAAGGTCGGCCGCTGATTTTCTCGCCGGCCGGGGTGGCGGCGGCTCGTCGACTCAGTGCGGCCCGATGGTCACCACCCGTGCCCACTCCGGTGGCCTGAGCGGCACGCAATCCGCGTCCTCGGTCCACGACTCCCGGCCCCGGGGGAAGAGGCCCACCACCGTGCGCGCCACCGGGCGGGCGCGCGGCCAGGGCGTCTGCCCGTCGGTGAGCGCCACGATGACGTCCGGCCGGACCCGCTGCGCACGGGTGAACCCGGCCCGCAGATCCGTGCCCCCACCGCCGATCAGCGGGATCTCCTCCGCCCGACACAGGGCGTGCACCGCCCGGGCCGCCGCGTCGCACGGCAACACGCTCACCAGGTCGCGTCGACCGCCCACGGCCCGGGATATCGCCGCCACCTCGAGCAGCGCGCTACCCAGCTCCGCGTCGCTGACCGACCCGGACGTGTCGACGATGACGCAGACCGTCGGAGGTCGACGGCGCAGGCTGGGCAGAATCACGCCCGGCACGCCCTGGGACCGCCGGGACGGCCGGCCATAGCTGTGATCCGTACCGGTCCCGGCCGCCACCGCCGCCGAGCGGACCGCCGCCCCCAACAGGTCACGCCACGGCTGCGGTGGGTGGAACGCCTGCTCCGCCCACCGTCGCCACCCCTGGGGCACGGATCCCGGGTGGCCGGTGATGCCCTCCGCCACCCGGAACCGGACCGCGTCGCGCTCCTGCTCGCTGAGGCCCTGCGCGCCGTCCGGTCCCAGGTCCCACTCCCGCTCCAGCCCGTCCGCGCCACTGCCACAGTCCAACCAGACCAGACCCTGCGTACGGGGACCCAGCCCGAACTGGCGCAGGTAGTCCTCCATCAGCTCCCCCGGCCGGAGACCCAGCGACGCCGGCTCGACGGCGCCCTCGGGCATCGTCAACCCGTCACCGAAGACGTCGTCGTTGATCTCGCAGTCCGCGGCGATGTTCATGCGCAGCCGCTCCCCCGGGCCGTTCAGCCCCCGGTCCCGGGCGACCCGGTCACCGCGGCCGTGGTGGTCGCGCAGCAGATGCGACACCTCGTGCACCCACACCCCGGCGAGCTGCTCCAACGGGGTGCGGTCCACGAACGTCGGCGAGACGTAGCAGCGCCAGTGCCGGTCCACCGCCATCGTCGGCACCTGCCGCGACGCCACCGGGCACAGGGCGAACAGCGCGGTCGCCAGGTAGGGACGCACCCGGGCGGCGTACAGGCGGGCGGCATACAGCTTGTCGACGTCGAGCTTCGTCGGGACGCCCGCGTTCATCGTCGCGCCCCGGCGGCGGCCGCGATCCGGGTCGCCACCTGATCGGCTCGTCGGGACAGCGACACCGCCCCGGCGAGGCGTTCGATCGTGGGGGGCACGTCCCAGTCCTCGCGGCGCAGGCTGGCCAGCGTGGTCGCGGGGACTACCACCAGGTCCGGCGCGCCCGTGTCCACGGCCCGCGCCAACAGCACCCACGCCGCGTCCCACCGGGACCGCTCCGGGCGGTTGCGGACCGCGGCCACCACGGCGTCCAACACGGCCTGCCGCAGATCGCCCCGTTCGGGCAGCACCGCGGCGGCCGGGTCAGCCAGCAGGTCCTCCGGGTCGGGCAGGTCCATCCGATCCATGCTGGCCAGCAGCTCCAGCCCGGGGCCGTCGCCGACCGTGCCCCGGACCAGGAGCGACAGCACCTCCCGGGAGACGCCCGCCGCCGTCGCGAAGGCGGTCAGGCGCAGCGCCATCTCCCAGCTCCGCGGGGACGGCCACGGCCCGCCACGGGCGGCGTCGGTGGTGGGCAACCGGTGCACGAGATCCGGACGGACGGACAGCAGACCGCACACCGCCCGGCGGGCGAAGGTGACGGCCTCCGGCAGCAGGTCCGGGTCGAGCCGGGGCAGCGCCGCACGTGGCCAGGTGCCACCGAGTCCGCGTACGACGATCTCGTGGTCGTGGGTCCACTGAAGGTGGACGAAGCGGTTGGCCAACGGCGGACTCAGCTCCCATCCCTCGGCGGCCGACGACCGTGGGTTGGCGGCGGCGACGATCCGTACGCCGGGTGGCAGCCGCAGGGCGCCGACACGGCGTTCCAGGACGAGGCGCAGCAGGGCGGCCTGGACGGCGGGCGGCGCGGTGGACAACTCGTCGAGGAACAGCAGGCCCCGACCCGCCCGGACCAGGCGCACCGCCCAGTCCGGCGGGGCCATCGGGACGCCCTGGTTCGCCGGGTCGTCGCCGACGATCGGCAGACCCGAGAAGTCGGACGGCTCGTGGACGCTGGCGACGACTGTCGTCAGGGGCAGGTCCAGGGTCGCGGCCAGGTGGGTCAGGGCCGCCGTCTTGCCGATGCCGGGCGCTCCCCAGAGCAGGACGGGCAGATCGGCCGCCACGGTCAGCGTCAGGGCCGACAGCTGGATGTCGGTACGGGGTTCGGTGGTGGTCGCGCCGAGCAGAGCGATCAGGTCGTCGGCGACATCGAGTTGGGGACTGGACGCAAGCATGGTCATCACCTTGGGGTTGGTGTCGGGTGCGGTGGGAGTCGTACGGGAAGAGGGGGTGCTGGGTCAGCCGAATGTCGCCTGGCGCGTGCGCCGCCGGCGCGCGCCCGAGCGGCGGGGTTTGTCGGCGGTGGGGCCGCGCCCGGCCCCGATCAGGCCGGCCCGGAACAGGCCGTGGTTGAGCCGCCGCTGCGCGGCGGACTCCAGTTCGTCGCGCAGGGCGCCGTCGCGCAGCAGCGCCTCGGGGCCGAGCAGGGCCTCGACGGTGGCCAGCGCGCCGGCGGTGTCGCCGTGGTCGAGCCGCGCCCGCACGTCGGGAAGGCACTCCGGTTGTCGGTGCGCCTCGTCGATGGCCCGCAGGCAGGGCAGTGGGGTCCCGGTGAGCGCGGCCAGCAGCTCCTCCCGGCGGATCTCGGCCGGGTCGTGGTCCAGCGCGGCGAGCACCCCGTCCACCAGGCCGATGCGATGCAGGGCGCCTCGGCACGGCACCAGGCGCGGTGCTGAGGCCCGATCCGACGCCACCGGGCCGGTGGACATCAGACGTTCGGGCACCAGCGCCGCCACGACCAGGGGATGCAGTTCGGCCGGCTCGATCAGCCCGGCGCGCAGCAGCGCCAGGTCGGGCAGCACCCAGGTCGCCGCGTCGGGCAGCACCGGCGGCCCGGTCCCGCCCGCCCGCGGGCCGACCTTTGCCACGGCGGACCGATCGCCATCCGCGCCCGCCACGACACCAGCTCGTGGGTCGACGTGCAGGACCAGCCGGCGTCCGGTGCCGAGCCGCACCGCGACGGCACCGCTGGTCCGTCCCTCGGCCGCGAGCAGAAGCGCCGCCTCGGCTGGCCACCGGTCGGTCGCGTACCGGTGCGCGTCGCGCGTCGTCACCAGTTCGTCGGGGACGCCCTCGGGTGGGAGCGAGGCCCGGCCCGCGCCCGATCGGCTGCGCAACTCCGTGGTCCGGCGCGCGTCGAACAGGTGGCGGTGCAGATCGAGACGGAACCGCTGGTCGGGGTGGGGATGTCGGCCCGACCCGTCCCACAAGCCGAGGCTGATCCGCTGCCCGGCATCCGCCCAGGCCGGTGGAGTACGGGCCACCAGGTGCACCGTGCCACCGGTGGGCTGCTCCGGGTCGTACCGGATCAGCGAGATGGTCAGACCCGGACGCAGCAGACCATCGGGGGCGACCCTCGGGAGGTGCCAGCGCAGCAGGTCAGGGGCCAGGTGACGGAGGTCGGCCCGAAGCCGTGCCGCCAGCTCGCGACCGTGGCGGTGGGCGACCGCCCGCAGGCTGATGTCGGCATCGACACGCGCGGCGGCACACGCCCCGCCCCAGTCACCGACCAGGCGGCGAGCACCCGCTCGCTCGATCATGGACGGCGGCACGGCGAACTCACGCACGCGCCGCCAGAAGGACAGTCGAGAATCCGCATCCGCGGCCCGGGAGTGCATCAGCACTCACCGTTCGCGGATCGGACCCCCCATCTGAAACGAGAGGAAGTGATCATCGCGGCGGAGCATACCGCCCCGGGTCCCGAGCACGCCAGAGCCGCGGTGGCGCGCAGAGCAGCGGCCCCGGCGTCAGGTCGAGCGGGGACCGACCCGAGCGGGCCGGTCCCCGCGGCGCTCAGGCCGTCGGGCGTACCCCGTAGGCCAGGTGGGTGACGCCGTTGCCCTCGACGACGCGCAGGGGGCCGTCGAGTTGCAGGGGCGCGATCTTCAGGTCGGCGAACAGGGGGATGCCGCTGCCGAGCACCACCGGCACGAGATCGACGTGCACCTCGTCGAGCAGGCCGGCCTCGACGACCTGGGCCGCGATGGTGCCACCGTTGACGCCCACCTCCTTGTCACCGGCCAGCGCCTTCGCCCGCTCGATGGCGCTGGCGATGCCGTCGGTGACGAACACGAAGGACTCGCTCTCCGGCTCCCACCCCGCCGGCACGCTGTGCGTGACGACCACGACGGGCACATCCATCGGGTGCCGGCCACCCCACCCCTTGGTCATGTCGAACAGCCGCCGGCCGACGACCAGCACGCCGGTCCGCTCGGTGAGCTCCCGCAGGTGCCGGGCGCTCGCCGCGGACGTCCGGAACGTCATCGCGGGGTTGGCCGTCGGCGTCTCGACGTCGCCGTTGTCGTACCACTGAAAGAGGTACTCGAAGCCACCGTGGGACGCGGTCGCGATGTAGCCGTCCAGCGACATCGTCGCCCCGGTCGTCACCTTCGTCATCGATCCACTCCTAGGTCCGTGCCGTGTCGGCCTTCGGGTGGGACCGGGTGTGTCCGGCCCTCACCCCGTGGTCGAAGCCGAAGCC
The DNA here is from genome assembly GCF_040649655.1 of Micromonospora sp. NPDC048905. Taxonomy (NCBI): domain Bacteria; kingdom Bacillati; phylum Actinomycetota; class Actinomycetes; order Micromonosporales; family Micromonosporaceae; genus Micromonospora; species Micromonospora sp. NPDC048905. Next base: position 35,814 of record NZ_JBEZFV010000020.1, on the reverse strand, counting down.
GACGCTCTCGACACGTCCACCTGACTATTTTCGACCTCGCGCCGACCGAGGCCCGCCGAATGGCCGAGAGCTGGTGCTCAGCGAATCCGGGCGGCGACGGCGGCAGCGGCGACGGTCGCCCCGGCGTCGTTGAGGTGCAGGTGATCGCCGTGGTCGTACGCGGGCCGTAGGGCGTCCCGGTCGGCCGGATCGGCGAGGACCCGGTCGAGGTCGACGACGGCGTCGTACGCGCCGCCGGCGCGGATCCACCGGTTCACCTCGTCGCGGACCGCCTCGTTGGCCGGGGTGTCGTAGCCGGTCGCGTTCCTGATGGGCGGCATCGTGACGCCGATGATGGTGATCCGCTGGGCGTGTGCGGTCCGGATCAGCGCCCGGTGACCGTCGATGAGCTGCGCGGCGGTCACCACGGGCGAGGCGCCACAGCCGAAGTCGGGATAGCCGCCGCCACCGATGTCGTTGATGCCGATCAGGACGACCACCGAGCGCACACCCGGCTGTCCGAGGGCGTCGCGGCGGAACCGGTCGACGCCCCGCTCGCCGAAGCACGTCGAGTCGGCGAGCAGCTTGTTACCGCCGATGCCGGCGTTGACCACGGCCAGCGGGCGGGCGGCGGCGACCAGGTGCTCGGCCAACTGGTCCGGGTAGCGGTTGTCGGCACCCGGGGTGGAACCGTAGCCGTCGGTCAGCGAGTCACCGAACGTCACCACCGTCCCCCGGGTACGCGGCGACCCGGCGACGTCGACCCCCGCCAGGTGGTACCACGACTGGCTGGTCTCGCCGGAGAACGCGGCGCCACGGTGGTCGAAGCGGTGATCGCCCGCCGCGCGGTACGTGCTGGTGAGCCCGTCCTGGTGGTAGGTCGCCGGGCCGGTGGCGCCGGCGAAGTACAGCGTCACGGTCAGCGCCTCCAACGCCCGTACCGGCAGGAGCACCGGGTCGGAGGTGGCCTCGGCACCGACGGCCACGGTGGTCGAGCGCCGCCGGTCGAAGGTGACCGGGAGCAGGGTGCCGGGCCGGACCGCCGCCCCGGCGTCCGGCCGGCCCACGGTGGCGCCGGTCAGCCGCAGCGGTTGGCTGCCGTACCGGTTGGACACGCGGATCCGGATCAGGGATCCGGCCGCGCTGACCCGGACCACCTGCCGAACCGACTCGTCGGCGAAGCCGGGCACGGACCAGTTCGCGCCGAACCAGTCGTTGCCCGGTACGGGCTGGTGGTGGGCGACCGACCAGGCCGCCGACCAGGTGACCGGGTTGTCGCGGCCGGTGCTCGCGGCGTTCGCCGGGGCGGCCGACGCCAGCAGGAGCAGGGCGGTGAGTACGGGAAGGAGGCGACCTGTCGACATCGACACGGGAGTGTCCCTTCGGAAGCTGCGGTGGGTGAACGGCCGCCCGCGGTGGCCGATGGGGTTCACCCTGCGCCGGCCGCCTTACCGTCTGCTTACGGTGTTCTGGCAAACCGTCCGCCCTACCCGCGCCTCGCTACAGAACGCTGCCGTACGACGGCTCGCCCGCCACCTCGTACGCGGCGTAGACGACGCCGGCCTTGGTGGTGCGCGACCCGGTCAGTCGCAGCCCCGCCGGGGCGGTCCCCTCGGCGAAGAGCCGCTTTCCCTGGCCCAGGACGACCGGGAAGATCAGCAGGCGGTACTCGTCGACCAGCCCGACGGCCTGGAGCGTACGTAGCAGGTCGCTGCTGCCCTGCACCAGCAACTCACCGTCGGTGCGCTGCTTGAGCGCGGCGACGGTCTCGGCGGCCTCACCCACCAGGACCTCGGTGTTGCGCCAGTCGGCGGTCATCGGGCTGCGCGTCGCCACGTACTTCGGCATGCTGTTGATCTTTGCTCCACCGTCCTCGTCGGGGACGTTGGGCCAGTGCCCGGAGAGGGTGTCATAGGACCTGCGGCCCAGCAGCAACCCGTCCGCGCGGTCGAACACCCCGCCCATGATCTCGCCGAAACCCTCGTCCACATGCGGCGGCAGCCACCCGCCGTGCGGGAACCCGAACGAGTCGTCCTCGCCGGGTCCACCGGGGCCCTGCATCACGCCGTCCAGGGACAGGAACGTCCCCACCACCAGCTTGCTCCCCACGTGGCAGCTCCAATCGCAGGTCAGAGGCAACGGTCAATGGACCGACCCTACTGGTCCGCCACACCGTGTGCGGGCTGCCCGCGCCGGGTCGTAGCGTGGGGCGCATGCGAACCACCACGCTGGGCAGCGCAGGTCCCGAGGTCGGCGTCATCGGCCTCGGCTGCATGGGCATGACCCACGCCTACGACGTCACCGGCCCGCGCGACGACGACACCTCGGTCGCGGTCATCCACCAGGCACTCGACCTGGGCGCCACGCTCATCGACACCTCCGACGTGTACGGGCCGTACACCAACGAGGAGCTGGTCGGGCGGGCGCTTGCCGGCGGTCACCGCGAGCGGGCCGTCCTCGCGACGAAGGCCGGTCTGGTGGTCACCTCTCCCACCGGTGGCCCCGGCAACCTCGCGAAGATCGGCAACAACGGCCGCCCGGAGCACATCCGCGCGGCGATCGACGACAGCCTGCGCCGGCTCGGCACCGACCACGTCGACCTCTACCAGTTGCACCGCGTCGACCCGGAGGTGCCCATCGAGGAGTCCTGGGGTGCGATGGCGGAGACCGTCGCGGCGGGCAAGGCACGGCAGATCGGACTGTCCGAGGTGACGGTGGCCCAGATCGTGCGGGCCCAGGCGGTGCACCCGGTGGCGTCGGTGCAGTCCGAGTTGTCGCTGTGGACGCGCGACCCGCTGGCCGAGGTACTGCCGTACTGCGTCGAGCAGGGCATCGCCTTCCTGCCGTTCTCCCCGCTCGGTCGCGGTTTCCTGGCCGGCCGGTTCACCTCGTTCGACGATCTGCCCGCCGACGACTTCCGCCGCGGCCTGCCCCGTTTCCAACAGGACGCGCTGCGCGCCAACCTCGCCATCGTCGCCCGGGTCCGGGAGATCGCCGACCGGGCCGGGGTCAGCCCCGCGCAGGTCGCCCTCGCCTGGGTGGTCGCCCAGGGCGCCCAGGTCATCCCGATCCCGGGCACCAAGACCCCGAGGTACCTGGTGGACAACTGCGCCGCCGGCGACGTGCGGCTCAGCGCCGAGGACCTGGCCGACCTGGACGCGTTGCCCGCACCCGAGGGCGGCCGCTACTGAGGCTGCGGCGGCCCGGCACCGCTCAGCCGGGCCGCCGCAGTGCCACCGGCGGGCCGAACCTGACCCGGACGCCGGGCGAGTAGAGCACGCTGACCGGCGGCCCGACCGGTGCCGGCAGCCCGGCGGCGGCGACCAACTCGTCGTCCAGGTGCAGCAGCTCGGCCCGGTGCAGCGGCCAGCGCGGATGCCAGTTCGGCAGGTGCAGGGTGCCCCCGTGAGCCCGCGTGTGCAGGCCCCAGCGCGCGGTGACGAAGTGTTCTAGGGGGGTCGGGTCGGCGATCCGCTCCCCCACCCGCACCGCCATCGCGCTCGTCGTACCCGCCGGCCCGGGCCAACGTCGCCGGCACCGGTAGCTGCGGCGGTCGCCGTCGTGGTCCAACCGCATCGACGACCAGAGGTACGGCAGCCGCAGAGTCGCCCGCGCCACCAGCACCGGCAGCAGGCGGGACGCGTCCAGCGAGCGGAACACCACGGCTCGCCGGCCGGTGTCGTCGACCGAGTAGAGCCGGACGTTGGTCTCGGCGAAGGTGCCGAAATACGGCACACCCGGACCGCGGCCGAAGCCCAGCCCGACCATCCGGAAGCCGATCAGGCCGACGAAGCTCACGCCGTCCATCGTGTCCGGGCGGGTGCCGGCCGGCAGCAACGGCGCGACGATCTCCGGGGCGACGGCCCAGTGCAGGAAGGTGAGGTCCTCCCAGCGTTGTCGCAGGACCGCCCAGGGGAACGCCTGCCGGGGCGCGTGGTCGACCGGCTCGATGTTCACGCCCTCATCCTGACTCAGGCATGCGGGCCGACGTCCACAGTTCCGATTGTCAACGACGGATTGCCTTCCAGAATGTGGCCGATCCGCTCGACCTCCTCCTCCAATGCCCGGCGGCGAGCGGCGCCGAGCGCCCGCAACGGCTCGACGGTGATGCGGATCGTGCGCCCGGAGCGGCGCTGGTGCCACACCCCGGCGACCGTCCCGTCCACGAGCAGCACCGGAAAGTTGCCGGCCTGTCCTCCGGCCAGCGCCCGCTCGGCGGCGGCCCCGGGAAAGAGCCGCTCACGGGGGTGGCAGCCGACCGCGTACGCGTCGAAGTAGGGCAGCAACCGCAACCCGGACGGCGGTTCGTCCGGAAAGTCGGTGTCGCCGGCGGCCACCCACGCCCGCGTGCCGGCGACGGTGACCTCGGCCAGATCCAGCGACCGGAACACCCCGGTCGCCCACCGCTCGGTCGCCGACAGCCACTGGGCGAACTGGGCGGGAGTGGCCGGCCCGTACGCGTGCAGATAGCGCCGGACGAGGTCGGCCAGCGCCGCCGGGCCGGGCATCGGCGTGAACCCGGGCAGCCAGCGGGCCGGACTGGTGTAGGTCGTGGCGCGTCCCCGGGTCGGGCCGTGGCACATCACTCCGCCCCGGGTGGCGGCCGACATCGCGGCCATCCACCGGGGCCACTTGTCCTGGAAGGCCTCCATGACCCGCTCGCCCGCCCACGAGCCGGTGCGGGCAACGACCTCCTCGGTCAGCTCGGCACTTGTCAGCTCGGCCTCGGCCAACGCGTCGGCGATGGCCGCGAGGACCTGCTCGGTCTGCTCGGCAGTCAACAGCCCACGGTTCTGCTCCCACGGCGGGGCGGGCATCGCGCTCAGCGCGCCGGTCCACATCGGCAGGTCCGCGGCGGCGAGCAGGTGCACCGTCCCGCGCGGACCACGGGTCTTGACCAGGGTCCGGTCGCCCCACACCGCCTGGCGCACCAGGGCACGAGTGGCGCCCGGGACGCGGAGCCCGACGGACAGTTCGGCGGCCGAGGCGACCTGGGCGTGCGCACCGCACATCGTGGACACCACGTCGGCGACGCGGTCCACGTCCGGGTCGGCGTCCGGCGCGGACGCCGCCGGTGCCGAGAGCCCGTGCCGCGCCAGTCGCCGGGCGGACACCTGCGCCCAGCTCAGCTCGGTCACCGCAGGCCCACGCGGACGTCGGCCGCAGACGAGGGCGGGGCTTCGAGAGCGCGTCCAGTCATGCCTCCCACGCTACGACCGACGTACGTCACTTTTCGGCAGCCGCCGTCGGCGTCGGACGACCGTCCGGGTTCCGGCCCAGAGATTGATGCCCTCACGCGTCGTAGGCTGGGAGGGGCGACAGGCACCGAGCAGACCGCCCAGACCGCCGCGAATGGGACGCACTGGAGGATGTAGGCGTGACGCAGGGTGACACGGAGCTGGTGGTGCTCGCGCAGGCGGGCGACGCGGCGGCGCTCGGTGCGCTGCTGGCCCGTCACGAGGCCGAGATGCGGGCCGTGGCGCTCAGCGTCCTCGGCTACGGGCCGGACGCCGAGGACGCGGTGCAGGACGCGATGCTGGTGGCGCTGCGGCGGATCGGCGACGTCCGCGACCCGGCCGCCGTCGGCCCGTGGTTGCGCGCCATCGTCCGCAACAACAGTCGGACGATGCTTCGCGGCCCCAGAGCCGTCCCGGTCGCCGAGCCGGAGTGGTTCGCCGGCCCGGCCGACACACCCACCCCGGAGGAGGCACTGGACCGGGGCGCGATGCGCGACTGGGTGTGGCACGCCATCGGGCGGCTGTCCGAGCCGGACCGGCTGGTCACGCTCCTGCGCTACTTCAGCGACGCGTCCTCGTACGAGCAGATCGCGGCCGTGTGCGGGATCCCGGTCGGCACCGTCCGCAGCCGGCTCAGCCACGCCCGCCGTGCGCTCACCGGCGGCCTGCGCACGGCGGCGGACGCCGCGCACACCGACGTCGCCGCGGCGAGCGAGTCCCGGTGGCGGGAGGGTCGCGACATGATCGCCACGGCGATGGCCGGCGACTTCGACCGGGTCGTGCGCGAGAACTGGTGGCCGCACGCCGAGATGCTCGTCCCGGGTGGCCCGCGCGGTGGCCGTGACCTGGCGGTCAACGGCATGAACCGCGACCTGACCGCCGGGGTACGCCAGCGGCTGCGCAATGTCGTGGCCAGCGGCGACGTGCTGATCTGGGAGACCGACCTGATCAGCCCACCGGACGACCCGGAGCACTGTCCGCCCGCGGCGCTGTGGTTGCAGGTGCTGCGCGAGGGGCGGGTACGCCGCCTCACCCTCTTCCACCCCGTGCCCGCGCTGCGCTGAAAAAACGTCTCCGACCGAGCGAACTTTCCCGTCGACCCACGCATCTGGTCCGTGTCATGCACCAGTCGCCGTGCCGGCACACGCCCGGGCGGGTCTCGAATCGGGAGATAGTTCATGGGTTCCACCAGCCACGACGTCAGCGCCCTCGCACCGGGCGCCCACACCTTCCTCGTCGACGGCGTCCGGCAGGTCTACCACGTCGCCGGCACCGGCCCGGTGTGCGTGGCGCACTCCGGCGGCCCCGGCATCGAGTGGGCGTACCTGCGGACGCCGAGCCTGGAAGAGCACTTCACGATGGTGTACGTCGAGCCGGTCGGCACCGGCGCCTCGGGGCGCCTCGACGACCCCGCCGACTACCGTCTCGACACGTATGTCCGGTTCCTCGACGCCGTCGTCCAGCACCTCGGCGCACCCCGGGTGTACCTCCTCGGGCACTCGCACGGCGGTTTCGTCGTCCAGCGGTACGCGCTCGCCCACCCGGACCGGGTCGCCGGTCTCGCCCTGTACGACACCTCACCCGTCACCGGCGCCGAGTTCTGGGCCGAGGCGATGACTGGGCTGGCCGCGTACCCGCAGCGGCACCCGGACCGGCCGGAGGCGGCGGCGGTCCCGGCGGCCTTCGGACAGATCGGCGCCGCCACCGACGACGAGTCGTTGGCGACGGCCCTGCGCGCCGCCCTTCCGGTCTACTTCGCGGACTTCTGGGGCCGACAGGACGAGTTCGCCCCGTTCCAGGCCGCCGTCCGGATCTCGTTGGCCCCGGCGAGCGCACAGGACCCGACGCCCTTCGACGTGCGGGAGAACCTGGCGGAGATCGCCGTGCCCGTCGTGGTGATCGTCGGCGCGTACGACTTCATCTGCCCCCCGCGCCGCGCCGAGGAACTGCACGCGGGCCTCAAGGACTCGCGGCTGGTGCTGCTGGAGCAGAGCGGGCACTTCGCCCACATCGAGCAGCCGGCGGAGTTCACCGCGGCCGTGGTCGAGCTGCTCACGCGCTGAACCGGTGCGGCCGAGGTCGGTTCGTCACAGCGGGCAGGCCTCGGCGCTCGCCGGCGTTGCACGGTCATAGGCTGGGCACTTTGGTGCACCGTGACGAAGAGGAGACCGCCGTGAGCCAGACCGAGCGGATGGATTCCGTCGACGAGTGGAACGTGGCCGAGGACGACGGAGTCCTGGACGCCTCCGACACCCTCGACGACGACCGGGTCGGCGACCCCCTCGACACCGGCATCGTCGCCGAGGACCACTGGACCGCCGCCAACCGGTTCGGCACCACGCCGGCCGAGGAGCGGGCGGGCGAGTCCGTGGCGCAGCACCTCGCCCAGGAGGTGCCGGATGTCGACCCCTACGCCGAGGGCGGCGACGACGAGGACGAGCTGACCCGCCGGGGGTACGAGAGCGAGGCCCGCGCGGGCCGCCTCGTCGCCTACGACGAGGGCGTCCGGGAGGACGACGAGGCCGAGTCGGTGGCGTGGGACGCCGGCATCGACGCGGGCGGGGCAAGCGCCGAGGAGGCCGCGATCCACGTGGTCGAGGACCCGGACGGACCCGGCGACGGCCCGTTGCGCTGAGCCACTGCCGCGCCCGCCGCGCTCACCTCCGGAGGAGGCGCTGAGCGCGGCGGGCGCGTCGCATCAGTGGATGACGACGGGCGTCCGGACCTGCTCGCCCTGCGGGTCGTCGAGCTGCGCCGGCTGGCGTCGGCGCGGCAGGAACGCCGCCGGGATGAGCGTGAGCACGACAAGCGCGAACCCGACCCAGAACGTGGTGGCGAACGACTTGGCGGCGAAGTCGAGCCCGCGCTCGATGATCGACGGGTCCACCGGCATCTGCTGGAGCAGCTCCGGCCGCTGCTGGGAGGCGATGGCCAGCCCGGCCTCGGTGATCGGCTTGCCGCTCTCGTCCACCAGGCCGGGGATCGGCCGGGATCCGTTCAGCTCGTTGGTGAGGATCACCGACATGACGGCGGCACCGACCGAGCCGCCGATCTGCTGGAGGATGTTGACAAGCGTCGAGCCGCGCGCCACGTCGTTTGCCGACAGCGTCCGCAACGCCGACGTCATGATCGGCATCATCGTGCCGCCCATGCCCAGTCCCATCACGAACAGCGAGCCCTCGAGCAGCAGGTACGAGGTCTGCGGGTCAACCTGGGTGAAGCCGAAGAACCCGACGACGATGAGCGCCAGCGCGAACGGGACGGTCCGCCCGATCGGCACCCGGTCGGCCAGGATGCCGGCGATCGGCATGGTGAGCAACGCGCCGATGCCCTGCGGGGCCATCAACAGCCCGGCGGTCAGCGTCGTCTCGCCACGCACCTGGAGGAAGTAGCTCGGGAACAGCAGGCCGGCGCCCATGAACGCGATGATGAACACGAACAGCGTCACCGAGGCGATGGTCAGGCTGCGGTTGCGGAACAGCCGCAGGTCGAGCAACGGGTGCCGGGGCTTGAACGAGTAGAGCACGAACGCCACCACCAGCGCGCCGCCGACGAGCATCGGCGCCCAGACCTTGGTCGCGGTGAAGGTGCCCGCCTCCGGCAGCGACGACACGCCGTAGAGGAAGAGCGCCAGGCCCGGCGAGAGCATGAGCATGCCGACGAAGTCGAACGACTCGGACGGCTCGGGGGCGTCCTTCGGCAGCGCCATCTGCGCGTAGATCAGGCCGACGACGCCGATCGGCAGGTTGATCAGGAAGATCCAGTGCCAACTGGCGGTGTCGATCAGCCAGCCGCCGAGGATCGGGCCGCCGATCGGCCCGAGCAGCATCGGGATGCCCAGGACGGCCATCAGTCGGCCGATCCGGTGCGGTCCCGCCGCGCGGGTCATGATGGTCATGCCCAGCGGCATGAGCATGCCGCCGCCGAGGCCCTGGAGCACGCGGTAGCCGATCAGCTCGCCGATCGTGTCGGCCGTGGCGCAGAGCCCCGACCCGATGGTGAACAGGGCCAGCGCCACCATGTAGAGGCGCTTGGTGCCGAACCGGTCGGCCGCCCAGCCGCTGAGCGGGATCACGGTGGCGAGCGCGAGGGTGTAGGCGGTCATCGTCCACGCGACGCGTGCGTACGACGCGTCGAACTCGTCCTGGAATTTGGGCAGCGCCACACTGACCACTGTCACGTCGAGGATCGACATGATCGCGCCGAGGACGACGACGCCTGCCACCTTGAGCACCGCGCCGTCGAGTTTGTCCGATGTCGCGACGGATTGCTGTGTCACTAACTCTCCTGTAGTCGATTGAGCGCCGAATGGTGGGTGGTGGCGACGTGCGTGCCTGCGTCGGCGCGTGGCGCGACGTACCGGGGCGACGACGCGCGCTGGCAGACTAACCGTCAGTTGTGACGGTTCGCCGCCGGGTTTCGTGACCACCTGGGGGCGCAATCCGATCGGCCGTCCCATTTGGGCCGGACGTCGGGGTGTCGATCAGCGAGTAGCACCGCGAGCTGGGGCAGTGAGTAGCACCGCGAGCTAGAGGCGGATCGCGGTCCGGATCAGCCCGGCGAGGGCCAGGGATCGGCTGTGCGGCGGCCACGCGATCACCGTCGTCACGGTTGGCGCGTCCAGCACCGGCACGGCAACGAGATCGCGGCGCAGGTCGGCCCGGCACGACTCGGGCAGGACCGCCGACGCTCGGCCGAGCGCGATCAGCTGGTACAGCTGCGCGCTGTCCCGCACCTGCGGACCGGGTCCGTCCGGGTACGTGCCGTCGGGGCCGGGGCGGCGGGGCGGCGGCAGGTCTGGTAGCGCGGTGACGTCGGCCATCCGCACCTGGGCCTGGGCGGTGAGGGGGTGCCCGGCCGGCAGGACCACAACCTGCCCCTCGGTGCTCAACTCCTCGGTGTCCAGTCCGACCGTCGAGTCGAACGGCCGGTGCAGCAGCGCCACATCCGCCCGCCCGTCGCGCAACAGTCGCTCCTGCTCGCCGATCCCGGACAGCAGCACGTCGACGGAGACCGCGCCAGGCTCGGAGGCGTACGCGTCAAGCAGCTTCGACAGCAACTCGCCGGACGCTCCAGCCTTCGTGACGAGGACCAGGCCGGGATGGCCGGCCCCGACGAGGGCTGCGCGGCGGGTACGGCGCTCGGCGGCCTCGACCGCGTCGAGGGCCGCCCGGCCCTCGACCAGTAGCACCGAGCCGGCCTCGGTCAGCGCGACGGTGCGGCTGGTGCGTTCCAGCAGCGCCACCCCGAGCCGCCGTTCCAACTGCGCGATCGCCCGCGACAGTGGCGGCTGCGCGATCCCGAGCCTCCGCGCAGCGCGCCCGAAGTGCAACTCCTCGGCGACCGCGACGAAATACCGCAGCTCACGCGTCTCCATACCCCAACGGTACCGACGGCACGGCCCGTCCCACTCGGGCGCCTATGGCGTGGCCTCGATGGATACCCGGGAGGTATCGACGCCCACCCAAGCGGTGTTGGCGGCCCGCTGGGGCGCGGACACGATCGGATGCATGAGCCAAACGACGATCGCGCTGGTCACCGGCGCGAACAAGGGAATCGGGTACGAGATCGCGGCCGGCCTGGGCGCCCTCGGATGGAGCGTCGGGGTCGGTGCGCGGGACGACACGCGCCGAGAAGCCGCGGTGGAGAAGTTGCGCCTCGCCGGCGTCGACGCGTTCGGTGTGCCACTGGACGTGACCGACGACGCGAGCGTCGCCGCCGCCGTCCGGCTGGTCGAGAAACGTGCCGGCGGTCTCGACGTACTCGTCAACAACGCCGGCGTCACCGGCGGTGTGCCGCAGGAGCCGACCACGGTCAACCTCGCGGCCGTACGGACGGCGGTGGAGACCAACGTGATCGGCGTCATCCGCGTCACCAACGCCATGCTGCCCCTGCTGCGTCGCTCGGCGTCACCGCGGATCGTGAACATGTCCAGCGGCGTCGGCTCCCTCACCCGGCAGAGCGGCTCCACCGACGAGTTGGCGACAGGCCCGCTCGCCGTCGCGTACGCGCCGTCGAAGACGTTTCTCAACGCCGTCACCGTCCAGTACGCCAAGGAACTGCGCGGCACGAAGATCCTGATCAACGCCGCCTGCCCTGGCTTCGTCGCGACCGACCTCAACGGCTTCCGCGGCGTCCGTACCCCGCAACAGGGTGCGGCGATCGCGATCCGACTCGCGACCCTGCCCGACAACGGGCCTACCGGCGGGTTCTTCGAGGACGCCGGTGTGGTGCCCTGGTGATCAATCAATCCACCGACCGCAGTAGCTGAGCGGGCGCGGGGCGTGCCGGACCCTGGCCGCGCGCCCCGCACCGCCCCGGTGGCCGGTGGGCCGTGCCGGATCCTCGTCGCGCGCCGCTCTTCACCTCGGTGGCCGCGTGGACTGCGAGCGTGCTGTGCTGGCCGCTCGGTCGGCCTGCCGGACGACGTGCTCGTTGTCTGCTGCTGGTGCTCACGTTCGTCGGTGGTAGTGGTTGCGCCGAGGGAGTTGAGCGGGGTCAAGCCAGGCGGGTGGGACGAATTCGGGGTGGCCGTCGCCTGCCAATCGCACGGTCCAGTCGCTGTGGTGCAGGTGCCGGTGGTGGTGGCCGCAGAGCAGGACGGCGTTGGTGAGGCTGGTGGTGCCGCCGTCGGCCCAGTGGTGGATATGGTGGGCGTCGCACCAGCGCGGTGGGCGGTCGCAGCCCGGGAAGGCGCAGCCGCGGTCACGCAGCACCAGTGCTCGCCGGAGGGGGCCGGTGATGAGGCGGCGTTGCCGCCCGAGGTCGAGTGGTTGGCCGGCTCCGCTGAGGACGGCGGGGAGGATGGCGGCGTCGCAGGCGAGTCGGCGTACGGCCTCGGGGGTGAGGTGCAGGCCGGTGTCGAGGGTGCCGCTGCCCAGTTGCCGGGTCAAACCGTCGTAGCTGGTGGTGACGACGATCTGGGCGGAATCCCCGCCGTGCTCGGGCAACTCGCCGGTCCGCAGGGCGAGGCGGCACACGTTGCCGATGGCGTCGTGCCGGCGTTGCCCGGGAGAACGCTTGTCATCGGGGCCCGAGGGTGCGCCGAGTGGGTCGATGGCGGCGCGGAGCAGCCCGGCGGTCTCGGTGTCGAGGATGCCGGTGAGTCGCAGGCGACCGTCGGTGAGGGTGGAGAGCGTGAGGTGGCGGTCGCGGGTGGCGTGGCGGGCCTCGGCGTCCAGAGCCGCTTCGGCGGCGGCGTCGGCGATGTCGGGTGCGACGTGGTCGAGGATGCGGGTGCTGAGTCTGCGTAAGAGGGTGGGGTCGAATTGCCCGGCCCACTCGACGAGCACTCCGAGGGCTTTGTCAGCTGCCTCGGGACCGGCGGTGGCCTGCACGGTGTCGACCGCGTCGGCGATGACCCGGGCCTGGTCCACAGTGATCTGGCCATCGGCCAGTGCGTGGCGTACCCCAGGATCGCCGGTGTCCAGCGCGGCGGCGAGGTCGACGAGGCGACGGGCGGCCGGGATGGTGAGGCGCAACCGGTCGCGGAGCCAGACCACGGTCGAGGAAGCACCCTGCGTGGCGGCGGCGCCTCGGCCGTCGAGCTCGCGAATCAGGGCCAGCTTCACCGCGGCGAGACGCTGCTCGACGCGGTGCGCGGTGTCGAGCGCGGCGATCAGCTCGGCCTCGGGCAGTGCCCAGGTGGCCGCATCGGAGCAGGCCGCGAAGGCGTCCTCTGCCTGCGTCAACTCCTCGACCATGAACAGAGTCTAGAACAGGTGTACGACACTTTCGGTCGTCATGATCCATCTGCGACCGGCCTGTCAGGCGACAGGCCCGGCCGGCGAACGGACGCCTGGTTCCGGCGCGACCGTCGGCGAGGCGACCTCCACCCGCGCCGGGCAGCGCATCTCTGCGGGTCGTGGCGTTGGCCGTCGACCGCCGGGCGGCCCGGAACGTGCTGGTGGTCCGGGCCGTCCGCTCGCGGAACATCGCACCCCTGCGCGCCTGTTGCACCCGATGTGCCGGCCACCGCCGGCACCGAGCACTCCGACCGGGTGGAGGATGAGACACCGTGGACCGCGCCCCGCTCGCCAGCTTCCTGCGCACCCGCCGCGAGGCCCTTCAGCCCGAGGACGTCGGGTTGCCCCGGGGCCCACGTCGGCGCACCAGTGGGCTACGGCGCGAGGAAGTCGCCACGTTGAGCGGTATGTCCACCGACTACTACAGCCGGTTGGAGCAGCAGCGGGGGCCACACCCGTCGGAGCAGATGCTCGCCGCCCTGGCCCGTGGCCTGCGGCTCTCCCGGGCCGAACGGGATCACCTGTTCCAACTCGCCGGCCACGCCGTCCCCCACCGGACGGTACGGGCCGACCACGTCAACCCGGGAATGATGCGGATCCTCGACCGGATGCACGACACACCGGCCCAGGTGGTGAACCATCTCGGCGAGACCCTGGCGCAGACCGCGCCGGCCATCGCCCTGCTCGGCGACGAGACCCGGCACACCGGGCTGGCCCGCAGCGCGCACCACCGCTGGTTCACCGACCCGGCGGCACGGCGGCTGCACCCGGCGGAGGACCACCACACGCAGAGCCGCCTGCTCGTGGCGAGCCTGCACGCCTCGTACACCCGGGACGGCCGGGGGTCGCGGGCCGCGACCCTCGTCGAGGATCTGCTGGCCCGGAGCCCGGAGTTCGCCCAGCTCTGGCGGGAGCACCCGGTGCCGGCCGGCTACTGCCCGCCGAAGCGCTTCCTGCATCCGGAGGTCGGGGCCTTGGAGCTGCACTGTCAGACCCTGGTGGACCCCGACGCGTCCCAGACGTTGCTGGTCTTCACCGCCGTGCCCGGGTCGGCCAGCGACGAGAGACTGCGGCTGCTCACCGTCATCGGCGGACAACTCGTCTGATCGCGGTCAGCCCTCGCCGGAGCGCCGGGTCCGTCGCCGGGTGTAGCGCGCCGGGCTGACGCCCAGGTGCCGCCGGAAGTGGCGGGTCAGGTGCGCCTGGTCGAAGAAGCCGGCCGCGACGGCGACCGCGGCGGGCCGCTGCCCGGCGAGGAGCAGGCGGCGCGCCAGCTCGACCCGGCGACCGGTCAGGTACGAGTGGGGTGGCACCCCGTGCACGTGGGTGAACGTGCGGACCAGGTGGGTCGGGTGGGCGTGCAGCAGCTCGGCGGCCTCCCCCAGCGTGACGCCCTCGACGGTCCGGGAGTCCAGCAGCTCCCGCAGTCGGGCCGCGAGGCCACCCGCGGGCGGTGTGAGGCTGACCGGGGTGCGCTTGTGGAGCTGCCCGCGCAGCCGGTCCAGGATGAGCGCGAGCCGACTCTCGGCCTCGAATTCGTCACCGGGTGCGGCGAGCACCCGGTGCAGGTGGTCGATCCGGTCGCGCAGCCGCGGGTCGGCCAGGTCCGGCTCGTCGACCGCCCGGCCGACCAGCTCGGCCCCGAGCGCCGAGGTGTCGAGGTACAGGACCCGCTTGCGGAAGCCGTTCGCGGTGGCGGAGCGGCCGTCGTGCGGCACGTACGGCGGCAGCAGGGTGACCGAGGTAGGCAGCGCGCCGTGCCGGTGTCGGTCGAGGTCGAAGCGGACCGCGCCGTCGTCGACGATCAGCAGCGTCCACACGTCGTGGATGTGCCGCGGGTAGGCGTGGTCCACGAAATGGGCGTGGAAGACCTCGGCGACCCCGGCTACCGCAGGTCGCCACGCGCTGACGTGCGAGCCCGGCGGGCGGGTGGTCACGCTAAGAACGTACAAGACCGGTAGGTGTCGCGGCGGGCAGGCTCGACGCCATGAGCGAACCCATCCGATTCCCCACCAAGATCGCCGTACTGCTGCGCAACGACCTGGCGAGCTGGCAGCGGCTCAACGTCACGGCCTTTCTGGTCAGTGGCATCGCGAACGCCGTGCCGGAGCTGCTGGGCGAGGAGTACCGCGACGCGGACGGGACCGCGTACCTGCCGATGTTCGGCCAGCCGGTGCTGGTCTTCGCCGGTGACCGGGCCACGCTTGTCGGCGCGCACTCGCGCGCCCTGGCCCGTGGGTTGCGGATGGCGGTCTTCACGTCGGAGTTGTTCGCCACCGGCAACGACCGGGACAACCGGGCCGCCGTGCAGGCCGTCGGCCGGGACAAGCTCGACCTGGTCGGCGTGGCGCTGCACGCTCCACGCACCGTGGTGGACAAGGTGCTCAAGGGTGCGTCCATGCACCCTTAGGGCGTGTGGGGCGACGAAGACATTGATATCCGTGTGTGCGACTGTAATGATTAACACACTTTACAGTTGTTTCGCCGCCCCGGAAGGACCCCCACATGGCGCGACGATTGGCCGGGCGCCTGCCCCGCCGCCCCCGCATCAGACTGACCTCCGCGCTCGCCGCGGCCCTGCTCGCCGTACCGACCGGCCTGACGGTCGGCGCCGCACCCGCGATGGCGGCCGCGACGGGCGCCATCACCGGGTACGGCGGCAAGTGCGTCGACGTGGCCGCCGCGAACCCAGCGAACAACACGGCGGTCCAGCTCTACACCTGCAACGGCTCGACGGCGCAACAGTGGACGGTCGGCGACGACGGCACGATCCGGGCGCTGGGCAAGTGCCTCGACATCGCCGCCGCCAGCACCGCCAACGGCGCCCGGGTGCAGATCTACGACTGCAACGGCACCGGGGCGCAGCAGTGGTCGTCCACCGCCGGGCAGGTGGTCAATCCCATCTCCGGCAAGTGCCTCGACGCGACCGGCCAGAGCGCCGCCGACGGCACGCCGCTCCAGATCTGGAGTTGCACCGGCACCGCCAACCAGACCTGGACGCTGCCCACCGGCGGTGGCACCACACCACCCCCGTCCGGTGGTTTCACGCACCCCGGCGTGCTGGTCAGCCGGGGTCAGCTCGACTTCGTCCGCGGTCGGGTGCAGGCCGGCGCGCAGCCGTGGGCGTCGGCCTACAGCCAGATGATGGGCAGCCGGTACGCCTCGCTGTCGCGCACCCCGGCACCCCGCTCGGTGGTCGAGTGCGGCTCCTACTCCAACCCCAACAACGGCTGCACCGAGGAGCGGGAGGACGCGATCGCCGCGTACACCGACGCGCTCGCCTGGTACGTCACCGGCGACGCCCGGTACGCGCAGAAGTCGATCCAGATCATGGACGCGTGGTCGGCCACGATCACCGCGCACACCGGCAGCAATGCCCCGCTGCAAACCGGCTGGGCGGCCTCGGTCTGGCCCCGGGCCGCCGAGATCATCAAATACACGTACACGAGCTGGCCCAACGCCAACCGCTTCGCCACGATGCTGCGCAACGTCTACCTGCCGGTGGTGCGCAACGGCTCGAACAGCAACGGCAACTGGGAACTGACCATGATGGAGGCGGCGGTCGGCATCTCGGTCTTCCTGGACGATCGCAGCGCCTACGACGCGGCGGTCAGCCGCTTCCTCAACCGCACCCGGGCCTTCGTCTACCTGCCCAGCGACGGCGCACTGCCGTACACCACGCCCGGCAGCGGCCTGGACACCAGCTCGGAGATCATCGGCTACTGGCAGGGCCAGTCCACCTTCGTCGCCGGCCTCGCGCAGGAGACGTGCCGCGACTTCGTCCACACCGGCTACGGGATCTCCGCCATCTCGCACGTCGCGGAGACCTCCCGGATCCAGGGACGGGACCTGTACCCACAGGTCGGTGAGCGGTTGCGCCAGGCGCTCGGTTTCCACTCCCGCTACCAGCTCGGTGAGGCGCCTCCGTCCTGGCTCTGCGGCGGCAGCCTCACCCGAGGCCTGGGACCGATCACCGAGGTCGGCTTCAACGCGATGAGCACCCGGCTGGGCAACGTCATGACCAACACCCAGACGCTCACGCTGCAACAACGTCCGGCCGGAACCAACAACCTCTTCGTCGCCTGGGAGACGCTGACCCACGCCAACAACCCCAACTGAGCGGGCCGCCGTGGGCCGGCACCACGTTCCGGTGCCGGCCCACGGGGTGCTCAGTTGTCGGCCCCCAGCGCCACCACCGGGCTGACCCGCGACGCCCGGCGGGCCGGCAGCACCCCGGCCAGCGCGGTCAGCGCGACGAGCACCACGAACAGCCCGGCCAGCGGTAGCAGCGGCGCGGTGAGCGGTGCCTCGATCCCGAGGGTCTGGACCGTCAACCAGGCGTACGGGACGCCGAGCAGCAGGCCGATTGTCGCGCCGATCACCCCGTACAGGCCGGACTCGACGGTCAGCATCGTGCGCAGGCCGGTCCGGGACAGGCCGATCGCGCGGAGCAGCCCGGACTCGCGGATCCGCTCCACCACCGACAGCGCGGTCGTGGAGCCCACGCCGACGACGGCGATCAGCACGGTCAGGCCGACCAGGCCCACCGCGATCCAGACCAGGGTGCGCAGCAACGCGTCGTTGCGGTCCCGTTCGTCGGCGAGCACCGCGAGGCCCACCCCTTCGCTGCCCCCGATCGCCTGCCGCAGCGCCCGCACGCCGGTGGTGCGGCCGTCCTCGCCGGCACCGGCCGCGTCGGCCAGCAGACCGGTGTACGCGGCCGGCACACCGATCCGGTCCAGGTCGGCCGGATCGGCGAGGATGCCCGCGTGCAGCGGGCCGTCGCCGGGCAGGACCGCGACCACCCGCACCTCGACCCGACCCGTGGCGACGGCGAGCGTGACGGTGTCGCCGGCCCGCAGACCCGCGTCCCGGGCGACCCAGCTGTTCAGCACGATCCGGCCGGGACCCCGATCGGCCAGGGTGCCCTGGGCGACGTCCAGCGCGCCGGTGCTCGGCAACGCCGCCACGTCCAGGTCGCTGGTCGGGTAACCGGGGTCGACGTCGCCGAGCTTGTCGGCGCCGCGCAGCAGCGTGGCGTCACCGACCATCCGGTACGGCACCACCCGGGCCAGCGCGCCGCGCGCCGCCTCGGCCCGGCGCACCACGTCCGGCGGCAACGTCCCACCGTTGCCGGTGACCTCAAAGTCGGTCGGCGCCGACAGCGCCATCTCGCGGTCGGCGAGGATCTGCAACGACGCGCCGCCGATGACCACCCCGGAGATCAGGGTCACGCCCAGCGCGACCACGACGGAGACCGCGGCGGCTCGGCGCGGCGCCCCGCCGATCCCGCCGACCGACATCCGCCCGAGCGGCCCGAGCTGGCGCAGCGGCCAACCCACCACGGCCAGCACCGGGCGCACCAGCAGCGGGCCGAGGGCCACCAGCGCGAAGAACGCCAGCGCGCCGGACGCGACGAGCAGGAGCAGTGGCATCGACGGGTCGTAGTCCGACTGCTCCGGCTTCGGCAACTGGCTGATCGTGGCGACCGCCGCCAGGACCGCGCCGACGGTCAGGAGCAGCCCGAGGACCAGACGCAGCACACCGATGCCGCGCCGGCCGCCGGTGGTGCTCGCCGTCCGCAGCGCCTCCAACGGGGAGACCCGGGCGGCCGAGAGCGCCGGTGCCAGCACGGCCAGCACGGTGATCACGACCGCGCCGATCACCACCGCGACCGCCGCCGCCAGGGGCAGGCCCGGCGAGGAGACCGAGTGACCGGTGGCGCGCAGGATCGCCGGCAACGCGTACCCGAGGGTGAGGGCGCCGGCGACCCCGACGACCCCGGCGACCAACCCGGTCAGGGCGCCCTCGGCGGTCAACGCGCCGACCAGGGTGCCCCGACTCGCGCCGACGGCCCGCAGCAGCGCGAGCTGCCGCATCCGCTGGGCGAAGACGATGCGGAAGGTCGAGGTGACCACCAACGCCGCCGCGGCGACCGCGATGGAGACGAACATGCCGACCAGGACGAAGAGTTTCGCGACCTGTTCGGCCGCCGCGTTGGCCTCGGCGTCGCGCACCTCGGCGCCGGAGCGGATCGGCTGGCCGGCGACCGCCGCGCTCACCCGTTGCCGGACGTCCTCCGTCGAGGCGCCGGCCCCGACCCGGACGTCGACGCGCTCCACCGCCGTCAGGCGCGCCCAGCCGATCACGGCGCTCTCCGGGGCGTACGCGTCGTAGCCGGCGTCGGCGGCGACGTCCACCACACCGGTCACGGTGAGCGGGGCGGGCGTGGTGAGTTCGCCGCCGGTACCGCTGGTGGTGGTGCCGACCGAGAGCCCGAGCCGTTCGGCGGTACGCGGGGTGATCGCGATCTCGCCGGGCTGGTCCGGATAACTGCCCTCGATCACCCGGACCGTGCTCAGCGGGCCGCTCCCCGGATCCGCCTGGAGGTTGAGGTACCCCGCGCCGATGGAGACCCCGGTCGCCACCCGGGGCACCGCCTCGACCACCCCGGGAACGGCCCGGATCTTCCGCAGGTCCGTCACGGTGGGTGGCGGCACGTCGACGCTGCCGATCACCAGGTCG
Organism: Micromonospora sp. NPDC048905; assembly: GCF_040649655.1. Taxonomy (NCBI): domain Bacteria; kingdom Bacillati; phylum Actinomycetota; class Actinomycetes; order Micromonosporales; family Micromonosporaceae; genus Micromonospora; species Micromonospora sp. NPDC048905. The sequence continues at coordinate 16,328 of NZ_JBEZFV010000020.1, read as the reverse complement.
GTGACGGCCGGGGTGCCACTGAGGTTGTCCCGCACGGTCCGCTCGGTGATCTGCTGCACCAGCACGGTGCCGAAGACGACGAAGGAGGCGACCAGGATCGCCAGGCCGGTCAGGATCAGCCGGCCGGGCCGCCGGGCCGCGGCGCTCGTCTGGGTACGCAGCACTGTCGCCCTCATCGACGGGCCGCCAGGTCACGCAGCGCGTCGGTGACCGACACCTGGTCCGGCTTGTCGATCTCGCCGGCGACCCGCCCGTCGGCGAGCAGCACCACCCGGTCGGCGTACGCGGCGGCGATCGGGTCGTGGGTGACCATGACGACGGTCTGGCCGAGGTCGCGTACCGAGTCGCGCAGGATGGTGAGCACCTCCGCCCCGGAGCGGGAGTCGAGGTTGCCGGTCGGCTCGTCGGCGAAGACCACCTCGGGTCGGGCCACCAGGGCGCGGGCCAACGCGACCCGCTGCTGCTGGCCGCCGGAGAGTTCGCTGGGGCGGTGGTTGAGCCGGTCACCGAGGCCCAGCATCCGCACCAGGTGCGTGAGGAGTTCGGCATCGGGCTGACGGCCGGCGAGGTCCAGCGGCAGGGTGATGTTCTGTGCGGCGGTGAGCTGCGGCAGCAGGTTGAAGGACTGGAACACGAAGCCGATCCGCTCCCGGCGGACCCGGGTCAGCGTCCGGTCCGACTGGCCGGTCAACTCCGTGCCGCCGAGCAGGACGCGGCCGGAGGTGGCCGTGTCGAGGCCGGCGAGGCAGTGCATGAGCGTCGACTTGCCGGACCCGGACGAGCCCATGATGGCGGTGAACTCGGCCCGGCCGAAGCCGACCGAGACCCCGTCCAGGGCACGGACGGCGGTGTCGCCGCTGCCGTACACCTTCACCAGGTCGACCGCGGCGACCGCGGCGTGGCTGGTCTCCGGCGGGGCGTGGGTTGTCATTGTTCCTCCAGTGGCTGCGATGTGGCTGGACAGCCGGTGGCTGCGATGTGGCCCGGACAGCCTCGCCGCCGTGGGCGGGTGGGCACATCGGCCCGTGGCCGGGTATCGCCGGCGCCGGGTCTGTCTTTCGGCCGATCTGCCCGCGCCGTCCGCTGGCTACGCTGGGTCACCATGAGCACGCCGGATCTTCGACACTGGTGGGTACGCCTGGCCCAGGCCGCCGGCCTGCTGGCCATGGGGCTGCTCGCCCTCTTCGACCTCCGGTTCGGGGCGCCGGAGAGCCTGGCCGCTCTCCTGCTCCTGCTGGTGCGGATGGGGCTGGCGGTGGCGACGGTGCCGCTCTGGCTGCCGGTACACCGGCTGGGTTCGCGGCTGCTGCCGCTGGCCGCGCTGGGGCTCGCCTTCGTCTCACTGGCCGTGACCGCGGCCGTCCTGCTCTTCTCCAACGACATCTACCTGTTCAGCAGCAGTTGGGGGCTCGCCGAGTCGGCCGGGCTGATCGGTGTGGTCTTCGTGGTCACCCGCTGGGGCGCGCCCCGGCTCGCCCCGTGGGCGGCGGTGGCCGTCGGGCTGGCGGTCGCCGCGCTGCCGCTGCGCTCCGGCACCGAGAACCTGCTGGTGATCTTCGGGCTGCTCCAGGTGCTCGCCGCGGCCGGCGCCGCCGGGGTGGGGCTCTACCTGCGGATCATGGCTGCCGGCCGGGACCGGGCGATCGCGCTGGTGCGCGCCGAGCAGCGCGCGGAGTTCGCCCGTGACCTGCACGACTTCATCGCCCACCACGTGACCGGCATCGTGGTGCAGGCGCAGGGTGCCCGGTTCGTCGCCGAGCAGGACCCTCGTCGGGTGATCGTGGCGTTGGAGCAGATCGAGCGGGCCGGCACGGAGACGATGGCCTCGATGCGCCGGATGGTGGGGATCCTGCGCAACCCGGACAGCCCGCCGGACGCGCCGTTGGCCCCCCTGGCCGGCGTGACCGAGTTGCCGCCGCTGCTGGCCGGTTTCAACGGCACGGCGAGCGCCCCGGCACGCCTACACGTCGACGGTGACCTGGACGGGCTGCCGGTGGAGGTCTCGACCTCGGCGTACCGGGTGGTGATGGAGGGGCTGACCAACACCCGCCAGCACGCCCCGGACGCCCGATCCGTGGACGTCGCCGTGCGTCGTACCCCGGACTGGTTGCTCGTCCGGGTCGCCGACGACGGCGCGGCCGGGCGGACCGCGCCCGCCCGGGGCCACGGCTTCGGCCTGATCGGCCTCACCGAGCGGGTACGCGCCCTCGGCGGCACGATCACCGCCGGACCCGGCGTCGCCGGCGGCTGGGTGCTCGACGCGGCGTTCCCGCTGCGGGCGGCGGTGGGGCGATGATCCGGGTGTTGATCGCCGACGACCAGGCGATGGTCCGGACCGGCTTCGGCATGATCATCGGGGCGCAGTCGGACATGGAGGTCGTCGGCGAGGCCGCCGACGGGGTGGTCGCGGTGGAGTTGGCCCGACGGCTGCGCCCGGACGTGGTGCTGCTGGACATCCGGATGCCCCGCCTCGACGGACTCGAAGCACTGCGGCTGATCGCCGGGCCGGGCGTCGCCGACCCGATCCGGGTGGTCGTGGTGACGACCTTCGACCTCGACGAGTACGTGCACACCGCGCTCTCCAACGGCGCCTGCGGTTTCCTGCTCAAGGACTCCGGCCCGACGTTGCTGGTGGAGGCGGTCCGCGCGGCCGTGTCCGGCGACGCGCTGATCAGCCCCTCCATCACGGTACGGCTGCTGGAGCACCTCAGCTCGCCCGCCCCGGCGCGCGGCGACACCGGGCTGTCACCACGGGAACTCGACGTCGTGAAGCTCGTCGCCCGGGGCCTGACCAACGCCGAGATCGCCGCCGGGCTGTTCATCGCCGTCGGCACGGTCAAGACCCACCTGGCGAGCGTGCAGATGAAGCTCAAGGCCCGCAACCGGGTGGAGATCGCCGCGTGGGCCTGGGAACGCCGCCTCGTCGGCTGACGGGGACAGCGACGCGACCGCCACTGGCCTACCATCGTCATCAGTCGATGACTGGTCCGCTGCGGTCACCCGAAAGCGAGGCGATCATCTTGCGCGATCATGCGTGGCGCGGCGTCCGGTCCAGGGCCGCCGCACTGGCTGCCTGCGCGCTCACGGCGGCCCTGGTCGCCACCGGCGCGACCCCGGCCTACGCCGCCGCCGACACCGAATCCCCCACCGCCCCCGGCCCGATCACCATCGCCGCCATCGACACCACCTGGGTCGAGCTGACCTGGGCTGCCTCGACCGACAACGTGGGGGTGGTCAGTTACCCGGTCTCCGCGCAGTTCGAGGACAACGGCAGGACCTGGTCGACCGACACCAACAGCATTCGGCTCACCGACCTGCAGCCGTCACGCACGTACACCTTCTTCGTGAGGGCGCTGGACGCGGCCGGCAACAGCTCACCGTCGACCGGGCCCCTGCGGTTCACCATGTCACCGGGGGACGACCAACCGCCGGGCGCGCCGGGTCAACCGGTGGCGTACGACGTGGCCGCCACGCAGGTCTGGCTCCGCTGGACACACTCGGTGGAGAACGCCGCGCTCGAGCGGTACCAGGTGTTCCGGGTCGGCGCTGGCGGCGCGCTCACCTTCGTCCGCGACGTGTCCCAGTACCCGCCGGTCAACAGCACCCAGATCGGCGGGTTGACGCCGAACACCACGTACACCTTCGTGGTGCAGGCCCGCGACGAGGTCGGACTCCTGTCCCCCCTGTCGGCACCGGTCACCGTCACCACCCTGCCACCACCGCCGAGCTGCGAAGTCCGGTCCGACGTGCGGCAGTGGTCGGACGGCTTCGTGGCGCACCTGGCCGTGAAGAACACCGGCACCACGGCGATCAACGGGTGGACGATGACGTGGCGGTTCTGGGCCAGCCAGCAGGTCCACGGCATCTGGGGCGCGAAGGTCGTCGACCGTCCCAACAACAGCTATCTGCGGGTGGGCAACACCGGTCGCAACGCGGTGATCCCGCCGGGCGGCACGGTGTCGCTGGGGCTCGTCGCCTCCGGCACGCAACTGCCCCAGGAGATCACGCTCAACGGCGGCCTCTGCGTGGTGGCAGACGAATAACGCTCGGCTCCGGGGTCTGGCGCCAGTCGCGACATCTTGCGACGCTAGCGGTTGTGTATGACTACGACCTGTTGGTGCTGGGCTCCGGACCCAGCGGTCAGAAGGCCGCGATCGCTGCCGCCAAGCTCGGCAGGCGGGTCGGCATCGTCGACCGCCGCGACATGATCGGTGGGGTGTGCATCAACACCGGCACGGTCCCCTCCAAGACGCTGCGCGAGGCCGTCCTCTACCTGACCGGGCTGAGTCAGCGAGACCTCTACGGCAGCAACTACCGGGTCAAGGAAGAGATCACGGTCAGCGACCTGGCGGCCCGGACCCAGCACGTGATCACCCGGCAGACCGACGTCATCCTCAATCAACTGGCCCGCAACCGGGTCGCGCTGATCACCGGCACCGGCCGCTTCGCGGACGCGCACTCGATCTGGGTCGACGGCGGCTCCGGCCGTGAGTCGCGGGTGACCTTCGACAAAATCATCATCGCGGCGGGCACCCGCCCGGCCCGCCCGGACAGCGTCGACTTCGACGACCGGACGATCGTGGACTCCGACGGCGTCATCAACCTGCAGGCCGTCCCGCGCAGCATGGTCGTGGTCGGCGCCGGCGTGATCGGCATGGAGTACGCGTCGATGTTCGCCGCGCTCGGCACCAAGGTGACGGTGGTGGAGCGCCGCGAACGGATGCTCGACTTCTGCGACGACGAGGTGATCGAGTCGCTCAAATACCATCTGCGCGACCTGTCCGTGGCGTTCCGCTTCGGCGAGGAGGTCGCCGCCGTGGAGAAGCACCAGACCGCCGCGCTGTGCATCCTCAAGAGCGGCAAGAAGATCGTCGCGGACACGGTCATGTACTCGGCCGGTCGGCAGGGTCAGACCGACGACCTGGCCCTGGAGGCGGCCGGGTTGGAGGCGGACCGACGCGGCCGGATCAAGGTGGATGCCAACTACCGCACCTCGGTGGACAACATCTACGCGGTCGGTGACGTGATCGGTTTTCCCGCGCTCGCGTCCACCTCGATGGAGCAGGGTCGACTGGCGGCCCAGCACGCCTGCGGCGAACCGATCCGGGAGATGCACGGCCTGCAACCGATCGGCATCTACACCATCCCGGAGATCAGCTTCGTCGGGCAGACCGAGGCGCAGCTCACCGACACCTCGACTCCGTTCGAGGTCGGCATCGCACGTTACCGGGAGCTGGCCCGAGGTCAGATCGTCGGTGACTCGTACGGCATGCTCAAGCTGCTCGTCTCCCCCGAGGACGGCCGGCTGCTCGGGGTGCACGTGTTCGGCACCGCCGCCACCGAGATCGTCCACATCGGGCAGGCGGTGATGGGCTGCGGTGGCACGATCGACTACCTGATCGACGCGGTGTTCAACTATCCGACACTGGCCGAGGCGTACAAGGTGGCCGCCCTGGACGCGTCCAACAAGATCCGCAACATCACCCGCATCGACGGCTGAGCCGTTCAGCCTGGCAACGGGACGTACTCCGCGACCAGATACGACCGGTAGGTGATCACCGCGGGGATCGTCACGTTCAACCTGCCCGCCGTGGTGGTCAACACCTCCTCGTAGCCGAGCAGCACACCCGAGTCGGGGTCGATGATGACCGTGTACTGGGCGGGCAGCCCATGGGCGCTGGACGTGATCGAGAACGCCTCACCGGCGCGGCCGGCCCGGTCGGTGACGGTCCCGGTCACGGTGATGCCCGGAAGGTCGGCCAGCAGCCGCAGCGTCGTGGCCCGCTGCGCCGGATTCAGCAGCCGCACACCGGCCAACTGAGCGACATCCTCCAGATACTGCACCGGCGCCTCGGGTGGTGGGCTGCCGGCGTCCAGCCACGTCCGTAGCGTCGCGACGTCCGTCGGCACCGCACCCGGCCAGCCCGGCGTGAATTCACCAGCGGCGTAGTCGGTCGTCTCTCGGGACAAGTCGACCCGACCGCCCCGCCGCTGCCACTCCTTCCGGTCGGCCTCGGCGCGGAAGACTGGCGGCAGCTCCTTCTTCACCATCCGGCCGGCGTCGTCGTCGGTTCGCCAGGACCGCCACTGCTGCGGTACGACGGCGGACGTCGTCCGGCCACCGGAGGTCGAGGAGTTGAGGAACCAGTTCGCCGACTCCAGGTGCTCCACCGTTCCCGCCGGCCTCGGTGCCGTCGGCTGTGCGGCCGCCACCCCGGCCAGGCGGCGCAGCCGAACGTCGGCCCGTTCCGTGGTCGGCGCCGGGCCGTAGGTCAGCATCGCCGGGGTGACCGCCCACACCGGCTGCGGCTCCCGCACCGCCTCAAGCGTGACGATCCCGGCTGCCAACACCAGCACCGCCGCGCCGGCCGCCAGCACGAAGCGGCGTCGCGGGAGGACACGACGACCGGTGGACCGCGCACGATCCGTGGCGAGGATACGAGCGAGGTCCGCAGCCTGGCGCTGCTCGTCGGCGGGAAGAACGTCGCGCGCCGGATCGAGGCCACCCAGCAACTGGCGTACTTCATCGAGGGTCTTCATGTCACCCACCCACATTCATCGACGGCGCCTCGGCCGATGGTCGGCTCACCCCGTCAGCGGTCACATCCAACCGCGCCCGAAGCCGACGGCGGGCACGCATCAACCGCATCGCGAACGTCGCTCTCGAGCACCCGAGCACCACCGCCGCCTCGGTCGGGGTCAGCCGCTCCCAGGCCACCAGCCGCAGGATCTCCTGGTCAGCGTCGGACACCTGGGCGAAGGCGGTCACGACGTCACGCTGGCTGATCACCTCGTCGGCGTGGTCGTCCTCCACCGACCGGCCCGGCTCCGCCGCGACCCGCAGCGTCAACTCCCGCCACCGCTGTCGCCCCCTCGCCTCGTTGGCCAGCACCAATCGGGCCACGCCGTAGAGCCACGGCAGCACCGAAGCGGGCGGCACGTCGGCCAGGCGACGCCACGCCACCAGGAACACCTCGGCGACCACGTCACTGACGTCGGACCCGATAACCCGGCGAGCCACATACCGCCACACGTGATCGTGATGACGCCTGTACAGCTCGGTGAACTGTTCCTCCACCACGTCCGCAGCACCCCCTATCGGGCTTATGTCCGGGACCAGCCCTGACATCACACCTGATCAAGGCGGCCGTACGGGTTGGGCGCGACAAACGCCACGCGCACGTCGTGGTCGCGATGTCGGTGCTGCCCGCTACCGTGCCGGCACTGTTGGGAGCTGGAGGAAAGAGGCAGCGGTGGGCGCATCCGGATGGAGCTACCTTGTGACGTACCAGCCAGACCTGGACGCGGCGTTGGACGCCCTGCGGGACACCGTCTTCGCCGAGGGCGACTACTGGTGGGCCCGGGGTGAGACCCCCAACGTGGCCAGCGACTATCCCCACCGCCCGGCCACGATGGAAGAGCTGTTCAACGACGAGTGGGTGCAGGAAATGGGCACCCACTCCATCCTCGACGTCTACCGGGTCCTGGCCGAGCGTGAAAAGCCCGACTTCGGCACGGTCGAGCCGGTGAGCGCCGCCGAGGCGCTGCGCGAGGCCGGCACCGAGCGACTCACCCGCGAGCACCTGGACGCGATCAAAGGGCTGGCCTCGCAGGCCTGGTTCGGCCGCTGCGCGGTCCTGCACGACGAGCAGGGCAAGCCGGAGGAGATCTACTTCTGGGGATACTCCGGCGACTAGCCGCTGCCCCCGACCTCCACCAGCTCCGCCAACTGGCCGCGGTAGTTCGGGCAGGTCGTGACGTCCTCATGTGAGCAGTTCAGCCCGGCCTCCAACAGATCGAGCGCCGACTGCAGCGCCGCCATCCTGGCTCGCAGCACGCCGTGGTTGCGGCGCAGCACGTCCTTGCGAACGGCGGGGTCCCCCGCGGCGAGGAACGCCCGGATGTCCGGCAGCGACAGGCCGGCCTGCTTCGCGCGCAGGATCGAGGCCACCCGGAACAGGTCGTCGCGGGTGTAGCGGCGACGACCGCCGGTGACCCGGGCGGGGCAGAGCAGGCCCACCGACTCCCAGTGCCGCAGTACGTGCGCTGGCAGGCCAAAGTGGTCGGCCACGTCCCCGATTGTCATCATGCTTGACTTCACGTCGACATTAAGTCCGAGCATGGCGGGCATGTCCAGTCTTCTAGCTGTCCTCGATGCCATCGAGAGCAAGCCCGCGGCCGTCGAACTGCGAGCCCGTTCCTACGAGTTACTCGGCGACCTCACCGGCCGAACCGTCGTCGACGTTGGCTGTGGCAGCGGCCGCGCCGTCGCCGAGTTGGCCGAGCGCGGAGCCCACGCGCTCGGTGTCGACCTCGATCCCGAGATGATCGCCATGGCCCGTAAGCGCTGGCCGGCCGGCGAGTTCCAGGTCGGCGACGCCACCGAGCTGCCGCTGGAGACCGGATCGGTCACCTACTACCGGGCGGACAAGGTGTTGCACGTGCTCGACGACCCGGCACGAGCCGTGGCCGAGGCCCGGCGGGTGCTCGCGCCGGGCGGCCGAGCCGTGCTGCTCGGGCAGGACTGGGACCTGATCGCCATCGACTCGGACGACTCGGAGACCACCCGTCGGCTGGTCCACGAGAAGGCGGACTCGCTGCCGTCGCCACGCGTTGCCCGTAGGTATCGCAACCTGCTGCTCGACGCCGGGTTCACCGACCCGATCGTCGAGGTGCACACCGCCGTGTTCACTGACGACACCGCGCTCGACGTGGTGAAGCGGATCACCGACGAGGAGATCTGGCTCGGCGAGCAGGCCGAGCGCGCCAGCGCGAACCGGATCCTCGTTGTCGTGCCGATCTTCCTCGTCGTCGCCCAGGCGTGACCGGAAACATCGATCAAGCTCGGTGGGCCTGCTCCGCACCGATGTCGGTGCCTTCCTCCCCGCCACATCGCCCGATGATCAAGAGGTTTGCGTCATGACACGCCAGGCAGGATGACGCAAACCTCTTGATCAGTGAGGGCCGGGGGGCGGTGATCCGTCTAGCTGGCCGCGCAGGTGGGGCTGGGGCTGCCTACGGTGCCGGTGCCCTGGAAGCCGAACTCGGTGGACTGCCCGGCGCCGACCCGGCCGTTGTAGGACACGTTCGTCCAGTTCGTCGTGCCGGTGGTACCGCTGGAGTTGGCACTCCAGGAGTTGGTGACCGTCGCGCCGGACGGCAACGTGATCGTCACGGTCCAGCCGTTGAGAGCCGCCGAGCCGGCTGTCACCCGTACGTTCGCCACGAAGCCGCCGGTCCACTGGTTCACCGTCACCGTCGCGGTGCAGCCACCCTGCCCCGGCGGAGGAGTGGTCGGCGGGGCCGTGGTGGGCGGGGCCGTGGTGGGCGGCGCGGTGGTCGGCGGGACGCTTGTGGGCGGGGCCGTCGTGGGCGGCGTGGTGCCGTTGTTCAGCGCGGCGAGGACGGCGTCGTACGCCGGCTTCTTGGAGCCGTTGCTGTTGAACAGCAGCGGCGTCTGCGAGGCTCGCCACGAGTCACTGTCGCGGATGCCCCACACCGTGATCCCGTTGCAGCGGGCCACGGCCAGGCAGTCCTCGACGACCCTGCGGTAGGTGTCCGCCGACGCCCCCTGGATGTCCAGCTCGGTGATCTGCACGTCCACACCCAGCGCCGCGAAGCTCGACAGCGTTGTGCGGTAGTTGCTGGCGTACGGCGAGTCGTTGTTGAAGTGCGACTGGAAACCCACGCAGTCGATCGGCACACCACGGGCCTTGAAGTCCCGCACCATGTTGTAGACGCCCTGCGTCTTGGCCCAGGTCCAGTTGTCGGTGTTGTAGTCGTTGTAGCAGAGCTTCGCGCCCGGATCGGCGGCGCGGGCCGCCCGGAACGCGGCCTCGATCCAGTCGTTGCCGGTACGTTGCAGGTTCGAGTCCCGGCGACCACCCGAGTTACCGTCGGCGAACGCCTCGTTCACCACGTCCCAGGAATAGATCTGCCCCTTGAAGTGGGTCGCCACCTGCGTGATGTGGTTGAGCATCGCGGTGCGCAGCGCGGTGCCCTCCATGCTCTGCATCCACCCAGGCTGCTGGCCGTGCCACGCCAGGGTATGACCGCGTACCTGCATCCCGCGACTGCGAGCGTGGTTGACGATCTGCTCCGACGAGGCGTAACTGAACCGGCCCTGCTGCGGCTCGGTGGCGTCGATCTTCATCTCGTTCTCGGGCGTCACCATGTTGAACTCACGGTTCAAAATCGTGGTGTACGCGTTTTCCGAGAGCTTGTACGCCGCCACCGCCGTACCGAAGTAGCGACCCTTCTCGGCGGCGGACGCGCCCAGCGTGGTCCCGGCGGAGGCGGGTGCCGTCACGAACAGCGCCATGCCGACGGCGAGGGCACCCGCGCCGGTCAGCGCGACCACGGCCCTCGATGCCGCCTTCCATCTCGTGTTTCTCATCGTGTGGCTCCTTCTGTGGTGGTGGTGGGGTGGCAGGGACAGTCAGGACACCGAGCAGGCGGCGCCGTTCAGGGTGAACGACGAGGGTTTGCCGGTGCCGCCTCCGTGCGTGGCCTGGAAGCCGATCTCGACCGAGGCGTTCGGGGCGATGGTGGCGTTGTAGGAGACGTTGCGGGCGGTCACCGCACCGCTGGTCGGCGAGTACTGCGCGTTCCAGCCGCCGGTGATGGCCTGCCCGCTGGGCAGCGTGAAGGCCAGTGCCCACCCGTTCACGGCGGCCGTGCCGGTGTTGGTGATGGTCACGCTCGCGGTGAGCCCGTTGTTCCAGGCGTTGACCGCGTAGCCGACCCGACAGGCACCCGCGTTCGGGGGCGGCGTGGTCGGGGGCGGCGTGGTGGGCGGTGGCGTGGTGGGCGGTGGCGTGGTCGGGGGCGGTGTGGTGGGCGGCGGTGTCGTCGGGGGCGGTGTGGTGGGCGGCGCGGTGCCATCCAGCCCGAAGAAGCGGATGACCTGCGCGGCGTCGACCGGCAGGTTGTGCGTGACACCCTGCATGCTGATCGCCTCGACCGGTGCCATCGGGCCGCTGCTGCCGTACCGGGTGCGGGTGTGGCCGGACTGCGGCGAGTCGGTGTACGTCGGGGTCTGACTCAGCCCGTGCACGTTCGTCCACTGCTTGACCTGCTCGCCGAAGTTCGGGTAGCGCAGCGTCTCGTCGTTGGTGCCGTGCCAGATCTGCATGCGTGGTCGCGGACCGGTGTAGCCCGGGTACGCCGCGCGGACCAGGTCCCCCCACTGCTGCGGGGTCCTGATGAGCTGTCCGTTGGCGCACTCGCTGTTCCACTCGGAGCTGCCCCCGGTGGCGAAGCAGCCGAACGGCACACCGGCGAAGGAAGCGCCCGCCGCGAACACGTCCGGGTAGTCACCGAGCATGACGTTGGTCATCATCGCTCCGGACGAGGTGCCGGTGGCGAAGATCCGCGCCGGGTCGGCGGCGTAGCGCTGCCGCACGTGGTCGACCATCGACATGAGCCCGACCGGGTCGCTGCCTCCGCCACGACGCAGGGCCTGCGGAGACGCCACGTCCCAGCACTTGCTGCTGCGGGTCACCGATGGGTAGATCACGATGAATCCGTACCGGTCCGCGAGGGACGCGTACTGGGTGCCGGAGTGGAATGCCGGACCCGACCCGGTGCAGTAGTGCAGGGCCAGCAGGATCGCCGGTCGGGTGGCAACCCGGTCCGGGACGTACAGGTGCATCTGAAGGTTTGTGGGGTTGGTGCCGAAGCCGGTCACCTGGGTCAACGTCGCCGCCGACGCCGGGGTGGCGACGGTCAGCGCGGCGCCGGCCAGCGTCAGGGCCACCATGGCGGCACCGAGCAGCCTTGTCTTGAGTGTCATCGATCGCGATCCCTCGGGAGATAGGCGCGTGGAAGGGGACTGAAGTCGAGGACTGCCCTTCGCCCGACCCTGACCGCGGCTCGCGTGACGAAGTCAGCTTCGATCGACCGCACTCGATTGTCAAGACTTCCGGAAACCTTTCGCCGCAACGGATTCCGGGCTCACCTGCGCAACCCTTCGCACGGGCGGGTCCGACCGTCGGTGGCGGCTCGCGGGCTATTATCGGGAGGTTCTCGAAACGTGCCGGACTTTCACATCCCTCTCGCCCCTCGATGCGCGTCCGCCGACGACGCCTGCGGGCACGAAGGAGATTCAGTGAGGATCGTCGATGCCCGGGTCATCCTGACCTGTCCGGGCCGCAACTTCGTCACTCTCAAGATCGTCACCGACGAGGGGGTGACCGGGGTCGGGGACGCCACCCTCAACGGCCGGGAGTTGGCCGTCGCCTCGTACCTGCGCGACCACGTGGCGCCCCTGCTGATCGGTCGGGACCCGGCCCGCATCGAGGACACCTGGCAGTACCTGTACCAGGGGGCGTACTGGCGGCGCGGCCCGGTCACGATGAGCGCCATCGCCGCCGTGGACACCGCGCTGTGGGACATCAAGGGCAAGGTCGCCGGCCTGCCGGTCTACCAACTGCTCGGTGGACGGTCGCGCGAGGGCGTCACCGTGTACGGCCACGCCAACGGCGAGACCGTCGAGGACGTGCTGGTGGAGGTCGCCCGCTACGTCGACCTCGGCTACCGGGCGGTCCGGGTGCAGTGCGGGGTGCCGGGCCTACCCAAGACGTACGGGGTCAGCACCGACAAGTTCTTCTACGAGCCGGCGGACGCGGCGTTGCCCAGCGAGGCGACCTGGTCGACCCCCCGTTACCTGGCGCACGTGCCGAAGGTCTTCGCCCAGGTACGCGACGAGTTCGGCCCGACGCTGCGGCTGCTGCACGACGTGCACCACCGGCTCACCCCGATCGAGGCGGCCCGGCTCGGCCGCAGCCTGGAGCCCTACGCGCTGACCTGGATGGAGGACCCGGTCCCCGCCGACCTCCAGGAGGGCTTCCGCCTGATCCGGCAGCACACCACCACCCCGATCGCCGTCGGGGAGGTGTTCAACAGCATCTTCGACGCGGCCCAGCTCATCCGGGAGCAGCTCATCGACTACATCCGGGCCACCGTGGTGCACGCCGGTGGGATCACCCACCTGCGTCGCATCTTCGACCTCGCGGCGTTGCACCACGTCCGCAGCGGATCACACGGCGCCACCGACCTCTCCCCCGTCTGCATGGCCGCCGCGTTGCAGCTCGACATCTCCATCCCCAACTTCGGCCTCCAGGAATACATGCGGCACACCGAGCAGACCGACGAGGTGTTCCCGCACGGCTACCACTTCGCCGACGGCTACCTGCACCCGGCCGAGTCTCCCGGTCTCGGGGTGGACATCGACGAGGAGGCGGCGGCCCGTCACCCGTACTCGCCGGCGTACCTGCCGGTGAACCGGCTGGAGGACGGCACGGTCCACCCCTGGTGACCGCGCCACCGGCACCCGGCCGGTTCAGTGGATACGCCGCCCCCGCTCGTCCGGCACCCCGGACTTGCGGAAGAAGTACGTGTTGATCTGGTCACGCCACTCGGTGGCGGACCGCACCTGCTCGTCGAGGCGTTCGGCCACCCGCTCGTACACGGCGGGGTCGATCATCCCGTTCAGCGTCTGCCACCTGCGGCGCATCGCCACCACCTCCTCGACACCGGCGAAGTGCGTGTCGTAGATGTGCTGGATGACAGTCGAGCCGCTTCGCAGGACGTGCCGGTACGGCACATGGTGGAAGAAGAGCAGCAGTTCGTCGGGGCAGGTCTCCGGAGTCTCGTACACCTCGGCCCAGTACGGCGGGTACTGGCCGGCGAAGCCGGTGCCCGACGCACGGCTGCGGTCCACGCCGACGCCGTCGCGGTCGGCGAAGTGGTAGGTGCCCCACCGCGAGTACTCGTACCCGTCGACGCCGGGGCCGTAGTGGCCATCGGGGTTGACCATGAACCCAACGCCCAACGGGGCGGTGTACCGCTCGTAGGTGCGCCACGAGTCGTCCATGATCTCGTGCAGCGTCCGCCGCACCAGGGCCGGGTCGGCGGTGGCGGACGGCGGGAAGGTCAGCGTCATCCATTCGTCGAGGACCGCCGTCGGGTCCAGCTCCGGATTCCAGGCGAGCCGCCCGAACGAGTACAGGTTGGCCTGCGCCAACGGGTGCCCGGTCCAGAACCTGTCGTCGCCGGTGTTGGCGACCGCGACGAGGCCACCGCCGGCGTCCGCCGCCCCCGCCACCACGTCGGCCACCGAGCGTCCGCCCGGCCCCCAGAGGGCGAAGCGCAGCACCTCACTCCACCAGGGACCGAGGTGGCAGATGTGTCGCTGCTGGCCGGTGTATTCCTGCGTGACCTGCAACTCCACCGCCAGTCGGGTGGCGGGCATCGCGGCGATCACCGGGGAGATCGGCTCGCGGGTCTGGAAGTCCACCGGACCGTACTTCACCTGGAGGATCACGTTGGTGCGGAACCGCCCGTCGAGTGGGGCGAAGTGGTCGTACGCGGCGCGCGCCCGGTCGGTCGACCGGTCCCGCCAGTCCTGGTGGTGGTTGTAGACGAACGCCCGCCAGTGCACGACTCCCCCGTGCGGGGCGAGCGCGTCCGCCAGCAGGTTGGCCCCGTCGGCGTGGTCGCGTCCGTAGGTGAACGGGCCGGGTTGCCCCTCCGAGTCGGCCTTCACCACGTAGCCGCCGAAGTCGGGAATGCGGTCGTAGACGTTGCGGGTGGTCTCCGCCCACCAGCCCCGCACCTTCTCGTCCAGCGGGTCGGCGGTCGACAGGCCACCGAGGACCATCGGCGCGGCGAAGGTGACCGACAGGTGCACCCGGATGCCGTACGGACGCAGCACGTCGGCGATCTCGGCCACGTCGCCGAGCCGGTCGGTCAGCAGCAGCGCCTCGGTACGGGCGACGTTGACGTTGTTCACCGAGATGGCGTTGACGCCGCTGGCGGCCAGGAGTCGGCCGTACTCGCGGATGCGCGCCAGGTCGCGGCGCGACCGGCCGTCCTGCCAGAAGATCGAGCCCCCCGCGTAGCCCCGTTCGACCTGGCCCATCACCGGGTGCACGGCCACGTTGTCCCAGTGGTTCAGCATCCGTCGGCGCAGCGCGGGCCGGTGTCGCTCCGGCGGGCGGGTCGGGTCGAAGGCCGCCGCGCAGAGCCGGACCACGTGGAAGAGCCCGTACAGCAGGCCGGCGGGCGCGTCGGCCAGCACCACGGTCACCGGGCCGGCGTGGGTCAGCAGGAACCCCTCCTTGCCGAGCATCCCGTCGGCGACCTCAACACGTGCCGCCTCCATCGCCGGGCCGGGCAACTCGCCCGCGCCCCGCAGGGCGAACACCAGGTCGACGTCGATGTCCCAGGAGGGGTTGTGCCACACCCGTCCGCCGTAGCGCGCGCAGGCCCGCGACACCTCGTCGAGCACGGTGTCGACGAGCAACCCGTCTCCGTGGACGAGAACGCGGCGCGCGCCGAGGGTCCGGAAAGCCTCAGGTGGCAGCCAGGCCGGGTGTACGCGCGGCTCGTCCGTGTCCAGCGGCTCCTCGACGAACATCAGTTGCTCCAGGTCCACCCATTCTTCGGCGTTCATCGATCCTCCCTCAGCACGACGACACCGTACGCCAGCTTCCCCACGTTCGGGTGTCGTCGCCCCCGAAGGGCACGGTGCCGGGCGGGCTCATCGGAGGAACTCGTTCTGAATCAGCCGGACCATCGGGTCGCTGACGCGCAGGAGCGCCAGGACCGCGACCGAACCGAGCATCGCCAGCACGGCCTCGGAGAAGACCGCGGTGACCGCGGCCGCCGCGGCGACCAGCAGCGCGTTGCCGACGGTGACACCGGGGGTACGCACCAGGAAGTGCACGGCCAGTCGGAGTACGTCCCGGCTGCGGAAGTCGAACAGCGAGGTGATCACCAGGGCGTTCGCCGCGCAGAGCGTCACACCCACCGCGAGCAGGACCAGCGGCACGGTCCACCAGCCGGGGAGCCCGACCGCGCCCCGGTAGGCGAGGTTCACGGCGAGCACGGTCAGCCACAGCAGCGTCGGCACCCAGACGCGCAGCACGCCGGACAGGTTGGCCCGGTAGCCGCGCCAGAACACGGCGGCGGGTCGTAGGTCGGTCAGGTCGCTGCGTTGGTGGCGCAGGGCGTACAGGGCGGCCGAGAGTGCCGGGCCGACCGGCACCAGCAGGACGGCGGCCAGCGGCAGGTTGCTGGGGTCACGGCCCAGCAGCAGCATCGGGAGCAGGCCGGGCAGGGTGGTGAGCAGGAACAGCAGCTCGACGACGAGCAGGATGTAGACCCGGGACGTGATCCGGGACAGCGGCCCGTCGCCGAACTGTCGCCAGGTACGCGCGGCGCTCACGGCTGCTCCATAAGATTGTTGATGTCCGGGATCGATGTCTCGGATGCCCGGAGCGGTGGGGTGTGGCTGATGGCTGCTTGCCCGTGGTGGTTCCGAA
>NZ_JBEZFV010000019.1:0-110897 GCF_040649655.1 Micromonospora sp. NPDC048905 | reverse complement strand
ATGGTACTGCACTCGTGAGGGTGTGGGAGAGTAGGACGCCGCCGGACAATCTTCCAGAAAAGGCCACCCCATCACGGGGTGGCCTTTTCTGCGTCTGCCGGTTGGTGGGTTCACCGACCCGGGTTCCTCGCGCCTGAGGCAAGGTCACGCTCGAACCAGAATCTGGTGCTGTCCCCGACGTGCTGACCCCACTACAACCAGGATGTTGCGCGACCCTGCGGCCTGCGGCCGGGCGGTGGTCTGGGCGGGGGCGCCGGTCGGGTGGGGTCAGTTGCGGGACTGCATGCCGGCGCGGAGGTTGCGCAGCAGGCCACCGGCGTCGCTGACCGACCGGCCCGGGAACATCGCCATGACCACGCTGCCGTGGTCGGCCCACCCGCACACCGCGAAGTCGCCACCCTCGCCGCTGGTGCTACCGCACTTCAGCACGCCGCCCAGGTCGCCGGCGGGCATCTCGCGGAGGCCGGTCACCGCACCTGTCTCGTCGGACATGAGGCGGAACAGGCTCTCCAGGTCCCGCTCGGGCTGCCAGAGCAGGGTGGTGCCGCCGAAGATGAGCACGGAGCGCTTCTCGTCGGCCGGGTCGCGGTAGACCGTGCCGAAGCTGCGGTCCAACTCGATGTCCGCCGCCAGGCCGCTGCGCAGGTAGTCGGCCGTGCTCTTCGCTCGTTCGCTGTCGTCCCGGCTCAGGCCGGCAATCTGCGGAGGCGAGGTGAGCTCGGTGTCCTTCTGCTGCGCCACCCGCCACCCGGCGGCACCCAGCACCCCGGCGCCCGCCAGGCCGACCACCAGCGCGACCGTCCAAGCGATCTTGCGCCGTCTCGACCAGCCGCTGGGGCGTTCGTCGGGGTCGCCCCCGGAGTCGCGGGTGCTCAGCTGGATCGGCTCTTCGGTCAGCTCGACCGGCTCGCGACCGCCGTCGAGCGACCGCTCGGTGAGATGTGCGTCGGACATAGCCGACACCGTACGCGAACCACAGGTGGCGCACGTCAGGTCCGCGGAAGCCCTCCGTAGACTTGTCAGGTGACCGAGAGACTGGATGCCCGACGCCCCGACGCCCCGACCCTTGCCGGCCAGTACCAGCCCGGCGAGGTAGAGCAGCGACGGTATGAGCAGTGGGTAGCCGCCGGGCACTTCCGGGCCTCCGCCGACAGTGACAAGCCCCCGTTCGCCATCGTCATCCCACCGCCGAACGTGACCGGCTCACTGCACATGGGCCACGCGTTCGAGCACACGCTGATGGACGCGTTGACGCGGCGCAAGCGGATGCAGGGCTTCGAGGCGCTGTGGCTGCCGGGCATGGACCACGCCGGCATCGCCACCCAGAACCTGGTGGAGCGTCAGCTCGCCGCCGAGGGCCTGTCCCGGCACGACCTCGGCCGGGAGAAGTTCGTCGAGCGGGTCTGGCAGTGGAAGGCCGAGTCCGGCGGGGCGATCCTGGGGCAGATGCGGCGCCTCGGCGACTCCGTCGACTGGGACCGTGAGCGCTTCACCATGGACGAGGGGCTGACCCGGGCCGTCCAGACGATCTTCAAGAAGCTCTTCGACGAGGGTCTCATCTACCGGGCCAACCGGATCATCAACTGGTGCCCGCGGTGTCTGACCGCGCTCTCCGACATCGAGGTCGAGCACACCGACGACGACGGTGAGCTGATCTCGATCCGCTACAGCGACGAGGTCGTGGTGGCCACCACCCGGGCTGAGACGATGCTGGGCGACACGGCGGTGGCGGTCCACCCGGACGACGAGCGTTACCAGCACCTGATCGGCACCGAGGTCGAGCTGCCGCTGACCGGCCGGCGCATCCCGATCGTCGCCGACGCGCACGTCGACCCGTCGTTCGGCACCGGCATGGTCAAGGTGACCCCGGCGCACGACCCGAACGACTTCGAGATCGGCCAGCGGCACGACCTGCCCGCGATCACGGTCATGGACGAGCGTGGCGTGATCACCGTGCCCGGCCCGTTCGAGGGGCTGGACCGGTTCGAGGCGCGGCCCGCGATCGTGGCGGCGTTGCGCGAGCAGGGTCGGATCGTCGCGGAGAAGCGGCCGTACGTGCACGCGGTCGGGCACTGCTCGCGGTGCAAGACGACAGTCGAGCCGCGGCTGTCGTTGCAGTGGTTCGTCAACACCGGACCGCTGGCCCAGGCCGCCGGCGACGCCGTGCGCGACGGTCGCGTCCGCATCGAGCCCGCCGAGCTGTCCAAGCGCTACTTCGCCTGGGTCGACAACATGCATGACTGGTGCATCTCCCGCCAGCTGTGGTGGGGGCACCGGATCCCGGTCTGGTACGGCCCGCAGGGCGAGATCGTCTGCGTCGGCCCGGACGAGCAGCCGCCGACCGGCGACGGCTGGCGGCAGGACGAGGACGTGCTGGACACCTGGTTCTCCAGCGCGCTCTGGCCGTTCTCCACGCTCGGCTGGCCGGAGCAGACCCCTGACCTGGCCAAGTTCTATCCGACAAGCGTCCTGGTCACCGGCTACGACATCCTGTTCTTCTGGGTCGCCCGGATGATGATGTTCGGCCTGTACGCGATGGACGGCAAGCAGCCGTTCGACGTGGTGGCCCTGCACGGCATGGTCCGCGACGAGCACGGCAAGAAGATGTCGAAGTCGTTCGGCAACGTCGTCGACCCGCTGGACTGGATCGACCGGTTCGGTGCCGACGCCACCCGGTTCACCCTGGCCCGGGGCGCCAACCCCGGTCAGGACGTGCCGGTCAGCGAGGAGTGGTGCCAGGGCTCGCGCAACTTCTGCAACAAGCTGTGGAACGCCACCCGGTTCGCCCTGATGAACGGTGCGCACACCACGGGTGACCTGCCGCCCGCCGAGCGGCTCTCCACCGTCGACAGGTGGATCCTGTCCCGGCTGGCGCACGTCACCGCCGAGGTCGACGAGCAGTTCGAGGCGTACGAGTTCGCCAAGGTGTGTGACCTGCTCTACCACTTCGCCTGGGACGACGTCTGCGACTGGTACGTGGAGCTGAGCAAGCCGGTGCTCGCCGAGGGCGGTGAGCGGGCCGAGACCAGCCGTCGGGTCCTCGGGCACGTGCTGGACCAGCTGCTGCGGCTGCTGCACCCGGTCATCCCGTTCGTCACCGAGGAGCTGTGGCTCGCGCTGACCGGTGGCGAGACGGTGCAGACCGCCGCCTGGCCGGTGGCCGACCGGTCGCTCGTCGACGACGCCGCCGAGGCCGAGCTGGCAGGTGTGCAGCGCGTGGTCACCGAGATCAGGCGGTTCCGCTCCGATCAGGGGCTGCGCCCGACCCAGCGGGTGGCCGCCCGGTTGGACGGGCTGGCCGGGGCGGGCATCGACGCCCACGAGCCGCTGATCCGCTCCCTGGTCCGACTGGACCCGGCCGGAGACGATTTCCAGGCCAGCGCCACGCTGGCCATGCCCGGCGCGGTCGGTGTCGCGTTGGACACCCGGGGGTCGATCGACGTGGCCGCCGAACGGGCCCGGCTGACGAAGGACCGCGCGGCGGCCGAGAAGGAGGTCGCGCAGGCTCGGGCGAAGCTCGACAACCCGGCCTTCATCGGTAAGGCCCCCGAGCCGGTGGTCGCCAAGATCCGCGACCGGCTCGCCACCGCCGAGGCCGACCTGGTCCGGATCGACGCTGCTCTGGAGACGCTTTCCTCGTGACCGACCGTACCGAATTCGCCGCCGTCGAGGCCGAGCTCAACGCCCGTGGTTTCACCCGCATGGTCTTCGAGCTGGGCCGGATCGAGTCGCTGCTGGACCTGCTGGGCAGCCCCCAGCGGGCGTACCCGGCGATCCACCTGACCGGCACCAACGGCAAGACCTCCACCGCACGGATGATCGACTCGCTGTTGCGGGCGCACGGGCTGCACACCGGGCGGTACACCAGCCCGCACCTGGAGACCGTCCGGGAGCGGATCAGCCTGGACGGGGAGCCGGTGAGCGAGGAACGGTTCGCGGCCGTGTACCGGGAGATCAAACCGCTGGCCGAGCTGGTGGACGCGCGGTCGGACGAGCCGCTGACGTACTTCGACATGACGACCGCGTTGGCGTTCGCCACGTTCGCCGACGCGCCTGTCGACATCGCGGTGGTCGAGGTGGGCCTCGGCGGCGCGGAGGACGCGACGAACGTCATCCAGGCCGGGGTCTGTGTGATCACCCCGATCGGGCTGGACCACACCGAGTGGTTGGGTGACACCCTTCAGGACATCGCGCTGGCCAAGGCCGGCATCATCCACCCGGGCGCCACGGTGATCGCCGCGGCACAGGAGGAGGAGGCCGCTGGTCCCCTCCTCGATCGCAGCGCCGAGGTCGGGGCCACCATCGCCCGGGAGGGCGCCGAGTTCGGCGTACTGGGTCGGGCGGTCGCGGTCGGCGGTCAGGTCCTCAGCCTGCAGGGCCTGGGCGGCGTCTACGACGACGTGTTCATCCCGCTGCACGGCGCCCACCAGGCGCAGAACGCCGCGGTGGCTCTCGCGGCGGTGGAAGCGTTCCTGGGCGCCGGGGCTCGACGTCAGCTGGACGTCGAGACGGTCCGGGAGGGCTTCGCCTCGACCAGTTCCCCGGGTCGGTTGGAGCGGGTCCGTAACGCGCCGACGATCCTGCTCGACGGCGCGCACAACCCGCACGGCATGAAGGCCACCGTCACCGCGCTCCAGGAGGAGTTCGCGTTCAGCAAGCTGGTGGCGGTCGTCGGCGTACTCGCCGACAAGGACGCGGAGGCCATGCTGGAGTTGCTGGAGCCGGTGGTCGACCAGGTGGTGGTCACCCGTAACAGCTCCCCACGGGCGATGCCGACCGAGGCACTCGCCGCGCTGGCCGCCGAGATCTTCGGCGAGGAGCGGGTGGACTTGGCCGAGGAGATGCCGGACGCCATCGAGCTGGCGGTGGCGCTGGCCGAGGAGGACGTCCCCGGCGAGCTCAGCGGGGTCGGGGTGCTGGTCACCGGCTCGGTGGTGACGGTCGCCGATGCTCGTCGGCTGCTGAAGCGATGACCGAGCCGCAGCGGGACCCCTCCGCCACCGATGACCCGGCCGACCAGGGCGCGGCCGGCTCGCCGGCCGATCAGTCCGTGTCGGAGGAGCGCGTCGCCGGGCAGCCGCGACGCTCCGGGTTGCGCAACCCGGAGCGGGCGGTACGCGGCCTCGGGGCCGGCACGCTCAGCCTGGAGGCGCTGGTGCTGCTGCTCGCCATCCAGCCGATCCGTGTGGTCGGCGGTGATCTCAGTGGCGCCGCGATCGGTGCCGTGGTGGCACTTGCGGTGGCCGCCATCGTGGTCGCCGGCATGATGCGCCGCCCCTGGGCATGGCACGCCGGCACGGTGCTCCAGGGCCTGCTGATGCTGGGCGGTCTGCTGCACTGGTCGCTGCTCGCCCTGGGCATCATCTTCGCCCTGGTCTGGGCGTACGCGCTGCACGTCCGCCGGGTCATCCTCGGCTGACGCCGGACCGGTCGGCGGGCCGGGTCAGGCCTCGGCGCGTTCGCGCCACTGGGTGAGCGCGATGCCGTGGCCGTCCGGGTCGCGGAACGCCGCCGCCCACACCTCCAGCTTCGAGCCCCGGTTGACCACCCGGGGCGCGTACGTGAATCGGACGCCCGACCCGCGTAACCGTTCGTACGCCGCTTCGATGTCGTTGACCTCAAGGTTGACGTGCACCAGGCGGCGGCTGATGGGCGCCGCGCCGGTCACCTCGCGCAGGACGAGCCGGGTCGTGCCGGAGGCGAGTACGGCGTTGCCGGCGCCCCGGTCGACCTCGGTGAAGCCGAGCACGTCGCGGTAGAAGTCGAGCGAACGGGACAGGTCGGTCACCAGCAGGGTGAGACCGACCCCGCTGATCGGCGCGCCCGGATCGGCGGTCGCGCCCGATTCGAACCCGAAGATCGCCTGGTCCAACTCCTCGTCGGTGACCGTCTCGCGTCCCGCCCCGGCGGGGGAGGGGTCGTCGAGCGGGAGGTCGAGGGGGTCCAGTGGGTCGGTCGCGCCCGGCCCGGACCGCTGGGCGGGCGGCGGGTCGACGCGCTGGGCCGGCGGGTCGAAGGCGTCTCCGGCGGGCGGGGTTGCCCGGTCGTCCTCCGGCAGGTCGTACCGCTCGTCGAAGCGCTCCTCGGCGGGCGGGCGTGGTGCCGGGGTGGCCCGCCGGGGCAGTCCACCACTGGCCTGCTGCTCGACGAGGACGCCTTCCAACACCACCGGGCCGCCCGGGCTCTGGTGCATCACCACGGGCTTGCGCTCCTCGGGCACGACGCCCGGGTCGTCGCGCAGCGGATCATCGCGCAGGGGGTCGGCGCGCACCGGGTCGGGGCCGAGCGGGTCACGGTAGGGGTCGCCGAGCGGGTCGCGGAAATCTTCCCGGAAATCGTCGTCCGGCCCTCGGCCGGCCCACGGCGGGGCATCCTGCTGGATCAGCCCCTCGTCCATCGCCTCGGCTTCGGCGAACTCCGGCGGGAGGTCGGCGACCGCGGCGGCGGTCTCGGCGTGGGTCGGCACCTCGTCCCAGAGGACCTTCACGTGCCGCTGGTCGTCCAACGCGACCCGGATCGGCAGGGTCTGGCCCAGCGACGGCCACTTGGAGACCGGCACCCTCGGCTCGATGATCTTCTTGGACCGGGGCGGCAGACCGGGCGCGTCGAGCACCAGTTGCAGTTCGCAGCGGCCGAACGCGTACTGGGTGGGTGGTTCGGAAGCGCTGTGCACGTGCCCGACACCGACCACCCAGGTGCGCCCACCACCGCGTACGGTCGCCAGCGCGATCGCCAGCACCAGCAGGGCGACCCCGAGAGCCACGATGGCCCAACTGGGCATGCCCAGCCCGAAGACGACGACGAAGGTGGCCACGGTGCCCAGCACCACGCCGACCAGCTTGCGTACCGGCGCGATGGGTCGGTTCCCGCCATTCGCCACAGTGGACCTCCCGGGGTCAGGGCCAGGCTAGGCCGGATCGGCCACCGGGCGAAAGGCCGGCCGCCGCGCCGGCGCCGGGACCGGGTCGCTACGCTGACCGTACCGATCCCAGGCGTCCAGCGTGCACAGGAGGAACCCAGCGTGTCCAGCAACAGCCCGGATGAGCGCAGCCTCGTTCTGATCAAGCCCGACGCGGTCCGCCGCGGCCTGGTCGGCGAGGTCCTCTCCCGCTTCGAGCGCAAGGGGCTGCGAATCGACGCGATGGTGCACCGGACGATGGACGCGACGCTCGCCGACGAGCACTACGCCGAGCACGTGGACAAGGCGTTCTACCCGCCGCTGAAGGACTTCATGACCAGCGGTCCACTTGTCGCGCTCGTGCTCTCCGGCGACCAGGTCATCGACGTGGTCCGCGGGCTGGTCGGCGCCACCGACGGACGCAAGGCCGCCGCCGGCACCATCCGGGGCGACCTGTCGCTGTCCAACCGGGAAAACCTGGTGCACGCCTCCGACTCGACGGACAGCGCCAAGCGCGAGATCGCGCTCTGGTTCCCCGAGCTGGGCTGACGCTCCCGAGTTGGGCTGACGCTGCGCGGTCCGGGCCGGCTCTGCGGTCCGGACCGGCCGACGGCACCGGAGGGTTCAGTCGACCGGCGGCACTTTCGTCGGGTTGCCGACCACGTAGATCCCGGTGATCCGTCCGTCGGCCGCGGCGATGGTGAGCGTGTACCGACTGCCGTCCGCGCGCGTGATCAACACGGCGGGTTCCCCGTTCAGTTCGATCGGATGCACGGTCATGGGACGGCCCGGGCCGTAGATCCCGGCGTAGAACCGGGCGATCCGGTCCGCGCCGGTGACCGGGTTGCGGGCTGCCCGGACCCGACCACCGCCGTCGTTCCAGGCCGTGGCGTCCGCCGCGACCAGGCCGGTGAGCGTCGCCAGGTCACCGTCGCGGGCGGCGGCGAGGAACGCGTCCAGCAACCGTTCCCGTTCGGCCCGGCTCGCGGTGAAGCGCCGCTGCTCCTGATGGACCCGGCTGGTCGCCCGGTGGTGGAGTTGGCGGCAGTCCTCCGGGGTCCGCTCCAGGATCTCGGCGATCTCGGCGTACGGCAGGTCGAAGGCGGTGTGCAGGACGTACACCGCACGCTCCGGCGGGGTGAGCCGCTCCAGGACGTGCAACAACGCGGTGGAGAGCGAGTCGCGCAACTCCGCGCGGTCCAACGGTCCGAACGGCGAGGGCGCGGTCGGCACGGGCTCGGGCAGCCAGGTGCCGACGTACGTCTCGCGGGCCGCCTGCCGGGCCCGCAACCGGTCCAGGGCCAGCCGGGTGACCACCCGGGACAGGTACCGGCGGGGCTCCTCGACCGCCGACCGGTCCACGCCGTGCCAGCGCAGGTACGCCTCCTGGAGCACGTCCTCCGCGTCGTGTCGGCTGCCGAGCAGCCGGTACGCGAGCCCGAGCAGCATCGGCCGGTGCGCCTGGAGCGCACCGGCCGCGTCTGTTGCCTCAGTGGTCATGCGTGGGCCGGAGGCTCCAACCGCATGGTCACTCCGATCCGATTCCACACGTTGATTGTGGCAATCGCGACGACGAGGTCGGCCAGTTCCTTCTCCGACCAGACCTTCGCGGCGGCGTCCCACACCTCGTCCGGCACGCCGTGCTCACCGAGCCGGGTGACCGCGTCGGTGAGGTCCAGCGCGGCCCGCTCCCGCTCGTCGAAGAACGGCGACTCCCGCCAGGTGGCCACCGCGAACAGCCGCCGGCTCGACTCACCCTTGGCGAGCGCGTCCTGGCTGTGCATGTCGACGCAGTACGCGCA
This sequence comes from Micromonospora sp. NPDC048905, assembly GCF_040649655.1. Classification (NCBI taxonomy): domain Bacteria; kingdom Bacillati; phylum Actinomycetota; class Actinomycetes; order Micromonosporales; family Micromonosporaceae; genus Micromonospora; species Micromonospora sp. NPDC048905. Next base: position 102,197 of record NZ_JBEZFV010000019.1, on the reverse strand, counting down.
TCCGTTGATCATCGACGCGCGCAGTTTCACCAGCTCAAGCACCGTCTGGTCGACGTTCGACTGGACGTACTTCTCCAGCCCCATGACCGCCTGGTACGCCTTCGGCGCCACCGCGCCGGGATTCATCCGCTGCATGACTACCTCCCCTGATCGGTTGGACACCGACACGACGGATGGGAGAGGTCGCACCGTGACAGCCAAACCTGTGACCCCAGTCATGCCACCCACCAACCCCACCTCACTCCCCAGCCCGTTGATCATGGGGTTATCGTCACGACACGCCGGGGCGGCCAGCAATAACCTCATGATCAACGGGCTGGGGTCGGGCTGGGGGCGGGTGGGTCGGGGGTGGGGGTGGATTGGTCGGCGGTGTGGTGGTGGGTGGGTCTTGTATCGTTGGGACTGGCGATGATCCGGCTATCACCGGTGAGCCTCCGGAAGAACGGCCGGGTCACCGGCCCAGTAGAACCGGACGGGTGCGGCCCGTCACAGCCGGTCAATGAGCGGGCGGTCGATCGTGACCGCCAAGCGGGGTGGTACCGCGGATCACCCGGGAGCGCCGTCGAGGCGTACCCCTGGGACGGTTCGTCCTCGCAGACCCACGTTGAGTGAGCTGCATGAGGAGAGCGACCCCCGATGGCCTATCCGTTGCACGACCCGACCGCCGCCGGAGTCCCGGCGAGCCCGGACCTGCCCGCGGTCGAGCGCCGGGTGCTGGAGCACTGGACGGCCGACCAGACCTTCGAGGCCAGCGTCGAGGCCCGCCCGGCCGGCGACGACGGCAAGAACGAGTACGTCTTCTACGACGGCCCGCCGTTCGCCAACGGTCTGCCGCACTACGGCCACCTGTTCACCGGGTACGTCAAGGACGTGGTGCCGCGCTACCAGACCATGCGCGGACGGCACGTGGAGCGGCGCTTCGGCTGGGACTGCCACGGCCTGCCCGCCGAGGTGGTGGCCGAGAAGCAGCTCGGCATCACCAGCAAGGCGGAGATCATCGACCTGGGCGTGGCCCGGTTCAACGAGGCCTGCCGCACCTCGGTGCTGGAGTTCACCCAGGACTGGGAGCGGTACATCAACCGGCAGGCCCGCTGGGTCGACTTCACGAACGACTACAAGACCCTCGACCTGGACTACATGGAAAGCGTCATGTGGGCCTTCAAGACCCTGCACGACAAGGGTCTGATCTACGAGGGCTTCCGGGTGCTGGCGTACTGCTGGCGCTGCGAGACGCCGCTGTCGAACACCGAGACCCGGATGGACGACGTCTACCGGGACCGGCACGACCCGACGCTGACGGTGTGGTTCGGGCTGACCGCTGACGAGTCCGCGCCGGAGCTGGTGCGCGGGCCGGTCCGGCTGGGCGTCTGGACCACCACGCCGTGGACCCTGCCGTCGAACCTGGCGCTCGCCGTCGGCCCGGACATCGAGTACGCGGTGCTGGAACGCGACGGGGAGCGGTACGTCGTCGGCGCGGCGCGGCTGGCCGCGTACGCCAAGGAACTGGACGGCTTCGAGCAGGTCGGCACGGTGTACGGCCGGGACCTGGTCGGACGCCGCTACACGCCGCTGTTCGACTTCCTCGTCGAGCAGGCCGGCGACAACGCGTACCAGGTGCTCGGCGCGGAGTTCGTCACCACCGAGGACGGCACCGGGATCGTGCACCTCGCCCCCGCCTTCGGTGAGGACGACCAGAACGTCTGCAACGCCGCCGGCATCCCCACCATCGTCACCGTGGACGACCACACCCGGTTCACCGCGCTGGTCCCGCCGTACCAGGGTGAGCAGGTCTTCGACGTCAACAAGCCGGTGATCCGGGAGCTGAAGGAGCGGGGGGTGGTGCTCCGGCAGGACACCTACACCCACTCGTACCCGCACTGCTGGCGCTGCGACACCCCGCTTGTCTACAAGGCGGTGTCCTCCTGGTTCGTGGCGGTGACGCAGTTCCGGGACCGGATGGTCGAGCTGAACCAGGAGATCAACTGGACGCCCGGGCACATCAAGGACGGCTCGTTCGGCAAGTGGCTGGCCAACGCCCGGGACTGGTCGATCAGCCGGAACCGGTTCTGGGGTTCGCCGATCCCGGCGTGGAAGTCCGACGACCCGAACTACCCGCGCCTGGACGTCTACGGCTCGCTGGCCGACATCGAGCGGGACTTCGGCGTACGCCTGACCGACCTGCACCGGCCGGCGGTGGACGACCTGGTCCGCCCCAACCCGGACGACCCGACCGGACAGTCGATGATGCGCCGGGTGCCGGAGGTGCTGGACTGCTGGTTCGAGTCCGGGTCGATGCCGTTCGCCCAGGTGCACTACCCGTTCGAGAACGCGGATTGGTTCGAGCACCACTACCCGGGCGACTTCATCGTCGAGTACATCGGGCAGACCCGCGGCTGGTTCTACACCATGCACGTGCTGGCCACCGCGCTGTTCGACCGGCCGGCGTTCCGCAACTGCCTGAGCCACGGCATCCTGCTCGGCTCGGACGGGCGCAAGATGTCCAAGAGCCTGCGCAACTATCCGGACGTCTACCACGTCTTCGACGCGTACGGCTCGGACGCGATGCGGTGGATGCTGATGTCCTCGCCGGTGCTGCGCGGTGGGGACATGGCGGTCACCGAGGCGGGCATCCGCGACGCCGTCCGGCAGGTGCTGCTGCCGCTGTGGAACGTCTGGTACTTCTTCACGCTCTACGCCAACGCCGACGGGCACCAGGCGAGTCGTCGCACCGACTCGACGCACCTGCTCGACAGGTACATCCTGGCGAAGACCAACGAGCTGGTGGCCACGGTCGGCGCGCAGATGGACGCGTACGACATCTCCGGCGCCTGCGCCACCGTCCGGTCCTACCTGGACGCCCTGACCAACTGGTACGTGCGCCGCTCCCGGGATCGGTTCTGGTCCGGTGACGTCAACGCGTTCGACACGCTCTGGACGGTGCTGGAGACGCTCTGCCGGGTGGTGGCGCCGCTCGCGCCGTTGACCGCGGAGGAGATCTGGCGAGGCCTGACCGGGGAGCGGTCGGTGCACCTGACCGACTGGCCGGAGGCGACGGACTTCCCGGCCGATCACGACCTGGTCGCCGCGATGGACGCCACCCGGGCGGTCGCCTCGGCGGCGCTGTCGCTGCGCAAGGCCAAGGGTCTGCGGGTACGGCTGCCGCTGTCCAAGCTGACCGTGGCCTCCCCGGCGGCGGAGCAGTTGCGTCCGTTCGCCGACCTGGTCACCGACGAGGTCAACGTGAAGGCCGTCGAGTTCAGCGCCGAGCTGTCCGCGTACTGCGAGCAGGTGTTGACGGTGGTGCCCCGGGCGCTCGGTCCGCGGGTCGGCAAGCAGGTGCAGCAGGTGATCAAGGCGGTCAAGGCGGGCGACTGGGAGCTGGTCGACGGCGCCCCGGTGGCCGCCGGCGTCACCCTCGCCGAGGGCGAGTACGAGCTGCGACTGGTCGCCGCCGATGCGGAGAACTCCGCGCCGCTGCCCGGCGGTGAGGGTGTGGTGGTGCTGGACACCGAGGTCACCCCGGAGTTGGCGGCCGAGGGGCTGGCCCGCGACGTGGTGCGGGTGGTGCAGCAGGCTCGCCGGGACGCCGACCTCGATGTGTCGGACCGGATCGTGGTGTCGGTGTCGGCCTCCGAGCAGGTGCGCGCGGCGGTGGCCGGGTACCTGGACTTCGTGTCCGGGGAGGTGCTGGCCGACTCGGTGGACTTCGCCGAGGGCATCGACGGCTTCGCCGGTGAGGTCGGCGAGGGCGACCGGGTGACGGTCTCCGTCCGCCGGGTCTAGCGACGATCGTCAGGTAGCGGGCGCCGCGCCACCTCCGTCCGAGGGGTGTGCGGGCGTCCGCTACCGTGACACCGCCTGTTCGCACCTGATCTGCCGGAGGACCAGTGCCCCTGCTCTACACCATCGGCAAGCTCGCCGTGGGGCCCACGCTGCGGTTGGCGTTCCGCCCGACCGTCGAGGGGCTGGAAAACGTGCCGAGGAGCGGCGGGGCGATCTTCGCCGGCAACCACCTGTCCGTGGCCGACGAGCTGTTCCTCGGCACGGTTGTGCCCCGGCACCTGGCGTTCTGGGCGAAGTCGGAGTATTTCAAGGGCACCGGTGTGAAGGGCGCGATCTCCAAGTTCGTCCTCACCGGCCTGGGTGCCATCCCGGTGGAGCGGGGCGGCGGTCGAGCCGCGCTGTCCGCGTTCGACGCGGCGATCCCGGTGCTCAAGAACGGTGACCTGGTGGTGGTCTACCCGGAGGGCACCCGCTCGCCGGACGGCCGGCTCTACCGGGGGCGGACCGGCACGGTTCGGCTGGCGACCTCGACCGGCGTGCCGATCATCCCGGTCGGCATGATCGGCACGGACAAGGCGCAGCCGATCGGCGCCCGGGTGCCCCGGCCCGGCGCCGCCGAGATCATCATTCGGTTCGGCAAGCCGATCGACCTGACCGGGCGGCCGACCGACCGCACCTCGTTGCGGCAGATGACCGACGAGATGATGAGCGAGATCCAGAAGCTCACCGGCCAGGAGTACGTCCCCCGCTACGCCCCGCCGCGCGCCCACCCGGACGCGACTCGCGAGGCCTGACCCCCACCCCGGTTGACCAGGAAGTCCACCGCCTTCGTGGGGCGGGAGACCTCCTGATCAACGCTGGGTGGGTCGCGTTCAGGCCTTGGGTTGGATGATCTGGGCCCGCAGGGTGTTCAACAGGGCGGCGCTGTCGGCGACCGACAGCCGGGTGAACACTCCGGTGGCGATGCTGCCGTGATCGACAGAGGTGCAGACCACCACGTCACCGCCGTTGGACCGGCCGACCGCGCATCGCTCGTGCCGGCCCCGCACACCGGTGTCCACAACCTCGGGTGCGTCCAGCGCGTACCGCTCGGTGAGCCGGCTGATCTCGGCCTCCGCGTCCGACTCCGGGCTCCACCGGAAACCCGTTCCGCCGAAGACCGTCACCTGCTTGCCGCCCGAGGTGGAGTAGACACCGGCGAAGGTGCCCTCGGCCAGCAGGTGCTCCCCGCGTACCTCCTTCTCCAACTGTCGGGCGGCCTCCGCGCTGCGGCCGTCCTGCCGCAGCTTCAGATCGTCGACCTGGGCGGGCAGCGCGGCCTGCACCGGGTACTGGGCTGAGATCGGGAATCCGTAGTAGGCGGGGCAGCCGCAACAGCAGGCCAGGGTGAGCAGCAGCAACCAGGGCCAGCGGCGACGACGGCGAACCGGCACCGGCACGTACCCCTTGGGGGCCTGCCAGCCCGGCGGCGGCCCCGCCGGCGGCGCCACGGGCGGCGCGGCGGACCGCTTGCCCCGGCGCTGCTTCGGCGCGCTGGGCGGTGGCGTGGGCGGCGGCGTCGGCCGGGTCGGCATCCTGGGTCCGGTCGCCTGCGGTGGCCTCGGGGCCGCGGCCGGAGACACCGGGTGCGACCCGACCGAGCGAGCAGGCTGGCTGGGCCACTGCTTCGTCGCCGGCGGGGTCGGATGCGGCATCGTCGGGGGGAGCGGGGTAAGCGACGGCAGTTCGGCGGAGGGCAGGTCCCAGCCGCCGGTGTCCACGCCGGCCCACGGGTCGACAGGCGTCTGGTGCTCCGGCGGTCCCACGGGCAGGGGTGGCAGCGGGGTCGGCTCGGCCGACTCGCCCCAGACCGGTCGGCGTGGCAGCGGGGGTGGCACCGGCGCCGAGCCGCTCCACCTGGGCGCGGGGGGCTCCGGGGTGGTGGCGGGCTCGGGCCGGCCCGAGGCTGCCGGCTGATCCGGAGACTGGGGCTGCGTCGGAGGTGCCGGCTGGTCCGACGCTTCCGGCTGCGTCGGAGGGGCCGGTTGGTCTGACGGTTCCGGTTGGTCCGACGGTTCCGGTTGGTCTGACGCTTCCGGCTGCGTCGGAGGGTCCGGTTGGTCCGACGGTGCCGGCTGGTCTGACGCTTCCGGCTGCGTCGGAGGGTCCGGTTGGTCCGACGGTTTCGGCTGGTCCGACGGTACGGGTGGGGAGGCCGGCTGATCGGCGGCCGCCGGAACCCGGTCCGGCTCCGCGCCCGGGGTGCTCCCGTCGGCCGGCCGTGCTCCCGGCTGGGGCTCGGGCATGGCGGCAATCTCCTCTCGCGCCGGTCCGAGGTTAGTACCGCGTCGCCACCGCCGGGTGGGCGCGTACCCTTGGGCATCATGAGTGCCCCGTCCACGACGCCGCGCGCGGCCGCGACCAACTCTCGCGACGACTCCAGCTCGGCGGCTCCGACGCCGAGCCGTGACCTGGAGCCGTCCGTCTGGTCCCAGCTCGAGCCGCTGCTACCCCAGGTTTCCAAGCCCATCCAGTACGTCGGGGGCGAGTTGGGTGCGGTGACCAAGGACTGGGCCGCGGCGACCGTGCGCTGGGCGTTGATGTATCCCGACGCGTACGAGGTGGGCCTGCCCAACCAGGGCGTGCAGATCCTCTACGAGGTGCTCAACGAGCTGCCCGACACCCTCGCCGAGCGGACGTACGCGGTCTGGCCGGACCTGGAGACGCTGATGCGCACGCACGGCGTGCCGCAGTTCACCGTCGACGCGCACCGGTCGGTGCGTAACTTCGACGTGTTCGGCATCTCCTTCTCCACCGAGCTGGGCTACACGAACATGCTCACCGCGATCGACCTGGCCGGCATCCCGATGCTGGCCGCCGACCGCACCGACGCCGACCCGGTGATCGTGGCCGGTGGCCACGCGGCGTTCAACCCGGAGCCCATCGCCGACTTCATCGACGCCGCGGTGCTCGGCGACGGCGAGGAGGCGGTGCTGGAGATCACCGCGATCGTGCGGGAGTGGAAGGCCGAGGGTTCCCCGGGGGGCCGCGACGAGCTGCTGCTGCGGCTGGCGCGCACCGAGAGCGTCTACGTGCCGCGCTTCTACGACGTCGACTACCTCCCGGACGGGCGGATCCAGCGTGTCGTGCCCAACCGGGCGGACGTGCCGTTCCGGGTGCACAAGCGCACGACGATGGACCTGGACGCCTGGCCGTACCCGAAGAAGCCCCTCGTGCCGCTGGCCGAGACGGTGCACGAGCGGTACGCGGTGGAGATCTTCCGGGGTTGCACCCGGGGCTGCCGGTTCTGTCAGGCCGGCATGATCACCCGTCCGGTGCGGGAGCGGTCCATCACCACGGTCGGGCAGATGGTCCGCGAGGGCCTGGAGTTCTCCGGCTTCAACGAGGTGGGCCTGCTGTCGCTCTCCTCGGCCGACCACTCCGAGATCGGTGACATGTGCTCGGGCCTCGCCGAGCAGTACGCGGGCACGAACGTCTCGCTGTCGCTGCCGTCGACCCGGGTGGACGCCTTCAACATCGACCTCGCGCAGGAGTTGTCCCGCAACGGGCGGCGGACCGGCCTGACCTTCGCCCCGGAGGGCGGGTCGGAGCGGATTCGCAAGGTCATCAACAAGATGGTGACGAAGGAAGACCTGATCCGTACCGTCGTCACCGCGTACACCAACGGCTGGCGGCAGGTGAAGCTCTACTTCATGTGTGGCCTCCCCACCGAGACCGACGAGGACGTCCTCGAGATCGCGGAGATGGCCCACGAGGTGATCCGGGCCGGTCGGGCCGCCACCGGTTCCAAGGACATCCGCTGCACGGTCTCCATCGGTGGGTTCGTGCCGAAGCCGCACACCCCGTTCCAGTGGGCCTCGATGGAGCGTCCGGAGGTCATCGACCACCGGCTCAAGATCCTCAAGCAGGCCATCAACTCGGACCGCTCGCTGGGCCGCGCCATCGGCTACCGGTACCACGACGGTGAGCCGTCGCTGATCGAGGGACTGCTGTCCCGGGGTGACCGCCGGGTCGGCTCGGTGATCCGCAAGGTCTGGGAGAACGGCGGCCGGTTCGACGGGTGGAGCGAGCACTTCTCCTACCAGCGCTGGGTGGACGCGGCGGCCGAGACGCTGCCCGCGTTCGGGGTCGACCTCGACTGGTACACCACCCGGCAGCGCGAGGAGTTGGAGGTCCTGCCCTGGGACCACCTCGACTCGGGCCTGGACAAGGACTGGCTCTGGCAGGACTGGCAGGACTCGGTGAGCGAGTTCGAACAGGACGACTGCCGGTGGACGCCCTGCTTCGACTGCGGCGTCTGCCCATCGATGGACACCGAGATCCAGATCGGCCCGACCGGCAAGAAGCTGCTGCCACTCACGCCGCTGGGCGGCAACGGAATGAAGGTCCCGGCCGCCGACCACCCGGCCTGACCGCCCGCCGCCGGGGCAGCACCCGGCGGCGGTGACCGCTAGCCTCCACAGTCGACACCACACCCGCCGGGCCTCGTGCTCGGCGGGTGACTGGCGCTGACGGGGGATAGCGCGATGTCCGGTTTCTCCATGAACGCTGGCACTTCCCGGGCATCCTGCGGTGAGGACAGACGGATGAGGATGAACGTCGGAGCGATCCGGCCGGCCGCTGCCTGCCTGCTGGCGGGGTTCCTGGTGGTAGGTGCGGCCCAGCCGGCGGCCGCCGCGCCTCGGCGGGCCGAGCAGTGGTATCTGGACGAGCTCCGGATCGACCAGGCGCACAAGATCTCGACCGGGCGGGGCGTGATCGTGGCCGTGCTCGACAGCGGTGTCGAGGCCAGCCACCCGGACCTGCGGGGTCAGGTCCTTGCCGGTGGTCGCAGCTACGGCGCCTCCGGAGACGGTCGGGCCGACGAGAACGGCCACGGCACGCACATGGCCGGCATCATCGCGGCGAAGAGCGGCGGTCGCGACGGGGTGGACGGCATCGCCCCCGGCGCGAAGATCCTGCCGATCAAGATGGGCAAGGGCAGCGGGACCTTCAGCGACGGGGTGATCGCTCTCGGTATCCGGATGGCCGTCGACGGTGGCGCCAAGGTGATCAACTTGTCCGTCGGTGGGCCGGGCGTCGTCAGCCCGGAGGAAGAGAGCGCGATCAGGTACGCGCTGGACCACGACGTCGTCGTGGTTGCCTCCGCTGGCAACACGGCCAAGGGCGATGTCGGCGTCGCGCAACCGGCCAACACCCCCGGTGTGATCGCGGTTACCGGGACGACCAGGGGCGGCAGATTCTGGTCCGGCTCGGTCCAGGGGCCGGAGGCGGTGGTCGCCGCTCCGGGCGACGGCATCTACAACGCCAGCAACGAGGGGGGCTACGGCTGGGGCGACGGGACCTCCGACGCCACGGCGATCGTCTCCGGCCTGGCCGCGCTGATTCGGGCGAAATATCCGAATCTCAACGCCCCGAACGTGATCAACCGGATCATCCGGACCGCACGGGACTCCGGCCGGGCCGGGCGAGATCCGCAGTTCGGCTTCGGGCTGATCGACCCGCTGAAGGCGTTGACCGCGAACGTACCGCCGGTCACCACCAATCCGCTGCTCGGCCCGGAGGCGACCCCCAGCCCGGGCCCGATCATCACCGAGGCCGCGAAGGAGTTCGACCTCTCCCAGCACGGCGATCGCGGTGGTCCCACCGACCAGCAGGTCATGGTCGTGGTCATCGGTATCGCCGTGGCGCTGGTGCTGCTGCTGGCGCTTGTGGTGTTCCTCATCTGGAACCGCCGGCGCTACCGGCGGGAGGCGGTCCGGGCCGCCGCCGACATCCCGGACGAGGTGCTGGACCAGATGATCTCCGGCGGCTACCCGCCCCCGCCTCCTGGCTACGGCCCGCCTCCCGGCTACGCCCAGCCTCCTGGCTACCCGCCGCCTCCCGGGTATGCCGCATCGCCCGGCTACCCTCCGCCTCCCGGTTACGGCCCGCCTGCCGGGTATGCCCAGCCCTCTGGTTACGCCCAGCCTCCCGGTTACGGGCCGCCTCCCGGTTACGGCCCGCCTCCCGGTTACGCCCAGCCTCCCGGTTACGCCCAGCCTCCCGGTTACGGCCCGCCTCCCGGGTATGCCGCGTCGCCCGGCTACCCTCCGCCTCCCGGTCACGGCCCGCCCTCCGGGTACGCCCAGCCTCCGGGTCAGGCGCAGCCTCCCGGTTACGCGCAGCCTCCCGGGTATGCCCCGCCCCCCGGCCACCCCACGCCTCCCGGTTACCCCACGCCTCCCGGTAGCGGCTCGCCTCCCGCCGACCCCCCAGTTTCCGGTCATCCCTCGGCGCCCGGCCACCTTCTGCCTCCCGGGTACGGCCCGCCGGGCGGAGCTCCGCCCACTGGGCCGCAAGAGCGGTAACCGGTTCTGATCGTGATGGCCGGCTGGTGACCTTCCGGGGCCGCCGGCCGGCCATCAGGCTCCGCGGACGGGTGGTCACGACCCAGCCGGGCGGTTCGTACCCGCCTGTCCGGGCGCTCCGACCGCCCCGGCTGCGTACCGTCGGTGGCGCTGGGCCAGGATGGTCGGACACGCAGGTACACCCGAGGAGCCCACGATCGCCAAGAAGCCTCAACCCGAGGGCGGCCAGGCACCGGTCGTCCAGCGCGTCCGCATCCGGTACGCCAAGCGCGGGCCGCTGCGGTTCACCTCGCACCGGGACTTCGCCCGGGCGTTCGAGCGTGCGCTGCGCCGGGCCGCCGTGCCGGTCGCCTTCTCCCAGGGTTTCCACCCGCACCCGAAGATCTCCTATGCCAGCGCCGCGCCCACCGGGGTGGCGAGCGAGGCGGAGTACCTGGAGATCGCCCTTCAGGCCGAGGTCGACCCGGAGGCGCTGCGCGCCGCGTTGGACGCCGCGCTCTCGCCGGGGCTGGACGTCCTGGACGCCGTGATCGCCGAGGGGGGCAACCTCCCGGACCGGATCGAGGCGTCGCACTGGCACATCGAGTTGCCCGAGGTCGAGACCGAGGTGCTCCGCGCCGCGGTGGACGCCTTCCTCGCTGCGGACGAGGTGCTGGTGGAGCGGATGACCAAGCAGGGTCGACGCACCTTCGACGCCCGCGCCGCAGTGATATCGATCGATGTCCTCGCACCAACGCCGACGCCTTCCGGGGCGCCGGCCGTACCGTGTGCGATACTCGAACTGGTCGTACGGCAGGTCACCCCGTCCGTACGGCCCGATGACGTCCTTTCCGGCCTCCGCGTGGTGGCCGACCTGGAGCCGCCGGTTTCGCCGAGGGTGACCCGGCTGGCTCAGGGCACGTTGACCGCGCAGGGTGCGATCGTGGATCCGTTGGATGCGGATCGCGACGGGGCAACCATCGTTGGGCACTGACCGACGGTTGGTGTTCTGGCAGGCAGACTTCGGCGGTCGCGCACCACGCGCGCCCGGCGGAAACACTTTTGCGGCGACCCTGCGTGGCAGCGCTCACCCGCGCCCGGGGTAGCCAGAACTGGAGAACGTCCATGCTCGAGAACGAGCCCGAGGGCGGCGAACGGACCGGTTCACAGCCGGCCGGGGAGACCGCCGACCAGAGCACCACGGCCGACGGCGCTGCCGTCGCGACCCCCACCACGGCCGTCGGTTCGGCTTCGGTGGAGCCGGACGGCGCGCAGAGCGCCGAGCCCGCCGCGCCGGTACGGCGCGCCCGGGCGACCCGACGTCGCGCCGCCCCGCTGAGCCAGCCGGAGCAGACCGACGCTCCGGCCGAGGCGTCCACCAGCGAGGCCGCCAGTACCGAGTCGCCGCAGGCGGAGGTCTTCGCCCCGATCTCCGGCGACCAGGACGTCGCGCCCAAGACCCCCCGGCGCCGTCGTAAGGCGACCCCGGTCGAGACGACCGCCGAGGAGCCGCTCGTCGCGTCCTCCGCGGAGGTGGCCCCGGCCGACGTGGTTCCGCCGGTCAAGGTGACCCGTACCCGGCGCAAGAAGGCCACCCCGGCGGCCGTCGAGGAGCCGCCCGCGGTCGAGGAGCCGGTCGTCGAGGAGCCGGTCGCCGCCGAGGAACCGGTGGCCTCCGACCTTCGCGAGGCCGAGGCCGAGCTGAACGACATCCCCACGGCGACCCCCGCCGAGTCGCCCTGGACCAGCGCCGGCGAGGTGTCACCTGGTGTCGCCGTCTCCGGTGTGACAGCTGAGCCGATCGAGCCGGCCGAGGTCGAGCCGGAGCAGCCGCGTACCCGTCGTCGGCGGGCCGCGCTCTCCGCGCCCACCGTGCTGTTCATGGCTCCCCAGCCGGACGCCGTGCCGGTGACCCGGCCGGTCGAGCCCGCTCCCGTCGCCGAGGAGCCGGCGGTGGAGGAGGCCGCGGAGCCGTCCCGCCGCCGTCGGCGTGGTCGCCGCGAGGTCGAGCCGGTGGAGCCGATCGAGGCGATCGAGGCCGAGGAGGAGCCGACCGAGGAGGCCGACGAGGCCGCCGAGGCGGATGAGGACGACGAGGACAGCGCCGCCGCGCGCCGCCGCCGCCGGCGTGGTCGCCGGGGCCGGGGCCGGGGCAAGGGCGGGGCCGACGACGCCGAGGACGACGAGTCCGAGGAGGCGGCGCAGGCCGACGAGGAAGAGACCGCCGAGGTCGAGGGCGACGAGGACGAGGACAGCGAGGGCGGGGACGGCCTGACCCGCCGTCGCCGGCGTCGTCGTCGCCGGGGCGCGGGCGACACGGAGGGTGCCGCCGACGACGGCGTACCGACCGTGGTGAAGATCCGCGAGCCGCGCCGGACCGTCGACGAGGTGCAGGGCGTGTCCGGTTCGACCCGGCTGGAGGCCAAACGCCAGCGCCGCCGGGACGGCCGGGAGCAGCGGCGTACGCGGCCGCCGATTCTCAGCGAGTCGGAGTTCCTGGCACGCCGGGAGGCGGTCGACCGGGTGATGGCGGTCCGCCAGCGCGGTGACCGTACGCAGATCGCCGTTCTGGAGGACGGGGTGCTCGTGGAGCACTACGTCACCCGCAACTCCTCCGGCACGATGGCCGGCAACGTGTACCTGGGCAAGGTGCAGAACGTGCTGCCGAGCATGGAGGCGGCGTTCGTCGACGTCGGCCGGGGTCGCAACGCGGTGCTGTACGCCGGCGAGGTCAACTGGGACACCTCCGGTCTGGAAGGGCGGGCCCGCTCGATCGAGCAGGCGCTGCGCTCCGGCGACTCGGTGCTGGTCCAGGTCACCAAGGACCCGATCGGGCACAAGGGCGCTCGGCTGACCAGCCACATCGCGCTCTCCGGCCGGCACCTGGTCTACGTGCCCAACGGCAACGCGTCCGGGATCAGCCGCAAGCTGCCGGACAACGAGCGCAAGCGGCTGCGCGACGTGCTCAAGAAGCTGGTCCCGGACGGCGCGGGCGTGATCGTCCGCACTGCCGCCGAGGGCGCCAGCGAGGACGAGTTGGCCCGCGACGTCAAGCGGCTCCAGGCGCAGTGGGAGGACATCCAGGCCAAGGCCGCCGAGGGTGGCGCTCCGGCGCTGCTCTACGGGGAGCCGGACCTGGTCATCCGGGTCGTGCGGGACCTGTTCAACGAGGACTTCCGCGAGCTGGTCATCGAGGGCGAGCAGTCGTACGACATCGTCGAGTCGTACCTGTCGCACGTCTCTCCGGACCTGGTGGACCGGGTGCGGCGGCACGTCGGCACGAGCGACGTCTTCGCCGAGTACCGGATCGACGAGCAGATCATCAAGGGCCTGGACCGCAAGGTCTTCCTGCCCTCCGGCGGTTCGCTGGTGATCGACCGCACCGAGGCGATGACGGTGGTGGACGTCAACACCGGTAAGTACACCGGTTCCGGGGGCAACCTGGAGGAGACCGTCACCCGCAACAACCTGGAGGCGGCGGAGGAGATCGTCCGCCAGCTCCGGCTGCGGGACATCGGCGGCATCGTGGTGATCGACTTCATCGACATGGTGCTGGAGTCGAACCGTGAGCTGGTGCTGCGCCGACTCACCGAGTGCCTGGGTCGGGACCGCACCAAGCACCAGGTCACCGAGATCACCTCACTCGGCCTGGTGCAGATGACCCGTAAGCGGATCGGCGCGGGCCTGCTGGAGGCGTTCAGCGAGACCTGTGAGTGCTGCAAGGGTCGGGGCGTCATCATGCACACCGAGCCGGTGCCGGAGAAGGCGCGCGTTGCCGGTGCGGGGGAGAAGGTCAAGGCGGTCGCCTCCTCGGTGGCCGTCGCTCCGGCCGCCGCCGAGCAGGGCAGCACCTCGTCCCGTCGCCGGGCGCGCAAGAACGCACCGGCCGAGCGGGCCGTGGTCGAGGTCGTCGACACCGAGACCAGCGCCGAGCCGGACGCGGACTACCAGGACACCATGGGCTACGACCTGTCCCGCTACGAGTCGGAGACGGCCGCCGCACCGGCGATCTCCGACGCTCAGCAGGGGGAGTCGGCCCGGTTGGCCGCGGCGGACGACCCGGACGCGCTCGCCGACGGTGAGGGCGACGAGGACAGCACCGAGGGTGGTGCCGGTCGCCGCCGTTCACGCCGGGGTGGCGCACGTCGGCGGACGCGCCCCTGACCGCCTGACCGGCCAAGTGTTTGGCGAGGTCCCTTCTCCGGCAAAGTGACGGGGGAGGGACCTCGCCGTTGTGCCACTCCGGCCCAGGATCGACAGTCCCTGGTCAGGAGAAGAAGATGCGTCGTCTGCTCGCCCTCATCGCGCTTGGCACTGTGCTCTTCGACGTGTCCGGCTGTGCCGCCGACCGGCCGGGGGGCGTGGGGTCCGGTTCGGCCGGCGTGACCACCGGTGGCACGGCCTCCGGGCCGAGCGGCGTTCCGGCCAGTGGTGCCGCGGCGGGCGGCGCCACGCAGGTCTGTGTCGCCGCCCAGCAGGCCAGCACCACCGCCGTCCGGACGTATGTGGCTGAGCTGGGCCAGATGGTCGCGGCGGTGGGCGCCGGGGACAGCGGCACGGCCGAGGCTGCCCGCGTACGGGCCGAGGGGGCGTTGGCCGGCTGGCGGAGCGAGCTGCGTAAACAGGCGGAGCGGGCCACCGATCCGCAGCTCAAGACCCTGCTCACCGATCTCGGCACCGAGGTCGCCGCGCTCGGCGCCGATGTCGAGTCCATCGACGAGACCGAACTCGACAGGCTCCAGCAGCGCCTCGACGAGCTCTGCGCGCGCTGACCAGGGCAGGCCGGTTTGGGGTCCGGGCCGGCAATGGCGTACTCTTGCCTGCGGCCCACCTTTGGTGTGCCGAGTTCCCGTGTGCCCGCGCCGCCGTGCACTGCTACCCGGCGAGCCGCCGCGGGGACGACCGCCAGCAGCCTCAACGACAGGGAGTCCGCCTCCGATGTACGCGATCGTCAAGACCGGCGGCAAGCAGTACAAGGTCGCCGAGGGCGACGTGATCGAGGTCGAGAAGCTCACCGGTGCCCCCGGTGACGCGGTGAAGCTCACCGCGGTGCTCCTCGTCGACGGTGACGACCTGGTGACCGACGCGGCGAAGCTTGCCGAGGTCGCGGTGTCCGGCGAAATCGCCGCGCACACCAAGGGCCCGAAGATCCGGATCCACAAGTTCAAGAACAAGACCGGCTACCACAAGCGCCAGGGTCACCGCCAGCCGTTGACCCAGGTCAAGGTGACCGGCATCTCCAGCGGGAAGTAGGTCGTCCTCCAATGGCTCACAAAAAGGGTGCGTCCAGCTCGCGTAACGGTCGTGACTCCGCGGCCCAGCGACTCGGCGTGAAGCGCTTCGGTGGTCAGGTTGTCAGCGCCGGTGAGATCATCATCCGGCAGCGTGGCACCAAGTTCCACCCCGGTGACCTGGTCGGCCGTGGCGGCGACGACACGCTGTTCGCGCTGTCGGCCGGTGCGGTCCTGTTCGGCACCAAGCGCGGTCGTAAGACCGTCAGCATCGTTCCGCAGCAGTAGTTCTCCGGCTAAGCGGGCCGCGGACCTCCGGGTCCCGGCCCGCTTAGCTTTTTTCGAAGTGCGGGGTCGGACCTCGCTGGAAGGATTGACGCCGTGGCGACGTTCGTTGACCGGGTCGTTCTGCACCTGCAGGCCGGCGATGGCGGGCACGGCTGTGTCTCGATCCACCGCGAGAAGTTCAAGCCCTTCGGTGGGCCGGACGGCGGTAACGGCGGGCACGGCGGCAGCGTGTCCCTGGTCGTCGACCCGCAGGTCACCACCCTGCTCGACTTCCACTTCCACCCGCACGTCAAGGCCGACAACGGCAAGGGCGGCGCCGGGTCGAACCGGGACGGCGCCAACGGCCGCACCCTGATGCTGAAGGTGCCCAACGGCACGGTGGTGCAGACCACCGACGGCACCGTGCTGGCCGACATGGTCGGCGCCGGCACCACCTTCGAGGTGGCTCGGGGCGGCCGCGGCGGGCGGGGCAACGCGTCGCTGGCCAACGCCAAGCGCAAGGCGCCCGGCTTCGCCGAACTGGGCGAGCCCGGTGACCAGTTGGACGTCGTGCTGGAGCTGAAGAGCGTCGCCGACGTGGGCCTGGTGGGCTTCCCGTCGGCCGGCAAGTCGTCGCTGATCTCGGTGATCTCCGCCGCGAAGCCGAAGATCGCCGACTACCCGTTCACCACCCTCGTGCCCAACCTCGGCGTGGTCCGGATGGACAACCACACCTTCACCGTCGCCGACGTGCCCGGTCTGATCCCCGGCGCGGCCAGCGGCAAGGGGCTGGGCCTGGAGTTCCTGCGGCACATCGAGCGCTGCGCCGTGCTGGTGCACGTCATCGACTCGGCGACCCTGGAGCCCGGCCGTGACCCGGTCGCCGACATCGACGCCATCGAGGCCGAGCTGAGCCAGTACGGCGGGCTGAGCGACCGCCCACGGATGGTCGCCGTCAACAAGGTCGACGTGCCGGACGGCCGGGACCTTGCCGAGATCGTGCGCCCCGACCTGGAGGAGCGCGGCTACCGGGTGTTCGAGGTCTCCGCGGCCACCCGGGAGGGGCTCAAGGAGCTCACCTACGCGATGGCCGATCTGGTCGAGGCGCAGCGTAAGGCCGCGCCGCCCGCCGAGCCGACCCGGATCGTGATCCGGCCGATCGCGGTGGACGACGACGGCTTCACCATCACCGCCGAGGCGGACGGCTCGTTCACCGTTCGCGGTGTCCGGCCGGAGCGCTGGGTCAAGCAGACCAACTTCGACAACGACGAGGCGGTCGGTTACCTCGCTGACCGGCTCGCCCGGCTCGGAGTGGAGGACAAGCTGGCCAAGGCCGGCGCGGCGCCCGGTGATCTGGTGCGGATCGGCGAGCGCGAGTTCGACTGGAAGCCGACGCTCTACGCCGGCGTGGACTTCGTACCCGGCAACCGGGGCACCGACGTCCGGCTGGAGGAGAAGTCGAACCGGCTCTCCGCGGCGGACCGGCTCGCCGCCCGCAAGGCCCGCCGGGTGCGATCGGACGAGGTGGGCGCGGACTCGTCCGACGATCTCGACGACGACGAGTACGAGGACGACGCCGAGTAGTCCGTTGCGCTCTGTGATCGGGTTGATTTCCGGAAACCTTCGCGAAATCCACCCGTCCTAGCGTGGGGTGATGCTGATCGAGTCTCGGCCCGTCATCGATCCGGAGATCGCCGCCCTGCTCGTCGCCCAGCAGCGTGAGCTGCTCACGGCTGATGGCGGGTTGGATGGGCAGGTCTTCGTCCCCCACGACGACGTCCGCTACCTGGCGGCGGTGGTGCAGGGTCGCGCGGTCGCCTGTGGCGGGCTCCAGTCGATCGACGCCGGCACCGGTGAGATCAAGCGAATGTACGTCCGGCCCGCCTACCGGGGTCGGGGCATCGCCCGTCAACTGCTCGCCGCACTGGAGGAGTGCGCGTTCCGGCAGGGGCAGTCGGTGGTCTGCCTGGAGACGGGCACCTACCTGCCGGCCGCGATCGCGCTGTACACCTCGTCCGGCTATGACCAGATCCCGGTCTACGGCGAGTACGTGGGCAACCCGTACAGCATCTGTTTCGCGAAGCGGCTGCCGGTCGCGGCCTGACGCCTACGCGCCCGTGCTGGCGTGCGCGACGGTCACCGGCTTCGACTCGGGTGAGGCGTGCTGGCGCAGGACGATGCTCAGCAGGATCAGCGCTCCGACGGCGAGGAACTCGCTCTGCCAGTTCTGCATGGACTGGAACCAGAAGTCGCTGGTGCCGAGGAACTCCCACACGCCGATCGGCGGCGCGCCGCTCTGGAGCGCCTGCTCCTGGTTGTACGCGGCGGTGCCCCCGAACAGGTGGCCGACGAACGAACCGGCGAAGATCAGCAGCAGCGCGAGGGAGAGGCTGTTGCGGTAGATCACCAGCGGCAGGCCGCCGACGCGCACCGGCCAGGGTGACTGCGGCGTGGCCCGCCGCTCGTCGTCCTCCGGCCGGTCGGTCTGGTCCACCGGCTTCGACTCGGCCGAGCCCCGCTGCACCAGGTACGCGGTGAGCAGCACGTAGCCGCCCATCTGGAGGAACTCCGACTCCCAGTTCTCGAAGACCGACTCGGCGAAGTGCCCGCTGCCCAGGTACGCCGGCCAGCTCAGCGGCGCGGCCCCGAACTCGGTCAGCTCCTCGTTGTGGGTCTGCCAGCCGAAGACGCTCTGCAACACCAGGAAGATCAGGAACGCGCCCAGCATGGCGATGGCCAGGGCGTTGTCACGTAGCCAACGAGGCATGATCGCACCTCCATCCGCCTGTCGACTTACCCCGGCGGGCGTGACCGCGAAACCACAAAAGTCCAGTTCAGTGGCGGTCGGCCGGGTTGTCCAGGCGTCCGCCGGTGCCCGCCTGGTTCGACAGCAGCAGCCCGAGCGCGAGCATCCCGAAGCCGAGTGCGAGGTGCAGCCAGTTGTCGGCGTCGTTCACCGGCAGGATGTTCGCCCCGCTCTCCGGGTCGACGGCCTCGATGGCCAGGCCGTACAGCCAGAGCGCGAGATAGCTCGCCCCGCCGGCGGCCAGGAACACCCGGGCGCCGGCGACGCTGCGCGCCAGCACCAGGCCCACCAGCCCGTAGAGCAGGTGCACCGCGTTGTGCAGGATCGACACCTGGAACAGCCCGAGCAGTCGCGCGTCCGAGTGGTGCCCGGCGAATCTCAGCTCGCCGTAGTCGGTGGTGACGCCGGGAACGAAGCCGAGCACGCCGATCAGCAGGAAGACCCCGGCCACGACCAGCGCGGCCACCTGGACCCGGGGTCGAGGACCCGCCCGTCGGCCACCTCGCACGTCTCGTGCCATCGCTGCCCCCTCCGTGGCTCTGCCGGCCCTCGCGAACCGCACTGTCCGCAGCGGCGACATGACGCAGCCCGACGATCCTCCATTTTGAAGACCAACCGGTGGGCCGCGCAGAGAAATGCACGAAGAGGTATGGAAGCCGAAACGCAGGGTAGGTGAATGGTCAGCGGCGGCGGCAACGCGCCGCATCCCCCAGCACAACCGCGACGACTTTCTGAGCGGAAGGGAAATCATGTCTTACGATCTTTCACCCACGTCTTCCACGTACGGGCAGGAGTCGACGAACGGCGGTGGCGTTCGCGACCAGGTGCGCCAGGTCGGCTCCGAAGCCGCGCAGGCTGGCGGCGCGGTCGCGCAGACCGCGAAGGAGCAGGGCACCGAGGTCGGCCGCGAGGCGGCCCGGCAGGCTCGCAACCTGTACGGCGAGACTCGCACCCAACTCGCCAGCCAGGCCGGTGAGCAGCAGCGTCGGGCCGCCGGTGGACTGCGCTCGCTTGCCGACGAGATGCGTTCGATGGCCGAGCAGGGTGGTCAGGCCGGCCCGGTGACCGAGCTGGCCCGTCAGGCCGCCGACCGGGTGCACGGCGTCGCCGGCTGGCTCGAGCAGCGCGAGCCCGGCGACCTGATCACCGAGGTACGCGACTACGCCCGGCGCAATCCCGGCACCTTCCTGGTCGGCGCGGCCGTTCTCGGTGTGTTGGCCGGCCGGCTGACCCGGAGCGTCTCCGCCGCCGGCCACGACTCCGGCAACGGATCCTCGACCTACCGGGGTGCGGGGGCGTACGACCCGGAGCAGACCGTCGTCATCCCGACGCCGCCGCCGGCGCCCCGCGCGGTGCCGGACGCCGTCCCGCCGGGTGGCTACCTCGACCCGACCCCCGGCACGCGCACCGAGCCGATCTCCGGCGGCTATGCCGACCCGACGCCCGGCGGCTATGCCGACCCGAGCCGGGACGGTGCCTCGGAGTACTCCGGCACCGGGCAGCCACTGCCGCCGGTACAGCAGACCGACCCGCTACCGGGCGTTCCGTCCAGCGGCACCCCCCGTCCGTGAGCCGCCGAGTCATCCGAAGGGAGGCGACGGCATGACCACGCCGACGCAGGGGTCCGGCCTGGGCTCCGGATACCAACCCGACGCGGGTGCCCCGCACACCGCTGCGGAGGTGAAGGGCAGCTCCATCGGTGAGCTGATGCGCCAGGTGACGAGTGACCTGTCGACGCTGATGCGTCAGGAGGTCGAGCTGGCCAAGGCCGAGATCCGCCAGGAGGGCAAGAAGGCCGGCAAGGCCGCCGGGCTCTTCGGCGGGGCCGGCTTCGGCGGCTACATGGTGGCGCTCTTCGTGTCCATCGCCGTGTGGCAGTTCCTGGACAACGTCATGGACTCCGGCCTGGCCGCACTGATCGTGGCCGTCGTCTGGGCCGCGATCGGCGCCGTCCTCTACTCCATGGCGAAGAAGAACGCCCAGCACGTCCGCGGGCTCAAGCAGACAAACGACAGCGTGCAGCGGATCCCCGACGCGCTCAAGCCGCACCCGGAGGGAGTCACCCGATGAGCACCGATCCCGATCAGATCCGCCGGGAGA
Organism: Micromonospora sp. NPDC048905; assembly: GCF_040649655.1. NCBI lineage: Bacteria > Bacillati > Actinomycetota > Actinomycetes > Micromonosporales > Micromonosporaceae > Micromonospora > Micromonospora sp. NPDC048905. The sequence continues at coordinate 81,681 of NZ_JBEZFV010000019.1, read as the reverse complement.
TCGAAGCCACCCGTAACAGCCTCAGCTCCGATGTGGACGCGCTGGCGTACAAGGTCAGCCCCAGCCGCATCGTCGACGACCGCAAGCAGCGGGCCCGTTCCGCTCTGCAGAATGTGAGGGACAAGGTCATGGGAACCGCGTCTGACCTCGGCCACGGCACCGGCCAGGCGGCTCACTCGGTGGGCGACCGCGCCTCGTCGGCGGCGTCCAGCGTCAGCGACGCCGCGCACTCGGCGGCGACGACTGTCAGCGACGCCGCGCACAGCGCCCCGCGGGTGATCCGGCAGAAGTCCCAGGGCAACCCTCTCGCCGCCGGTCTGATCGCGTTCGGCGTCGGCTGGCTGGCCTCCTCGCTGATCCCGGCCTCCCGCCGCGAGCAGCAGGCCGCGACCCAGCTGAAGGAGCGGGTCGGGGAGCACACCGATGCGGTGAAGGACAAGCTGGGGGAGGTGGCCAGCGAGCTCAAGGAGGAGCTGCGCGAGCCCGCCCAGCAGGCCGCCCAGTCGGTGCGGTCCACCGCCCAGGACGCCGTGCACGCGGTCAAGGACGACGGCAGGTCGGCCGCGCACGACGTCAAGGACCAGGCCCAGCAGGCCCGGCACCAGGTCAGCCCCTGACCTCACCACCACCACGCCGACAGCTCGCGGCCACCGTCCCGGTGCCCGCGAGCTGTCGCGCTCCATCCCATGCCGCGCCGATCGGCCTGGGCCGTTGTCGACTACCGGCTGTCCTGCCCCGACCGGAAGCGCGCGATCGCGCGGGACAGTGCGCGGTGCGGGGCGGGATTGGCGGCTCGGCGGATCTGGGCGTCGCCGTAGCGGACGCCGCCGCGCAGGACCCGCTGGGCTACCGCCAGCCAACCGCACACCCCGCGCTCCACCAGCCAGAGTGGGGCCGCCAGGGCCGTGGTCGGCGGAAACACCCGGTCCCCGCCGGCGCGCCGGCGGCCCGCCTCGGCCAGCGCGACCACCCCGGCCGCCGCGCCGAGCAGCAACCTGGGCCGGCGCGCCGCGACCGCCGCCGCCAGCCCCGGCAGGACCGCGAGCGCGGTCAGCAGGCGAGCCGGCTGGGCCAGATCGTCGTACGCCTGACGGACCCGTTGACCGCGGAAGTGCGCGGCGTCCGGCGGCAGTCGACGGACGTACAGCCAGGCCGGCCTGGCCTCGACACCGCCGTACCCACGGACGGTACGGATCAGCTCCAGATTCTCGAAGAGCACGTCCGGGTCGTACCCGCCCATGGCGAGGAAGGTGCTGCGCCGCACCGCGAGGGTGCCCGGGTAGTCATCCCCGAGCGCTCGGTTGAGCAACGTCCGGCCGGTGTCCCACCAGGCGTGCCAGGGCAGCGGGTCGAAGTAGTTCTGCGGTCGGACCAGGTCGACCCGGGCCAGCAGCCGGTGCACGGCGCTCAGCCCGGCCTCGTCGTACCGGACGTCGTCGTCGGCGATCACCACGTGCTCGTGGGCCGCCGCGCGCACCCCCGTGCGTACGCCGAGCACCTTGCCGTTGAGCCCGCGCGCGGTGGCGTCGGGCGGGAGGTGCCGGACCAGTCCCCGCCAGGCGTCGGCGTGCCGCGCGAACACGTCCGGTGCGGATCCGTCGACCACGATCACCTCGACCCGGTCGGCCAGCCAGCGCAGGTAACCCGTCAGCTCGGTCAGGCCGGTGTCGGCGTGCCAGCGCAGCGGCAGCACGTACGTCATCGGCAGGTGGGCCGGCGTCGTGCCGGCACGGTCGTCTGCGACGCCGCACCCGCGGGCGGCGGGCCGGGCGTCACCAGGTGGGCTGAACAAGGACATCGACGTCCCTCCTCACCAGGACAGCTGTGTGTCGGTGGTCGAGCAGCACCTGCCCGCATTCCCGCCGATCAAACGGACATGTTGTTTCGACCGCCGGTCGCCGGGTAGCGCTGCCGGAAAGAGCTGTCCATGCCCGGATGTCCGGGTGGAGGAGACGAGATGACACACAACGGAACGAGATGGGCGGTGCTCGGCGTCACCGCGGTCACCGCGGTTGGTGTGGGACGGGCGGTGGCTCGCCGTCGGCACCGGCATCAGCCGGAGCGGCAGGACGGCTGGTACGTGGTACGTCGCGGGGTGACGGTGGACCGGTCCCGGGACGGCGTGATCGGGTTCTGGACCGACCGGGAGCGGCTGGACCGCGCGCTGGCCGGGTGGGCCACCCTGGAGCAGCTCGACGACCGGCGCTGGCGGTGCGTGGCCCGCGACCGGGCCGGCGGCGACACGGAGTGGCGCGCGGAGATCACCGTCGACGGACCGGGCGCGCTGCGGTGGCGGGTCGACGACGGGCCGGCACCGCAGGAGGGGCGGATCGAGCTGGCCGACGCCCCCCAGGGGCGGGGCACCGAGATCCGGGCCGAGCTGCGGTACCGCTCGGGCCCGGTGCGCCGCGTGTTCGGCCTGATCGGCGGCGACGACCCCGATCTGGCGCTGCGCGACACCCTGCGGCGGGTGAAGGCGCTGATCGAGTGTGGCCAGCTGATGGACACCCGGGACGACCCGTCAGGCCGTAGCCCGAGGCAGGAGAGGGCGACCGACAAGGTGCGGGAGAAGTTGATGACGGGAGGCCGGGCGTGAGGGCACTGTGTTGGGAAGGCGTCGGCAAGCTGGCGGTCCGGGACGTGCCGGAGCCGCAGATCCGTGCCGAGGGGGACATCATCGTCCGGGTCCGGGCCAGCAGTGTCTGTGGCTCCGACCTGCATCTGATCAACGGGTACCTGCCGGCGATGCGGGAGGGCGACATCCTCGGCCACGAGTTCATGGGCGAGGTCGTGGAGACCGGTCCCGGCGTACGACGGCACCAGGTCGGTGACCGGGTGGTGGTCGGGTCGGTGGTCGCCTGCGGTGGCTGCTGGTACTGCCGCACCGAGCAGTACTCGCTCTGCGACAACTCCAACCCCCAGCCGGTGTTCACCGAGAAGCTGTGGGGGCACTCACCGGCCGGCATTCTGGGCTACTCGCACGCGGCCGGCGGCTACTCCGGGTCGCACGCCGAGTACATCCGGGTGCCGTTCGGCGACATCGGCGCGTTCGGGGTGCCCGACGGGGTGCCGGACGACTCGGTGGTGTTCGCCTCCGACGCCATGCCCACCGGATGGATGGCGGCGGACTTCTGTGGGCTCACCGGTGGCGAGGTGGTGGCCGTGTGGGGTGCCGGCGGTGTCGGTCAGATGGCGGCCCGGTCGGCGCAACTCCTCGGCGCCGAGCGGGTCATCATGATCGACCGATTCCCGGACCGGCTCGCCACCGCCGCCGAGCGGGTCGGGGTCGAGACGATCAACTACGCCGAGACCGACGTGTTGGAGGCGCTGCGGGAGCTGACCGCCGGGCGCGGGCCGGACGCGTGCATCGAGGCCGTCGGCATGGAGTCGCACGACGTCGGGCCGACCTACGCGTACGACCGGGCGAAGCAGGCGACGCGGTCGCAGACCGACCGCCCGACCTCGGTCCGCCAGGCGATCATGGCGTGCCGTAAGGGCGGCACGGTGAGCATCGTCGGCGTGTACGCCGGCCTGGTCGACAAGTTCCCGCTCGGCGCGGCCATGAACAAGGCCCTGGTGCTGCGGATGGGGCAGATGCACGCGCAGCGCTACATCCCGATGCTGCTCGACCGGCTCGCCGCCGGCGAAATCGATCCCGGCTACCTGGCCACCCACCCCATCTCGCTGGAGCAGGGCGCACACGGCTACGAGCTGTTCGAGAAGAAGCAGGACGGCTGTCTTCGCAGCGTCCTGCACCCCTGACCCGCCGCACGCGGCCGCCTCGCCGGTCACCCCGGAACGATCGGCGAGGCGCAGGTCAGGTGGTGCGCCGGACGTTGCTGAGGGTCAGGCCGAGGGGCGGCAGCGCCGGCATCCGGTGCAGGTCCAGGGCCAGGTCCTGGACGGGTACGTCGTAGCGCATGGCGCTGGTCAGGTTGGTGACCGCCCGCTTCATCAGGTCGATGGTGATCCACTCGCCCGCGCACCGGTGTCCGGCCCAGTGGTCACCGCCGCCCTGCGGGATCAGCTCGAACGGGTCCACGCGTCGTCCGGCGAACCGTTCCGGGCGGAACAACTCCGGTTGCGGCCAGAGGGTCGGGTGGTGGTTGGTGCCGTACAGGTCGAGCAGCACCCGTCGACCCCGCGGAAAGTGGTGGCCCTGCCAGTCGAAGGAGTGCTTGACCCGGGCCGCCGCGATCGGGAAGAACGGGTAGTAGCGGCGTACCTCCTGGACGAAGTTCCCGGTGGCCTCGTCGTCGCCGCGGACCCGGTCCCGCCAGCTCGGATGGTCGTGCAGGGCGAGCGCGGCGAACGCGATGTACTGGTCCACGGCGACCACCGGCCGCAGCACGTTGAGCAGCTCCACCGCCGCGATCCGCCGGGGGAGTAGCTGGCCCCGCCGGTCCCGGTGCTCGGCGATCACGGCCAGGGCGCTCCCGGGCGGCGCCGGGAAGAGACCGATCCGGGTGCGTTCGATGAGGCCGGCGAGCCAGCGTTCGGCGCGGTGCCGGGCGAGTCGTCCCCGCCAGTGCCGGGGTCCGAGCACCGCCGGCCCTTCGATCATCGCGTGCAGGTCGACGGCGCGTCGCTCGACCTGCGACGTGGGCAGCGGCACCCCCGCCCAGGCGCAGACCACGCGGGTGAGCAAACGGCCCAGCTCGTCGTAGAGCGGCAGCGGCCCGGCGGCCTCCCAGGCGGGGATCCGCGCCTGCCACTCGTCGTCGAAGAGTTGGCCGAGGTGCCGGATGGCGGTCGGCGTCATGATCGACATGAACATGGCCTTGCGGTCGGTGTGCTCCGGGCCGTCCAGCCCCTGCACACCCCGCCGCCCGGTGAGGGTCCGCTGCACCCGCAGCGGCATGGCGGTCGCGCGCTGGAAGCGTTCGGTGTCGTAGAACAGCATCGCCGCCGGCCGGCCGCGCAGGCAGATGGTCGGGGCGAGCAGGATCCGGGTCTGGAACACGTCGCTGCCGTACCGTTCGCAGCGTTCGCCGATGAACCGGTAGCCGGCGCGGAGCAGGGCGAGAGTGCTGTCCGGGCTGCGGTCAGCCGGCATGGTCGCCATCGGGTCTCCTCACGCGCGGGTGCGGCCGGGCACCGCCGGGCCGGATGCGGGTACCCCCGTCGCCGCCGCTGAATCCCCGCGCCGACGGCACGCCGGCTGGCCCCTCCCAGGAGCGGCGGAATTTGGTTGGCTGCTGGTGGGACAACCACGGGGAGGGCGGATGCGCGACAACACATCGCCGCACTGGCGGCAGCGGCGAACGGTCCGGGCACCGGGCGGCGGCCGGGACGGGCGGCCTCTGATCGGGCCGCCTCGGCGACCCGATCGGCCGCACCGATTCTTCACCGTGCACCTGGGCTTCACCGCGCCCACCGTGGTCGAGGCCCGCGAGCTGGCCGTGGCGTACGCGGAGGCGTTGACCCTGCTCCGCCCGGAGGTGGCGCTCGGCGCGGCGGCCCTGTCGCCGGCCGACGCCTGGCAGCGGGCCGAGCGGCTGTTCTGCGGTGCGGTCGGCCCGGACGGCGAACGCTGCGTCGACGTGGCCGGTCATCCCGGCTTCCACCACGCCCCGGGGCCCGGCGGTCTCGGCTGGGGCGACGGCGACGGCCCCGTCCGTGGCTGACCGCCAACCCGGGTCACCCGTCCCGGGTCGGCGGCCACCGCACACCGGTCGGCGCGATCAGTCCAGGTCGAACTCACCGTCCTGCGCGCCGGCCACGAACGCGTCCCACTCGGCCTGTGTGAAGACCAGCACCGGCCCCTCGGGCTCGGCCGAGTTGCGCATCCCGATCAGGTCGTCGACGAAGGCGACCTCGACGGCGCTGTCGGAGGTGTCCCCTTCGGCCCGCTGCCAGACCGCCCGAGAGAGGTCGAAGTCGCCCTTGGGGTGCTGCGCCATTGTTCTTTCCTCCAGTGCCGAGGGTCGTGTGGTGACCGTGAGTCGATCCCCATCGGGCAGGATAAGCGGATGCCGAGCCTGACCCGTGTAGAGGCGACCGCGCGTGGCGCGGCGATTACTGTCGAGTCCTATCAGGTGGACCTCGACCTGACCGTCGGCGCGGAGTTGTTCCGCTCGCACGTCGAGATCCGGTTCCGGGCCACCCCCGGCACCGCGACTTTCGTCGAGCTCAAGCCCGCCAGACTGCTCGCGGTACGCCTCAACGACCGCGACCTCGACCCCGCCCTGCTGACCGACAACCGGCTGCCGCTCACCGACCTCGAAGCGGACAACACGCTCGTCGTCGAGGCGGAGATGGCGTACTCCAACGCGGGTGAGGGGATGCACCGCTTCGTCGACCCGGCCGACGGCGAGACCTACCTCTACGCGGTGAGCTTCCTCGACAACGTGCAGCGCATCTTCGCCGCGTTCGACCAGCCCGACCTCAAGGCTCCCGTCGTCCTGTCGGTGACCGCGCCGCCGGAGTGGACGGTCTCCAGCAACGCCGAGGTGGCTGCCACGCCGGCCCCGGGTCGGTGGGAGTTCGCCCCCAGCGCGCCGCTGGCCACGTACTTCTTCTCGCTGATCGCCGGTCCCTACCACGTGCGGCGGGCCGAGCACGACGGCGTGCCGCTGGGCATCTACTGTCGCCGGTCGCTCGCCGAGCACCTGGACGCCGACGCCGAGGAGATCTTCACCGTCACCCGGCAGTGCCTGGACCGGTTCCACCAGCTCTTCACCGAGCGCTACCCGTTCGGCAAGTACGACCAGGCGTTCGTGCCGGAGTTCAACGCCGGCGCCATGGAAAACCCGGGCATCGTCACCTTCCGCGACGACTACGTGTTCCGCTCGGCGGTCACCGACACGCAGCGGGAGTCGCGGGCCACCACGATCGCGCACGAGATGGCGCACATGTGGTTCGGCGACCTGGTCACCATGCGCTGGTGGGACGACCTGTGGTTGAACGAGTCCTTCGCGGAATACCTGGGCACCCGGGTCACCGCCGAGGCGACCCGCTTCGACCAGGCCTGGACGACCTTCGCCATGCGCCGCAAGGCCTGGGGATACGCGGCCGACCAGCGGCCCTCCACCCACCCGGTCGCCCCGCCGGAGGTGGCCGACGCCGACGAGGGCCTGCTCAACTTCGACGGCATCTCGTACGCCAAGGGTGCCAGCGTGCTGCGGCAACTGGTCGCGTGGCTCGGCGACGAGGCGTTCCTCGCCGGCCTGAACGCGCACTTCGCCGAGCACCGCTTCGGCAACGCCACGCTCGCCGACCTGCTGGTCAGCCTCTCCACCTCCAGCGGCCGGGACCTGTCCGGTTGGGCCGACGTGTGGTTGCGGCGACCGCAGGTCAACACCCTGCGCGCCGAGGTCACCGTCGACGCCGACGGCCGCTACACCGACGTGGCCGTGGTGCAGACCGCGCCGGAGTCCCACCCGGTGCTGCGCCCGCACCGGATCGGCGTGGGCCGCTACGCGGCGGACGGCACGGTGCACCGCGACGACCTCGACATCGACCCCGCGGCCGACGGTGGCCGGACCGTGCTGGGGGCGTTGGCCGGCACGCCGGCGGCCCGGCTGTTGCTGCTCAACGACGGTGACCTCACCTACGCCAAGGTGCGCCTCGACCCGGCGTCGGCGGAGGCGGTCGCGCTGCTGCTGCCCCGCCTGGCCGACCCGCTCACCCGCGCGCTCCTCTGGGGCGAGGCACTGGACGCGGCGACCGACGGGGAGCGGCCCGTCATCGGCCTGGTCGACCTGATGGCCGCCGCGCTGCCCACCGAGACCGAAGTGATCATCGCGGAGGACGTGCTCACGCTCAGCCGGTCGTTGGTGGACCGCTACCTCGACCCGCTGGCCCGGTCCACGGCGTTGGCCCGGGTCGCCGGGGCGTGCCAGCGGCTGCTCGACAGCGCGCCGGCGGGAGAGTCCTTGCAGTTGGCCGCCGCGCGGGGGTGGATCGGCGCGACCACCGACGCGGACCTGCTCGTCGGCTGGCTCGCCGGCCGGGACGTGCCAGCCGGGCTGCGGGTTGACGCGGAGCTGCGCTGGGCGGTGCTGCACCGGTTGGTGGTGCTGGGTGCCGCCGGCGAGGCGGAGATCGCCGTCGAGGTAGCCGCCGACAACAGTTCCACGGGCGCGGAACGGGCCGCCCGCTGCCGGGCCGCCCTGCCCGACCCGGTCGCGAAGAAGACGGCCTGGGACATCATCGTGCGGGACGCAGAGCTGTCCAATCGCCTGCTGGAGGCGACCGCCGAGGGGTTCTGGCAGCCCGAGCAGGTCGAGCTGACGGCCGCGTACGTCGAGCGGTACTTCACCGACATGCCGGCGGCCGCGCGCCGACGTACTCCGTGGACGGCCGACCGGGTCGCGAAGCTGGCGTTTCCCCGCTACGCCGTGGCGCAGCCGACCCGGGAGGCGGCCGCGGCGCTGCTGGCCCGCGACGACCTGACTCCCGGCCTACGTCGGGTGGTCACCGACTCCGACGACGACCTGCGCCGTGCGCTGGTCGCTCGCACGGCGGTGGCGGCCGCGGCGGCGTAGGGGCGGGTGCGGCCGGGCGCGGGGTGGCGGGTGGCCACCCCGCGCCCTCGGCTCAGCGCAGCGCGAGCTCCGTCGTGACCGGGGTGTCCCAGTCGATGACGTAGCGCTGCTCGTGGGCGGTGGTCTTCTCCGGGTCCATCACCGTGCGCACCATCAGCGGCATCAGCAGCGGCATCAGCGTCCGGGCAACCGGCCCCGGCGCCTTGGCGTGGTTGATCCGGGCCGCGCGGGCGGCGACCTTCTCCACCCTGGCCCGGCGCAGCCGCACGTACGTGTCGAACGCCGCCGCGACGTCCGGCAGGTCCCGAAGGCAGCGGGCGAGCTGCACCGCGCTCTCGATGGCCAGCGAGGCACCCTGCCCGGAGCTGTTCGACGGTGCGTGCACCGCGTCGCCGACCAGCACCATCCGGCCCCGGTGCCAGTGCGGCACGGGCGGCATGATCTGCAACGAGCCGGCCACCTGGAGCCCGTCGGCGTCGCTCGTCGCCATCAGCTCCCGGCCCGGGTCGTCGTCGCCGTAGCTGGTACGCAGCGTCTCCCACCACTGTCGCGCCGGCACCGCACGGGCCTCGACGAGGCTCATCGGCCGCTGCTGCGGCAGGTTGGCGCCCCACCGGGTGCCGCCGCCGGGCTCCGGCCAGTACAGGTAGTAGCCCCGTTGCCCGAACGCGAACGTCATCGTGCCCGGCGCGACGTCCACCTCGTGCCGGGCGACCGCCTCAAAGCTGAGCAGGCCGGTGAACCGGGGGCCGGGCGCGGCCGGGTCGATGAGCCCGCGGACCGTGGACCGGATGCCGTCCGCGCCGACGAGGATGTCGGCGGTGGCGGTGCTGCCGTCCTCGAACCGGGCCGTCACGCCGCTGTCGCTCTGCTGGGCGTCGACGAGCCGTTTGCCGTACGCGAACGAGACGCCCTCGGCGACCGCCCGGTCGCGCAGCGCCCGGTGCAGCTCGGCCCGGTGCACCACCCGCAGCGGCGGCACCCCGGCCAGCGTGGGCAGGTCGATGCGGCGACGGCCCACGGCCATCGCGCTGCGCTCGATCGGGGTGGCGGCCGCCGTCACCGCCTCGTCCGCGCCGACCAGGCGCAGGGCCGCCACGCCGTTGGGCGCGAGGGCGAGGGTGCCGCCGATGCCGCCGACTCCGCTGGCCGTGGCGGGGTACGCCTCGTAGACGGTGGCGGTGATGCCGGCTCGGCGCAGCGCGAGCGCCGTCACCGGTCCGGCGATGCCGCCGCCGATGACGATCGCGGTTCGTACCGTGGTCATGGTCTCTCCCTGGGTGTGGTCGGTTCGTGCGCGTGCGAACCGACCTGGGAGGGAGCCCGGCTATCCTCTGGTTGCCGCTTCGGGCCGGGTGCCTTCCCAGGTGTCGGTTCGAGGTAAGGGCTCCGGCGGGGTGTTGGCGCACCCCGCCGGAGCCGCTTTGTCAGTCGGTGGTCTCCGCGGTCGGGGTGCTGGTCCTCTCGGCCAGCCCGGTCAGCTCGGCCGGCATCTCGCCGGTCTCGTGGAAGGCCCGCCAGGTGTCCAGGCCCGGATAGCTGCCCGACGTCAGCTCGGCGAGCAGGGCACGCAGCCAGGTCGCCTCCGCCGCCCGCAGGGCCAGGTCGTACTCCGACTCCACCAGGAACAGCCGCGGGATCTCCCGCAGGTGCGCGTCGAGCGTCTCGCGGTCCCGCCGGAGCGCGTCGTCGAGCAGGTCGAGCCGCTGACGGAGCAGGTCGGTGGCCTCGTCGGGATGCAGCGCGGCGAGGACGGACAACCCGGCCCGGAAGCGGGGATGCTCCGGCATCGGGGTGGAGACCAGCTCGCGGGCCCAGTCGACCAGCTCGGCCCGTCCCGCGTCGGTGATCCGGTAGACGGTGCGTTCCGGGCGTCGGCCCTCGCGAACACTCTCCACCGCGTCGATCAGGTGGTGTTTGTCCAGGTTGCGGATCACCGTGTAGAAGGAGCCCCACTTGAACTCCATGTCCTGGTCCTTGCCCCAGGCGCGCAGTGCGGTGGCGATCTCGTACGGGTGCATCGGCCGCTGAACCAGGGCGGACAGCACGGCCAACGCCAGCAGATTGCTGACCTTTCGCCGCTTCGGCACGATGCCCTCCAGGCTCGCTCGCGTCCAAATACTCGTGCGCAAGTATACGCACACGAGTAACCCCGTCGCGACCCTGCGCGCGCCGCGGCTCCGTGCGCCTTGGCCCCCGTGCGCCTTGACCGCGTGCTGCGACCCGCGCTCGCGGTGATCGACTCGGTTTCCTTGAGGTCGGGGTGTCCGGGCCGGTGTGACGCACCGATTTCCTGAAAGGCGAGTTGACCACCGCTGCCAGGGAGCGCCTTCCCGGTATGTCGCGGTGTCCCGCCGGGCCGGGATGGGGCGCTCCCCCGCGCCGGGGCGCCTGCCCGCCCGCGCCGGGTTGGGGCGCTCGCCCGTGGCAGGGCCGGGGTGGGGCGCTCGCCCGAGCCGGGGTCGGCGCCCGCCCCGGGTTGAGGTGAGGGCGCTCACCCGGGCCGGGGTAGTCGGTCCCGGCGGTCGGCCTACGATCATCGGGTGGAGGAAGATATCCGGCGGATCGGGATCATGGGTGGCACCTTCGACCCGATCCACCACGGTCACCTCGTCGCGGCCAGTGAGGTGGCGGACCGGTTCGGCCTGGACGAGGTGGTCTTCGTTCCGACCGGGCAGCCGTGGCAGAAGGCCGACGAGCCGGTCAGTCCGGCCGAGGACCGCTACCTGATGACGGTCATCGCCACCGCCTCCAACCCCCGCTTCCAGGTCAGTCGGGTCGACATCGACCGCAGTGGGCCGACCTACACCGTCGACACGCTGCGCGACCTCCAGGCCGAGTACGGCCCCAAGGTGCAGCTGTTCTTCATCACCGGCGCGGACGCCCTGCAACGGATCCTGTCCTGGAAGGATCTGGACGAGATCTTCGAGCTGGCCCATTTCATCGGGGTGACGCGGCCCGGCTTTCCGCTGACCGACAAGCACCTTCCGGCGGACACCGTCAGCCTGATCCAGGTGCCCGCGATGTCCATCTCGTCGACCGACTGCCGCGCCCGGGTGGCCCGAGGTGAGCCGGTCTGGTATTTGGTGCCCGACGGTGTGGTGCAGTACATCGCCAAGCGGAGCCTCTATCAGCGCTGACCACGCCGGATTCCGGCGGTTTTGTGCATTTAACCGACCAGAACTGCACGGTCGGGGCGTCGCCGGGTATGAGACGCTTGGAGGATCGCACGCTTGATCGAAGGAGAACGGTGACAGTTTCCGAACGCGCCCACGAGCTGGCAATGGCGGCCGCACAGGCCGCCGCTGACAAGAAGGCGCAGGACATCACGATCATCGACGTCGGCGACCAGCTCGCCATCACCGACGCGTTCGTGCTCGCCGCCGCCCCCAACGAGCGTCAGGTGCTGGCCATCGTGGACGCCATCGAGGAGAGCCTGCTCGAGCTGCCGGACAAGGCCAAGCCGGTCCGGCGCGAGGGTGAGCGTGGTGGCCGCTGGGTGCTGCTCGACTACGTCGACATCGTGGTGCACGTCCAGCACACGGAGGAGCGCGAGTTCTACGCGCTCGACCGTCTCTGGAAGGACTGCCCCACCATCCCGTTCGTCGATCGCGACCTGGTCGAGGCCGACGCCAGCGGGTCCGCCGCCGCCGAATGACCCGACTGATCGTCTGGCGGCACGGCAACACCGACTGGAACGCCGCCAACCGTGTCCAGGGACAGACCGACGTACCCCTCAATGAGCTGGGTCGCGACCAGGCTCGCGCCGCCGCGCCGCTGCTCGCGGCGCTGCGGCCCGACGCCATCGTGGCCAGCGACCTGAGCCGCGCCGTGGAGACCGCCGCCGCGCTCGCCGCGTTGACGGGGCTTCCGGTGCGCACCGACGCCCGGCTGCGCGAGCGGCACTTCGGTCAGTGGCAGGGTCTGCACCTCACCGAGGTCGCCGAGCGTTTCCCCGAGGAGTACGCCCGCTGGCGGGCCGGCGACCCCGATCCGGGCGCGGATCTGGAGCCCCTGCACGACCTCGGCGAGCGGGTCGGCACCGCGTTGCGGGAAGCAGCCGACGCGGCACCCGGCGGCACTGTGGTGATCGCCACCCACGGTGGCGGCTCCCGCCAGGGCATCGGTCACCTGCTCGGCTGGGACACCGGCGTGCTGCGCACCATCGGTTCCCTGGCCAACTGCCACTGGAGCGAACTACGGCACGACGACCGCGCGCCGGCGATCGGACGTCCGCAGGACGTCCGTGGCTGGCAGTTGCGGGCGCACAACGTCGGCCTGGTCACCGCGCCGGTCACCATCGACGCGATCTGAGCGCTCGCGCTTCGGCGTCGGGGCTCTCGATCGGCTAGCGTGCCGAGCATGCCCGTCGCGGTCGTCATCGACTCCACCGCCTATCTTCCGCCTGAGCTGTTGCAGGCGCACCGGCTGACCGTGGTCCCGCTGACGGTCGTGCTCAACGGCGCGGAGGGGCTGGAAGGGGTGGAAACCCAGCCGGCCGATGCCACCGTGGCGCTGAGTGCCCGGCGGGTCACGGCCACCACCTCCCGCCCGGCGCCCGACCAGTTCGCCCGGACGTACCGTCAACTGCTCGACGCCGGCGCGGACGGAATCGTCTCGGTGCACCTCTCCGCCGCGCTCTCCGGCACGGTTGAGGCCGCGCGCCTGGCCGCGGCCGACCTGGACGGCCGGGTCGAGGTCGTGGACAGCCGTTCCGCCGGCATGGGGCTGGGCTTCCCGGCCATCGCGGCCGCCACCGCCGCCGAGGGCGGCGTCGACCTCGCCGGGGTACGCGACGCGGCGCTCGCGGCGGTCGCCCGCACCGACGTCTACTTCTACGTCGACACGCTGGAGTTTCTCCGCCGAGGTGGCCGGATCAACGCGGCCGAGGCGCTGTTCGGCACCGCCCTGTCCGTCAAGCCGATCATGCACATGCCGGACGGGGCGATCGTGTTGCGCGAGAAGGTCCGCACCGCCAGCCGGGGAGTGGCCCGGCTCGTGGACCTGGCCGTCGAGGCGGCCGGGGACGACGACGTGGATCTCGGGGTGCACCACCTGGCCGCGCCGCAACGGGCCGAGGCGCTGCGAACCGCGCTTACCGAACGGCTCGGTGCACGGCTGCACGACACGTACGTCTCCGAGGCGGGCGCGGTCGTCGGCGCGCACGCCGGTCCGGGGTTGGCCTGCGTGGTCGTCCACCGCCGACCGGGGGGCTGAGCGGTGCTCACGTCGTGTGTGGTGACCGGCGGTGGTCGCGGCGTCGGTCGGGCCGTGGTGGAACGCCTGGTGGCGACCGGTGCCACAGTCGTCGTGTTGGAGCGCGACGCCGACGCGGCCGACTGGTTGGCCGGGCACCCGGCCGCCGACCGGCTCGTCGCGGTGTTCGGCGACGCCGGCGACGAGCGGGTGGCCGAGCACGCCGCCGAGCTGGCCGAACGCGCGGCGCCGCTGACCGGCTGGGTGAACAACGCGGCGGTCTTCCGCGACGCCGCGCTGCACTCCGCGTCGGCCGACACGGTCCTGGACCTGATCGGGCTGAACCTGCGCCCGGCCGTGGTGGGCGCGGCGGTGGCCGTCCGCCGGTTCCTGGCCCGCGCCGCCGGCGGCGCGATCGTCAACGTCTCGTCGCACCAGGCCCGCCGGCCCGTGTCCGGCGCCCTGCCGTACGCGACGGCGAAGGCCGCCGTGGAGGGGCTGACCCGGGCACTGGCTGTCGAGTACGGGAAGCACGGCATCCGCGCCAACGCGGTCGCGCTCGGCTCGATCGCCACCGAACGGCACACCGAATTCCTGGCCACCCAGGAGCCCACCCAGGCCCAGTGGATCGACGCCGAGCTGACCCGGTTGCACCCGGTGGGCCGCATCGGGCGGGCCGAGGAGGTGGCCGAGGCGGTCGCGTACCTGCTGTCGCCCGCGGCGAGCTTCGTCAACGGGGTGACGCTGCCGGTGGACGGGGGACGAGCCGTGCTCGGCCTCGACCCGGAGGCCCGCTGACCGCCCGTGGGACACGGGTGCCGCGCTCGACGCTAGTCGGCGACGATGAATGATCCAGTCCGGGCCGCTGTGTTAGCCTCCGTTTGCGCCCCAGATGGGCCTACCCCCCCCGGAGGTTCTGGCTACTTCAGCCACCACGCCGAGATCGACGCGATGTCCGCGTCTCTCGTGCGGGATCCGGGGCGTCGGTGCCCTCGGGGCTTTGTCATCGCTGTGGCTGCGGAGGGCTCTGGGCCTCCGGTCGGGTCAACGGATCGACCGGGAAGAAGACGGTACGGATGACAGTCACGTTCAACCACACAATCATCGCCAGCAAGGACAAGAGCGCGTCGGCCGCGTTCTACCGGGATCTGTTCGAGCTGCCGGAGGCGCCCTCGTGGGGGCCGTTCGCCAACGTGCAACTGGACGAGGGGCAGCTGCTCCAGTTCGCCGAGCCACCGGTGGACATCCAGATGCAGCACTACGCGTTCCTCGTCGACGACGAGTTGTTCGTGCGGTGCCTGGCGTTCGTCGAGGGGCGCGGCATCACGTACTGGGCCGACCCGCAGTTGAAGCGGGAGAGGGAGACCAACACCGAGCACGGTGGGCGGGGCTTCTACTTCTTCGACCCGGCCGGCCACGCCATCGAGGTCATCACCCGGCCGTACCTGTAGTGACCGAGGTCGGCGGCGGCGCACCCGCTCGTCGAGGAAGGGTGTCGGCCCTGGTGCGCATTGCATCGGGCCGGCACCACCCGCCCCACGGTCTGTGCCTGTGGCTGCACTCCATGCCGGGCTCAGGAGCGTTTCTTCGTGGTCCAGACCACGTAGACGGCGCAGGTGACCAGCATGAGGGCGGCGATGGCGGTCCAGGCCCAGCGGGCGAAGGGCTCGTCGGCCACGAAAGCCCGGATGCCGGCCAGGACGGCGAGCGCCAGCGGACCCAAGCCGAACCACTCGGAGTGCTCGGAGAAGGTCAGGTCTTTCCACGCCTGCCGCATGGCGCCAGTCTAGATAGGACCATCACTGCTCACGATGATGCTCCCGGACCGCTCGGACGCGACCGGTCACTCCGGCCGCCTGCGATCATGGCGCGGTGAGTCAATGCTTTCAGGTCGGCGATCTGGTGCTGTGGAACCCGTCCAACACCGTCGCGCAACTGTTCTTCCGCATGACCGAGGCGATGGCGCCGGTTGCCGAGTGCCCGTCTGGAGTCGATCCGGACGTCGATCGGGACGAGTACCAGATCGACCCGGACACCTTCGCGGCATTCGTCGACGTGTTGACCGCGCGGTACCTGTCGACGAACCACCCCATCCTCAAGTCCATGATCGAGGGATACCTGCCGACCGCACTCGTGCTGGTCCGCCGCAGCGGCCTCGACGTCCCGGCCCTTGACCGGCCAGTCACTCGGGCCAGCCGGGACATCTCACTGTGGGACGCGTTCGACCCGGACGCCGACCGGCAACGGCTCCTGAGCCTGGCGGTGAGTCGCGCGGCGGCAATGCCCGACTGAGACGGCGTAGCCGTGCGGCGGATCCTCGTGTCGCAGCCTGCCAGCTCCGGGTGCTGCTGAGCCCGTTAGCAGATCTGCGCTTGATCAGGGAGTTGTCCACAGTGGCATCCGTTATCCACAGGGCCGCGCCGCCACACCCCGTCGCCTTCGCCGTCGCCCTAGCGTCGCCCTGTGTCGCAGAACGAAGAGACCGAGGTACGCCAGCGCCTGCGCCGGCTGACGGACGCGTCGCTGGACGTGTCGTCACCCCCGGCCGGGGCACCGCTCGCGGGCGTACCTCTGGCTGGGGTGCTGCCGCCGCGGACCGGGGTGCCGTTGGCGGAGCCGGAAGCGGGCACACCCCTTGCCGTGGACGGCTCGGTGCCCCCACGGCTGTCCGGGCCTGGCGCGTTCGACCCGGGACGACGCGGTGTGCGGGCGCTGGCTGTCGTCGCGGCGGTGGCGGTGCTGGCCGCCGCCGGATGGGCCTGGCGGTCCCGACCACACGCCGAGCCGGTCGCCCCGCTGGGCAGCGAGGCCGTGGCGGCCACTCCGGCGGGCGACCTCAGCGCGTCCGGCTCCGGTGAGCTGGTGGTGGCGGTCGCCGGCAAGGTCCGCAAGCCCGGGTTGGTGCGGTTGCCGGCCGGGTCCCGGCTCGCCGACGCGGTGCAGGCGGCCGGCGGCCCGCTCCCCGGGGTCGACGTGGCGCTGCTCAACCCCGCCCGCAAGGTCACCGACGGCGAGCTGATCGTGATCGGGGTGACGCCGCCGCCGGGCGGACCAGCGGCGGGCGGGACGGCACCGGCTGTCGGGCCACTGAACCTCAACACCGCCACACTGGCGCAGCTCGACGCGTTGCCCGGCGTCGGGCCGGTGCTCGCCCAGCGCATCCTCGACCATCGGGACCAGCACGGCGGGTTCAAGGCGGTCGGCGACCTGCGTCAGGTCGACGGGATCGGCGACGCGCGGTACGAGCAGCTCAAAGACCTGGTGACGGTGTGAACCGCCGCCCTGCCACCGGCAACCCGTCGCCGCCCGCCGACGGGTTGAGCGGTGCCCGGCGCCAGACCTCGCCACCGGATCTGCGGCTCGCCGGGCTGGCCGTGGCCGCCTGGCTCACCGCGCTCGCCGGCCTGCATCTCGGCACCCGATCGCTTCTGCTGGTGGCCGGGATCGCGGCCGTCCTGACCACCTGCGGCGCCCTGCACCTGCTCGATCGCCTCGGCCGTCCCCGGGCCGCCGCGCGCCGTTACGGCTGGATCGCCGTCGCGGTCGGCCTCGGTGTGGTCTGCGCAGGGGCGACCACCGCGGCCCGGCTCGCCATCCGGGACACGCCACCGATCCGTGCCCTGGCCGAGCAGCGTGCACCGGTCACCGCTGAGGTGGTCGTCCGGGACGATCCACGACCGATCCGCTCTGCCGGTCGGCCGGGGATGCTGCTGGTGCCGAGCGAGCTGGTCTGGCTCACCGGCCCGGACGGCCGCCGACTCCACGCGTCGGTGCGGCTGCTCGTGCTGGCCACCGACCCGGCCTGGCGTGGGCTGCTGCCCGGGCAGCGCGTCACCACCGAGGGTCGACTCGGCGTCCCCCGCGGTGGTGACCTCACCGCGGCGGTGCTCAGCACCAACGACCCGCCCGAGCGGCACGGCACGTCCTCCTGGCCGCAGCGCGCCGCCGGCACCCTGCGTGCCGGCCTGCAACGGGCCTGCGCGCCGCTGCCCGACGACCCGGGCGGGCTGCTGCCGGGGTTGGTCGTGGGGGACACCAGCCGACTGCCACCCTCCGTCGAGGAGGACTTCCAGGCCACCGGGATGACACACCTCAATGCCGTTTCTGGGAGCAATGTCGCCATTGTGGTGGGTGCGGTGTTGTTGCTGGCCCGCTGGGGTCGGGCCGGTCCGTGGCTCGCCGTCGGGCTCTGCGGGGTCGCGCTGGTGGGCTTCGTCATCCTGGTCCGTCCGTCACCGAGCGTCGTACGAGCAGCGACGATGGGGGCGATCGGGCTCGCCGCGCTCGCCGGCAGTCGTCCCCGCGCCGCACTGCCCGCGTTGGCCGCCGCCGTCACCGTCCTGGTGCTGGTGGACCCGGAGTTGGCCGGGGATCCCGGATTCGCGCTCTCCGTGCTTGCCACCGGTGGCCTGCTGCTGCTCGCCACACCCTGGCGGGACGGGTTGCGTCGGCGGGGCGTGCCGCCCGGCCTGGCGGAGGCGCTGGCCGTGCCGGCGGCCGCGCAACTTGCCTGCGGGCCGGTCGTCGCCGGGATCTCCGGCACGGTCAGCCTGGTCGCGGTGCCGGCCAACCTGCTCGCGGTGCCGGCCATCGCGCCCGCGACCGTACTGGGCGTGCTCGCGGCGATGGTGTCGCCGATCTGGCCGCCGGGTGCCGAGTTCGTCGCATGGCTGGCGAGTTGGCCGGCCTGGTGGCTGGTGGTCATCGCCCGCCAGGGCGCGCGGTTGCCGGGCGGCACCCTGCCCTGGCCGGGTGGGTTGCCGGGCGCCCTGCTGCTGACGGTGTTGACCGTCGCGCTGCTGGTCGCGGTGCGACGGCCCCTCGTGCGCCGGCTGGTGGCAGTGGTTGGCGTGGCCTCGGTGCTCGGCGCGCTTCCGGTGCGGTTGGTGTTCGCCGGCTGGCCGCCGCCGGGTTGGGTCGTGGTGGCCTGCGCGGTCGGCCAGGGCGACGCCGTGGTGTTGCCGGTCGCCCCCGGTCGGGCGGTGGTGATCGACGCCGGGCCGGAGCCGAGCGCGGTGGACGGTTGTCTGCGTCGACTCGGCGTACGCGAGGTGCCACTGCTGGTGGTCAGCCACTTCCACGCCGACCACGTGGGTGGAGTGGCCGGGGTGTTCCGGGGGCGACGGGTGGGCGCCGTGTTGGTGCCGTCCTCAACGGATCCGGCGAGCGGCCGGGACCTGGTCCGGGAGGCGGCGACTGTCGGGCGGGCCGCGCTGCTCACCACCGTGGCCGGCGCGCGCCACCCGATCGGGGGCGTCGACCTGCTGGTGCTCGGCCCGCCGTACCCGCTGGCGGGGACCAGGTCCGACCCGAACAACAACTCGCTGGTGTTGCGCGCCACGGTTGGTGGAGTGCGGATCCTGCTGCCCGGGGACGCCGAGACCGAGGAGCAGCACGCGTTGCTGACGCGGACCACGCCCGGCCAGTTGCGGGCGGACGTGTTGAAGGTCGCGCATCACGGGTCGGCGTACCAGGACCCGAGCTTTCTCGACGCGGTAAGACCTGCCGTCGCCCTGGTGCCGGTGGGCAGCGGTAACACCTACGGCCACCCGAACCCGGGGCTGCTCGCCCGACTGGGCAGGGGCGGCACCCGGGTGCTGCGCACCGACACGGACGGTGATGTGGCCGCGGTCCGTACGGGCGAGGGTCTCGCGGTAGCCCGGCGAGGAGTGCCGGCCGGAAGGGGGCAGTGAACCGCGCTGACCGTCCACTCGCTGATCGACTCGGGATCGCTGACCTCGGGGTGTCAACGGTGGTCCGACACCACGGCTTCGTTGATGCCGTGTGGATCACGAACGAGTCTCCGATTAATCGGGCGACTTGTTGACAAAAAGGGGAATTGACTTGGATGTCTGGATTTGCGCTGTGTGCGGGCTGCGCCGACCAAGCAGCGAATGAGCAGGCATGATCCCGACGCCGGCCGTGCGAATATGGGCGGCGTGACCGCCGCCGACCTCGCCCCCATTCTGCTCGTCCTCGGTGACGAGGAGTTGCTCGCCACGCGCGCGGTCACCGAAGCTGTCGCGAAGGTACGCGGCGTCGACCCCGAGGTGGACGTGCGCGAATACCAGGCGAGCGCGCTCACCGTCGGCGAGATCGCCGAGATGCTCAGCCCTTCGCTGTTCGGGGGGCGGCGGCTGCTGGTCCTGCGCTCCGGCCAGGACGCTCGCAAGGACCTGGTCGCCGCGCTCCTGGCGTACGCGAAGAATCCCGACCCGGACGTCCAACTCCTGGTGCTGCACCTGGGCGGCGCCAAGGGCAAGGCGTTCGCCGACGGGCTACGCGCGGCCGGCGCCACGGTGATCCCGGCGACCAAGCTCAAGGGGCACCGCGACCGGGTGGCCTTCGTCCGGGACGAGATCCGCCGAGCCGGCGGGAAGTGCACCGACGACGCCGCCGAGGCGCTCATCGCCGCGGTCGGCAACGACCTGCGCGAGCTGGCCGCCGCCTGCTCCCAACTGATCGCCGACACCGACGGGCGGATCAGCGCCGACGCGGTCGCCCGTTACTACCGGGGCCGGGTCGAGGTGACCGGCTTCACGGTGGCGGACGCCACCATGGTCGGTGACGTGCCGGGGGCACTGGAGGCGCTGCGCTGGGCCCTGCATGTCGGAGTCGACCCGGTGCCCATCGCCGACGCCCTGGCCGACGGGGTACGCACGGTCGCCCGGGTGGCGTCGGCCGGGCGGGGTAACGCGTACCAGCTCGCCAGCAGCCTCGGAATGCCCGCCTGGAAGATCGAACGCGCACAGCGGCAGGGGCGGGGCTGGACACCGGAGGGCCTGGTCCGAGCCATGCAGGTCGCCGCCGAGTGCAACGCGGCAGTCAAGGGGGGCTCCGACGACCGGGCGTACGCCCTGGAGCGTGCCGTCTTCTCGGTTGCGGCGGCCCGGCAGGGCAGCACCAGGTGACGGGTGCGAACCGCCCAGCGTGGGCCAGCATCGCAGTGGATGAGGAGCGGTACCGGCCGCTCTACGCCCGACTCCTCGGTCTGCGGTTCGTCAACCCCGGCGGAGTGCTGTGCTTCCTCTTCTTCGAGGGCGCCATCGCACTGGCGGTGCTGCTCGCCCTCGCCGAACTGGTCAGCTGGTGGGCGGTGCTGGTGTTGCCCGCCGTGGTAGCGGCCATGGTCAAGCTCAACGACATCGTGGCCGCGGTCGTGGTCCGGTCGGCGGCGCTCGTGCCGGAGCAGGAACGGGACCGGTTCCGTCGGCAGATGGAACCTGCGGTCGGGCGAGCCCAGGTGGAGTGGATCTCGCACAGTGTGACCGGGGTCGTCGTGGCGGTGGACGCGTCCACCCCGCGCACCGATGCGCCGAAGCGCCCACCAGCTCAGGCGCAGTAGAGCTGGGAGCGGCACGGCCGCCAGGAGCCAAGGATCTCAGGCCGGTGTTCGCGATGAGACACACGGAAGCCCCGGGCAGATGCCCGGGGCTTTCCGAATCAGTCTGACGGTGAAGTCGTCAGGCGGAGAGCGACACCACGCGCTTTGCGATCGCGGACTTGCGGTTCGCGGCCTGGTTGGAGTGGATCACGCCCTTGCTGACGGCCTTGTCCAGCTTGCGAGAGGCGTCCAGCATGAGCGCGGTGGCCTTCTCGACGTCACCGGCCTCGGCAGCCTCGTTGAACTTCCGGACGGCGGTCTTCAGCGACGACTTGACCGACTTGTTGCGCAGCCGGGCCTTCTCGTTCTGCCGGTTGCGCTTGATCTGGGACTTGATGTTCGCCACGCGACAGCCTCGTCTTGATAGCTCGGGTTGGTCAGCTTGTGCGCTGGATGACGAACATGCGTCACCGCTGCGCGAAGAGCCAGGTTACCAGGTCGCCCGGGACGAGCCAAAACGGCTCGGCCTTCGCGCGGACGGACCTGGCCCGTCGGGCACCAGATTACGCCCTCGGCCGTCAACGCGGCTCACCGCCAGCCCTGCCGGTGAGCCAGCCAGTCGAGGGACTGTTCGCCACTCCACCGCTGGTGGGCGGGCAGGTGCGGCGAGGCCGTCGGCGGCGCGGCCGCAGCGCCGGTGAGGTAGTAGCCGGCCAACGCGGCCAGGGTCGCGTCCAGTGCGTCCGGGGGCGCGCCGGCCGCCGCCGGGTGCGTGGCGAAGAGCCGGTCCGCGTCCAGGCCGCTGGCGTACGCGGTGAGCAGCAGCCCGGCCAGGTCGAACCAGGCCGGCCCGGAGCAGACCCAGGTCCAGTCGCAGAACCAGGCTCGGCCGTCCACGTCGATCAGCACGTTGTCGATCCGCAGGTCGCCGTGGATCAGGCCGGTCGCCCCGGCGGCGTACCGGGGGAGCAGGGACTCCAACTCCACCAGCTGGGGCAGCCGGTTCCGCAGCGGAGCGGGCAGCGGTGGCGCCGGCTCGCGACCGGCGGCGACCTCCTCCCACCAGAGGATGTCCGAGCGGGCCAGGTCGGCCAGGTGCGGCAGGCCGAGCGCGGTCAGTTCGACCGGCGGGTCGGCCAGGGCGGCGGCGACCTCGGCGTACCCGGCGAGGGTGGCGTCCAACTCGGCGGGCACCCAGGGCAGGTGCGGGGTGTGCCCGTCGACGGCGTCGGTGCACAGCACGAACCAGCCGGCCGCCGAGAGCGTCCACCGGGGGCGGGGCGCCGGCAGGTCGGCCGGCAGCCGGTCGAGGATCGCGGCCTCTCGGGCGTACCAGTCGACCAGATGCGGTTGCTCGGCGGCGGGTGCCGCCTTCACGAAGGCCCGGCCACCGTCGGCGGTGTCGAGCACCGCGGCGAAGCCGCGGGTGAAGCCCGCGCCCGCGACCCGGGCGGTGACGACCGGCGCGCCGAGGCGGTCGGCGACCGCGGCCCGCAGCGCCGCCGGCAGCGTCGGCCACGACGGGCGCAGCGCACTCGCGTGGTAGGGCACCGGCGGCAGCGAGGTTGGGGACACCACACCATGCTGCCCCGGGGTACGTGCGCGACGCACGGCGACACTGCCAGACTGCCAAGCCATGAGGACCGAGGACTTCTGGCAGCTGATCGACGACGCGCGGGCCGGCGGTGGGGGAGAACCCGGGCCGGTCGCCGCGCGGGCCGTCGCGCTGCTCGCCGCGCGCGATCCGGAGGACATCGTCGGGTACGCCCGGCACCAGACGCGGGTGCTGGCCGCCTCGCACAAGGCCGACCTGTGGGGCGCGGCGTACCTGATCAACGGTGGTGCCTCGGCCGACGGCTTCGAGCACTTCCGGGGCTGGCTGATGACCCAGGGACGGGCGGTCTTCGCCCGGGCGGTCACCGAACCGGACTCCCTTGCCGAATTGCCCCAGGTGCGGGCGGCCTCGCTCAGTGGCGAGGAGTTCTCCGCCGAGCAGATGCTGTCGGTGCCCTGGGACGCGTACCGGAAGGCCACCGCGACCGAGTTGCCGGCGGACCGCGACCCGGTGCGGACGCCGGACCTCAACGACTTCTGGGACTTCGACGACGAGGAGGAGGCGCGTCGTCGGTTGCCGCGACTCGCCGCGCTCTTCGTCGAGCCGCCGCTGGAGTGAGGGCCGCGGGCCGATCCGTCGCCCGCGCAGCGGGCGCACCCCGGCGGCGTGGGAACATAGAGGGGGTCGGCGGCGCGCCGGCCTGTTCACGTCAGCCGACCAGAACGGACCGCTGTGCCACCGAAGCTCGATCCCGGCGCGAATGCTCCTGGTTCCACCGACCCCGGTCGCATCCGGAACTTCGGCATCATCGCCCACATCGACCACGGAAAGTCGACCCTGGCCGATCGGATGCTGCAGCTCACCGGTGTGGTCGACCCCCGGCAGATGCGCGCCCAGTACCTGGACCGGATGGACATCGAGCGCGAGCGCGGCATCACGATCAAGAGCCAGGCCGTCCGCATGCCGTGGACCATCCGCGAGGGTGAGCGGGCCGGCGAGCACGCGGTGCTCAACATGATCGACACCCCGGGGCACGTCGACTTCACCTACGAGGTGTCCCGGTCGCTGGCCGCCTGTGAGGGCGCCGTGCTGCTTGTCGACGCGGCGCAGGGCATCGAGGCGCAGACCCTGGCCAACCTCTACCTGGCGCTGGAAAACGACCTGCGCATCATCCCGGTGCTCAACAAGATCGACCTGCCGGCCGCCCAGCCGGAGAAGTACGCCGAGGAGCTGGCTCACCTGATCGGCGGCGACCCCGCCGACTGCATCCGGGTCTCCGGCAAGACCGGCGAGGGCGTGCCGTACCTGCTCGACGAGATCGTCCGGCAGTTCGTCCCACCGGTCGGTGACGCCGAGGCGCCCGCCCGGGCGATGATCTTCGATTCGGTGTACGACGTCTACCGCGGCGTCGTCACGTACGTCCGGGTCATCGACGGCCGGATCAGCGCCCGGGACCGGATCAAGATGATGTCCACCGGCGCGGTGCACGAGCTGCTGGAGATCGGCGTCATCTCGCCCGAGATGGTCAAGGCCGAGGCGCTCGGCGTCGGCGAGGTCGGTTACCTGATCACCGGTGTGAAGGACGTCCGGCAGTCCCGGGTCGGTGACACGGTCACCATCAACAGCCGGCCGGCGGCCGAGGCACTGGGTGGCTACAAGGACCCGAAGCCGATGGTCTACTCCGGGCTCTACCCGATCGACGGGTCCGACTACCCCAACCTGCGTGAGGCACTGGACAAGCTCAAGCTCAACGACGCCGCCCTGGACTACGAGCCGGAGACCTCCGGCGCGCTCGGGTTCGGCTTCCGCTGCGGCTTCCTCGGCCTGCTCCACCTGGAGATCATCCGGGAGCGGCTGGAGCGCGAGTACAACCTCGACCTGATCTCCACCGCGCCCAACGTGGTGTACCGGGCGATCACCGACGACGGCGCCGAGATCGTGGTCACCAACCCCAGCGAGTACCCCAGTGGCAAGATCGCCGAGGTGTACGAGCCGGTCGTGCGGGCCACCGTGCTGACGCCCAACGACTACGTGGGCGCGGTGATGGAGCTCTGCCAGGGCCGCCGCGGCACCCTGCTGGGCATGGACTACCTGTCCGCCGACCGGGTGGAGCTGCGCTACACGCTGCCCCTCGCGGAGATCATCTACGACTTCTTCGACCAGTTGAAGAGCCGTACCAAGGGCTACGCCTCGCTGGACTACGAGCCCTCCGGCGAGCAGGCGTCCGACCTGGTGAAGGTGGACATCCTGCTGCACGGCGAGCCGGTGGACGCGTTCAGCGCCATCGTGCACAAGGACAAGGCGTACAACTACGGCGTCAGCATCGCCGCCAAGCTTCGTACGCTGATCCCGCGCCAGCAGTTCGAGGTGCCGATCCAGGCGGCCATCGGCAGCCGGGTCATCGCCCGGGAGACCATCCGGGCGATCCGCAAGGACGTGCTCGCCAAGTGCTACGGCGGTGACATCAGCCGTAAGCGCAAACTGCTGGAGAAGCAGAAGGAAGGCAAGAAGCGGATGAAGATGGTCGGCCGCGTCGAGGTGCCGCAGGAGGCCTTCATCGCCGCTCTCTCCTCCGACTCCGGCGACGGCAAGGCCGCCGGAAAGAAGTAGGTCGCGCTTCGTACGCGCCCGGGTGCCCTGTGCGCCCGGGCGCGTTCGTGTTCGGTGGCGTCCTCCGCTGCGGTGTGGGGGCCTGTCTCGTCTCTCCGGCCACGTTGGGAGTGCCGTTCCGGTTGCCTCCTCGGGGGTCTGCTGGTCGCCCCTCGGAGCGCCGGGTGCGGTGCCGTGACCGCCGGGGCAGAAATTTTTCTGGCCGTCGTCGTGGGGCACCCGGGTCGGCGACACCGGCTCCCACCTGTGTGGACGCGGCTCCACGCCAACCGACGCAGCTCCCGGACATAGACGACTGACGCTTTCCTTTGAGGTGAGTCGGTTTGGGCTTTCGACGGGTCGGGCAATTAGTGGTCACGACAGGAAGCGCACCTTGTGTGTCGAACATTCTTTGAAGGAGGGTGGCCGTGGAGCTCACCGTGTGGGGCATCATCACTGCGATCGTTGTTGGTCTCATCGTCGGCGCGCTCGGCCGCCTGGTTGTTCCGGGCCGGCAGAACATGCCGATCTGGCTGCACCTGCTGATTGGTGTTGGCGCGGCCCTGCTGGGCACCGTTCTGGCGCGGGCCATCGGCATCGCGACCGAGACGAGCGGTATCGACTGGGCCGAGTTGCTGGTGCAGGTCGTGGTGGCCGCGATCGCGGTCGCGCTGGTGGCCGGTGTGGGTGGCCGCCGCCGCGTAACCCGGTAACACCAGCACCAACCCCCGTATTACGCAGCATCTCCGATGGGCGCCCGGCCAGCAGGCTGGGCGCCCATCGGCGTCTGCCGTTGTGGTGGTCGGTCGTCGGCTCCGTCGGCGTCTTGCTGTTGTGGTGGTCGGTCGTTGGGTCCGTCGGCGTCTTGCTGTTGTGGTGGTCGGTCGTCGCGCCGGTTCTGTTGTGGCCGGCCAACAGTGGCGTCCGCCAAGCGTCGCCGGCACCTCGCCGGGCGTCCCTGGCGGGTCGGATCGCGGAGATCCACTCGGTTTCCGTGATGTCGCGGTGTCCTGGTGGCCGTGATGCCGCGGTTTCAATGATCTCGTGTTGATCTCTTGGTTCGGCGTGGCGGAGTCGTTCGTCTGTATCGCGTCAGGGGTGTTACGGCGCCTGGTGGCGGCGGAGATCCACTCGGTTTCCGTGATGTCGCGGTGTCCCGGCGGCCGTAATGCCGCGAGATCAAGCAAACCGAGTGGATCACGCGGCCTCGCGACGCCAGGCGCTGCGCGGCCGGCGGCTGTGGGGTCCGACCGGCCGCCCTATGTCCGGGCGGCAGGGGCCTGGCCTCG
The DNA here is from genome assembly GCF_040649655.1 of Micromonospora sp. NPDC048905. Taxonomy (NCBI): domain Bacteria; kingdom Bacillati; phylum Actinomycetota; class Actinomycetes; order Micromonosporales; family Micromonosporaceae; genus Micromonospora; species Micromonospora sp. NPDC048905. Next base: position 55,239 of record NZ_JBEZFV010000019.1, on the reverse strand, counting down.
CTGCGGCCTGGCCTCGCTGCGGCCTGGTGGCCGGCGGGCCTGGTGGCCGGCGGCCTGGCGGCGCTGCGGCCCGGGCTGCGGGAGAGCCTGACGGCGCTGCGGGCTTGGCGGCCTGGCGGCCCGGCTCGTGTGGGGTGGCGGGGTGCGCGGTGGAACGTGTGCCTGTCGACCAAGTCGTGATCGTCTGGTGGGCTAAGTCGGTTTGGATTTTCGTTGGGTCGGGCAATTAGTGGTCACGACAGGAAGCGCACCTTGTGTGTCGAACATTCTTTGAAGGAGGGTGGCCGTGGAGCTCACCGTGTGGGGCATCATCACTGCGATCGTTGTTGGTCTCATCGTCGGCGCGCTCGGCCGCCTGGTTGTTCCGGGCCGGCAGAACATGCCGATCTGGCTGCACCTGCTGATTGGTGTTGGCGCGGCCCTGCTGGGCACCGTTCTGGCGCGGGCCATCGGCATCGCGACCGAGACGAGCGGTATCGACTGGGCCGAGTTGCTGGTGCAGGTCGTGGTGGCCGCGATCGCGGTCGCGCTGGTGGCCGGTGTGGGTGGCCGCCGCCGCGTCACCCGATAACGACCTCGCAACACCTGGCGCCACTGCGCCACCGTAGGACAGCGCGACTGAAGGAGCGCCCGGCCCAGAGCCGGGCGCTTTTTCGTGCCGTGTGCCCGACTTCAGCCCGATGTCAGAGCATCGGTCGTCGGGCCGCTGCGATACCGTCGCCTCGCTTCGATCAGTCCTGCCCACTGTCGTAAAGGAATTCTTCGTACTAGGGTGCGGCGGAGAAGGTTAGTTCCAGGCGGCGTGAGGGGAGAAGTGGCGTGAACAGGTGGAAGCGGTTGGCCCCGGTCACCGCCATGGTGGCCTCGGCCGCGATGGTGCTGACCGGCTGCGGGGGTTCCGGTGAGGACGCGGCCGACGACAGCAAGCTCACGGTCTGGATGATGGGCGAGGGCGGCGACGCGCAGAACGCCTTCCTCGATTCCGTCGAGACCGAGTTCCGCCAGAAGCACCCCGACACCGACGTGGTGGTGCAGTACATTCCCTGGCTCGAAGCGCCCAAGAAGTTCCAGGCCGCGCTCGCCGGTGGTGAGGGACCGGACATCACCGAGCTGGGCAACACCGAGACGCAGGGGTGGGCTGCCCAGGAGGCGCTCGCCGACGTCAGCGGTCGGATGGGCAGCTGGGCCGACGGCAAGGACCTGCTTCCCGACCTGGTGCGCAACGCCCAACTCGACGGCAAGCAGTACGGCGTGCCCTGGTACGCGGGTGTGCGCGCGATCTACTACCGCACCGACTGGTTCGCCGAGGCCGGCGTGCAGCCCCCGAAGACCTGGGACGACCTGGTCACCGTGGCCAAGGCCGTGCAGGCGAAGAAGAAGGGCACCTACGGCATCGCCCTGCCGGGCAACTCCGAGCTGCCGTTCTACTCCTTCCTCTGGGGTGCCGGCGGCGAGATCGCCAGCAACCAGGGCGGCACCTGGAAGTCCGGCTACACCACGCCGGAGGCGCAGCGGGCGGTCAAGTTCTGGACCGACCTGGTGACCGTGCACAAGGTGGCCCCGCCGGCGGCGGCGGGTTGGAACGAGATCGACGCGCGCACGCAGTTCGCCACCGGCAAGGCCGCGATGGCGTTCGCCGGCAGTTGGCAGCAGGGCGCCATCAAGAAGGACAACCCCGAGATCGAGAAGGTCTGGGGTACGTTCCCGATCCCCGGCCCGGACGGCAAGGCGGCGCCCGGGTTCGCCGGTGGTTCGGACGTGGCGATCTGGAAGGACAGCGAGCGGCAGGACCTGGCCTGGGACTACCTGACCGTGCTGCTGAACAAGAAGAACTCGCAGAGCTTCGCGAGCAGCCTCGGCTTCTTCCCGGTCTACAAGGATCTGGTCGCCAGTGACACGTACGCCAACGACAAGGTGATGGCGGCGTTCGCCACCACCATGCAGAACACCAAGCTCACGCCGCTCACCCCGAAGTGGGTGGAGGTCAGCCGTACCAAGACGGTGACGCAGGCGATGAACAGCTCGGTCATGAAGGGTCAGAAGACGGTCGAGAAGGCTACCGCCGACGCGGCCGGTGAGATGGAAGGCATTTTGAACAGCAAGTGAGCTCACAGACAAAACCCCCGGAGACGGCCGCCGCGCGGGAGGCCCCCGCGCGGCGGCGTCGCCGGGTGGACCGCCTGCCCTACCTGCTGCTCCTGCCCGCACTGGTGATCATCGGGGTGCTGCTGCTCTGGCCGCTCGGCCAGGTGGTGGTGATGTCCTTCTACCGCCTGAACAGCGTCCGGCAGCTGCGCGGCGACCGGGAGTGGCCGTGGGTGGGGCTGGGCAACTACGCCGACATCCTGTCCGATCCGTTCTTCCTGACCGTGCTGCGCAACACGGTCCTGTTCGCCGCGGCGAACGTGCTGCTCACGATGGTCCTCGGCACGCTTGTCGGGCTGCTGCTCAACCGGCTCGGCCGCAAGATGGCGACCTTTGTGGCCAGTTGCGTGATGCTGGCCTGGGCCACGCCGGCGCTGACCGGCACCATCGTGTGGAAGTGGATCTTCGACGACACGAGCGGCCTCGTCACGTGGCTGTTCAACGCGCTGCCCGACGGGCTCTCCGACAGCCTGTTCGGTCGGAGCGACTGGACCGGCTACGGCTGGTTCAACTCACCGCTGCTCTTCTTCGCCATCCTCACCCTGGTGGTGGTCTGGCACTCGTTCCCGTTCATCGCGGTGAGCGTGCTCGCCGGTCTGAAGAGCGTGCCGAGCGAGCTGCACGAGGCGGCCCGGGTGGACGGCGCCAGCCCGTGGCGGGTCTTCTGGAAGATCACCTTCCCGCTGCTGCGGCCGGTCTTCGGGATCCTGATCGTGCTCTCCACCATCTGGGACTTCAAGGTGTTCACCCAGCAGTTCGTCCTGGCCGGCGGCACCCAGGACCGGCCGACGTTCATGCTCGCCATCTACTCGTACGCCGAAGCCTTCTCCCCGCCGCCGAAGTACGGACTCGGCGCGGCCGTCGCGGTGATCCTCACGCTGATCCTGCTCGTGGTGACCGGCTTCTACGTACGGATGGTGCTCAGGCAGGAGGACGAGTCGTGAAGAAGGTAGCCCTCAACGCCGCCGGGCTGCTTGTCGCGCTCTTCGCGGCGTTCCCGGTCTACTGGATGATCTCGACCTCGCTGAAGCCCAGCAACGAGATCTTCTCGGCCACCCCGCAACCGGTGCCGACCCACCCGACGCTGGCGCACTACCGGGAGATCCTGACCGGCAACCTGATCCCCGGCGTGAGCTTCTTCGACTTCTTCCTCAACAGCGCGCTCGTCGCCGTCTCCACGGTGGTGCTCAGTGGCCTGGTCGCGTTGCTGGCCGCGACCGCGGTGGCGCGGTTCCGCTTCAAGCTGCGGACCAGCTTCCTGATCATGCTGCTGGTGGTGCAGATGATTCCGCTGGAGGCGTTGGTCATCCCGCTGTTCCTGATGATCCAACGGCTGGGGCTCTACAACACCCTGCCCAGCCTGATCCTCACGTACCTCGGTTTCTCGCTGCCGTTCGCGGTCTGGATGCTGCGCGGCTTCGTCGCCGCGGTGCCCAAGGAACTGGAGGAGGCGGCGGCCATCGACGGGGCGAGCCGGGCCCAGATGTTCCGGCGGATCCTCTTCCCACTTGTCGCACCCGGCCTGGTGGCCACCAGCATCTTCTCCTTCATCACGGCGTGGAACGAGCTGATCTTCGCGTTGACGTTCATCAACGACCAGGGGAGCTACACGCTGCCGGTGGCGATGACGTTCTTCTTCGGCCGCGACGACACCAACTGGGGTCCGGTGATGGCCGCGTCCACCCTGTTCACCCTGCCGGTCATCATCTTCTTCCTGCTGGTGCAGCGGCGGATGGTCTCCGGTCTGGTGGCCGGCGCCGTCAAGGGCTGACCGGCCGGAAACGCCGCCCGGCGGTCAGTCGGGCGGCGACTTCGGCAGTCGCTCCATCCGGTTCCATCCGGACCAGCCGCGCTCGCGCATCAGCTCCCGCAGCCGCCGCACACGCGGGTCGGACTCGACGGCGAGCGCGTCGATCAGGTCGTGCGGGAGATCGTCGTCGGCGTCCTCTCGGGGAATGACCTCGCTGGCGGCGTACGCCTGCTCTGCTAGGCAGGCCATGATGTCGGCGGCCTCCGCCAGCCGCGGGTCGTCCTCCTCGTCACCGTCGAAGATCTCCGAGAGCACCCGATAAAGTCGGACGACCTGCGGATCATCGAGGTGGGCGATCTTGCCGGGCATCCACTCGACGATGCGGTCGGGCCAGCGCGCCGCGACCAGGATCCACCCGTCCCGTTCGGCCTCCACCATCCGCTGGGACGCCCCGATGCCCCGGAGCCGGTCGAGATAGGCCGCGACCTCCGGTGGGAGCGCCAGGCTGTCCCCGGCGGTGAGCTGCGCGATGTGTCTGCGGCTGCTCTCCAGCCGTTGGATCTCGTCGCGCAGGTGGTTGTCGATGGTCCGGATCGCTTCGGCGAAGGCCGAGGCGTCGGCTTCGAGCATCCGACTGATCTGCGACAGTGGCACGCCGGCGTCGGCGAGAGTGCGGATCTTGATGAGCGACACGACTGCCGTTGCGCCGTACCGCCGGTAGCCCGAAGCGTCCCGCTCCGGCTCGGGCAGGAGCCCGATCTGGTGATAGTGCCGCACCGCCCGCACCGTGACGCCGGCGTACGCCGCGAGTTGGCCGATCGTCAGCATGCCCTGATCCTGCCCCCCAGTTCGAACAGCTCCCCCGTTCAGGAGATCCTGCGACGGTAGGTGACGTTGGCGAACAGGTAGGCGAGAACGAGGATGCCGGCGCACCAGGCGAGAGCGATCCAGATATCGGCGCCGACTGGCTGTTGGGTGAACAGGTCCCGGATCGCGTTGACGATGGAGGTCACCGGCTGGTGCTCGGCGAATGCGCGTACCGGGCCGGGCATGGACTCGGTGGGCACGAAGGCCGAGCTGACGAACGGCAGGAAGATGAGCGGGTAGGAGAACGCGCTCGCGCCGTCCAGCGTCTTCGCGCTGAGGCCGGGGATCACGGCGATCCAGGTCAGTGCCAGGGTGAACAGGACGAGGATGCCGGCGACCGCGAGCCAGCCAGACACGCCCGCCCCCGTACGGAAGCCCATGATCAGGGCGACGCCGATGACGACGACGATCGAGATCAGGTTGGCGACCAGCGAGGTCAGGACGTGTGCCCACAGCACGGCGGAGCGGGCGATCGGCATGGACTGGAACCGTTCGAAGATGCCGCCCTTCAGGTCCAGGAAGAGCCGGAAGGCGGTGTAGGAGATGCCCGAGGCGATCGTGATGATCAGGATGCCGGGCAGCAGGTAGTTGACGTAGGAGTCGGACCCGGTCTCGATCGCGCCGCCGAAGACGTAGACGAACAGCAGCATGAAGGCGATCGGCATGATCGCGGTGGTGATGATGGTGTCCGGGCTGCGGGCGATGTGGCGCAGCGAGCGACCCAGGAGAACGGCGGTGTCGCCGACGAAATGCCTGTTCATCGTTGTTCCTTGCTCGTGCGGGTGCCGACGACGGTGAGGAAGACGTCCTCGAGGCTCGGCTGCTTCTCGACGTACTCGATCTTCGCGGGTGGGAGGAGCTGCTTGAGCTCGTCGAGGGTGCCGTTCACGATGATCCGGCCCTCGTGCAGGATCGCGATCCGGTCGGCGAGATGCTCCGCCTCGTCGAGGTACTGGGTGGTGAGCAGTACTGTCGTACCTCCCTTGGCGAGTTCCTTGACGGCCTGCCACACCTCGATGCGCGCCTCCGGGTCCAGCCCGGTTGTCGGCTCGTCAAGGAAGATCACCGGTGGGTTCCCGATGAGACTCATCGCGATGTCCAGCCGGCGGCGCATACCCCCGGAGTACGTAGCCACCCTCCGGGTGCCCGCCTCGGTCAGCGAGAAGCGCCTCAGCAGGTCATCCGCGACTGTGCCCGGCTCCGGGCGGTGCCTGAGCCGGGCGACCAGGACGAGGTTCTCCCGCCCGGTGAGGACCTCGTCGACCGCCGCGAACTGCCCGGTGAGACTGATCGACTCGCGCACCTCGGCGGCCTGTGCCGCGACGTCGAAGCCGTTGACCCGGGCGGTCCCCGCGTCGGCCCTGAGTAGCGTGGACAGGATCTTCACCACAGTGGTCTTGCCCGCTCCGTTGGAGCCGAGCAGGGCGAAGATGGAGCCGCGCGCCACGTCGATGTCCACACCGCGCAGCACCTTCAGATGCTTGAACGACTTCTCCAGGCCCCGCACGTGTAGCACGGGCGGCTCGACCTGAGCGGTTGTTGGAGGGATGCTCATGGCAGCCAGCATGGAGGGTTGACGCAGCGTCAAGGTCAAGCCAGCAACGCGAATTCACCTAGGCTGACGGTCATGACGGGCAGGGTGGCAGCGATGAACCTCGGCATCGTGACCGAGGCGCAGTGGGCCGGCGACGCGAGCGGTCGCAGCGGCATCGACAAGCGGCCGGTGGACGGCCCGGTGCTGATCCGCGCCGACGGGGTGGTCGGTGACTTCATCGGCGAGCGAGCCCATCACGGTGGTCCTGACCAGGCGGTCTACGCCTACGCGGAGGAGGACGCCGCCTGGTGGGCGGCCGAGTTGGGCCGCGACATACGGCCCGGTGGTTTCGGGGAGAACCTGTCCACCTACGCGATCGACGTGACCGGCGCGGTGATCGGCGAGCAGTGGCAGGTCGGTTCCGCCCTGCTCCAGGTCACCAAGCCGCGGACGCCCTGCACGACCTTCGCGGGGTTCTGGGGCGTACCGGATCTGATCAAGCGGTTCACCGCGCGGGCGATGCCCGGCGCCTACCTGCGGGTGCTGCGCGAGGGCGAGGTCGGGCCGGGTGACCCGGTCGAGGTGGTGGAGCGGCCCGCGCACGGTGTGACGATCGGCGAGGTGTTCCGGGCCACCAGCCTGGAGCCGGAGCTGCTGCCCCGGCTGCTCGAAGCGGAGGACCTGCCGGAACCGATCCGGGAGAAGGTCCGCCGCCGCCTCGCCTCCCGCGGCTGAACGCGGGGTCCCGACCACGCGCGACAGTCCGCTCCGGGCTGGCTGGCCGCCGGCGAGAACCTGGGGACGGGGCCGACGGTTGCCCGTATTGTCCCTACCGGGGGCGTGCTGCGGGGGGCCGGGTGGAGCGCGATGTCGACGGCGACGGACAGCGATGCCACGGCGGCGTCACCCCCCGATCCGGGCCTGGAGCGTCCGGCCTTCCTGGAACTCTTCTTCGACCTCGTCTACATCTTCGCGCTTGTCACCCTGGCGACCGTACTGGCCGACAACCTCAGCTGGACCGGCCTCGCCGAGACGGTGGTGCTGCTGCTCGCGTTCACGATGATCTGGGCGCTGACCGTCTGGGGGGCGGACAGCATCGACCTGACCCGCCCGTCCGGGCAGGGACAGGTCATCTGGGTGGCGTCGGCCAGTCTGCTGTTGGCCGCGCTCGCGGCCGACGCGTACGGCGATCGTGGGCTGCTCTTCGGGACCACGTACGTGGTGATCCACCTCAGCTCCGCGGCCTACTACGTCGTGGTCATCTCGATCAGGAGACCGCCGCGTCGCAGCATCCGGATCCAGATCTGGGAGAGCATCGCCGGCGTCGGCTGGATCGGTGGGGCGCTCGTCGGCGGTTCGGGGCAGTTGGCGATCTGGGCGCTCGCTGTCGTCGTCGAGTATGCCGCAGCCGTGTTCGGCTGGCCGGTGCCCCGGATCGGTCGGTCCCGAGCACGTGACTGGCGGCTGGTCGGTGCCCGGGTGGCGGAGCGGTACCGGCAGTTCGTCATCGTCGCGCTCGGTGTCTCGATCTTCGTCACCGGCACGACCTTCAGCGCGAGCGAGTACACGCTGGAGCGTGGCTGGGCGCTGCTCGTCGTGTTCGCCACCGTCGTGTTGATGTGGCGGATCTACATCTACCGTGCCGGTGAGCTGCTGACCGACGCGATCGCCCGATCGACGAACCCGGCGCTGCTCACCCAGTCCGCGGCGGCAACCCACCTGGTCATGGTGGCCGGAATCGTCGGCGCGGCGGTCACCAGCCACCTCGTGGTGAGCCGCCCGCTGGGCGAGACCCCGCCCTCCTGGGCGGCGGTCATCCTCGGCAGCCCCGCGTTGTATCTGGTCGGCCGGGGCGTCCTCGACTTCACCGTCTTCGGACGGATCTCCCGGTCCCGGCTGGCCGGTGTGGTGCTGCTGGCGTGCCTGGCACCGACCACACCCCTGTTGCCGCCGGTCACGGTCGCGCTGCTCGCCATGACGGTGCTGCTCCTGATCGCCGCGGCGAACCTGGTGAGTACCCGCCGGCACGCGCGGGCGCCGGCACCGCCGATGCTGGGGTGACCAGGCCGCGCCGCGTCATGGCGCGGCGGCCCGGACCGGATGGTGTCGCGCGGCCAGCCCCTCCCCGATCAGGGTGAGCAGCAGCACCAGGTTCGCCAGCACCAGGGCGGCCAGGGGCGGGAGCAGGAGTGTGGCGGGCGCCAGCAGGGCGCACAGCACCCCGATCGCCAGCACCCGGGACCAGAGGGTCCGGCCGGTCACCACGGCGTCGAACAGCACGGTTCCGAGCAGGAACAGGGCCGGTCCGCCGAGGATGGTGGCCATCAACCCGACCGGCGCGGAACCGAACGGCCGATCAATGACCAGCGAGGTGCCCGTCGACACCAACACCACCCCGGCCACCATCACCAGGTGGCTGTACGAGGTGGAGGTGCCGGGGCGGACCCGCTCCACGGTCGCGACGCTGGGTGGGGCCAGGATCCGCTGGACCCGCTGGAAGTAGAGCTGGAACAGCAGGACCGCGCTGACGAACGCGACCGCGCAGGTGGCCACCCGGCCGGCCGTGAACCCGCTGTCGGCCAGCCCCATGCCGGTGCTCAGGATCAACTCGCCGAGCGCGACGATGAAGATCGCCCGGTGCCGCTCGGTGAGGTGCATCCCGGTGAAGATCTGGCTGGCGAGTTCGGTACGCCCCAGCCTCGGCGTCGGCCAGCCGAACCGCGCCGAGCCGAGGTCGACCACCACCGCGAGCGACCAGAGCACCAGTCGAGCCGTCTCGTCCACGAACACGCCGGCCACCCACGGCGCCACGGTGATGCCGAACCAGAAGAACACCCGGATGCTCCGAGCCTGGATCGGGCGATTCACCCGGGTGCCGGGGATCAGGACGGCGTCCCGGACCAGGTGGATGCCGAAGTACGCGGCGACGAACAGCCATCCGTACCGGCCGAAGGCGTACGGCGTGGCGATGGCCATCAGCAGGGTGCCGAGCATGACCAGCAGGGCGGTCGCCTGGATGATCGGCAGCCGGGGGTTGAACAGGTCGGTGAGCCACGCGGTCAGCACCCAGACCCACCAGGCGGCCAGCAGCAGAACGGCCGTCTGTAGCGCACCCCGGACGGTGAGGTCGGCGGCCAGGCTGGCGGCGAGCCGGGAGAACATGAAGATGTAGACCAGGTCGAAGAAGAGTTCCAGGAAGGTCGGGTACGCCTGCTCGCCCCGGCGGCGGAGGATCCGGGGAAGCGGAGCGGACGTCACTGCGACTGCCTCCTGTGCCACCCCGCGCCCTCCGGCGGGGGCGCCCCGACCTGCGCACCCGCCACGCTACCGACAGTGCGGTCTCCGGTGGTCGGAACGGGCTCGGTCCGAGCGGTCGGGTCCCCGCGGACACGAAACGGCCCTCTGCCGTGGTGCAGCGGTCGCAGAGGGCCGTTCTACGAGCAGCAGGTCAGCGGAGCCAGGGGATGTTGCGGTCGAGCAGACCGCGCTCCTTGAGCTCCTTGCGCAGCGGGATCTCGTCGTCGACGTACCCGTCCCAGTTGATGCCCCAGTAGTTGGCGGTGTGGGTGCCCTCACCGATCAGCTGGCGCTGCACGGGGGTGCGGTTGCGGTACCACTCGCCGTTCACGTCGGGGTGCAGCTCGTCCAGCGGACGGATCCACCGGTAGGTGTAGCCGACGAAGAGCATCTTGCGGGTGATGGTCGACAGGTTCGTCGAGCGCGAGTGCCACTGCCGGCGGTCGAAGATGAAGGCGTCGCCCGGGTTGGCGGTGATCTCCACCGTGCCCTCCGGGTCGGGGTTCTGGACGGTGAGGTCCGCCGGCCGGGGCAGCGAGTTCTTCAGGTGGCTGCCCGGGATGACCTTGGTGGCGCCGCGGCCGGTCTCGGAGAGGTCCGACAGCACGTACGCGACCTTCAGCGAGAACATCGGCCGGGGCAGGTTCGGGTCCATCGTCTCCGGGTCGGAGTTCTGCCGGTACCCGTCCTGGTGCCAACCCCAGTACGGCTTCTCCGGCTCGGCGGCCGGCGGGGTGACGTCCAGGTGGTTGTGGTGGGTGTAGATGTTCCAGCCGGCCAGCCCCCACATGTACGGGAAGGCGACCGGGTGGGTGAGCAGCTCGCCGAAGAGCTCGTCGCGCTCCAGGAACCCCAGCAGGTGCAGGGTGCCGTCCTTCTTGGTGGTGCCCTTGGCCTGCTCCTCCGCGTAGACGCGGTCGACAGCCGCCTCCAGCGCCGCCCGGTGGTCCTCCGTCAGGACGTTGCGCAGCAGGAGGAAGCCCTGCTCGTGGAACTCCTTGCGGTCAGTGTCGCTGATCGGTTCGTAACCGGTCCGGTCGCCGTAATCGAACACCGCGTCGTACCCCTCCCCATGAGGTGAAACCTTTTCTGGCACAGGCCGCCGATCGTAACGCGGTGGCCAAGGCCTCGGGGAGGGCGTGTTGCGTGTGGGGGACCAAGCCGGAACCCCCCGCAGCGGGAGGGCTGCGCACAGTGAGATCTTTGTGATCGAGAGACGCTCTTGTGGCTCTTTGTCCGATTGTGCGGTGACTGCCGGTTAAGAGATCCGGGGCCGGTCAGCCCTCGTCGAACACCTCGGCCACCACCCGGGCGGCGGAGTTCTGCTGCTCGTCCACCCGACCCCAGGTGCCGCCCCGGGCGGTCCACTCCAGGTCGCCGAAGCGGACCCGCTTCACCCCGTGGTCCTGGGCGTGCGAGACCAGCCAGTGCGCGTACCGCCAGCCATCGCGCTGATCACCCGGAGTCACCGTCAGGCCGGTCGGGTCGTTCGGGTCGAGACCCTTCAACCCCCAGTCCAGTACGAGGTTGCGGGTGAGCTGGGTGGCCGCCGCCGCCCCGTGCATCACCGGGGTACGCCCCACCGTGCAGGCGACCGCGCCGGTGGCGTCGCCCATCAGTGCCCGGCTGAGCACCTCGGAGTCGTCGGCCCACTTCTGGTAGGCCTCCGGGAAGGCCGAGCGCTGCACCCGCTGGGCGGCGTCGGTGACCCGCATCTTCTCCCAGCCGCGGACCTTCTTGAGCGCCGCGTAGAACCGGTTGGCCGCGTAGCGCGGGTCGCGGATCTGCGCCGGGGTGCCCCAGCCCTGGCTCGGTCGCTGCTGGAAGAGGCCGACCGAGTCGCGGTCGCCGTCGGCGAGGTTGCGCAGCCCGGACTCCTGGTACGCCGTGGCCAGCGCGACCACGACGGCCCGCTCGGGCATGCCGCGCTGGGCGCCGATCGCCGCGATGGTGGCCGCGTTGGCCATCTGGTCGGCGTCCAGGGCGACCCGGCCGTCGGCCTGCACGGTGCACTTGCGTGCCGACAGCGGCAGCTGCAGACCGCCCCCGACCTGCCGTACGACGAGCCAGATCGCGATCACGGCGACGAGGATGAGGACCACTCCACCCGCAACGGCTGCCCGAGTTCGCACCCACACCCCCAGATCGACAAGTCTGCCAAGCGTACGTCCCCGTCGCGCCGAACGGACCGTCCGAGCGGGTTCGAGGCCGGCTCGGCGGCTCCGTCCCGGTTCGGGGTCGGCTCCACCGACGCGTTCCGATCGAGCACATTCCCGCTGCGGGCGCGGTCTCACCTGCCCGGATGGCTCTCCCGCCCACCCTGACTCAACGACAATCCAAGCGTGTGGTGCCGGTTGTCGCTGGCCAGGTGGCGGGCACCCGGCGTCTCGGCCGCCGGCTTGTCGCGCGCGTCACCGCCTCGACCGGGCAGGGAAGTGGTTGACCGGTCAAGGAGTTACTACGGTTGACATGTCAATCGCTGGCCCGTCCGGTGGTACGCGATGCGACCGAGCCGGGTCACGGAGCAAGGAGGAGTTCCATGGGAACGCTCGACGGCAAGGCTGTGCTCGTCACCGGCACCGGCGGCGGTCTGGGACGCGTCTCCGCGCAGATCTTCGCGCGGGAAGGCGCGAAGGTCGTCGGAGCCGACATCCAGGTCGCCGGCAACGACGAGACGGTCGAACTCGTCCGCGCCGCCGGCGGTGAGATGACCGGCATCGCGCCGGTCGACCTCAGCGACCCGGAACAGGTGCGAACGTTCGTCGAGGAGGCCGCCGCGGTCTACGGCGGGCTGGACGTGGTCTACAACAACGCGGCCGCGCTCCGCTTCGGCCCGATGCCGGACTTCTCCGTCGAGGACTGGCGGTACACCATCACCGGCGAACTGGACATTCCGTACTTCGTGTCGAAGTTCGCCTGGCCGCACCTGGTCCAGCGGGGCGGCGGCGTCATCATCAACGCCGCCTCCATGGCCGGCCTGATCGCCGGTCACGTCCCCCCGATGGTGGGTCACACCGCCGCCAACGCCGGCGTCATCGGCCTGACCCGACAGCTCGCGCTCGAAGGCGCGCCGCACGGGATCCGCGCGGTGGCGGTCAGCCCCGGGCCGATCATCAGCCCGGCGAGTGAACGCGACCTGGGTGACAACCAGGCGGCGCGAGACGCGATCACCGGCAAGACGCTGCTCAAGCGGTTCGCCCAACCCGAGGAGGTCGCCGAACTCGTGGTGTTCCTGGCCTCCGACCGGGCGTCGTACATCACCGGGGCGAACTACCCGGTCGACGGCGGCGCGACCGCCTGGTGACCCCACCGGACGAGCCCTTTGCTCTGCTCCAACGGACGCAACACTCAGACGCCCTAAGTGGTGCGCCGGTTGAAGCAGAGCAAAGGGCGCGCGGACAACCATGCCTACCCGGCGTGCTCGCCGGAGCCCTCGTCCAGAGCGGCCACCCATCGAGCCAATCTCTTCTCCCGGAAGGCCGTGACCCCTTCGCGTCCCTCGTCGGACAGGAAGTACCCGGTCGACAGGGCGGACAGCCGGGCCAGCTCGCCACGCAGCTCGGCGGTGCTCGGCCGGCGCAGCAGCTCCTTCGCGCCGGCCAACGCGCCCGGTGCGCCACGCACCAGCGAGTCGCAGTACCGCCGCACCGCGTCGTCCAGGCCGTCCGCCGGCACGCTGGCCGTGACCAGTCCGATCTCGGCGGCCCGCCGGCCGTCAAAGGTGTCTCCGGTCAGATACAGCTCGGCGGCGGCCCGGGCCTGCAGCCGAGGCAGTACGGTCGCCGAGATCACCGCCGGGATCACCCCGATCCGCACCTCGGTGAACGCGAACGTCGCCTCGTCGGCGCAGACCGCCAGGTCGGCGGCGGCGATCAGGCCCAGCCCACCGGCTCGCGCCGGCCCGCCCACCCGGGCCAGCACCGGCTTCGGGCACTCCCAGAGCGCCGCGAGCACGTCGCCCAGCATCCCGGCGGGCACCGTCCCACTGGCGTACGCCGCGGCGGTCTCCTTCAGATCCGCGCCCGAGCAGAAGACCGGGCCGGTGTGGTCCAGCACGATCACCCGGACCGTCTCGTCGGCGACCGCGTCGCCCAGCCCGGCCAGCAACTGGGTCATCAGGGCGGTGGACAGCGCGTTGCGGTTGCGCGGGCTGTCCAGGGTGAGGGTGGTCACCCCACGGGCCGTGGCGACCCGCACGAGGACGTCGGGAGAGGTCATGCCGGGCACACTAGTGGCCATGCCCGGCGTCCTTCCAGATGGTGAGACCGTCCCCGTCGACGGATCGCTGCCCGCCACCGCCACCACGGCGGTCGGCGCGCGCGGCTTCGGCGTCTACGTGCACGTGCCGTTCTGCGCCAGCCGCTGCGGCTACTGCGACTTCAACACCTACACGGCGTCCGAGCTGGGTGGCGGTGCCAGCCGCGAGGGGTACGCCGACACCGTCCTGGCCGAGCTGGCGCTCGCCGCCCGGGTGCTCGGCGACAACCCGCCGCCCCGGGTCGACACCGTCTTCGTAGGCGGCGGCACACCCACCCTGCTCCCCGCCGACGACCTGGCCCGCATCCTCGACGGCATCGACCGCACCTGGGGGCTGGCCGCCGACGTCGAGGTGACCACCGAGGCCAACCCGGAGTCGGTGACCCCGGAATCGTTGAAGCTGCTGCGATCCGCCGGCTACACCCGGATCTCGCTGGGCATGCAGTCCGCCTCCCCGGGGGTGCTGGCGATCCTGGACCGCAGACACAGCGCCGGCCGCGCCACCGCCGCCGCCCTGGAGGCCCGCGACGCCGGATTCGAGCACGTCAACCTGGACCTGATCTACGGGACCCCGGGGGAGCGGCCCGAGGACTTCGCCGCCTCACTGGAGCAGGTCGTGGCCGCCGGAGTGGACCACGTCAGCGCGTACGCCCTGATCGTCGAGGACGGCACCCGGCTCGCGGCCCGGATGCGGCGCGGCGAGCTGGCGTACCCCAGTGACGACGTGGCCGCGGACCGCTACCTGGCCGCGGAGGCCGCGCTCGACGCGGCCGGGCTCTCCTGGTACGAGGTCTCCAACTGGGCGCGCACCGACGACGCCCGGTGCCGGCACAACCTGCTCTACTGGACCGGCGCGGACTGGTGGGGGCTGGGGCCGGGGGCGCACAGCCACGTCGGCGGGGTGCGCTGGTGGAACGTCAAACACCCCACGGCGTACGCCCAGCGGCTGGCTGCGGGCACGTCTCCCGGCCTGGCCCGGGAGGTGCTCACGGCCGACGAGGCGCACATGGAGGACGTGATGCTCCGGCTGCGGCTCGCCAGCGGCCTGCCGCTGGCGGTGCTCGACGCCACCGGGCGGGCCGGCGCCGAGCGGGCGCTGGCCGGCGGCCTGCTGGCCGCCGACGAGTACAAGGCCGGTCGGGCGGTGCTCACCCTGCGCGGGCGGCTGCTCGCCGACGCGGTCGTGCGCGACCTGCTGCCCTGAGCCAGCCCCGCCGCCCCGGACCGGGGCAGCGGGGCACCGACCGGCCGGGGGAGCGGCCGGAGCGGGTCACTTGATGAAGCTGGCCGAGAGCGGGTAGCGGTAGAGCTGGCCCTCGTTGGCCTTGATGCCGGCGATGATGCCGAACACAGCGCCGAGAATGATGGCCGCCCCGACCCCGATGAAGCCGATCAGGATGCAGGACAGCACCCAGCCGACCAGGCCGACGACCGACCAGATGAGCTGGAAGTTCAGCGCCGCCGCGGCGTGCGACCGCACCGTCGGGGACTGGTTTCCCCGGGCCAGCAGCGCCACCAGCGGCGCGATCCAGCCCAGCACCCCGCCGCTGAGGATCATCCCGGCGGCACCGCCGAAGTGCGCGACGAGCGCCCAGGTCTTGTCCTCGTTGCTGGCGAAACCGCCACCGGGGCCGCCGTAGGCGCCGCCGGTCGGATATCCGCCACCGGGCGGCGGGTAACCGCCGGCCGGCGGATAGCCTCCGGGCGGCGGGTAGCCACCAGCCGGGGGGTAGCCGCCCGACGACGGTTGGTCACCGGTGGGCGGCGGATAGCCACCGGCCGGGGGATAGCCGCCCGGGCCAGGCGCCCCGGACAGTGGTGCGGTGGGTGGCTCAGCCGACGGATACGAGCTGGGAGAGGTCGGCTCCGGCGGGTAGTTGCCGGGGTCACCCGCGCCGGGAGGGCGAGGAGGTTCAGTCATGGGTGTCACGGTAGGGGTCCGTGGCAACGCCGCACCAGTGGGCGGCCGTTGATCATCGCGCTGGCGGGTACGCCGACGTAGACTGGCACTCGTTACAGTCGAGTGCCAGGGCGGCCCGACCGGGGCCACGGCGCCGGCGGCCGACGTGCGACAGGAGGTGCGGAGGATGGGTCTCGACGACCGGAAACTCGCTGTGCTCCGCGCGATCGTCGAGGACTACGTCTCCACCCAGGAGCCCGTCGGCAGCAAGGCGCTGGTCGAGCGGCACCAACTCGGGGTCTCCCCGGCCACGGTCCGCAACGACATGGCCGTGCTGGAGGAGGAGGGCTACATCCGGCAGCCGCACACAAGTGCCGGCCGGGTGCCCACCGACCGCGGCTATCGACTCTTCGTCGACCGGTTGTCCCGGGTCAAGCCGCTCAGCCCGGCGGAACGTCGGGCGATCGAGCGCTTCCTGGTCGGCGCGGTCGACCTCGACGACGTGGTGCACCGCACAGTCCGGCTGCTCGCCCAGCTGACCCGGCAGGTGGCCGTCGTGCAGTATCCGAGCCTGGCCCGCTCCTCGGTTCGGCACCTGGAGCTGGTGCCGATCTCCACCACCCGGCTGATGCTCGTCATGATCGCCGACACCGGGCGCGTGGAGCAGCGGCTGGTGGAGTTGCCCGGGCCGGTGCCCGCCGACAACGTCACCGATCTGCGCCGGCTGGTCAACGAGAAGCTCGCCGGCGCGCGGCTGTCCGACACGCCACCGTTGGTGCAGGCGCTCGTCGAGGAGGCGCCGTCCGAGCTGCGTCCGGCGATGACCACGCTCTCCACGGTGCTCCTGGAGACGCTTGTCGAGCGGCACGAGGAACGCATCGCGCTGGCCGGCACCGCCAACCTCACCCGCGGCGGCCTGCTCGACTTCCAGGGTTCGCTACGGCCGATCCTGGAGGCGCTGGAGGAGGAGGTCGTGCTCCTCAAGCTCATCGGTGAGACCGAGCCGAGCACGACCCGGGTGCTGATCGGTGACGAGAACGAGTTCGACAACCTGCGGGCCGCCTCGGTGGTCAGCACCGGGTACGGCCCGGGCGCCACGATCGTCGGCGGCCTCGGGGTGCTGGGTCCCACCCGGATGGACTACCCCGGCAATATCGCCACGGTGCGCGCCGTGGCACGCTACGTGGGCGAGTTGCTGGCCCAGAACTGATTGGTCAGGGCCGATGCGGCCGGCTGCGGCCGCCGACCGGCACAACGCGAGACGAACATGAGGACACGGAACGCAGTGGCCAGGGACTACTACGGCATTCTCGGTGTGAGCCGGGAAGCCTCCGATGACGAGATCAAGCGCGCCTACCGCAAGTTGGCGCGCCAGTTCCACCCGGACGTCAATCCGGACCCGGAGGCTCAGGAGAAGTTCAAGGACATCAACGCCGCGTACGAGGTCCTCTCGGACGACCGGAAGCGGCAGATCGTCGACCTGGGTGGCGACCCGCTCGCCCCGGGCGGCGGTGGCGCCGGCGGCCCGGGTGGCCCCGGTGGTGCCGGTCCGTTCGTCGGTTTCCAGGACATCATGGACGCGTTCTTCGGTGGCGCGGCCGGTGGGGCGCGCGGTCCCCGTCCCCGGACCCGCCCGGGTGCCGACGCGATCCTGCGCCTCGAACTGGACCTGCACGAGACGGCGTTCGGCGTCGAGGCCCCGATCACCGTCGACACCGCTGTGCTCTGCACCACCTGCTCCGGCGCCGGCACGGCCGCCGGCACCCACCTGGCGACCTGTGAGGCGTGCGCCGGCCGGGGTGAGGTGCAGTCGGTGCAGCGCACCTTCCTCGGCCAGGTGGTCTCCGCCCGGCCGTGCACGGTGTGCCAGGGCTACGGCACCACCATCCCGCACCCCTGCCCCACCTGCGCCGGCGACGGCCGGGTGCGCACCCGTCGTTCGCTGACCGTCAAGATCCCGGCCGGTGTCGAGGACGGCATGCGGATCCGGCTGGCCCAGCAGGGCGAGGTCGGCCCGGGCGGCGGCACCGCCGGTGACCTCTACGTGGAGATCCACGAGCGTCCGCACGACGTCTACTCCCGCAAGGGCGACGACCTGCACTGCCGGGTCACCGTGCCGATGACCGCTGCGGCGCTCGGCACCCGCCTGACCATCAAGACGCTGGACAGCGAGGAGACGGTCGACGTCAAGGCCGGCACCCAACCGGCCAGCACGCTGCGACTGCGCGCCCGGGGCGTGCCACATCTGCGCGGCACCGGCCGAGGCGACCTCTACGTGCACCTCGACGTGCGAACCCCGACCAAGCTCGACCCCGACCAGGAGAAGATGCTGCGCGACTTCGCCAAGACCCGTGGTGAGGAGGTCGCCGAGTTATCCAAGCAGGGCGGCTTCTTCTCGCGGATGCGCGACGCGTTCAACGGGCACGCCTGAGGTGTCCGCGCCGCTGTTCCTGGTCGAGGCGCTGCCCACCGGTGACGCGTTGACCCTGGACGGCCCGGAGGGGCACCACGCCGCCACCGTGCAGCGGCTGCGGGTCGGCGAGGAACTGCTGCTCGCCGACGGTCGGGGCGGCACGGCCGCCGCCGTGGTCACCGCCGTCGGCCGGGGCAGCCTGGAGGTCGCCATCACCTCCCGGGGGTACGCGGACGCGCCGGTCCCCCGGATCGTGGTGGTGCAGGGCATCGCCAAGGGCGACCGGGGTGAGCTGGCGGTGCAGGCGATGACCGAGGTCGGGGTGGACGAGATCGTGCCCTGGGCGGCGTCCCGCTCGGTCACCCAGTGGCGCGGCGACCGGGGCGTACGGGCGCGGGAGAAGTGGGTGGCCACCGCTCGGGAGGCCGCCAAGCAGGCCCGCCGGCCGTGGTTGCCCGTGGTGGCCGGCGCGCCCGACGAGTCCACCGCCACCGTCGCCCGCCGGATCGCCGGTGCTGCCGCCGGGTTCGTGCTGCACGAGGAGGCCGAGGAGCGGCTCAGCACCGCCGAGCTGCCGCCCAGCGGTGAGATCGTCCTGGTCGTCGGCCCCGAGGGTGGCATCGCTCCGGCCGAGCTGACGGCCCTCCGGGAGGCGGGCGGGCGAGTCGTGCGGCTCGGCCCGGCCGTGCTGCGTACCTCGACGGCCGGCGTGGCGGCGCTCAGCGTGCTGGCCACCCGCCTCGGTCGCTGGTAACCCGCTCCTGCGGTCGCGCCGGCCTGCTTGTGACGGTCAGTGCCGGCCACCCCCAGGTCGGCGGTCATGGCGAACAGGGAACGACGCGCGACCGTGTCTCCGCGCGCTCGGCTCCAGATCCGGATACCGGAGTCGTGGTCCAGCGCCGCTGTACGGCAGCGATGACGTGCGCCAGGCACCGACCGCGGCACGCCGGACTCTCGCACGGCGTGACGGTCAAGCGGGCAGCTTGCCGCTGACGTTGGTGGACATCGTGTGCAGGATGCCGGGCAGTTGCTCGAGCATCTCGGCGGGCAGGTCGCGGATCGTCTCCTCCGCAAGGGTGAGCCAAAGCTGCTGGATCTGCCCGACCAGCGCCTTGCCGCTGGCGGTGAGCGCGACGACGGTGGCGCGCTTGTCGGCCGGATCGGGTGTGCGCTTGATGTGGCCGGAGGCCTCCAGCTTCCGGGTCATCAGCGTGACGCTGGGTGGTTCACAACCCAGCGCCTCGCTGAGCTGCGCTTGGATGCGAGGGCCACTCCGGTCGAGTTCCAGCAACAGAGCCTCCTGGCCGACGTGCAGGCCGAGCGAGGCGAGCAGGTGCGCCGCCCTGGCCCGGTGACGCAGGCTGAGCAGGCGGATCGCCTGGTTCAGGGCGTCGGCGTACTCGTAATCCACGGAACCTCCTTGACAGCGGCATTAGTTATGCGCATAACATTATCTGCCTAATGATTAAGCGCATAACTAACGCTACCAAGGAGTCAACATGACGGTGAAGGTCGCAGTCATCTACTACAGCTCTACCGGTACCGTGCATGCCCTCGCGCAGGCCGTTGCCGACGGGGCCATGACCACCGGCGCGGAGGTGCGCCTGCGCCGGGCGGCCGAGCTCGCGCCGAATGAGGCGATCGATCAGAATCCGCTGTGGCGCCGGCACGCCGACGCCACCAAGTCGGTGCCCGTGGCCGAGCTCGACGACCTCGCCTGGGCTGATGCGTTCGCGTTCGGCACGCCGACCCGCTTCGGCACGCCGGCGGCGCAGCTCAAGCAGTTCATCGACCAGGCCGGCGGCCTGTGGCGTGAGGGCGTGCTGGCCGACAAGGCGGTCACGGCTTTCACCTCGGCCTATAACCGGCACGGTGGCAGCGAAGCCACCATCCTCGCGCTCGGCAACGTCTTCTACCACTGGGGCTCGGTCATCATCCCGCCCGGCTTCACCGACGCCACCGTCTACGCGGCCGGCGGCAACCCCTACGGCACCGTCGCGACCGGCAGCGAGGGTGCCGACGCCGCGGCTCTCGGGGCCGCTCGCTACCAGGGGCAGCGTCTGGCCAATTTCGCCGCCCGGCTTAGCGGCGACGTCCTCGTCCCGAGCCGCTCCGCAGCGGCGTGAGCAGTCACCCTGCTTCGGAGGAAAAGATGACGAGTATCCGTACCGAGAATCCGGGGACCAAGCTGTACGCCGGGCCTGCCTGGCTGGTCCTCGCGCTGGCCTGCGCCTGCCAGTTCATGGTCGTGCTGGACGTGTCGATCGTCAACGTCGCCCTGCCTTCCGTACAGCGTGACCTGGGGTTCACCGACACCGGGCTGGCCTGGGTGGTCAATGGCTATGTTCTGACGTTCGCCGGGTTCATGCTGCTGGGCGGCCGTGCGGCGGACCTGTTCGGGCACCGCCGGATGTTGGTGGCCGGCCTCGGCCTGTTCTCGCTGGCCAGCCTGGCCGCCGGCCTGGCCCACACGCCAGAGCTGCTTGTCGGTGCCCGGGTCGCTCAGGGCCTGGGCGGCGCCATGCTGGCACCGGCCACCCTCGCAGTGATCAACACTCGCTTTCCCGAAGGAAGGGAGCGCGCCCGGGCCTTCGGTGCGTGGTCCTCGGCGGGCGGCGTCGGCGGCATGGTCGGCGCGGTCGCCGGCGGCGTGCTGACCTCCGGGCTCTCCTGGCGGTGGGTGTTCCTGATCAACGTGCCGATTGGCATCGTGCTGCTCCTGGTGGCCACATCGCTGACCGCGGCACCGGTGCTCCGCCGCGAATCGCTCGACCTGCTCGGCGCGATCACGGGCACGGCCGGCCTGGCGTCGCTGATCTACGGCGTCATGCAGGCCGCCGATCACGCGTGGGGCTCCCCGCGGGTGATGCCGCCGATCCTGGCCGGCGTGGTCCTGCTCGCCGTGTTCCTGGTGGTCGAGAAGCGCGTCGCGGCCCCGATGATGCCACTGCGGCTGTTCAGGAACCGCAACGTGGCCGTCAGCAACGCGATGCTTCTGCTGTTCGGCGGCATCGCCATCGCGATGTGGTTCTTCTCCTCGCTGTTCATGCAGAACGTGCTGCAGTACAGCGCATTGGACGCCGGGCTCGGACAGACCCCCGCCGCAGTCATGTTCGTAGTGGTCGCCCGCTTCGCCACCGGCTGGTTTCTCCGGAGCGGTGCCCGCGCGCTCATCTTGACTGGGTGCGCATGCTTCGTGGCCGGCTTCGCCTGGCTCTCCCAAGCCGACGCCGACAGTCACTACGCCGCCGGAGTGCTCGGGCCGACGCTGCTCGTCGCGATCGGCATCGGCCTGGTCTTCCCGACCCTGATGGCCTCAGCGACCGCCGACGTCTCGTCGGGTGATGCCGGCATCGTCGGCGGCCTGGCCAACACCGCCAGCCAGGTTGGTGGCTCGATCGCACTTGCGGTGTACGCGACCGCGGCCGCCACCCGCGCCGCCGCGAACGACAGCGCGAGCGCCCCGCCCGACGCACTGGCCTCTGGATACGCACTGGTTTCCGGTATAGCGGCCGGAGTCGCCCTGACGATTGCCGCAGTCAGCCCGTTGCTCCCCACGCGGCGGCGGACCTGACCCACAACGCCACATGATGCCCGCCGCCCACGCGGTTGCCACCCGGGCGTGTCAATCCCGGCTCAGTGGTCCCCGCGGCAACGCAGCGCTCCCGTCCATGCTGCGGACTTACTATCCTCGACACGAGAGCACAGAACATGGCTCAGGTTCGCTACCGAGGATCAGCTGATCTCAATGGGTTTAGTTTCGACCAGCGTCGCGTGCCGGTGGCAGACCGTGTCAGGCATGGAGGCGCCCGACCGAGGGAGACCGACGACGTTGACGTCCCATCCTTCGTCTTCGCGTGACTGAGCGCGAGACGACCAGGCTGATCGCCTGGAGCCGCGAGCTTCGCGAAGTGCACGTGCGCCTGCGCGAAGCACTTGACCTCACTCGCACCGCAGTTGCCGAAGGTCGCTCCGCGGAGGCGGCCACACGTGAGCTGCTGCTGTACTGCCACGGCTTCTGCGCTGCCCTCGACGGACATCACAGGGCCGAGGACCACCGCCTATTTCCGGCGATCAAGGCGGCTCATCCCGAGTTGGAGCCCGTGCTCCGCAACCTCACCCAGGACCACTCGATGATCGCGCACCTACTCGGCGTACTGCGGGCCGCGGTCGATCGGGCCGCACCGGTTGCCGAGTTGGGTCGTCACCTCGAGGGCGCCGCAGCCATTATGGAGAGCCATTTTCGGTACGAGGAGCGTCAGCTGCTCAGCGTGCTCGAGACACTCTCGCTGGATGCGTCGCCCGAGGAGGTTCTGGGCCCGCTGTGAGCAATGGTGCCCCCGAAATAGCGCGCCACCGACGGATTACACGACCAACGTTCAAAGACGAGGAACCATGCCCTCAGGGGCGGGGGAACACCGGCACGACCTCTTCCTCCGGCGTCAGGTCCAGCCCGGCCGGCCCGATGATCTGCGGATCGGGAGTGCCGACCACCTCGGAGTCCTTGCCGGCGTAGTCGAAACGGTGCAGCACGTGCCGCATGGCCTCGAGCCGGGCGCGCTTCTTGTCGTTGCTCTT
Source organism: Micromonospora sp. NPDC048905 (assembly GCF_040649655.1). Taxonomy (NCBI): domain Bacteria; kingdom Bacillati; phylum Actinomycetota; class Actinomycetes; order Micromonosporales; family Micromonosporaceae; genus Micromonospora; species Micromonospora sp. NPDC048905. Next base: position 32,498 of record NZ_JBEZFV010000019.1, on the reverse strand, counting down.
CACCACCGTCCACGGCGCGTCGGCCGTGTCGGTCCAGAAGAACATGGCCTCCTTGGCCTCGGTGTACTCGTCCCACCGGTCCAGTGACGCGATGTCCATCGGGGACAGCTTCCACTGGCGCACCGGGTCCACCTGGCGGATCGCGAACCGGGTGCGCTGCTCGTTCTGGGACACGGAGAACCAGAACTTGACCAACCGGATGCCTGAGCGCACCAGCATCCGCTCCAGCTCCGGGGCCTGCCGCAGGAACTCCAGGTACTCCTTGCGGGAGCAGAAGCCCATCACCCGCTCGACGCCGGCCCGGTTGTACCAGGATCGGTCGAACAGCACGATTTCGCCGGCGGCCGGCAGATGTGCCAGCCACCGCTGGAAGTACCACTGGGCGGCTTCCCGCTCGTCCGGCTTGGCCAGCGCCACCACCGACGCGCCTCGCGGGTTGAGGTGCTCCATGAAGCGTTTGATGGTGCCGCCCTTGCCGGCGGCGTCCCGACCCTCGAAGAGGATCACCAGGCGCTCACCGGACTCCTTGATCCAGTCCTGGAGCTTGAGCAGCTCGATCTGGAGCAGTCGCTTGTCGCGGTCGTACTCGTCGCGGTCCATCCGCTCGTCGTACGGATAGTCCTCGCGCCAGGTCTCGACGGGCGTGCCGTCGGGGCGGAGCAGGACGGGGTCGTCGTCGTGGCCATCGGCCACCCGGTAGTCGGCGGTGAGGTCCAGCAGCGCGGAGTCGGCCATGTCGGTGAGACTTACCCGCCTCGTGCCGCGAACCACCTTCCCTGCTGGGTGATCTGCCGATCTCAGCTGCGCAGGTAGGAGGCGCCGTTGAGGTCGACGATCGTGCCGGAGGCCCACTCGGCCTGCGGCGAGGCCAGCCAGTGCACCGCGGCGGCGATCTCCGCAGGCTCGGCCACCCGGTCGAACGGGCTCTGCGCCCGGATGGCGGCGCCCTGCTCGCCGCGCAAGTGCTCGGTGGTCATGTCGGTCGCCACGAAGCCCGGCGCGACCGTGGCGACCGTGATGCCGTACGGCGCGAGCGCCACCGCGAGGGACTGGCCCAGCGCGTTCAGCCCCGCCTTGCTGGCGCCGTACGCCGGCTGGTCCGGCTCGCCGCGGAACGCGCCCCGGGACGAGACGTTGACGACCCGACCGCCGCGCTCCCGCATGTGCTGGGCCGCGCACCAGGTGACGTTGCCGGCGCCGGTCAGGTTGGTCGCGAGCACCAGCTGCCAGCGTTGCTGCCACTGCTCGTAGGAGGCGCCGAAGATCGGGTGCGGATCGTCCCGGTCGCCGTACGTCCCGGCGTTGTTGACGAGCACGTCCAGCCCGCCGAGCAGCTCGGCGGCCCGGTCGACCATGGCCCGGACCGCGTCCGGGTCGGTGAGGTCGGCGCGGACCACCACGTGTCCGGCGCCCGGCAGGTGCGCGCGCAGCTCCTCGGCCGCGTCGGCGGAGTCGCGGTGGTGGATCGCCACCCGGTCGCCGCTGGCCGCGAACGCCGTCGCCACCGCCCGGCCGATCCCGCGCGAGGCCCCGGTCACGAGTACCGCTCGATCCGTCATGGCGGCCATCCTGCCTCAGCCGCCTCTTCGCTGCGAACGCCGCCGGCGGCGCGTGCCGCGCCGGAGCGCCCCCGGCCCGTTGGTCTTTACACTGCCCCGATGGGATCCGACTGCCTGTTCTGCCGCATCGTCGCCGGGGAGATCCCGGCCACCGTGGTCCGGGAGACCGACACCACGCTCGCCTTCCGTGACATCGACCCGAAGGCGCCGGTGCACGTGCTGGTCATTCCGAAGGAGCACTACGCCGACGTCGCCACACTCGCCCAGGGCGACCCGGCGCTGGCCGCCGACGTGCTGGCGACGTCCGCCGCGGTGGCCGAGGACGAGGGCCTGCTCGGCGACGGTTTCCGGCTGATGTTCAACACCGGCGCGTACGGCGGCCAGGAGGTCTTCCACGTGCACGTGCACCTGCTCGGTGGCGCGCCGCTCGGTCCGATGCTCGCCCGGAACCTGGCGTGAGCGCAGGGCCGGCGCCGGACGCCCGGGTGGACGAGCGCCTGGGTCGGCTGGTTCGCAGGGTGCAGGCCGACGCCCGGGTGCCGGCGGTGTCGGCGGCGCTGCACCGGGCCGACCGCCCGCTCTGGAACTGCACCGTCGGCGACACCGGCACCGACAGCCCGTTGGGGCCGGGCACCCAGTTCCGGATCGGCTCGGTCACCAAGACGTTCACCGCGGCGCTGGTCCTGCAGTGCCGCGACGACGGGTTGCTGGACCTGGACGACCCGGTGGGCCGGCACCTGGACCTCCCGGCACACGGCGAGCTGACCGTGCGCCGATTGCTGTCGCACACCGCCGGCCTGCAACGCGAGCCGTTCGGCGACGTGTGGGACAGGCTGCGCGCGCCGGACGCCGACCAGTTGGTCGCGGAGCTGGACCGGGCCGAGCGGGTGCTGCCGACCGGCCGTCGGTTCCACTACTCCAACCTGGGCCTGGCCGTCCTCGGCCAGCTCGTCGCCCGGCTTCGGGGCGAAAGTTGGGCGCGGGCGCTCACCGAGCGGATCCTGACGCCCCTGGGGCTGGCCGACACCACCGTGACCCCACGGCCGACGGCGGCCACCGGCTTCCTGGTCGACGCGTACTCCGACGAGGCGCGCCCGGAACCGCCCACCGACTTCGGTGCGGTCGGCCCGGCCGCCCAGCTCTGGAGCACCGCGACCGACATGGCCCGCTGGGCGGCGTTCCTGGCCGACCCGGCGGCGCTGGACCCGGCCGGCGCGGTCCTCGCCCCGGCCACCCTGGACGAGATGCGCTGGCCGGTGACCACCACCGACGAGACGCTCTGGGGCGCGGGCTTCGGGCTCGGGCTGATCCTCGTCCCGCAGGGGGAGCGGGTGGTGCACGTGGGGCACGACGGGGCGATGCCCGGTTTCCTCGCCGCCGTGTACGGCCGTCGCGGAGGCGAGGGCACGGCCGGCGCGATGGGCGCCGCCGTGCTCGGCTCGTCCGGCACGGCGACCGAGGTGCTCGACCTGCCGCACCTGCTGCTCGCGGCGGCGGTCGAGCACGACCCGGCCGAGATCGAGCCCTGGCGGCCGGGCGCACCCGCTCCGGCGGCCCTGCGGGGTGCGCTCGGCCGCTGGTGGGGAGAGGGCTACGAGTACGTCTTCTCCTGGCACGACGGCACCCTGCGGGCGCGCGGGGTCGGTGACCCGGCCGGACGACCGCCGGCGATCTTCACCCCGCTGCCGGACCAGCCGGACGTGTTCCGCACGGTCTCCGGTCGGGAGGCCGGCGAGCTGCTGCGACTGACCCGGGACGGGGCCGGCGCGGTGGTCCGGATGCACTGGGCGACGTACCGGTTCACCCGTCACCAGGAGACCTTCGACAGGTACGACTTCCGGGCCGGGAGTTGATCGCGGCCAGCGGAAATGGGCGCGATGCGCCCCACGTTGAACAGATACGATGGGTGTAACGTCCGCACGCCGTGCCAGCAGGGCCGGCGCCGAGATCGAGAGCAGGTGCGCAGGGCCCTTCGGCCCACCTTATGACCGGCACCCCACCTCCCGGCCCGCCCCGGGTGCAGACCAGGATCACCGTGCCCGACTCGAAGATCATGGTCGATCTGCTCGGCGCAGGCGACGAGATCCTCCGACTCGTCGAACGCTCGGTCAACAGTGACGTGCACGTTCGCGGCAACGAGATCACCATCACCGGTGACCCCGCGGACAACGCCCTTGCCGAGCGGGTCTTCAGTGAGCTGCTCGAACTCATCGAGAAAGGCGAGACCCTGACCACTGACGCCGTCCGGCGTACCGTCGGCATGCTCGAGCAGGGCAGTGCCGAGCGGCCCGCCGAGGTCCTGACGCTCAACATCCTCTCCCGTCGCGGGCGCACCATCCGTCCCAAGACGCTCGGTCAGAAGCGGTACGTCGACGCGATCGACACCCACACCATCGTCTTCGGCATCGGCCCGGCCGGCACCGGCAAGACCTACCTGGCGATGGCGAAGGCCGTCCAGGCGTTGCAGGCCAAGCAGGTCAACCGGATCATCCTGACCCGGCCGGCGGTGGAGGCGGGTGAGCGACTGGGCTTCCTGCCCGGCACGCTCAACGACAAGATCGACCCGTACCTGCGCCCGCTCTACGACGCGCTGCACGAGATGCTCGACCCGGAGACGATCCCGAAGCTGATGGCCCAGGGGACGATCGAGGTGGCACCGCTGGCCTACATGCGGGGCCGGACGCTCTCCGACGCGTTCATCATCCTGGACGAGGCGCAGAACACGACGCCCGAGCAGATGAAGATGTTCCTCACCCGGCTCGGCTTCAACTCCAAGATCGTCGTGACGGGTGACATCACCCAGGTGGACCTTCCCGGCGGGACCAGCAGCGGCCTGCGGGTCGTCCGGGAGATCCTGGAAAACGTCGACGACGTGCACTTCTCCCAGTTGTCCAGCTCCGACGTGGTCCGCCACCGGCTGGTGGGGGAGATCGTCGACGCGTACGCCCGCTGGGACGCCGAGCGGGAGAACCAGCAGGCGCAGGGCGTCCACGCCGTGCCCGGGCGACCCGCCCAGGGCGGCCGTGCCGGCCGCCGCCGCTAAAGCAGAGGAAAGCAGTTGTCCATCGAGATCGCCAACGAGTCCGGTGTCGAGGTTGACACCGATGCCGTGCTCGCCGTCGCCCGGCACGCCCTCGACGAGATGGGGGTCAACCCCCTCGCCGAGCTGTCCGTGCTGCTTGTCGACATCGACTACATGACCGAGCTGAACCACCGCTGGATGGGTGGCGACGGTCCGACCGACGTGCTCGCCTTCCCCATGGACGAGGGCAGCGTCGACCACGGCCCGGGGGAGTCCGCGCCGGCCGGTGGCGAGCCCGCCCTGCTCGGTGACATCGTGCTCTGCCCCGAGGTCGCGGCCAAGCAGGCGGCGACCGCCGGGCACGCCCCCGCCGACGAGCTGCACCTGCTCACCGTGCACGGGGTCCTGCACCTGCTCGGCTACGACCACGCCGAGCCGGAGGAGGAGCGGGAGATGTTCGCCCTCCAGGCCCGCCTGCTGGCGAGCTGGCGGTCGACCCGCACCCAGTGATGTCCACTCCTCCGTTACTGGCGGCCGGCGCCACCGCCGGCCTTCCCGACTTCCAGCTGATCGTCTTCGCGGCCGGCCTGGTGGTGCTCGCCGGGCTGATCGCGATGACCGAGGCGGCGCTCGCCGCGGTCTCGCCGGCGCGGGCCGCCGAGCTGGCCCGCGACGGCGTGCGTGGCGCCCGCACCCTCCAGGTGGTCGCCGGTGACGTCGTCCGGCACCTCAACCTGCTCCTGCTGTTGCGGCTGCTCGCCGAGCTGACCGCCACCACCCTGGTGGCGCTCGTCGCGGTGGACAGCTTCGGCGCCGGCTGGCGGGCCGCGTTGGTGACCGCCGGCGCGATGACCGTGGTCAGCTTCGTGGTCGTCGGCGTCGCTCCGCGCACCATCGGCCGGCAGCACGCGTACGCCGTGGGTCGTGCGGTGGCGCCGCTGGTCCGCTGGTTGGGCCGGGCGCTCAACCCGCTCGCCTCGTTGCTGATCCTGATCGGCAACGCGGTCACCCCGGGGCGCGGCTTCCGGGAGGGGCCGTTCGCCAGCCAGGTCGAGTTGCGTGAGCTGGTCGACCTGGCCGAGCAGCGCGGCGTGGTCGAGCACGGCGAACGTCAGATGATCCACTCGGTCTTCGCGCTCGGTGACACCATCGCCCGCGAGGTGATGGTGCCGCGTACCGAGATGGTGTGGATCGAGGAGGGCAAGACGCTCGCGCAGGCGTTGGTGCTCTTCCTGCGTTCGGGTTTCTCCCGCATCCCGGTGATCGGCGAGAGCGTCGACGACGTGCTCGGTGTGCTCTACCTCAAGGACCTGATCCGGCGCTCCCGCGGCGGGGACCCGGCGGCCGAACAGTTGCCGGTGGCCGAGCTGATGCGCCCGGCGACCTTCGTGCCGGAGTCCAAGCCGGTCGACGACCTGCTGTCGGAGATGCAGGCGGCCCGCAACCACCTGGTCATCGTGGTCGACGAGTACGGCGGCACCGGCGGTCTGGTCACCATCGAGGACATCCTGGAGGAGATCGTCGGTGAGATCACCGACGAGTACGATGTCGAACGCCCGCCCGTCGAACGTCTGACGGACTCCTCGGTGCGGGTGACCGCCCGCCTGCCGGTGGAGACCCTGGGCGAGATGTTCGACACCGAACTTCCCACGGACGAGGTGGAGACGGTCGGTGGCCTGCTGGCCCAGTCGCTGGGGCGAGTGCCGATCCCCGGCGCGGAGGTCGAGGTCGCCGGGCTCCGGCTGCTCGCCGAGGGCACCACCGGCCGGCGCAACCGGATCGACACCGTCCTGGTCAACCGGGTGGAGTCGGGCCATGAGCAGGACGCGGGGCGCGGCGAGCACGCCGGCTCCGGGGACGACACGGACAACTACCGAGACGACGAGAGGCAATCCGCCGATGCCTGACACACCCGCCGCGCCCGCCGCCCGGCCCGCCCCCACCGCGCCGGCGCCCCTGAGCGCCGAGGACGCCAAACTGGTCGTCCTGGCCCGGGGCGCCCGTGGCCGGGTCGCCGCCGTGGAGGGCGCCGCGGTCCGGGATCAGGACGGCCGGACGTACGCGGCGGCAAGTGTCGCGCTGCCCTCGCTGACTCTCACCGCGTTGCAGTTGGCGGTCGCGTCGGCCGTGGCGGCCGGGGCGAGCCGGCTGGAGGCCGCGGTGGTGGTGACCGAGGCGTCGACGCTGGACGGCGCCGGGCACTCGGCCGTGCGTGACCTCGCGACGGACGCGCCGATCCACGTGGCCGCCCCGGACGGCACGGTCCTCGGCACGGTGACCGAGTGAGCCCCGTGCGGGACCCGGAGACCCGCCCGTACCGGGCCGGGTTCGGCTGCTTCGTCGGCCGGCCCAACGCGGGCAAGTCGACGCTCACCAACGCCATCGTCGGCACCAAGATCGCGATCACCTCGAACAAGCCGCAGACCACCAGGCACGTCATCCGGGCCGTGCTGCACCGTCCGGAATCGCAACTGGTCCTGGTCGACACCCCGGGGCTGCACCGCCCCCGTACGCTGCTCGGCGAGCGCCTCAACGACCTGGTCCGGTCCACCTGGACGGAGGTCGACGTGATCGGCCTGTGCATCCCGGCCGACGAGCCGGTCGGGCGCGGAGACCGGTTCATCACCGGTGAGCTGGCCGAGCTGAAGGCGACGGTGCTGGCGGTGGTCACCAAGACCGACCTGGTCGACAAGCGCCGCCTGGCCGAGCAGTTGCTCGCGGTCAGCAAGATGGGGGAGTTCGCCGAGATCGTGCCGGTGAGCGCGGTCTCCGGGCACCAGGTGGACACCCTGGTCGACGTGATGACCAAATACCTGCCGCCGTCGCCGCAGCTCTACCCGGACGACATGCTGACCGACGATCCCGAGCAGGTGCTCGTCGCGGAGCTGATCCGCGAGGCCGCCCTGGAGGGGGTCCGCGACGAGCTGCCGCACTCCATCGCCGTGGTGGTGGAGGAGATGATCCCCGAGGGTCAGGTCATGAAGATCTACGCCGACCTGTACGTGGAACGCCCCAGCCAGAAGGCGATCGTGCTCGGGCACAAGGCGAGCCGGCTCAAGGAGGTCGGCACCAACGCCCGCCGGCAGATCGAGGAGTTGCTGGGCGGCCGGGTCTATCTCGACCTGCACGTTCGGGTCGCGAAGGACTGGCAGCGCGACCCGAAGCAGTTGCGCAAGTTGGGTTTCTGAGCGTCCTCGGCGGTGGGTCGGCCCGGTGGCGACCGGTACCGTCAGCGCTGGCTGATGGTGACGTTGCCGCTGCCGGCCGAGCCGTCGAGCACCAGGGACGCGGCCGGATCGTCGGCGACGGTGACCCGGGCGTCACCGGAGCCGGTGTTGGACCGGACCCGGTAGCTTCCCGCCGGCACCAGCAGCGTGACATCGCCGCTGGCGGCATGTGCGCGGGCGGCGGCGGGCTTGTCCAGTTCGACGTTGACGTTGCCGGACCCGGCCTCCGCGTCGACCGCGCCGCCCAGTCGGCGCGCGGTGATGTCCCCGGAGCCGGCGCGCAGTCGGACCGCCCCGCTGGCCTCGCTGACGTCGATGTCACCGGAGCCCGTCTCGACCCCGACCGCGCCGGACGCGCCGACGATCCGTACGTCGCCGGAGCCCAGCCGCAGATCCACCGTGCCGACCCGGCTCAGTTCGACGTCGCCGGAGCCGGACTCGCCCTGGAGAGCCACGCCCTCCGGCAGGGCCACCTCGTAGGAGATGCTGCACCGGTCGCCGCAGTCGGTGTCCAGCACCAACTCGCTGCCCTTGATCTCGTACCGGGCGCTGGGCTCGCCACCCTGATAGCGCACGACCCGTTTGATCCGCGCCTCGCCCTCCGTGCCGCTACCCCGGACGATCACGTCGCCCGCACCGGGCAGCACCCGGATGGTGGTGATCTTCGCCGCCTCGGTGTCGTCGTAGTCAAGGCGGCGCATGGCGAGGTTGTCGCACCCGGCGACAAGGATGAGGGCGGTTGTCAGGCCCAGAGCGACGGGCGCGGTGGCGCGACGGACGGCGCTGGTGGTGGGGTGCATTGCCATGACCAGCACGCTACGGGCGGCGACGAGCCTGGCGCATCGGGGTTCGTCCGCGCATCCACCCCGAACCAACCCTGATTTCACACCCCGAGGGAGAATGGCCCGATGGCCGGGTATCGCCGACAGCTCTACCGCGACGACGCGGTGGTGCTGCGTGTGCAGAAGCTCGGCGAGTCCGATCGGATCATCACCCTGCTCACCCGTCGGCACGGCCGGCTGCGCGCGGTGGCCCGGGGGATCCGCCGCACCACCAGCAAGTTCGGTGCCCGGCTGGAGCCGTTCGGCCACGTCGACCTCCAGCTCGCCGGTGACCCGAAGGGCAACCTCGGCAGCTCGCTGCACACCGTCAGCCAGGTCGAGGGCATCGACCTGTACGGCAAGCGGTTCCTCGGGGACTATCCCCGTTACACGGCGGCCAGCGCGATCGCCGAGACCGCCGAGCGGCTGACCCCGGTCGAGCGGGAGCCGTCGCTGCGGCTCTTCCAGCTCACCGTGGGCGCGCTGAAGGCGCTGTCCCGGGGCGAGCACGCCACCACCCTGGTGCTCGACGCGTACCTGCTGCGGGGGATGGCCCTCGCCGGCTGGGCACCGGCGCTGATCGCCTGCGCGGTCTGCGGCACCCCAGGGCGGCACCGGGCCTTCTCCGTGCCGGCCGGGGGTGCGGTCTGCCCGGATTGTCGGCCACCCGGCGCGGCCCACCCCGCGCCGGCCACCATCGATCTGATGTCCGCGCTGACCACCGGTGACTGGGTGCTCGCCGACGCCACCGACTCCGGCGTACGCCGGGAGTGCAGTGGGCTGGTCGCGGCTCACCTGCAATGGCACCTGGAGCGCGCGCTACGCTCGCTGCCGCTGGTCGACCGGGGTCCCTCGGCGACCGGCACGTCCTCGCCGCCGGACGGCGCCGGGGTCGTGGTGCTCCGGCCACGTGGCGATGTCGAGGCCGGGGCGGACGGCACGAGCAGGGAGTGACCGAGTGATCCGATCGAAGAAGGCCGGCCGGCGCGAGCCGACGCCGCCGACACCGCACCCATCCGGCGCCCGACCGCCGGCGCTGCCGACCGAGGCGGTGCCGAAGCACGTGGCGGTGGTGATGGACGGCAACGGTCGCTGGGCCAAGGATCGGGGGCTGGCCCGCACCAAGGGCCACGAGGCCGGGGAGCACAGCCTCTTCGACACCATCGAGGGCGCGATCGAGATGGGCATCCCGTACCTGTCGGCGTACGCCTTCTCCACCGAGAACTGGCGGCGCTCGCCCGACGAGGTCCGGTTCCTGATGGGGTTCAACCGGGACGTGATCCGTCGTCGCCGTGACCAGTTGGTCGACCTCGGCGTCCGGGTGGTCTGGTCGGGCCGGGCCGGCCGGTTGTGGAAGAGCGTCATCTCCGAGTTGCAGACGGCCGAGGAGATGTCCCGGGACAACGCGACGTTGACCCTGCAGTTCTGCGTCAACTACGGCGGGCAGGCCGAGATCGGCGACGCCGCTGCCGCGATCGCCCGCGACGTGGCGGCCGGGCGACTGGATCCGGCCAAGGTCAACGAGAAGACCGTGGCGAAGTACCTCTACCACCCGGAGATCCCGGAGGTGGACCTGTTCCTGCGCCCCTCGGGGGAGGAGCGGATCTCCAACTTCATGCTCTGGCAGTCCGCGTACGCGGAGTTGGTCTTCCTGGACACGCTCTGGCCCGACTTCGACCGCCGCCACCTCTGGTACGCGTGCGAGTTGTACGCGCAGCGGGACCGCCGCTTCGGCGGGGCGCTGCCCAACCCGGTCGCCCCGGTGATCTGAGCCGACGCGCTTACTCTCCCGTCACTCTGGGTATCACAGTCGTCAGAAGCCACTGACGGAGGTGAACCCACATGATCCAGAAGCGCATTGCCCAGTGGGCGGTGATGGCGGTAGCGGTGCCCCTCGCGGCTGCCGGTGCCCGCCGGCTCAGCCACACCCTGGAGGCCCGGCGTGGTCCCTCCGGGATGACCCGGTTGCTCACCAAGGGCGCGGACCTCATGCGTCCCCAGAAGGCCAAGCGGCGTCGCTTCTTCTGACCAACCCCGCCCGTCCCCGGCGCCGCCCGCACTCCGGTGCGGGCGGCGCCGTCTCGTCCCACCCCCTCGGGTCGGTCGTTTCGGGGTGCCGCGGAATGGGGCCCGGGTAGGGTCCGAAGGTGGCGGGTCGACGGCTGTGGGGGTGGCTGTGCGGGATCTCCGATACAAGATGATCATGGCGTTGAACGCCGCGGATCTGGGTGAGCCGATGTGTGCGCAGGTGGCCGACATCTGTGCCGAGATCGCCGAGCAGCACTGCGCCGAGTTCGGTCACACACCGCAGCTGTTAACCGGTGAGATCGCCGAACTGGCCACCGGCGAGCCGGCCCTGACCTGGGCGCCCACGGCCCCCGACACCGCGCGGCGTGCCTGGTGACCGCTCCCGCGCCGTCGGTCGAGGTGCGTCGCGCCGACGACCGCTTCGCCACCCGGATCTCCTGGCTGGACTCCAAGCACTCGTTCTCGTTCTCCCGGCACTACGACCCGGCCAACACCCACCACGGTCTGCTGCTCGTCAACAACGACGACGTGGTGCGCCCAGGGGCCGGCTTCGAGACCCACCCGCACCAGGACATGGAGATCATTACCTGGGTGCTGCGTGGCTCCCTGGTGCACCAGGACTCCACCGGTCACTCCGGGGTGATCTACCCGGGCCTGGCCCAGCGGATGAGCGCCGGCACCGGCATCCTGCACTCGGAGAAGAACGACGCCTGGCGACTCGACAACCAGACACCGCACACCGACCCGGTCCACTTCGTGCAGATGTGGGTGCTCCCCGACGAAGCGGGCGTCGACCCCGGCTACGAGCAACTGGAGATCGAGGACGAACTCCTGCGCGGTGGCCTGGTGCCGATCGCCTCCGGAATGGACCGCTACGACGGTGCGTCCGCGATCCGGATCCATAACCGGTACGCGACCCTGCACGCAGCCCGTCTCACTCCCGGCGACGAGGTCACCATCCCGGACGCGCCCTACGTGCACCTGTACGTGCCCGACGGCACGGTGACGCTGGAGGGCAGCGGCCCGCTCGGCTCCGGCGACGCGGCCCGGCTCACCAGGACCGGCGGCCGGCGGGTCACCGCCGACGAACCGGCCGAGATCCTCGTCTGGGAGATGCACGCCACCATCAGCTGACCGTCGCCGGGCGGGAGGCGTGCTCCGCCGCGCCCCCGTGATCGCGCACCGCCCTGCCCCATGATCTCGCCCGAACACGGATGTAGTGGCCTCCCGACGTCGAAAGGCCACTACATCATGGATTTGGTGCGATCACGGCGCCGCGGGGCGCCGCGCCGACTACGCCGGGGACTCGGCGCGGTCGCCCGCCCACGTGGTGTGGAACGAGCCCTCGCGGTCCACCCGCTGGTAGGTGTGCGCGCCGAAATTGTCCCGCAGACCCTGGATCAACGCGGCCGGCAGGCGCTCGGCGCGCAGCGCGTCGAAATACGCCAACGACGAGGAGAACGCCGGCGTCGGCACACCGGCCCGGGTCGCGTCGGCCACGACCCGCCGCCAACTCGGCACGCCAGCGGCGACCGCCTCGGCGAAGTACGGCGCGACCAGCAGCGTCGGCAGCTCCGGCTTCTCGTCGTACGCCTCGCGGATCCGGTCCAGGAAGCGGGCCCGGATGATGCAGCCGCCCCGCCAGATCGTGGCCGTGCCGCCCAGGTCGATATCCCAGTTGAACTCCTGGCTGCCGGCGCGGATGTGGTCGAAGCCCTGCGCGTACGCGACGATCTTGGAAGCGAGCAACGCCCGGCGGACGTCCTCGACGAACGCGTCCCGGTCGGTGACCTGCCACTGCTCACCCGCGTCCGGGAACGCCCGCCGCGCCGCCTCCCGCTGGTCGACGTGCCCGGAGAGCGAACGGGCGAAGGTCGCCTCGGCGATCCCGGTGATCGGAATGCCCAGGTCCAGGGCGCTCTGCACGGTCCACCGGCCGGTGCCCTTCTGCTCGGCCCGGTCCTGCACGATGTCGACGAACGGGCGGCCCGTCGCCGCGTCGGTGTGCGCGAGCACATCGGCGGTGATCTCGATGAGGAACGACTCCAACTCGCCGCCGTTCCAGTCGCGGAAGATCTCCGCGATCTCCGCCGGCTTCGCGCCCAGACCGGCCCGAAGCAGGTCGTACGCCTCGGCGATGAGCTGCATGTCGGCGTACTCGATGCCGTTGTGCACCATCTTGACGAAGTGCCCGGCACCGTCCGGCCCGACATGGGTGCAGCACGACACGCCGTCCACCTGGGCAGCGATCTTCTCGAACATCGGCCCGAGCTTGGCGTACGACTCCGTGGAGCCGCCGGGCATGATGCTCGGCCCGAGCAGCGCGCCCTCCTCGCCACCGGAGACGCCGGTGCCACTGAAGTGCAGCCCCTGTGCGCGCAGCGCCTCCTCCCGGCGGCGGGTGTCGGCGAAGTGGGCGTTGCCGCAGTCGACGATGATGTCGCCCTCCTCCAGCAGCGGCACCAACTCGTCGATCACCGCGTCGGTGGGCGCACCCGCCTTGACCATCACGATCACCGCGCGGGGCCGCTCCAGCGACGCCACGAAGTCGGCCATCGTCTCGCCGGGCACGAACGTGCCCTCGTCACCGTGCTCGGCAACCAGGCTGCGGGTGCGTTCCGGCGACCGGTTGTGCACCGCCACCGTGAAGCCGTTGCGGGCCAGGTTGCGGGCCAGGTTACGGCCCATCACCGCCAACCCGGTCACACCGATCTGCGCCGTCGCCTGCTCAGCCATTCGTGCCGCCACCTCTCGCCGTCGGACTTACGTGCTAGGACCGTATCGCGGTGCGGCAAAACGTGGGTGAGTCGTCTCGACAGCCGGTTATCGGCAAATGATGCTCAGCTTTCCCGGGCCAGGCGATCCTCCACATGCGCGACCTTCGCGGTGAGCGCGTCCGTCACCCCCGGGCGGATGTCGGCCTTGAGCACCACGCTCACCCGAGGCGCCTGTGCGGCCACCACGTCGACCGCCCGCTTGACGACCGCCATCACCTCGTCCCACTCACCCTCGATCGTGGTGAACATGGCGTCGGTGCGATTGGGCAGACCCGAGTCGCGGACCACCCGTACCGCCTCGGCGACCAGGTCACCGACAGACTCACCGACTCCGAGCGGGGTTACCGAGAACGCGATAAGCATGCCGCCGATGGTGCCAGGAAAATCGGCTGCGCCGACGGACGACCGGCGATAGTGTGCGGGCATGCGCTACTGACGCCCCTTCTCCGAGCCGGCCCGCCGCCCCGCGTCGCGGTCCGTGCGCTCCCGGGCGTCCCGCATCCCACCCGCACTTCGGCGGCGCTGGCCCTGCCCGACCCCGGTGAGCAGTCTCTCCCGTTCGACCGTCGCGCCGCGACGGTCACCAGCCGATCCGACCGACCGCCGGAACGCGGGACCGGCCGAGCCGGTCGGCACCGAAGGAGGCCCGGATGCCTGCCAGGCGCAATCCGAAGAAGTCCCGTACCCCCGGCGCGACGCCGCTCGGCATCGACCCGGCGGCCGAGCACGGCCCGCTCCCACCCACCCGCCTCGACCTCGCCGTCGAACCGACCGAGCCGGCACTGCCGGTCGAGCCGGCAGCACTGGTCGAGCCGGCGCTACCGGCGGCACTGGTCGGGCCGGCGGTGCTGGTCGGGCCGGCGCTGCCGGCGGCGGCCGTCTCGGACGCGTTGACGCTGCCGGTCCACGTGCCGGCGCCGGTCGACGTGCCGGCAGCGTTCGACGTGCCGGCGGCGGTCGACGCTCCGGCGGTGGACGATCTGCCACCGGCGGCCGGGCGACCGGCGGCACCGACGGCCGGTCCGCCGCAGGGCGGCGGCAACCGCTCGGGCGGCGGACGCAGCCAACAGGCCGGCCAGACCCGCCGCTACGCCTTCCGCCGCAGCTGACCGATCCGCCCCCGCCCCGTCGGGTGGGGCGCCGGGTGCTGACAGCAACATCAGGGATGTAGTGGCCTCCTGCGCCAACGAGGCCACTACATCCCTGATGTTGTGCAGATCTTGCCCGCGCACGGCGGGCCCGCGCGGGCGGCGGGCGTGCGGGTGACCCGGGACGGGCTCAGCTGATCAGGGGGCGGAAGGTGCCGACCAGGACGCTTGTCGTGAGGGCGGCACCGGCCAGCACGGCGGCCCCGACGATGAGGAGCGCGTCGGCGCGGGTGAAGCGTTGGCGGCGGGCCGCGGTCCGGGGAGTGCCGGCGTCGAAGCCCCGGGCGTCCATCGCGACGGCGAGGCGGGTGCCCCGGCGGATCGCCCCGACCAGCAGCGCGAACGCGGTGGAGGCGAACAGTCGTAGCTTCGCGAGCGGGTTGCGTCCCGCGTCGACCCCGCGCGCGCGTCGGGCCATGCTGATCATCTGCCACTCCTGACCGAGCAGCGGGACCAGGCGAAACGCGGCCAGTGCCCCGATGGCGAACCGGGCCGGCGCCTTCGCGTTCTGGACCAACGCGTCGGCCAGGTCGGTGGGGTCGGTGGTCGCGAAGACGATCACACCGGGCAGGGCCACCGCGAAGATGCGCAGCACCAGCCCGAGCGCCGTGAGCAGCACGCCGGTGCTCACCAGCACCGGTCCGGCGTCCAGCAGGACCCGACCGGACCGGTCGGCGGCGAAGAGCACAAGGGTGACCAGGATGCCGGCGGCGCTGAGGAGCAGCGGCCAGGCCCGCCGGGCCAGCACCCGGTAGCCGATGCCGAACAGCGGCAGCACGGCGAGTTCGAGCGCGATGGCGATCGCCGGGGCCAGTGGGTCCAGGGTGGCGAGCAGGGTGAACGAGAAGACCAGCGCGGCGGCGACCTTCGCCACCGGGTTGCGGCGGGCCAACGGCGCACCGGGTGTGGCGACCGACTCGATGCTGATCATCGGTCGTCGTCCGAGGAGCGTCGCAGGGTGATGGTTCGGTCGGCGAGCGCGGCCACGAAGTCCGCGTCGTGGGTGACCGCGACCAGGCCGTGCCCGGCGTCGCGCAGGTCGGCGAAGAGGTCGACCAGTTCCCGCCAGGTCCGCCGGTCCTGACCGAAGGTGGGTTCGTCGCAGATCAGCAGGCGGGGCGCGGTGGCCAGGGCGGTCGCCACACTCAGCCGCCGCGCCTCACCACCGGAGAGGGTGTACGGGTTGGCGGCGGCGAGCCGGACCAGTCGCAGCCGTTCCAGCAGCCCGCTGACGGTCTCGTTGACGGCCGCCTCGGGCTGACCGGTCCGGCGTGGGCCGAGCGCCAGCTCGTCGAAGACGGTGCTGGTGACGAACTGGTGCTCCGGGTCCTGGAAGACCGACCCGATCCGGCGGACCAGTGCGGGGGCCCGCCAGCGGTGTGGGGGAGTGCGGTGGTCCGCGCCGGCCAGCTCGACGGATGCGGTGACCCGTCCGGCGCCCGGCCGGAGCAACCCGCCGAGCAGCAGTGCCAGGGTGGACTTACCGGCGCCGTTGGGTCCGCGTACGGCGAGTGCCTCGCCGGCGCGTACCCCCAGGTCGGTGGAGCCCAGCCGGGGCGGCAGGCCGAGCCGGTCGGCGGTGAGCAACAGGTCCCCCGGCGCGGCGGTGGCCGGCCGGGGCGCGATGGGGTGACCGGGCACCCAGACCCCCTCGGCGGCCAGGGCGGCGCCGTGGGCGGCGAAGACGGCCTCGGGGGTGCCGTCCGCGCGGACCCCGCCGCCTGGCTCCAGGACGACCACCCGGTCGACGAGCGGCAGCGCCTCGGCGACCCGGTGCTCGACCAGGATCAGCGTGGTGTCGGCGTGCAGCGCGCCGGCCACCGCCTGGCGGACCAGGTCGGCCCCGGCCGGATCGAGGTTGGCGGTCGGCTCGTCGAGCAGCAGCAGCTCGGGACGCAGCGCCAGCGCGCCGGCCAGGGCGAGGCGTTGCTGCTCGCCGCCGGAGAGCGCGGCGGTGGGGCGGTCCCGGGGGTACGGGAAGCCGACGCGGTGTAGCGCCTCGTCCACCCGGGGCCAGATCTCGTCGGTCGGTACCCCGCGGTTCTCCAGACCGAACGCGACGTCGTCGCCGCAGCGCGCCATCACCAGTTGGGTTTCCGGGTCCTGGAAGACGATGCCGACGCGTTCCCGCCCCTTGCGCGGGTCGAGCCCGTCGATCTCGACGGTGCCCTCCTGCTCGCCGGAGTCCTCGGGCAGCAGCCCTGCCAACGCGCTGAGCAGGGTGCTCTTACCGGCCCCGGAGGGCCCGAGCAGCAGAACCCGCTCCCCGGCCTCAATTCGCAGGTCGACCCCGCGCACCGCCCAGGCGCGCCGCCCAGCGTGCCGCCACCCGAACCCCCGCAGCAGTACCCCGCCCACCAATCCACCCCCTCCGGGCCGCGCGTCCCCCGCCCATCCGCCGTTGATCAAGAGGTTTGCGTCAGGAAATCGCCTTCCGCTGACGCAAACCTCTTGATCAACGGGGCGGGGTCAGATCAGGGCTCGGTCTCGGCCCGCCGGGAAGCGGTCCAGGACGCCGGTGTTGGCCAGGGCCTTCGTCAGCAGCCAGCCGCCAGCACCAGCGATCACGGTGGCGCTGACGATGGTGAGCAGCGCGTACGGGATTCGGTAGTCGGCAAGCGCGTAGGCGTCGTTCCAGACGAAGAAGTCGAACAGCGCGGCGCTGAGGCCGGTCAGCGCGCCGGCCAGCATCGCGGTCGGCAGCCGGAACGACCGGTACCGGAAGGCGGCGAACGCCAACTCGGCGCCGATGCCCTGCACGATGCCCTGCGGGATCACCGTGCCGGCCCACTGGCTGCCCAGCAGCGCGGACAGGACCGCGGCCACCGTCTCGCAGTAGAGCGCGGCACCGGGCTTGCGGATGACCAGGCCGCCGATCACGGCCGGCATCAGCCACACGCCGTAGAGCAGCGTCTGCGCCGGCGGGAAGAACGCGAACGCACCCTCGGTGGCGCTCCAGACCAGGCCCCAGGCCCAGAAGATGACGCCGAAGGCGACCGCGATCACCGAGGCGACCACGATGTCGATGGTCCGCCAACGGTTGGTGGTGTTGTCCATGCTGGTGCTCCCAGTTCAGTAAATCGAACCAGGAGAAGACGCACGCCGCGCGTCCGGTGGCACCGGACGGCGGCGCGGCTGGAGGTCGACCGAACTCCCTGCGCTGGCATTACCCAGATCAGGTTCGAGGGTCTGCGGGCATGCCCGCACTCTCAGCGCTGTGCGCTCCCCTGTCGGATGTGAAGTTGTCTCGTCGACGCTAACACTGACCAGGGGGGCCGGCCCAGCAGGGCATCCGCCCATCTCGGCGTTCAGCCGGCCGTACCGCGGCTGGGTAGGCTGACGATCATGCGGGTTGACGCGCGAGGTCTCACGTTCGAGGTAACCGCCGGCGGTCCGTCGGACGGCGTACCCGTCCTGCTGCTGCACGGCTTCCCCCAGCACAGCGGTGAATGGGACGACGTGGTGCCCGCGCTGCACGCGGCCGGGCTGCGCACGTACGCGCTGGACCAGCGCGGTTACTCGCCCGGTGCGCGGCCGACGGCGGTGGCCGACTACCGGATCCCCGAACTCGTCGCCGACGTGGTGGCGGTGCTCGACGCCCTGGGGCTGGACGCCGTGCACCTGGTCGGCCACGACTGGGGCGCGATCGTGGCCTGGGCGGTCGCCGCCGGGCACCCCGACCGGGTCCGCACCCTGACCGCGGTGTCCGTGCCGCATCCGGCCGCCATGGCGTACGCCCTGAGCAACGACGGCCAGCAGAAGGCCCGCTCGTCGTACATCACGTTGTTCCGTAAGCCGGGCACGGCGGAGAAGGTGCTGCTGGCGTGGCACGCGACCGCGCTGCGCAAGATGCTCGGCGGGGTGGGTGACGCGCCCCGGGTGGACCGCTACGTTGCCCCGATGCGCGAGCCGGGGGCGCTGACCGCCGCGCTGAACTGGTACCGGGCGATGTCCCGCGCCGACCTGGCCGGTGTCGGCCCGGTCGCGGTACCCACCACCTACGTCTGGAGTGACCGGGACGTCGCCATTGGCCAGACCGCCGCCGAGGCGTGCGCCGCGAACGTCACCGGAACGTACCGCTTCGTGCGGTTGCCAGGTGTGAGTCACTGGATTCCGGACACCGCGCCGGGTCCGCTCGCCGAGGCGATCCTGGCTCGGGCCGGCGGAACGGCCTGAGCCTGTGGGCCAGCCAGGGAGGGGCGCCGTGACCACGAACGCCAGCGGGCCGGGCACCCGACGCTCGATCGCCGCGCAACTGCGCCTGCTGGGCGTACGCCCCGGGGCGACGCTGCTGGTGCACGCCGCGCTACGTCCGCTGGGGTTCGTCAGCGGCGGCCCGCACGCGGTGGTGCTCGCCCTGCGCGACGCGCTCGGCCCGGACGGCACGATCGTGGTGCCCACCCACACGCCGGACAACAGTGACCCCGCGGGGTGGCGCAATCCACCGGTGCCGGCGGACTGGTGGCCGCTGATCCGCGCCGAGATGCCGGGCTTCGACCCGGCGGTCACGCCGAGCCGGTTCATGGGCGTGCTCGCAGAGACGGTTCGCGGCTGGCCCGGCGCCCTGCGCAGCTCGCATCCGCACGTGTCGTTCGCCGCGCTCGGGCCGGCCGCCGAGCAGGTGGTGGCCGGGCACGGCCTGGCCGACATGCTCGGCGAGGGTTCTCCCCTCGCCCGGCTCTATGACCTGGACGCCGACGTCCTGCTGCTCGGCGTGGACCACTCCGTGAGCACCTCGCTGCATCTGGCCGAGTACCGCTGCCCCGGTTCGCCGCGCGAGCGGGTCGGCGCCGCGGTGCGGACCGGCGACGGTGGTCGGGAGTGGATGTGGTGGCAGGACGTACGGCTCGACGCGGACGACTTCGACGCGCTGGGCACGGACCTGGAGGCCACCGGGGCGGTTCGCACCGGACCGGTCGGCACCGGGACCGGCAGGCTGATGAGTCAGCGGGCGGCTGTCGACTTCGCGGTGCGCTGGCTGGACCGACACCGGACGACGGAGGACGCATGACGGTGAGTGCCGAGGCCTACCTGGCCGTGGTGACCG
Source organism: Micromonospora sp. NPDC048905 (assembly GCF_040649655.1). Taxonomy (NCBI): domain Bacteria; kingdom Bacillati; phylum Actinomycetota; class Actinomycetes; order Micromonosporales; family Micromonosporaceae; genus Micromonospora; species Micromonospora sp. NPDC048905. The sequence continues at coordinate 12,869 of NZ_JBEZFV010000019.1, read as the reverse complement.
AGACGATCGGCCGGGTGGCCGCCAGCCAGCGGCTGGCGGTGGGGCGGGCCGCCGACCTGATCGCCGACGCCGTCCGCGCCGACGGGGTGGTGCACGCGTTCGGCACCGGGCACTCCGAGGCTCTCGCCATGGAGATCGCCGGCCGGGCGGGCGGTCTGGTGCCGACCAACCGGATCGCGCTGCGCGACCTGGTGCTGCTCGGCGGCGAACCGGCGGAGCGGCTCGGCCCGCTGCTGGAACGGGACCCGGCGGTCGCGCACCGGCTCTACGAGTTGGCGCCGGTCCGGCCCACCGACGTCTTCGTGCTCGCCTCGAACTCCGGGGTCAACGGCGCGATGGTGGAGTTCGCCACGCTCGTCAAGGAACGCGGTCACGGCCTGGTGGCGATCACCTCCGCGCAACACTCGGGCCGGATGACCTCCCGCCACCCGTCCGGGCGCAAGCTGGCCGACCTCGCCGACGTCGTGCTCGACAACGGCGCTCCGTACGGTGACGCGACGCTGCCGCTGCCCGGCGGCGGGGCGGTCGGCGCGGTCTCCTCGATCACCGCGGCGCTGCTCGCCCAGCAGGTGACCGTGGAGGTGGTGGCCCGGCTGCTGGCGGCGGGGGAGCGGCCGCCGGTCTACCTGTCGGCGAACATCCCGGACGGCGACGCGCACAACACCGAGCTGGAGGCCCGGTACGCCGGTCGGATCCGACGCGGGTCCTGAGGCCGTACTGATAACCGACGTGCGTCCAGAAGGTGAACAGCGAATGTCGTGAACCTGTTTCGCGCTCACCCGGGTGGGGCATTGGCGTTGCTGCCGGCGGCCGGGACCGCCGGCAGTAGCGTCGCAGCGGAGGTAGCGCGTGTCCAAGGAGACCGAGAAGCAGCGTTGGCAGCGGAATTTCGCCGACCTGTTGCAGGAGTTGCGGGTCGCACAGACGGGCGTGCAGATCCTCTTCGCCTTCCTGCTCACCCTGCCGTTCAGCAACGGGTTCACCGAGACCACGGAGTTCCAGCGGGACGTCTACATCGTCGCGCTGCTCGCCGCGGCCGCCGCGACCGCGATGATCATCTCGCCGGTGGCGTTCCACCGGGCCCTGTTCCGGCAGGGGCGCAAGCCGGAGTTGGTGCGCTTCGCGCACCGGATGGCCACCGGCGGTCTCGCCTTCATGCTGATCGCGATGGTCAGCGCGGTGCTACTGATCACCGACTTCGTGCTGGACCGGCCGATCGCCTTCGTGCTCAGCGCGCTGACCGGGCTCTGGTTCCTGACGTTCTGGGCCGCCCTGCCGTTCGCCCGCCGCAGCTGGGGTGAGGACGACATCGACGACGACGACGACGACCCGGACGAGGTCGCCGGCCGCTGATCGAGCAGTTCTCCACCGAGCGCTACCCCTGGGTAACACCCGGGGGTAACGTGACGGTAGTCGCACACGTCGAGCAGCCGCACCGAGGTTCGAGGGGGCAGCCGTGACCACGACACAGGACGGCCGACCAGCACCGGACGGCCCGGATTCCGACACCACCCCGCAGACCGCCGGAGCCGCCGCACCGCTGCCCGCGGAGGCCGGGCAGGTCTCGGAGAAGGAGGCCCGGCGGGTCGCCGAGGCCGCTCGCGAGTCCTCCTGGGACCGGCCCAGCTTCGGCAAGGAGTTGTTCCTCGGCCGCTTCCGGCTCGACCTGATCGACCCATGGCCCCGGTCCGACCCGGACGACGTGGCCCGTGCCGAGGAGTTCCTCGGACGGTTCCGCGCCTTCCTGACCACCGAGGTGGACGGGGCGGCCATCGAACGCGACGCGTCCATTCCGGACTCGGTCTTCCACGGCCTGGCCGACCTCGGCGCGTTCGGCATGAAGATCGACCGGACGTACGGCGGGCTCGGGCTGAGCAACCTGCACTACTGCCGGGCGCTGATGCTGGCCGGCTCGGTCAGCCCGGCCATCGGCGCGCTGCTCTCCGCGCACCAGTCGATCGGGGTGCCGCAGCCGCTGAAGATGTTCGGCACCGCCGAGCAGAAGCAGCGCTTCCTGCCCCGGCTCGCCGCCGGCGAGGTGTCCGCGTTCCTGCTCACCGAACCGGACGTCGGCTCCGACCCGGCCCGGCTGGCCACCGTCGCCGAGCCGACCGAGGACGGCACCGGCTACCGGCTCAACGGGGTGAAGCTCTGGGCCACCAACGGCATCGTGGCCACGCTGCTGGTGGTGATGGCCCGGGTGCCGGCCACCGAGGGGCGGCGGGGTGGGATCACCGCGTTCGTGGTGGACGGGGACAGCGCCGGCATCACCGTCGAGCGGCGCAACGAGTTCATCGGTCTGCGCGGCCTGGAAAACAGCCTCACCCGGTTCCACGACGTGTTCGTGCCCGCCGAGAACGTGATCGGCGGCGAGGGCAAGGGGCTGAAGATCGCCCTGACCACGCTGAACACCGGCCGCCTGTCGCTCCCGGCGATGTGCGTGGGCGCCGGCAAGTGGGCGCTGAACGTGGCCCGGGGCTGGGCCGCCGACCGGGTCCAGTGGGGCCGTCCGGTGGGCGAGCACGAGGCGGTCGCCCAGAAGCTCTCCTTCATCGCCGCCACCACCTACGGCATGGAGACCATGCTCGACCTGTGCTGTCTGCTCGCCGACGACGACCGCAACGACATCCGAATCGAGGCCGCGCTGGTCAAGCTGTACGCCAGCGAGATGGCCTGGAAGATCGCCGACGAACTGGTCCAGATCCGGGGCGGGCGCGGCTACGAGACGGCCGACTCGCTGGCCGCCCGCGGCGAACGCCCGGCCAACGTCGAGCAGGTGCTCCGCGACCTGCGCATCAACCGGATCTTCGAGGGCTCCACGGAGATCATGCACCTGCTGATCGCGCGGGAGGCGGTCGACGCCCACCTGTCGGTGGCCGGCGACATCATCGACCCGGACGCGGGCCTGGGCCGCAAGGCGCGCGCCGGCGCCCGAGCCGGTGCCTTCTACGCGAAGTGGCTGCCCACGCTCGCCGTGGGCCGGGGGCAGAGCCCGTCGGCGTACGCCGAGTTCGGGCCGCTCGCCCCGCACCTGCGGCAGGTGGAGCGGTCATCGCGCAAGCTGGCCCGTTCGACGTTCTACGCGATGTCCCGCTGGCAGGGAAAGATGGAACGTAAGCAGGCGTTCCTCGGCCGTGTGGTGGACATCGGCGCCGAGTTGTTCGCGATGTCCGCCGTCTGTGTCCGGGCACAGTCCGAGCGGGCCAGCCGCCCGGAAAATATCGAGTTGGCCGACCTGTTCTGCCGGCAGGCGCGGGTGCGGGTGGACGCCCTGTTCTCGGCTCTCTGGGACAACACCGACTCGGTCGACACCGCCGCCGCGAAGCGGATCCTCGCCGGCCGCTACGCGGGCCTGGAGGAGGGCGTGCTCACCCCGTCCGACGACCTGCCCTGGGTGGCCGGCTGGTCGCCCGGCCCGTCCACCGCCGAGGACGTCCGCCGCCGCATCCCGCCGAGGCCGTGACCGCGCCGCCTGGCGTCCTGCCGGGCGGTGACCGCGCCGCCCGGCGTCCTGCCGGGCCGTGACCGCGCCGCCCGGCGTCCTGCCGGGTCGGTGCGGTGGTGACGGTGCGGGTCAGCTGGCGATCGCCCAGGCCAGCACCGCCGCCAGGATCAGTCCGTTGAGCGCCGCCAGACCCAGGTAGGCCGCGGACGGGATCTTCTTGCCCCGGCGGACGAAGGAGACCAGGACGGCGGCGTAGCCGAGCAGCAGGACAGCGATGACGACCAGGAAGTAGAACACCCGAAGACCTTAACGGTCCCCGGCGCGCGAACCGCGACGGCGCGGTGGTCGCCGGCACCCGTGGTCGACGTCAGCGGCTCCGGCCGCGCAGGCCGAGGTGGCGCAGCTCCAGCGCGGCCAGCGCGTCGACCGTCGCGTCGTCGCCGCGCCGCCACGCCTCGGCCACGTCGGGGCCGACCCGGGTGAGCCGGCCCAGCGGCTGGGTGGCCAAGGCACGCAGGGCGAGCAGGTCCCGGCCGGCCGGCCCGGCGGCCAGCTTCGCGGCCGACCCGGCCCGACGCATCCAGCGCAGCCGCAGCGGCAGCCAGCCGAACAGCACCAGGCCGAGCGGGAAGATCAGCACCGCGATGGTGAGGGCGAGGGCGAGCTGGTCGACCAGGTGCTGCTGGTCGCGGCCGGCGTCGGCGAGCCCTCGGGCGGCGTCGGCGGCCCGCTGGAAGGGCGCGGTCAGCTCGTCGCCGACCAGCGGCACTCGGCGAACCTTGCCGCCGGCGTCGGCGAGGTTGTCGGCGAGGCCACCGCCGGCACCCTCCAGTTTCTGTCCCGGTACGGCGAGCTTCTGCACCAGGTCGTGCAGCCACAGCGCGCCGCGGACCGCCGCGTACACCCAGGCGACGACGAGGAGGTCGGTGAGCAACTGACGGGCGGCGGTCGGGAACCGATCGGCATAGATCTTCACGCCGGACAGCGTGACACGAACGGGCCGGGACCGGCACCCGCCGGATCAGCCGGCGGGGGAGCGGTTCGACCCGGGCCGGCCAGCTTCGCGCCGCCCGGATCGAGATGTCGAGCGAGGTCTTGCTGCATTGCCGGCGATGATGAATGACCGTTCAGCGGACGCAGGTGGGGCAGGTGCCGAAGATCTCCAGGGTGTGGCTGACGTCGGCGTAGCCGTGCTGCGCGGCGACCCGGTCGGCCCAGCTCTCCACCGCTGGGCCGGCCACCTCCACCGTGTTGCCGCAGACCCGGCAGACCAGGTGGTGGTGGTGTCCCTCGCTGCACCGGCGGTAGAGGTGCTCGCCGCCCGGCGGCCGCATCACGTCGATCTCACCGGCGTCGGCCAGCCCCTGCAGGGTGCGGTAGACGGTGGTCAGGCCGACCCGCTCGCCGCGCTGCCGCAGCATCGCGTGCAGGTCCTGGGCGCTGTGGAAGCCCTCCATCTCGGCCAGCAGCGCGCTCACCGCCGAACGCTGCCGGGTGTTGCGCACCGCGGCGCCCTGCTCGCTCATGATCCCTCCCCGGCGTGGCTGACCGCGTCGGCCACGATGTGCGCGACGTGCTCGTCGACCAGGCTGTAGGCGATCTCCCGACCTCGGCGGGAACCCCGCACCACCCCTGCGCCGCGGAGCACCCGCAGATGCTGGGAGACCAGTGGTTGCGCGGCACCGAGTTTGTCCACCAGCTCGTGTACGCACCGCTCACCGCTCGCCAGCTCGCTGACGATGGCCAACCGGATCGGCGCCGACAGGGCGCGGAGCAACTCGCTGGCCCCGTCGAAGCCCTCGTAGCCTGTCGCGCTGGTCATTCCGTAACGGTACCCATTACCACCGACGGCTCGCGGATCAGGATCGGCCCAGTACGACCTCGTGGGGTTCGGCTGTTGGCGCGGGGGTCGGCGTCGACCGTCGGCGCAGTGTCCGCCAGACCCCACCGGCGACGGCGACCACCAGGAAGGAGGCGATCGCCACCAGCACCACCGAGGCACCCGGCGCGGTGTCCGCCGTGGCCGCCACCCAGACACCGGAGCCAGCGGCGAAGAGCCCGAGTGCCATCGCGGCCGTCATGGTGCTGCGGAAGCCCCGGGTGACCTGCTGGGCGGTGGCGACCGGCACCACCATCAGCGCGCTGATCAGCAGCACCCCGACGGCCCGCATCGCGATGGTCACCGTGACCGCGGTGGCGACCGCGATCAGCAGGTTCAGCGTGCGTACCGGCAGGCCGGAGACCCGGGCGTACTCCTCGTCGTGGCTGACCGCGAAGAGCGCCGGGCGCAGCGCGATCATCGTGACCAGGATCGCCGCGCCGAGCACCGCGATGGTGATCACGTCGGCGAGGGAGGTGGTGATCAGCGACCCGAACAGGTAGGCGTTGAGGTTCGCGCTGGTTGCGTCGGAGAGGCCCACCAGCAGTACGCCGCCCGCGATGCCGCCGTAGAAGAGCAGGGCCAGGGCCAAATCGCCAGAGGTACGCCCCCGAGCCCGGACCACCTCGATGGCGATCGCGCCCGCGGTGGCGACCAGCACGGCGACCAGCACCGGCGAGCGGTTGAGCAGCAGTCCGGCCCCGACGCCGGTCAGCGCGACGTGCCCGACGCCGTCACCGATCAACGCCAGTCGGCGCTGCACCAGGTAGATGCCGAGCGCCGGCGCGGCCAGGCCGATCACCAGCGCGCCGATCAGGGCATGTTGCATGTAGGAGTACTGGAAGAGTCCCATGGGTCAGTTGCTCCACAGCCCGGCGGGCTCGTCGTAGCAGTGCGGGTGCACGTGGTCGTGGTCGGGCTCCGCGTGGTGGCCGGCCGGGTCCGGCACCGCGCCGTCGTGGGCGATGCGACCCTCGTGGACGACGACAGCCCGGCTGATCACCGGTCGCAGTGGGCCCAACTCGTGAGCGACGAGCAGCACCGTCCCGCCGTCGGAGACGAAGTCGCGCAGCGCGCTGGCGAATGCCTCCTGGCTGGTCGCGTCCACCCCCGCGGTGGGCTCGTCGAGGACCAGCAGCTCCGGCTGGCCGGCCAGCGCGCGGGCGATCAGGGTGCGCTGCTGCTGGCCGCCGGAGAGCGTGGCCACCGGGTCGCCGGCCCGGTCGGCGAGCCCGACCGCGAGCAGCGCGGCGTCGACGGCGGCGCGGTCGGCTCGACCCGGCGGGCGGAGCACGCCCCGGCGGGCCAGCCGCCCGGAGGCCACCACCTCACGGACGGTGGCCGGTACGCCACCACCGGCGCCCAGGCGCTGCGGAACGTACCCGATCCGCTCCCACTGCCGGAACCGGCGCAACGGCCTCTCGAAGAGGGTGACCGAGCCGGCGCTGACCGGCACCAGCCCGAGCACGGCGCGGATCAGGGTGGACTTGCCGGAGCCGTTGGCCCCGAGCACGGCGACCACCTCACCGGCGGTGACGGTGAGGGAGATGTCCCGGAGCACGGGGCGGCCGTCGTAGCCGACCACCCCGTGCTCGACGGTGATGACAGGTGTGGTCACGAGCAGCCCAAGGCCGTCTGCAGGGTCCGCAGGTTGGTGCGCATCACCGAAAGGTAGTCCCCGTCGCTGCCGGCGGCGAGCCCTTCGATCGGGTCCAACACGGCGGTCTTCGCGCCGACCTGACCGGCGATGGTCTCGGCGACCTTCGGGCTGACCAGGGTCTCGAAGAAGATCGTGGTGGCCTGGTGCTCCTTCGCCTCCTCGATCACGTGCGCCAGCCGCTGCGGCGAGGGCTCGACGTCGGGGCTCAGCCCGGTGATGCCGACCTGGTCGAGCTGGTAGCGGTCGGCGAGGTAGCCGAACGCGGCGTGGCTGGTCACGATCTCCCGCCGTTGGCAGGTGGCCAGGCCCTGCCGGAACTCGCCGTCCAGGGCCGTCAGGTCGGCGCGCAGCGCCGCCGCGCGGGCGGTGTAGTCGGCGGCGTGGTCCGCGTCGGCCTTGCCGAGCCGCTGGGCGAGCTGGTCACCGATGCCGGCCAGCCGGGTCGGGTCGAGCCAGACGTGCGGGTCCTTGCCGCCGCTGTCCTCGGTGTGCCCCTCCTCGCCCTCGTGGTCGTGACCGCCGGCGGTCGCGTCCAGCAGCGGCTGCACGCTTGTCACGTCGAACGCCCGGTCGCCACCGTTCTGCGCGACGGCATCGTCCACCGCCGGCTGGAAACCCTTCAGGTAGACGATCAGCTCAGCCTCGCTGACCTGACCGACCTGGCTGGGGTTGAGTTCCAGGTCGTGCGGTTCGGCGCCCGGCTTGGCCAGGTTGGTCACCCGGACCGCGTCGCCACCGACGCGCTCCGCGATGAACTGGAGGGGGTAGAACGCGGCCACCACGTCGACCCGTTGGGGGTCGGCGTCAGCGCCTCCGGTGGAGCAGCCGGCCCCGGCGCCCAGGGCGAGGAGGGCGGTCGCGGCGGCCAGGACACGGGACGTGGTGCGGTTGCTCATGTCGTCAACTGTCCGTGGCAACGATAATGATTGTCAAAAACGCATGGTTCATGTCAGAGCAGCTTCGCGAGGCCCACCGTCACCAGCAGGGTGAGCATCACCAGCCGAAGCAGCCGGGTCTGCGGCGCCTGAACCGCCCAGGTCGTCGCCAACAGGGCGATCAGGACAGCGGCGAGCGCGAGGGTCAGCAGCCCGCCGATCACCCCGGGCGTGAAGAACGCCACCAGCACCACCACCAGGGTGAGCAGGAACACCGACGTCGGGTTGGCCCCGGCCAACCGGGCCAACAGAGGGCGCTGCGTACGCTGCATCCCACAGACTCTACGAGGAGGGACACCCGTTGCTGGTGACCAACCGGTTCGTGGTCGACGTCGATGTCGCCGACGACTTCACCGAACGGGCGCACGCCGCCCTCACCGCACTGGCCGCCCGCCCCGGCTACCTGCGCGGTCAACTGGTCCGGGCGCTCGACGACCCCCGGTACTGGTCGCTGGTCACCGAATGGGAGTCGGTCGGCACCTACCGCCGGGCACTGGGCGCCTTCGAGGTCAAGGTCAGCGCCGTGCCGCTGCTCGCCGAGTCGGTCGACGAGCCCTCCGCGTACGAGGCGCTGGCCACCGCCGCCCCCGGCGGGGCAGTTGTCGTCGCCGAGAGTGATCGGGCTGCGGGTCCTTACCGCTGAGCCGCCGGACACTACGCTGCTCCTATGACCGCACCCGCCCCGCCACCCGGTCCCGGCGTGGCTCCGCCGTTCGCCGCGCCGCCCACCGAGGGCCGTCGGACTCGGCTCTGGATCGGCCTCGGCGTCGGCGCGCTCGCCGTGGTGCTCTGCTGTGGCGGGGGTGGCAGCGCCGTCATCGGCCTGGCCGTCACCGGCGTGCAGGCGATCGGGGAACAGGCCCGCACCGTGACCGGCGCCTACTACCAGGCGCTTGTCGAGCGGGACTACGGGCGGGCGTACGAGCAGCTCTGCGACGACGCGCAGCGGCGCGAGTCCCGGCCCGAGTTCGAACGGCGAGCCGCCGCCGAACCGCAGGTCACCGCGTTCCGGCTCGGTCAGGTCGACACCATCAACCTGACCGTGCCGGTGGACGTGAGCCTCTCCGGCGGCGACCGGGAGCAGCAGCAGGTCAGCCTCGGCCGGGACGGGCAGACCGGCGGCGTGGAGGTCTGCGGGGTCAGCTGACCCGCCACCGGTATTCTGCTGGGCTCAGGGCGACGGTGGTCGTACCGTTGTCCCGAACCGACCGATCCATCCACATCTCGCCCCCGCCGACCGCCAGCCGGCGTAGGAGGAAACATGCCAGCCGACCGTATCGACGCCGTCGTCAGCCTTGCCAAGCGCCGAGGCTTCGTCTTCCCCTCCAGTGAGATCTACGGAGGCACCCGATCGGCGTGGGACTACGGCCCGCTCGGCGTGGAGCTCAAGGAGAACGTCCGCCGGCAGTGGTGGAAGACCATGGTCCAGCAGCGGGACGACGTGGTCGGCCTCGACTCTGCCGTGATCCTGGCCCGCAAGGTGTGGGAGGCGTCCGGCCACATCGCCGAGTTCGTCGACCCGCTCACCGAGTGCCAGTTCTGCCACAAGCGGTTCCGGGCGGACCACCTGGAGGAGGCGTACGCGGAGAAGCACGGCAAGCCGCTGACCTCACTCGCCGAGCTGAACTGCCCCAACTGCGGCAACAAGGGCACCTTCACCGAGCCGAAGATGTTCAACGGCCTGATGAAGACCTACCTGGGTCCGGTGGAGAGCGACGAGGGTCTGCACTACCTGCGCCCGGAGACCGCGCAGGGCATCTTCGTCAACTACAAGAACGTCGAGACGGTCGCCCGTAAGAAGCCGCCGTTCGGCATCGCCCAGACCGGTAAGTCGTTCCGCAACGAGATCACCCCGGGCAACTTCATCTTCCGGACCCGTGAGTTCGAGCAGATGGAGATGGAGTTCTTCGTCGAGCCGGGCACCGACGAGCAGTGGCACGAGTACTGGCTCCAGGAGCGCTGGAACTGGTACCTCGACCTCGGCCTGTCGGCGGACAATCTGCGTCTCTTCGAGCACCCCGCCGAGAAGCTCTCGCACTACTCGAAGCGGACGGTGGACATCGAGTACCGCTTCCAGTTCGGCGGCACCGAGTTCGCCGAGCTGGAGGGTGTCGCCAACCGCACCGACTTCGACCTCTCCACGCACAGCAAGCACTCCGGCGTCGACCTGTCGTACTTCGACCAGACCAAGAGTGAGCGCTGGATGCCGTACGTCATCGAGCCGGCCGCGGGTCTGACCCGCGCGGTGCTCGCCTTCCTGCTGGAGGCGTACGACGAGGACGAGGCTCCCAACACCAAGGGCGGCGTGGACAAGCGCACGGTGATGCGGTTCGACCCACGGCTGGCGCCGGTCAAGGTGGCGGTGCTGCCGCTGTCGCGCAACGAGGCGCTGTCGCCCAAGGCGAAGGACCTCGCCACGCTGCTGCGCAAGCGCTGGGTGGTCGAGTTCGACGACTCGCAGGCGATCGGCCGCCGCTACCGCCGGCAGGACGAGATCGGCACCCCGTTCTGCGTGACCGTCGACTTCGACACGCTTGACGACAACGCCGTGACGGTGCGCAACCGGGACACCATGGCCCAGGAGCGGGTCTCGCTGGACCAGGTCGAGCGCTACCTGATCGAGCGCCTCCCCGGCTGCTGACGTCCTCCGAAAGCCCCTCCCCGACCGCGGTCGGGGAGGGGCTTTCTGGTGCCTGACCAGGTGCGGGACCCGAAACGAACCGTCGGCGAGTCGCGGGCCGATGAAATTAGTTCAATGCCATCTTTCGATATCTTGGGTCTCGATCGGGAGAAGGTGGGATGACATGGCGAACCGACTGTCCGTCCTCCGCGTGACCGCTGCGGCGTCGATCGTCGTGGGACTGCCGGCGCTCTCGGGCTCGACGGCCCACCACGGTGCCGCCCAGGCCCCGCCGCCGCACCTGACCTCGGCGTCGCGCGGGTCGGCTGGTGCGGTCCCCACGACCACCGTGTCGCCGGTCCCCGAGATGATCGAGGCCGCCCAGTGGAGGATCGAGCAGCCGGCCCCGTCCCGCGGCGGTCCCGCGCGGCGTACCTCCCCGCACGCCCCCGTGACACGTCTCGCCCCCGTGACGGCGATCCACTCGCAGGCCAAGATCGACAGCGGGGCGCTGGTGACGTGGACGACCTCCCCGACGTGCCTCCTGGCGGGGCACGACACCATGGGTTGGGCGTGGCTCAACGACCTCCCGGCCGGGAGGGTGGTGCGGGTCGACTCGGGGCCGTGCGCGGGCACCTACCAGGTGGTCGGGCACCGGTGGCAGCCGCGTAAGGGCGGCACGATGCCGGACTGGGTGAGCAGATACGACCTCGTGCTCCAGACCTGTACGGGGCGGAGCGGGACGGGGTTCAGCACCGCTCGACGGCTGCCCCGGTAGGCCCGGTCGGTCGACCCGGGCGCCGCCCTGCGGCAGGTAAAGGGGGAGGAACCCCTCCGTATACTTGCGGGGTGAGTGATGTCGCGGTGGCGCCCGGACGCCCGTTAACCCTCGGTGGCTACCAGGTGTGGCCGCCGGTGGTGCTGGCGCCGATGGCCGGGATCACCAACGTCGGCTTCCGCCGGCTCTGCCGGGAGCAGGGCGGCGGCATCTACGTCTGCGAGATGATCACCACGCGGGCGCTTGTCGAGCGGAACCCGAAGACCCTGCACATGATCGCGTTCGGCGACGACGAGAAGCCGCGCAGCCTCCAGCTCTACGGCACCGATCCGGAGATCACCGCCGCCGCGGTCCGGATCATCGTGGAACGCGACCTGGCCGACCACATCGACCTCAACTTCGGCTGCCCCGTACCCAAGGTCACCCGGCGTGGTGGCGGCGCGGCGCTGCCGTGGCGGCGCCGGCTCTTCGCCCGGCTGGTGCGGGCCGCGGTGGACGCCGCGGCACCGGCCGGGGTGCCGGTCACCGTCAAGATGCGCAAGGGCATCGACGACGACCACCTGACGTACGTCGAAGCCGGGCTGGCCGCCCAGGAGGCCGGCGTGGCCGCGGTGGCCCTGCACGGGCGGACGGCCGCGCAGCGCTACTCGGGCACCGCCGACTGGGACGCGATCGCCACGTTGAAGCAGGCCCTCGACGTGCCGGTGCTCGGCAACGGCGACATCTGGGAGGCCGACGACGCGCTGCGGATGGTCGCGCACACCGGGGTCGACGGCGTGGTCGTCGGGCGTGGCTGCCTGGGGCGCCCATGGCTGTTCGCCGACCTGGAGGCCGCCTTCAACGGCCGGCCGGAGCGGCGACTGCCGACCCTCGGGGAGGTGTCGGTGACCATGCGTCGGCACGCCGAGCTGCTGGTCGACCAGTTCGTGGCCGCCGCCCGCAACCCGACCCGGGGCGAACGGGACGGCTGCGCCGATTTCCGTAAGCACGTCGCCTGGTACCTCAAGGGCTTCCCGGTCGGCGGCGAACTCCGCCGCTCACTGGCGATGATCGAAAGCCTGGCTCAGCTCGACGACCTGCTCGGCAAACTCGACCCGACGGAGCCGTTCCCGGTGACCGCCCTGGGCCAGCCCCGTGGGCGCACCAACTCGCCGGGCAAGGTCTTCCTGCCGGATGGTTGGCTGGCCAGTCGGGACGACGACGCCGTCCCCGAGGGCGCCGAAATGGACGACTCCGGAGGCTGAGCGCCCCGGCCGCACAGATCTTGGACACTTTCCGTTAGCCGCTAACGGAAAGTGTCCAAGATCTGCTCATTCCACGCGGTGCTTGGGTGAGGAACCGGGCGACCTGGCGCGGGGTGGGGTGGGGCGCGCTTCGGGCCGGGCTCGCGGATCAGGCCGAAAGGGCCGGTCCCCGTGGTGGGGTCCGGCCCTTCGGTGTAAGCGGTGGTGGTGTGGGGGTCAGCTGGTGGCGTAGCCGCGGGTGGCGATCCAGTCGGCGAGGTGCTCGACGGTGATCCAGTAGGAGGCGGTGTTCGGGTCGGCGGAGTCGG